>NZ_JARKIN010000001.1:2610000-3210000 GCF_029351045.1 Streptomyces sp. WMMB303 | reverse complement strand
TGTTGGGTGTCTGAGGGCACGGCCGTTGGGTTGTGTTGCTCGAGGCCGGTCCCAGTGAACCAGGGTGTTGTGCTCTGGGTGGTGGGTGGCTGGTTGTTGTTTGAGAACTGCACAGTGGACGCGAGCATCTGTGGCCAAGTTTTTAAGGGCGCACGGTGGATGCCTTGGCACCAGGAACCGATGAAGGACGTGGGAGGCCGCGATAGGCCCCGGGGAGCTGTCAACCGAGCTGTGATCCGGGGGTGTCCGAATGGGGGAACCCGGCAGTCGTCATGGGCTGTCACCTGCCGCTGAATGTATAGGCGGTGTGGAGGGAACGCGGGGAAGTGAAACATCTCAGTACCCGTAGGAAGAGAAAACAACCGTGATTCCGGGAGTAGTGGTGAGCGAAACCGGAGGAGGCTAAACCGTATGTGTGTGAGACCCGGCAGGGGTTGCGCATGCGGGGTTGTGGGATCTCACTTCAATGGTCTGCCGGCTGTTGGACGAGTGAAAAATTGTTGGTGTAGGCGAAGGGCATGCGAAAGGCCCGGCGTAGAGGGTAAGACCCCCGTAGCTGAAATGCCAGCGACTTGTTTGTGGGACTCCCAAGTAGCATGGGGCCCGAGAAATCCTGTGTGAATCTGGCGGGACCACCCGTCAAGCCTAAATATTCCCTGGTGACCGATAGCGGATAGTACCGTGAGGGAATGGTGAAAAGTACCGCGGGAGCGGAGTGAAAGAGTACCTGAAACCGTGTGCCTACAAGCCGTGGGAGCGTCGCGTTGCGTGCTTGCACGTAACGTCGTGACTGCGTGCCTTTTGAAGAATGAGCCTGCGAGTTTGCGGCATGTTGCGAGGTTAACCCGTGTGGGGGAGCCGTAGCGAAAGCGAGTCCGAAGAGGGCGTTTGAGTAGCGTGTTCAAGACCCGAAGCGGAGTGATCTAGCCATGGGCAGGGTGAAGCGCGGGTAAGACCGTGTGGAGGCCCGAACCCACCAGGGTTGAAAACCTGGGGGATGACCTGTGGTTAGGGGTGAAAGGCCAATCAAACTCCGTGATAGCTGGTTCTCCCCGAAATGCATTTAGGTGCAGCGTCGTGTGTTTCTTGCCGGAGGTAGAGCACTGGATAGGCGATGGGCCCTACCGGGTTACTGACCTTAGCCAAACTCCGAATGCCGGTAAGTGAGAGCGCGGCAGTGAGACTGTGGGGGATAAGCTCCATGGTCGAGAGGGAAACAGCCCAGAGCATCGACTAAGGCCCCTAAGCGTGTGCTAAGTGGGAAAGGATGTGGAGTCGCAGAGACAACCAGGAGGTTGGCTTAGAAGCAGCCATCCTTGAAAGAGTGCGTAATAGCTCACTGGTCAAGTGATTCCGCGCCGATAATGTAGCGGGGCTCAAGTACACCGCCGAAGTCGTGTCACTCCAACATGAGGGCTAACGCCTGTTGGGGTGGGTAGGGGAGCGTCGTGTGCCGGGTGAAGCAGCCGTGGAAGCGAGTTGTGGACGGTTCACGAGTGAGAATGCAGGCATGAGTAGCGATACATGCGTGGGAAACGTGTGCGCCGATTGACTAAGGGTTCCTGGGTCAAGCTGATCTGCCCAGGGTAAGTCGGGACCTAAGGCGAGGCCGACAGGCGTAGTCGATGGAGAACCGGTTGATATTCCGGTACCCGCTATGCAGCGTCAGACATCGAATCAGGTGATGCTAAGTCCGTGAAGCCTCCTGGTCTCTTCGGAGTCCGGGTGTGGTGGAGCCGACGGTCCGAGCTTGTAGTAGGTGAGTGATGGGGTGACGCAGTGAGGTAGTCCAGCCCGGGCGATGGTTGTCCCGGGGTAAGGGTGTAGCCCGAGGAGTAGGGAAATCCGTTCCTCGTTACAGGGGTGAGACCTGATGCCGAGCCGTTTGTGGTGAAGTGGATGATCCTGTGCTGTCGAGAAAAGCCTCTAGCGAGTTGTGTGGCGGCCCGTACCCTAAACCGACTCAGGTGGTCTGGTAGAGAATACCGAGGCGTTCGGGTGAACTATGGTTAAGGAACTCGGCAAAATGCCCCCGTAACTTCGGGAGAAGGGGGGCCATGTCTGGTGAGGGCACGTGCTGTCTGAGCTGGGTGTGGCCGCAGAGACCAGCGAGAAGCGACTGTTTACTAAAAACACAGGTCCGTGCGAAGCCGTAAGGCGAGGTATACGGACTGACGCCTGCCCGGTGCTGGAACGTTAAGGGGACCGGTTAGTCACATTTCGGTGTGGTGAAGCTGAGAACTTAAGCGCCAGTAAACGGCGGTGGTAACTATAACCATCCTAAGGTAGCGAAATTCCTTGTCGGGTAAGTTCCGACCTGCACGAATGGCGTAACGACTTCTTGACTGTCTCAACCATAGGCCCGGTGAAATTGCACTACGAGTAAAGATGCTCGTTTCGCGCAGCAGGACGGAAAGACCCCGGGACCTTTACTACAGCTTGATATTGGTGTTCGGTTCGGCTTGTGTAGGATAGGTGGGAGACTGTGATACGGACACGCCAGTGTTCGTGGAGTCGTTGTTGAAATACCACTCTGGTCGTGCTGGATGTCTAACCTGGGTCCGTGATCCGGATCGGGGACAGTGTCTGGTGGGTAGTTTAACTGGGGCGGTTGCCTCCTAAAGAGTAACGGAGGCGCCCAAAGGTTCCCTCAGCCTGGTTGGTCATCAGGTGGTGAGTGTAAGTGCACAAGGGAGCTTGACTGTGAGACTGACGGGTCGAGCAGGGACGAAAGTCGGGACTAGTGATCCGGCGGTGGCTTGTGGAAGCGCCGTCGCTCAACGGATAAAAGGTACCCCGGGGATAACAGGCTGATCTTCCCCAAGAGTCCATATCGACGGGATGGTTTGGCACCTCGATGTCGGCTCGTCGCATCCTGGGGCTGGAGTCGGTCCCAAGGGTTGGGCTGTTCGCCCATTAAAGCGGTACGCGAGCTGGGTTTAGAACGTCGTGAGACAGTTCGGTCCCTATCCGCTGCGCGCGTAGGAGTCTTGAGAAGGGCTGTCCCTAGTACGAGAGGACCGGGACGGACGGACCTCTGGTGTGCCAGTTGTTCTGCCAAGGGCATGGCTGGTTGGCTACGTTCGGGAAGGATAACCGCTGAAAGCATCTAAGCGGGAAGCCTGCTTCGAGATGAGGACTCCCACCCCCTTTGAGGGGTTAAGGCTCCCTGGAGATGACGGGGTTGATAGGCCGGATCTGGAAGCACGGTAACGTGTGGAGGTGACCGGTACTAATAGGCCGAGGGCTTGTCCATAGAGGCTCGCGTCCACTGTGTCGGTTCTGAGACAACAACCGTGCAAGCACCATCCCCGTGTTGTCGGGTGGGTGTTGTGCTGCTGGTTGTGTGTTTCACCGTGTTTCGGTGGTCATAGCGTGAGGGAAACGCCCGGTCACATTCCGAACCCGGAAGCTAAGCCTTTCAGCGCCGATGGTACTGCATGCGGGAGCGTGTGGGAGAGTAGGACGCCGCCGAACTCATTGTGGGGAAAGCCCCGTCGGAGACATCCGACGGGGCTTTCTCACGTTCGGAACGCGTTGCCGGGACCGTGCTGTTCGCCCGTGAGGTCAATGGACTGTGGAGGGCGACAAGTGCTGCCGAGACTGACTGTGCCACCTGTGCCGTCCTCAATCCGGGCAGCGGACCTGACCGCGGGCATGACGCCGCCGGCAGTGAGGCACTGGACGCCTGGGCGACCCGAGGCCCGTGTCCGGCGCGAGGCCCGCGTCCGGCCCTCAGGAGAGGGTCGTCGGCAGTTCCAGGACCGAGGTCAGTGGTGGGTCGAGCCGACCGTCAGATGACCGTGCGGCCATGCGGCGGCCGTGCTCGACCACGCTCTGGGTGAGAGCGTTGAGGATCGGAAGGACGTCCGGATCCTCGCCCACTACATACAGCGTGCCCGCTTCGGCGACGAAGGATTCCAACGCGAGGCGATCGGCTCGTTCGGCCGAGCACGCGTTGCGGACATGCAGTTGCCCGAGCGGTGACAGCGCACGGCGGATCAGGGCCAGTGCGTCGGCGCGCAGTTGCGGATGGCCGGCGAGCGCGGACTCCAACTCCCCCGCTGTGCCCGAGGCGGCGCGGGGGTGGGAGCGCAGAACGCGGACGGCGTCCGCCGTTTGACCGGTCGCCAGCGCCCAGCGGTGTACTTCGCGGAAGGACCGCTTCTCCAGAGCCGCAGCATGCAGCCAGCAGCGCAGCAGGGTCTCCGCGGTCGTGTGGATGGTGGCGTCGATCGGGCGCGGGGACCGCAGCGGAGCCAGCAGTGCGGTGGCGCGGGAGGCAGCCGTGGCGCGGTCGGCGCAGCCGTGGTGTGGGGACCAGCGCAGACGGTCGGGTGTGTCGCACGCATGCGTCGGGTCGAAGACGTGGACCGGGCCGAGTTTGGCGCGTGCCGTTCTGGTGGCGTTCCACAACTCGGGGGTACCCGCGCTGACGAGTACGGCGCCGGGGGCCTCAAGGATCCGCGCCACCGGATCGTCGGCGGCTGCCGTGCCGCCGGGGGCCGGGAGCACGCTGTCGGGGCTCCCCGGGCCCCGGCGGTCCCCTTGCGAGGGGATCGCCGGCGGCACGGGAGCGGAGAACACCGCGGGGGCGGGGGGCTCTGCCGAGGTCGTCGTACGGTCGGCGGTCGGTGCGGTGGGTTCTCCGGGAGGTTGAGACCGCTCTGCCGGCCAGGAGCCCGCAGTCGGCCCGGCATCGGAGGCCGACCCCGGGGCGGAACTCGGAACTCCGGGTGCCGGGTTCGAGTGCTCCAGCGGCCCTGGACGGTGCGGGGCGGGGGCTGCGGCTCCTGGATGCCCCGCGGCGGCCTCCGGAGGCCTTCGCTCAGCCGCCCCGGGCGAGGCCGGGGCCTCGGGCGCCGTCGGGGCACCGGGCGGCGCGGCTGCCTCGGATCCGGCGCGGCGGCGGTCGTCCCGGAGACGCCGGGCTCTGCGCACGGCGCGGGCCCGGGCGACGGTCCCCATGACAAAGACGGTGAGCACCATCAGCACCAGGAGCTGGCTGATGAAGAGGCCCCAGAACAGGCCGTAGCCGGAGAGTTGGCCGCCCGGAGTCGCGGGCCAGGCGCCCGCGAGGTCGTGCGGTTCGGTGACCAGTCGGTGTACGGCCAGGGGCGTCCTGGCGAAGGTGACGCCGTCCGGCCATGCGCCGTGGGCGAGCAGCCCGGCGAGCCCGGTCGCCGTCCACACGAACACGGTGAGGCCCAGCAGGAAGCCCAGAGCGCCCAGCAGAAGGCCGTCGGGGATGCCTCCGCCCCCACCGGGGGCGCGGCGCGGGCGGTGGGGTACGTGGTCCGGGCCCGGGGCCGAGTGGCCGTCCGGGAGGCGGCGGTGACGTTCACGATCGTCGTCGTATGGCATCGGTACCGATATTCAAGCGGGGCCGGTCGGTTGCGGCAAGATCCCCTGCGCGGCCGTACCGCGCCGGGGCACCGTCGGGCGGTGCCGTCCGGTCGGGTGCGCACGGCACCCGCGCCGGCACCGTTCAGGCGACTCCCGAGCCGGGCGCCGCCCGCCCGGAGGGTGCGCGTTCCATGGCCAAGGCCCGGGCCTCGGTCTCCGCCTCCAGGTCGGCTTCCAGCGCGGTCTCGAACGAGGGGCCCTCCGTCCGCTCGACCTCCACGGCGCTCTCCGTCATGGCGCGGTCGGTGAAGACGAGGGGGCGTTCCGCCTCGGTCACCAGATGTTTGACGACCTGGACGTTGCCGTTGACGTCCCAGACGGCGATGCCGGGCGACAGGGTGGGGATGATCTCCACCGCCCAGCGGGGAAGCCCCAGGACCTTGCCGGTGGCCCGTGCCTCGTCCGCCTTCTGGGCGTAGATCGTCCTCGTGGAAGCCATCTTGAGGATGGCGGCCGCCTCCCGGGCGGCCGCGCCGTCGACCACGTCCGAGAGATGGTGGACGACAGCGACGAAGGAGAGGCCCAGTCGGCGGCCGAACTTCAGCAGGCGCTGGAAGAGCTGGGCGACGAACGGGCTGTTGATGATGTGCCAGGCCTCTTCCACCAGGAAGATCCGCTTGCGCCGGTCGGGGCGGATCCAGGTGTGTTCGAGCCAGACTCCGACGATGGCCATCAGGATGGGCATGGCGATGGAGTTGCGGTCGATGTGTGAGAGGTCGAAGACGATCAGCGGCGCGTCCAGGTCGATTCCGACCGTCGTCGGGCCGTCGAACATCCCGCGCAGGTCGCCGTCGACCAGCCGGTCGAGGACGAGCGCCACGTCCAGACCCCAGTCGCGGACATCGTCCAGGGCGACGTTCATCGCCTCCGCCGACTCCGGCTTGGGGTGGCGCAGTTGCTCGACGATGTCGGTGAGCTGCGGCTGCCGGTCGGTGATGGTGGAGTTGACATAGGAGTGCGCGACCTTGAGCGCGAATCCGGAACGCTCGTCGAGACCGTGCCCCAACGCGACCTCGATGATGGTGCGCAGCAGTGCGAGTTGGCCCGTGGTGGTGATGGCCGGGTCCAGCGGGTTGAGCCGGATTCCCTGGTCCAGCGCCGCGGTGGGGTCGAGGCGGATCGGGGTTATGCCCATCTCCTCGGCGATCAGGTTCCACTCGCCGACGCCGTCCTCGCCCTGCGCGTCGAGGACGACCACCTGACGGTCGCGGAAGCGCAACTGGCGCAGCACGTACGTCTTCTCCAGCGCCGACTTGCCGTTCCCGGACTCGCCCAGCACCAGCCAGTGCGGTGCGGGCAGTTGCTGCCCGTACAGCTGGAAGGGGTCGTAGATGTAGCCCTTCCCGCTGTAGACCTCGCGGCCGATGATGACACCGGAGTCGCCCAGCCCGGGTGCGGCCGTCGGCAGGTAGACGGCCTGCGCCTGGCCCGTGGACGTGCGGACGGGCAGGCGGGTCGTCTCCGTCTTGCCGAACAGGAAGCTGGTGAACGCTTCGGTGAGGGCGGACAGGGGATCGAGCGCGGCCATGCTGGCTACCTCCGGCCTGGAGCGGCGGTGCGGGGGTGGAGCGGTCGGTCGACGGTGCGGGAGCGGGGCGGGCGGACGGTGGTGCGGGTGCGGAGCGGTGGGGCGGCGGCGCCGAGGCGGACGGGAAGAAGCACGGGACCCCTCCTCAGCGCCGGATGCCGGTGGCGAAGGGAAGGGTGTTGACGAAGGCCCGGTGGTGTTCCCTGTCGCACCATTCCAGCTTCAGATAGCTCTTGCCCGCTGAGGCGCGGATCGTGCGCTTGTCCCGCGCCAGTGCTTCCGGCGAACGGGAGGAGACCGTCAGATACCCCACGAGGTTGACCCCTGCCGCACCCGAGGCCAGGTCCTCGCCGCGTTGGTCGACGCGGCCGTGCGCGGCGATGTCGCGCGGGTCGACCGTGCGGTTCATTTTCGCCGAGCGGCTGGCCTCCGCGTCGTCGTTCGTCTTCTCGGTCAGCATCCGCTCGATGGCCAGTTCGGTCGGCTCCAGATCCATCACCACGGCGACCGTGCGGATCACATCCGGGGTGTGTACCAGCAGCGGGGCCAGGAAGTTGACCCCCACCGGGGTCATCGGCCACTCCTTGACCCACGCCGTCGCGTGGCACCAGGGCTCGCGGGTGCTCGACTCGCGGGTCTTGGCCAGCAGGTACGTCGGCGCGACGGCGTCCAGCTCGGCCGGCCAGGCGTTGCGCTTGGACATGGCCTGGATGTGATCGATGGGATGGTCCGGGTCGTACATCGAGTGGATCAGCGAGGCGAGCCGGGCCTGCCCCAGCGGCTGCCGGACCCGGATGTCCGCCTCGGCGAGACGGGCGCAGATGTCGGTCAGCTCGCGGGCCATCACGATGGCCAGCCCCTCGTCCCTGGTCAGCTTGCGTCCCGCGGTCCGCCGGGCGGCCTTGGCGATCGTGGCGCCCTCGGTCGCCAGCTCCCGCCCGTAGGGCATGCACGCGATCAGATAGGCGCGGTGCTGTTCGCTGGAGGTGGACACCATGGACTGCAGCTGATCGTAGGAGGAGCGCAGCCATCCGGCGGCCCGCTCGTTGCCGCGCTGGGCCACGTCCTTGGCGTGCGCGTCCGGATCGGCCGGCAGCGTCCTGGCCAGCATCTGCAGCCGCGTCACATAGCCGTCGCCGTTGGCCACATGCTTCAGCAGAGTGCCGAAGCGCTCGACCAGGGCCTCCTGGTCCTCACTGTCGCGCAGCCCGACGCCCGGCCCCTCGATCTCGATGGCGGCGGTCACCGTACGCCGGTCGGCGTGCAGCAGCACGGCGATCTCATCGGGACCGAAGGGCGCCGACAGCCAGTTGATGCGACCCACCCCGGGGGGCGAGCCGACCTCCACCTCACGGCCGTCGAGCATCGTGCCCGCCTCGGCGGCATCGGAACGGAACGTCGTACCGCGGCGCAGCAGCCGCTTGTAGGAGCGGTTGATCTCGAACCACCTGTAGAACGTACGGCCCTTGTACGGCACGTAGACAGCCGCCAGCGCGAGCGCCGGGAAGCCGACCAGGGCGGGGATACGGAACGAGAGGACAGGGATGAGCAGGCCGCACATCATGCCGAGGAAAGCACCGGCGACGATCACGCCGATCTCGCCGGTTTCGCGGTTCTTGCCGACGATGGCGTTGGGCCTGGCCCGGCCGATCATGTAGGTGCGGCGCGGTGTGCCCAGGCCCGAACCTGCCGTGTGGGACGGAGTCGACATCAGCGGTCACCTCCCGAGCTGTGCGGCGGGCCGGACGGCGACCGGCCCGCCTCCGAGGAACCCTGCCGCGACGGCCGGGCCGAGTGCGGGGTGGTGGCGGCCGGCGCGGGCGGCTGCTGCCGCGGCGCCGACTCCTCACCGCCGCCCGAGCGGGAACTGTGGGCGGCCACTCCGCCGGACACGTTGGAGCCGGAGGCGCCGCCGCCCCCGCCGGAGGACGCGTTGGCGGTCGCGGGGGCGCTCTGGCCGCCGCCCCGGCCGCCATGGGTGTTGATGCCCTGCCGGACGAGCGCGGCGGGCGAGGCCACCACGGCTGCGGCGGACCGGGAGGAGGCGCGCACGGCGTTGCGGTGGGCGGCGATATCGTCGCCGAAGCCCGGGACGAAGCGGTAGATCATCCCACTGGCGAAGATGGCCAGCAGGATGATGGCCAGCCCCGACACGATCGCCGAGACCGAATCGGGTCCGTCGCCGCCGGCCAGCGCGCCCGCGAGACCGAGCACGATCACGATCACGGGCTTCACGAGGATGACAGCGATCATGATGCCCGCCCAGCGGCGGACATGGCCCCACAGGTTCTTGTCGACCAGTCCCGCGTAGACCGCGGTGCCCAGCAGCGCGCCGACGTACAGCAGGGCGGCACGCACCACGAGTTCCAGATACAGCACGCCCGCCGCCAGCACCGACACCAGGGAGACGACGATCAGCATGATCGGCCCGCCGCCGATGTCGTCGCCCTTCTTGAGCGCCTTGGAGAAGGTGCCGAAGAACGCGTCGGTCTTGTCCGAGGTACCGGAGGCGATGACCTCGGTGACCGAGTCGGTCGCCGAGACCACCGTGTAGAGGATCAGCGGAGTGAAGGCGGAGGCCAGCACCGTCAACCAGAGGAAGCCGATCGCCTCGGTGAACGCCTCCGTGAACGGCACCCCGCGCACCGCCCGCTTGGCGACCGCCAGCAGCCACAGCGTCAGCGTCAGGATCGTCGACGCGGCGAACACCACGGCGTACTGCCGCAGGAACTCCGTGTTCGTGAAGTCCACCTTCGTCGTCGAGTCGACGAGCTTCGCCAGCTTCTCGACCGTCCACGCCGCGGCTTCGGCGCAGCCTTTGGCAAGGGAGGAGAGCGGGTCGGTGGCGGCTGTGGGGTCGTCGAGGGGGTTGCTCGGGGTGTCGCCACTGTCACTACCGCCCTGTCGGCAGTATTCGTTGGCGGGACCCATGCAGTCGTCGTCCGGGTCGGCAGACGCCGGAGTGGCGAGCAGCACAGCGGAAGCCTGCACACCGGCCAGTACCGCTCCGACGGTGAACGTGCGGCGTCGATTACCGGGCATATGTGAACCCTCCGAACCCCTTCACCGCGTCGGCCATCTCGTCGGCCGACGATGCCGCTTGGTCCTTGCCGATCGGTGTGGGCCCGTCCTTCTGCTTGAAGTCCGTGACCTTCCAATCGTCCTTCACCCATGACAATTCGAAAGTGGTGGTGTACCAACTCTCGGTCACGGGGCGTTTCGAGCCCTCTCCGGCCAAGCCGAAGAGGCCGGAGTACCAGACCGCGACTCTGGCCTTCTTGTCGCTGAAATCGATCACCTTGGCGCCCACCGGAGTCGTGCGTGCTACGAACGTCGTGTCCTCAGGGGCTTTGCCTGTCTTGTCGAGGCCGACCTTCTGCAGAAAGCCCGGGTCGCCGTAGGTCTTGTCGAAGTCGGCCTTCCGGGCGTCTGCGACGCTCGGCGCGTAGATGGAATCCACGAGTTTGTCGCGTGACGCGGAGGTGAACATCTCTTCCCCACCCAACGCCACCGCGTAGTTCGCCGCGGCGCTCTGCGCTCCCTGATCGTCGTGGGCGAAGCCGGAGGCGAGGGCGCCGGGGGAATTCTTCACAGGTTTTTCACCTGAGGGGGCCGTGGGGCGGGCGCCGGCTGCGGCGTCGTTCTTGTTGTCGGAGGCGGCACCGCCTCCGCCGCCGCCCTCGCCGCCGCCACCGCGGTTGGCGAAGGCGATGGCGGCGATGAGCAGGACGACCACGGCGACGACTGTCACCAGGCTCCGACCGGGGCGGTTGGACGGGCGGTTGCCGCCGCCTCCGTCGCCGCCGGGCAGGCGTGTTCGAGTCGTTGTCCGTGCGCCTTCACGGGCGCCGGGCACGCCTTCGCTGGTGCGGGTACGCGCGTCGTACTCGCCGCCGCCGATGTTCATGCCGGCCTGGCCCCCTCGACCTCTGTCGCTCAACTGCCGTCACTGCATTGTCTCCTCAGATGACGGTAGCGGGGTCGCGCCGCGCATGTGCCGTCTGCAAGCCAGGTGGATAGCAGCATTTCGAACATCGCGCCGGTGTGCCGCCCGTGTCCGGGCCGCTCATGGGGCGGTTCCGGGTGCGGAGTGTGGGACGTCCGCGCGTCCGTGCGCCCCCGGTGCGCAGTCCGCCGGGCGGTGACCGTGCCGACCCGCCGTGCCGGCCGCTGCCGCCTCGGTGCCGTCAGGCGCGCTTGCGGGCCAGGGTGACGCCGTCGCGGAGGGGGAGCATGACGGACTCCATGCGGGCGTCCGCGGTGATGGTGTCGTTGATCCGGCGGATGGCCAGGTCCGCGTCGTCCTGGGCGGCGGGGTCGACGACCCTGCCGCCGCGCAGCACGTTGTCCAGCACGATCAGCCCACCGGGGCGCAGCAGGGGCACCAGCGCCTCGTAGTACGCCGGGTAGCCGACCTTGTCCGCGTCGATGAACGCGAAGTCCACGAACGGCTCCTGGGGCAGGTCGGCCAGGGTGTCGGCGGCCGGGGCGAGGTGCAGTTCGATGCGGTCGGCGAGGCCGGCGCGCTCCCAGTAGCGGCGGGCGATGGACGTCCACTCCTCGGAGACGTCGCAGGCGATCAGCCGGCCGTCGGCGGGCAGGCCGCGGGCGATGCAGAGGGAGGAGTATCCGGTGAACACGCCGATCTCGACCGCGGTCCTGGCGCCGGTGAGTCGCACGAGCATGGTGAGGAATTCGCCCTCGTCGTGCGTGATCTGCATGGTGGGGTAGTCCGGCACTCGCGCGTGGGTCTCCTCGACGAGGTCGCGCAGGATGTCGTCGGCCGGCGTGCAGTGGGCCAGTAGGTAGTCGTCGAGGGCGGGGTTCACGATGTCCATGGAGCTCCTCGTGTGCGGGCGCGGGTGTGCGGGCGCACGGGGGCGCCGATGTGTCGGGGCGGAGCGGTTTCCGTGTGCTCCGCTGTGCTCGGCTCTCAGACCGCCATGCCGTAGACGATGGTGAACAGGGTGCCGAGCGAGCCGATGATGAAGACGCCGGTGAGGCCGGCGACGATCAGGCCCTTGCCCTGTTCGGCGCTGAAGGTGTCGCGGAGCGCCGTGGCGCCGATCCGCTGCTTGGCCGCGCCCCAGATGGCGATGCCGAGGCAGAGCAGGATGGCCACCGCCATGATGACCTCGATCATCACCCTGGCCTCGTGGCCCAGCGAGCCGAACGGGCCCCAGTCCGGGGCGATCCCGCCGATGATGGTGGTGATATCGCCTTTGTCGGCCGCCAGGAACATGGTGAACTCACCGCCTAGTTTCAAGGTTTGTCTCTGACGGATTGTGCCACGGCCCGGTGACAGCCGGAGCGTCCCGCTTGCCCGAACTGGTCCCGGATCGGGGCCGCACCGGGTGGCCGGTGGCGTGGTGCGGGCCGTTCCGGGCCGGGAGGCCCTGCTCCACGGGCTACGGGCTACGGGCTACGTGCCACGAGCACGGCGGCGGGCCGTGGGGCAGCGGGCGCACAGGTGTGCCTCTGTGCGCCCCTGATGGGACGGGGGCGGGGTGGGGCTGCGGCCGCGGTCCGCCTCCGCGCCCGCTGTCCGCCGTTCCGCTCGGGGGATCGGCCTGGAATGATGGAGACGGTTGGTCGGCGTGAGCGAACTGGTTGCCTGTGGGGGAGGTTTGGGGAGTGCGCCGTAGAAGAGCACTGCTGCTGGCGGTCGGTGGTGGAGGGGGGCTGTTGTCCCTGTTCGTCGCGCTGCTGGTGGTGGGTACCTACGCGGCCTCGGCGAGCCTGCTGGCCGGGGGTGGCGCCGTCTCCCTCGCCAAGGGGGCCGTGCCGGCCGCCTACGCGGAGCTCATCCAGAAGTGGGGCAACAAGTGCCCGGCGCTCAACCCGGCGCTGCTGGCCGCGCAGCTCAAGCAGGAGAGCGGGTTCAACCCCGATGCGCAGAGCCCGGCGAAGGCGCAGGGGATAGCCCAGTTCATCCCGGCCACCTGGGCGACGCACGGGCTGGACGCCAACGGGGACGGCAAGCGGGATGTGCACGATCCGGAGGACGCCATCCCGTCGGCGGCGAACTATGACTGCAAGCTCGCCTCGAACGTCAAGGACGTGGCCGGAAACGCCACGGACAACATGCTGGCCGCGTACAACGCGGGTCCGTACGCGGTGATCAAGTACGGCGGGGTGCCTCCCTACAGCGAGACGAAGAACTACGTGGCCACCATCCGCAGGATGGAGCAGAGTTTCGCCGCACCCACCGGTCGGCTCAGCCCCACCAAGCAGGGTGCGGGAGCGATCAGCTTCGCGCAGAGCAAGCTGGGCACCCCGTATCTGTGGGGCGGCAACGGTACGGCGGCGCAGGGCGGCCGGTTCGACTGCTCCGGTCTGACGAAGGCGGCGTACGCGAAGGTGGGTGTCGAACTGCCGCGGGTGGCCAACGACCAGTACGACGCCGGTCCGCACCCCAAGCGCGGTGAACTCCTCCCCGGGGACCTGGTGTTCTTCGCCTCCGACCTGACCAACTCCCGCTCCATCCACCATGTGGGCATCTATGTCGGGGGTGGCAAGATGATCAACGCTCCCTATACGGGGGCCAAGATTCGCTACGACCCCATCGACACTCCTGACTACTTCGGGGCGACCCGGCCGAGCGCCGGGTGACCTCGGGTGGGCGCGGTCCCGATGGACGTGTGTGCGCAGCGCACGGATTACGTCAACAATCCGTGAGGCACAGGCCCTGAGCTGCGTATATGGGTCACCCTTGGGTAACGTCCTGGTGATCGTTCGGTAAGAACGGAACGGTTCACCTGACGCAGCGCGTTTTTCTCCACGGAATGGGACTTCCGCACCGCGACCACGGGGGGTCGTCAGCGCAGATCCAGCGACGAGCACACAGCCGAAGTGAGGGGCCGCACCACGATGGCACTCTGGGACAACCCTGATGTCGAACTGCTCTACGAGATCAACGGGCTGGCCAAGGACGCACCCGCCTGGGCCGACCGGGTCATGGAGTACATCGGGGAGTACGGCATCGCCGCTGGACTCGTCGTACTGGCCCTGTGGGCCTGGTGGGGCGTGACGCGCAAGCGGGAGAGCAGGGAGGAGGCACTCGGCGGCTTCGCCGGACTCATCTGGTCCCCGGTGGCGGCGCTGATCGCGCTCGCGCTCAACATCCCCATCCGTGGCCTGGTGGAGCGGCCGAGACCCTTCCTGGAGCACAAGAGCGTGGAGCCCCTCGTCGCGGGCAAGACGGACTTCTCCTTCGTGAGCGACCACGCCACGCTCACCATGGCCATCGCCGTCGGCCTCTTCATGGTCCAGCGCAAGCCCGGTCTCGTCGCGATCGCGCTGGCCCTCCTGGAGGGTTTCTGCCGCGTCTACATGGGAGTGCACTACCCCACCGACGTCATCGGCGGACTCGCCCTGGGCACCGCCGTGGCGCTGCTCCTCGCCCCCGTCGCGATGTGGGCCCTGACCCCGGTGGTGCGGGGCGCGGCCCGGAACTCGCGCCTGGAGACGCTGCTGTGGGCGGGTGCCGCTGCTGCCGCGGTGGGTGCCGCGGGCAGCCGGGCGGTGGGCCGCCGCCGCAGCCGTGAGGAGCCGCGCCGTACCGGGGACCGTGACCTGGCCGCCTGAAGCGGCCCTGCGGTCCTGCGGTCCTGCGTCCGGTGAAGCGGTCCTGACACCGTCCCGGGCCGCCCGTACCGCCGAGGGCCGGGCCCTGGAACCTGGCCCCGGGAACGAAGCTCCTACAGTGCCCCCGCCGCACCGTCCGGCGGGGGCACTGCCGTGTCGGAGGCGCCCTGGTCCCGCAGATGCGCGTGGCTGTCCTCCCGGGCGCGGTCGCGGGCCCGGCGGGCGGGTCCGCGCCAGCCGCAGGCGCACGCGGCGGAGCAGAAGGAGCCCCGTTCCGTGAGCGACGTGCCGTGCGGCGCCGCGGCCGCCGTCGGATGGGCCGGGTCCGGCTGGTGTTCGGGAGCTAGCTCTCGCACGTGACCACCGTACGCGGACCGTGACGGGCTTCCCAGGGGGCTCGTTGAACGGTCGGATCCGGACCGGCCCGGGAAACCGGTACGGCGGCGACCGGGAGCGAGGGGTCGGCTAGATGGCAGTGCGTCGGCACATCCGAGGGGGCAGGGCGTCCGCCCCGCTCGCGGTGACGGCGCTCGGGGCGGTGCTGCTCCTGTCGGCCGGGTGCTCGGGCGAGGGAGCGGTGGTGACCGCCGGGCCGCCCGCTGCCGGGCCCGCACGGCCCGGCCGTGCCGCCGTGGCGGCTGCGGCCGACGAGCTGGCTCGCGCGGGGACGGCGCGGGTGCGGACGGCGATGGAGATGGTCAGCGGCCATACCCGGGTCACCATCGAGGGCAGCGGCGCGTTCGATCTGGCTGCCCGTACCGGGCGGCTCCGGGTCACCCTGCCGCCCGGTACGGACGGGGCGCTGCCGGGGGAGCGCAGGCGGGTGCGCGAGCTGATCGCGCCGGGCGCTCTCTACATGCGCAACCGCGCGGGGGTGCCGGCCGACAAGTGGGTGCGGGTGGACACCACCGCACTGCCGGACGGGAATCTGGTGACGGGTGGTGCGACCGATCCGGTCACCGCCGCCCAACTGCTGCGGGGCGCGCGCCGGGTGGCCTACGAGGGGGTGGCCGAGCTGGGCGGCACCCGGGTGTGGCACTACAGCGGCCTGGTCGACATCGAGCGGGCGGCGGCGGGGGCGCCTTCGCGGGCGCGGCGCCAGTTGCGGGCGGCGGAGAAAGGGTTCTCCGGTCACTCGGTGCCGTTCGACGCCTATCTGGACGCGCAGGCGCGACTGCGGAAGGTCCGGCACCGCTTCGACTTCGGCGCGGGCCCGGACAGCCCCCCGGACGCGGACTACACGGTCACCTCGACGACGGAACTGCACGACTTCGGTACGCGGGTGCGGATCAGGATGCCGGAACCCGGCGACATCTGGACGGGCCGGATCGCCGCGCCGTAGCGGTCGGCGGACGCGGTGGGTGCGATGCCGTACCGGTAAATGATTCGGAAGTGCCATGCGCCCGGGCGGCCGCCTCCCTAGGCTGGGGGGCTGGGCCGAGGCCCGGCCGCGGCGCTCCGCCCGGTGGATCCGTGCAGCACGGGAGGTGATACGTGTGCCCGTACCGAAGCGTGACGGCAGGGGCGACGGCCGTGGGGGCCGCTGCCGACGGCGTTCGCTGATGCAGGACCACGTGGCTCTCGCCGAGATCGAGCTGTGCGGCGAACTGATGATCGCCGCGTCCGCCGCTGAGGGGCCGCTGAGCGCGGCCCGGATCGACGAGGTGCTGCGGCGCGCGGCGGACGGGTTCGATGAGGTGCCCCGCTCGTCCGCCTGCTGACGGAGGCGTCCGCCCGCTGAGGGAGCGGTTCGGGTGTCGGGGCCGCAGCATTCGGCCCCGGCTGCTCCGAGCCGGCCCGCGGGGAACTCCGGGACCGGATCGCAGATTCCCTGTCCGCCGGCGCTCCGTGGTCTCCCGCGGTTCCCCCGACGGCTCCTCGCCGGCGCGGGCGGCCTGGGGCAGGCGGCCATGCGGGGACGGCCGACGGCGGGGACGGTGGTTGCTCAGGTGCGCAGCAGGCGGGCGATGGCGGCGGTGGCCTCCTCGACCTTGGCGTCCATCTCGGCGCCGCCGTCCAGCGCGGCGTGGGCGACGCAGTGCCGCAGGTGCTCCTCGAGGAGCTGGAGCGCGAAGGACTGCAGGGCCTTGGTGGATGCGGAGACCTGGGTGAGTATGTCGATGCAGTAGACGTCCTCGTCCACCATGCGCTGCAGGCCGCGGATCTGGCCCTCGATCCGGCGCAGCCGCTTGACGTGGGCTTCCTTGTGCTTGGTGTAGCCGTGCTCGCCGGTGGCCGCGTGGGCCGAGCAGCACTGCGAGGTGGCCTGGGCCACGGTCCCGGGGGCTGTCGTCGCGGCGTCGGAGCCCGCCGGACCGGCCGGGTCCGTGTTCGGCGTCACGGTCTCCGCTGTGTCCGGTGTGCTCTGCGGCGACGTCATGCGGTCCTCCCAGGTGGGTGGTGAGGGGCGGTCGGGCCCGTAATACCGGGGCCTTGATACCCCTGACGGGTATATGATACCGGACTTCTCGGAGCCCGGTTCGGAGCGCGAGTCTCCATGGGTGACACTGGGGACGCCGGTTCGCCGTGGCCGGATGATGCGCCTAGCATCAACGAGACCGTCATCGATGCACCCCGAGGACCCCCAGTGCGCTTTCGTCTGACCCCCAGGGAGACGAGCTTCTACGACATGTTCGCGGCCTCCGCGGACAACATCGTGACCGGCTCCAAGCTCCTCATGGAACTGCTCGGCGCTGAATCCTCCGCGCGCACCGAGATCGCTGAACGGATGCGCGCGGCGGAGCACGCGGGGGACGACGCGACGCACGCGATCTTCCACCAGCTCAACTCCTCCTTCATCACGCCGTTCGACCGCGAGGACATCTACAACCTGGCGTCCTCCCTCGACGACATCATGGACTTCATGGAGGAGGCCGTCGACCTCGTCGTCCTCTACCAGATCGAAGAGCTCCCCAAGGGGGTCGAGCAGCAGATCGAGGTGCTGTCGCGGGCCGCCGAGCTGACCGCCGAGGCCATGCCGAACCTGCGGACGATGGACAACCTCACCGAGTACTGGATCGAGGTCAATCGGCTGGAGAACCAGGCCGACCAGATCCACCGCAAGCTGCTGGCCCATCTGTTCAACGGCAAGTACGACGCCATCGAGGTCATGAAGCTCAAGCAGGTCGTGGACGTGCTGGAGGAGGCCGCCGACGCGTTCGAGCACGTGGCCAACACCGTCGAGACCATCACGGTCAAGGAGTCCTGACGTTCCGTGGACACCTTCGCGCTGATCGTGACCGTCGGTGTCGCGCTCTTTTTCACGTATACGAACGGCTTCCACGACTCCGCGAACGCCATCGCGACGTCGGTCTCCACCCGGGCGCTGACCCCGCGTGCTGCCCTGGCCATGGCTGCGGTGATGAACCTCGCGGGCGCCTTCCTCGGCAGCGGCGTCGCCAAGACCGTGAGCGAGGGGCTGATCGAGACCCCGCACGGCGACAGCGGCATGGCCATCCTGTTCGCCGGCCTGGTCGGTGCCATCGTCTGGAACCTCATCACCTGGTATTACGGACTGCCCTCGTCCTCCAGCCACGCTCTCTTCGGCGGTCTGGTGGGCGCGGCGCTGGCCGGCAGCATCGCGGTGCACTGGTGGGGGGTCTTCGGGAAGATCGTCGTCCCGATGTTCCTCTCGCCGCTGGTCGGTCTGCTCGTCGGCTATCTGGTGATGTGCGCCATCATGTGGATGTTCCGCAGGGCGAACCCGCACCGGGCCAAGCGGGGATTCCGCATCGCGCAGACCGTCTCGGCGGCCGGGATGGCGCTCGGACACGGCCTCCAGGACGCGCAGAAGACCATGGGCGTGGTCGTCATGGCGCTCACCATCGCCGATGTGCAGCAGCACAACGAGATCCCGATCTGGGTCAAGTTCGCCAGCGCCGCCATGCTGTCGCTGGGCACCTACGCGGGCGGGTGGCGCATCATGCGGACCCTGGGCCGGCGGATCATCGAACTCGACCCGCCGCAGGGTTTCGCGGCCGAGACCACCGCGGCCTCCGTGATGTACTCCGCGTCCTTCATGTTCCACGCGCCCATCTCGACCACCCACGTGATCACTTCGGCGATCATGGGTGTCGGCGCCACCAAGCGGGTCAGCGCGGTGCGCTGGGGAGTCGCGAAGAACATCATCCTCGGCTGGTTCATCACCATGCCGGCCGCCGCCTTCTCGGCGGCGGTGATCTACTGGGCGATCAAACTCGTCTTCGGCTGACGGCTGACGGCTGACGGCTGACGGCTCACGGTAGCGTCCGACCCCGAGGCCCGAGCCTGGGCACCTGCGCGCCGCGCCTGGCCCGGCACCGGTCGTCGGGGAGTGCGCCGCCCCCGCCCCCGCGTCTCCCCGCAGAGCGGGAAGGGACGGGGGCGGGGGCGGAGGGGCCCGCGGTGGCACCGCCATGCAGCACCGCGGGCGGTCGGTGACCCATCCGGACCGGCGGGACCGGGTGGGACGAGCGGCTGTGGCCGGGCCGGCCAGTCGCAGCGGCCGGGGAGCGACCGCCCGAACCGGCTGGAAGGCACCAGCCGGAGCCGGCCGGAACCAGCCCGGCCGGATCAGCCGAAGCGGCCGGAGATGTAGTCCTCGGTGGCCTGGACGGTCGGGTTGGAGAAGATGCGCTCCGTGTCGTCGATCTCGACGAGCTTCCCGGGGGCGCCCACCTCGGCGAGGTTGAAGAAGGCGGTGCGGTCGGAAACGCGCGCCGCCTGCTGCATGTTGTGCGTCACGATCACGATGGTGAAGCGCGACTTCAGCTCGCCGATCAGGTCCTCGATCGCGAGGGTGGAGATCGGGTCGAGCGCCGAGCAGGGCTCGTCCATCAGCAGCACCTGCGGTTCGACGGCGATGGCCCGGGCGATGCACAGCCGCTGCTGCTGCCCGCCGGAGAGGCCCGAACCGGGACGGTTCAGCCGGTCCTTGACCTCGTTCCACAGGTTGGCGCCCTTGAGGGAGCGCTCGACGACCTCGTCGAGGTCCTTCTTGCGGTGGTCGCCGTTGAGCCGCAGTCCCGCCGCGACGTTCTCGTAGATCGACATGGTCGGGAAGGGGTTGGGCCGCTGGAAGACCATGCCGACGGTGCGGCGCACGGAGACGGGGTCGACGCCCGCGCCGTACAGGTCCTCGTCGTCCAGCATCACCTTCCCCTCGACGCGGCCGCCGTTGGTGACCTCGTGCATCCGGTTGAGGGTGCGCAGAAAGGTGGACTTGCCGCAGCCGGAGGGGCCGATGAAGGCCGTCACGGAGCGGGGCTCCACGGTCATGGAGATGTCGTCGATGGCGCGGAAGCTGCCGTAGTAGGCGGAGAGGCCGCTGACGTCGATGCGCTTGGCCATGGAAATCACTCTCTTAGTGCTTGGGGGCCTTCCAGCGGGCGATGCCGCGGGCGACCAGGTTGAGGATCATCACGAAGGCGATCAGGACGAGGGCGGCTGCCCAGGCGCGGTCGTAGGACGCCTCGTTGCCGAGGGCCCACTGCTCGTAGATGAAGTACGGGAGCGAGGACTGCGCGCCGTCGAAGGGGTTGTTGTTGATCTCGGCGGAGCCGAAGACCAGCAGCAGGATCGGGGCCGACTCACCGGCGATGCGCGCGACGGCGAGCATGATGCCGGTGGTGATGCCGCCGATCGCGGTCGGCAGCACGACCTTGATGATCGTCTTCCACTTCGGTACGCCCAGCGCCAGCGACGCCTCGCGCAGCTCGTTGGGGACGAGCTTGAGCATCTCCTCCGTCGAGCGCACGACGATCGGCATCATCAGGATCGCCAGCGCCATGGCGCCCGCGAAGCCGGAGTAGCCGAAGTCGAGAATGATGATCCAGAACGAGAGGATGAACAGACCGGCGACGATCGAGGGGATGCCGGTCATGACGTCCACGAAGAAGGTGATGGCCTTGGCCAGCCTGCCGGTGCCGTACTCGACCAGGTAGACCGCGGTCAGCAGCCCGAGCGGCGCCGAGATCACGGTGGCCAGGCCGACCTGCTCCAGGGTGCCGATCAGGGCGTGGTAGACGCCGCCGCCCGGCTCCAGTGTGATCACTCCGCTCATGGAGTGGGTCAGGAAGTAGCCGTCCAGGACCTTCGCGCCGCGGACGAGGGTCTCCCACAGCAGGGAGGCCAGCGGGACGACGGCCAGCAGGAAGCAGACCCAGATGAGGCTGGACGCCAGCCGGTCCTTGGCCTGCCTGGTCCCCTCCACGGTGCCCGCGAGCACCGCGGTGAGGCCGAGGTAGAGGACGGCGGCGATCAGTCCCCACTGCAGGCGGCTGTCCAGTCCGCCCACCAGTCCGATTCCGATGCCGAGCACGGCGGCGACGGCGGCCAGGCCGAGCGGCGCCCAGCGTGGCAGCCGCGGCTGCCGCAGGGTGCTCACCGGCGGTGCCGCCCTGTCGACGGGGGCGTCGGCCACAGCGGTCCGGCTCATGCGTTCGCTCCCGAGTACTCCTTGCGGCGCGCGATGATCAGCCGGGCCGCACCGTTGACCAGCAGGGTGATGATGAAGAGGACCAGGCCGGAGGCGATCAGTGCGTCCCGGCCCGTGGAACCGGCCTCCTTGAAGCCGGCGGCGATGTTCTGCGCGAAGGTGCCGCCGCCGGGCTCCAGCAGGCTGGCCTTGATCAGGAAGCTGGGGGAGAGGACCGTGGCGACGGCCATCGTCTCGCCCAGCGCCCGGCCGAGGCCCAGCATGGAGGCGCTGATGATGCCGGAGCGGCCGAAGGGCAGCACCGACATGCGGATGACCTCCCACCGGGTGGCGCCCAGTGCGAGGGCCGCCTCCTCCTGCATCTTCGGCGACTGCCGGAAGACCTCGCGGGAGACGTTGGTGACGATCGGCAGAATCATGATCGCGAGCAGGATGCCGACCGTGAAGAGGGAGCGGGCGGCGCCGCCGTGGTAGGTGAAGAGCCCGGTCCAGCCGAGGTAGGTGTCCAGCCAGGTGTAGAGGCCGGTCAGGTGCGGAACGAGGAAGAGCGCACCCCACAGGCCGTACACGATCGAGGGGACGGCGGCCAGCAGGTCGATGACGTAGCCGAGCGGCGCCGCCAGCTTGCGCGGCGCGTAGTGCGAGATGAACAGGGCGATGCCGACGGCCACCGGCACCGCGAGCACCATCGCGAGGAGGGAGCTGACGACGGTGCCGAACGCGAGGACGGCGATGCCGAAGCGGGGCGGGTCCGCATTGGCGTCCCACTCGAAGCTGGTGAGGAAGTTGGCCTCGTCGGCGCCGATGGCGAGCGCTGCCCGCCAGGTCAGGAAGACGGCGATCGCGGCCATGATCGCCAGAAGGGTGATCCCGGATCCCCGGGAGAGCCCGAGGAATATTCGGTCACCCTTGCGAGTGGCGCCCTTCGCGGAGGCCGCTGTCGCGGGAGGGGTTTCGGTAGCCATGATCTCTCCGGTCTGACGGTGCGGGCCGCTGTGCGCGCGGTATGGCTCCGCGACGCGGCCCCTTGGCGGTGCACCGGATCGTTCGCACCCCGGTGATCGGGACTTTCGTGATATTCAGGGCGCGGGTTTGCGTGGTGGAGTGGACGGCGGTGCGCTGGGCACCGCCGGTCCACGCCGTCGGGGTCCCGCCGTGGCGGCGGGGTCTGCTCAGCTCAGGCCGTCGATGGTCGAACGGACCTTGGTGATGATCTCGTCGGGGATCGGGGCGTAGCCCTTCTCCTTGAGGGCCTTCTGGCCGTCCTCGCTCGCGGTGTACTTGAGGAAGGACTTCGTCGCGTCCAGCGACTCCTTCTTGTTGCCCTTGTCGCAGGCGATCTCGTACGTCACCAGGACGATCGGGTAGGCACCCTCGGACTCGGTCTTGTAGTTCAGCTCCAGGGAGAGGTCCTTGCCCTGGCCCACGACCTTGGCGTCCGCGATGGCCTTGGAGGCGTTGTCCGCGGTGGCGTCGACGGGCTCCGCGGCACCGGTGTCCAGCTTGACCGTGTCCAGGTCGTTGCCGGTGGCGTAGGAGAGCTCCGCGTAGCCGATGGAGCCGTCGTTCTGCTTGACGTTGGTGGCGATGCCGGAGGAGCCGTCGGCGCCCTGGCCGCCCTTGCCCGCCCAGGCCTTCTCCGGCTCGTGCTTCCAGGAGGAGGGTGCGGCGGTGTTGAGGTACTTGGTGAAGTTGTCCGTGGTGCCCGACTCGTCGGACCGGTGGAAGGCCTGGATCTTCTTGCCGGGGAGCTTCGCGTCCGGGTTGAGCTTCTTGATCGCGGGGTCGTTCCACTTGGTGATCTTCGAGTCGAAGATCTTGGCCAGCGTGTCCGCGTCCAGCACCAGGCCGTCGACGCCTTCCAGGTGGTAGGTGACCGCGATCGGGCCGCCGACCATCGGCAGATCGATGCCCTGGCCGCCCTTGCAGACCTTCTTGGACTTGGCGACCTCGTCCGGCTTGAGCGCCGAGTCGGAGCCCGCGAAGGCCGTCTTGCCCTGCAGGAACTCCTGGATGCCCGCGCCGGATCCGGTGGGCTTGTAGTTGATCTGAGTGTTGCCGCAGGCGGACTGGTAGGTCTGCGTCCAGATGTCCATGGCGTTCTTCTGGGCGCTGGAGCCGGAGGCGAGGAGGTTGCCCTCACCCTCGCACTTGATCTTGCTGGCCGCCTTCGTCGTGTCGCTGCCGGAGCCGCCGGAGTTGTCGTCCGAGCCGCAGGCGCTCAGGGCCAGGGCGCCACAGACCGTGAGGGCGCCGACGGCGGCGGTGCGGAGCCGGAGTGTGCGCTGAAGCTTCACTTTCGTTCAGTTCCTTCCTGGGCCCGGGAGCGACGGCCGGCCGGCCGTCGGGTCTCTGGCTACGGGGCGCGGTTCCTGATCCAGGCTGTGCCGCGCGCTTGGTAAGGCCGAAATTAGACAGATCAGGTGAAGCGGCCGACGGAGCTGAGTGAACGCCGAGTGAACCTCGGCGGTCAGCCCGGTGCCCCTCCAAGAGGTCCGCTCCGCGGCCGCGCCTGTGGATACTCGTCAGTACATTCCTCTGTTCTCTTCCGGCCGGGCATGGCACTATCACGCTGCGTCGGCCAAAGTTGACCACATTCAGGGGGTGGCCCGGGTGACACGGCCGCAGACCAGCTCGACCCTCCCGTCCGTCCGGTACGGGCTCGTGGCGGCCTGCACCATGGCACTGCTGGCCGGACTCGCTCCGGGTGCCGCGTACGCCGCGCCGGGGAAGCCGGACCCCGGCGGCACCCGGGCCGGTTCCCGGGCCGGGGCCGACGAGCCGGGCGGCACCGGCAAACCGACCCTCGAGCAGATCCGCAAGCAGATCGAGAAGCTGCACGACAAGGCCGGCTCGGCGACGGACGCCTACAACGCGGCCGAGGCCGCCGTCGACAAGCAGCGGAAGCACGTCGCCAAGCTGTCCCAGCGCATCGAGACCACCCAGGGCGAACTGGACGAACTCAACAAGTCGGCCGGCGCCATGGCCCGGGCGCAGTACCGCAACGGCGGCATGCCGGACGCCGCCACGCTGATGCTCGGCGACGACCCGGAGAAGTTCCTGCGGGGCGTCTCCCTGGCCCGCAAGGGGCAGCACGCCACACGCGGGCTCCTCGGCTCCCTGACCAGGACCCGGGCTCGGCTTCGCGGATACTCGGCCGACGCCACCGACGAGTGGAGGAAGCTGGAGCGGAACCGCAAGAAGAAGGCTGCCGCCAAGAAGAAGATCACCGCGCAGTTGAAGCAGGCCGAGAAGATCGAGTCCGGCCTGAAGAAGGAGGAGCGGGAGCGGCTGCGTGAGTTGCAGGACGAGGCGGCCAGGGCGCGGCAGGCCGAGTGGATCGGGTCGGGCGTGCTGAAGGGGCTCGACGGCAAGGCGTCCCCGGCCGGCCGGCGCGCCATCGAATGGGCCACCAAGCAGCTGGGCAAGGATTACGTGTGGGGTGCCGAGGGCCCCGACACCTTCGACTGCTCCGGACTGACGATGCGGGCCTGGGAGGCGGCGGGGGTGCGGATCCCGCGTACCTCGCAGGAACAGTGGAAGCAGTTGCCGCACGTCCCGATCCGGAAGATGCGGCCCGGTGATCTGATCATCTACAAGAAGGACGCCAGTCACGTGGGGATCTACGTCGGCGACGGCGCGCTGCTGCACGCCCCGCGCACCGGCCGGCAGATCACCATCGAGGGCGCGGGCAGCATGCCGATCCTGGGTGTCGTCCGTCCGGACAAGTAGTCAAGGGTCCTGTCCGTTCGGGCAGGGCTCTCCTCGGTCGGCGCTCGTCGGCGCTCGTCGGCTCTTCGGCCGGTGAAGGGTGTCCTGTCCGGATTTCACCCCTTCTCGACTGGTGAAAGAACCTCTTTGTCCGACAGGTGAAAGGGCGTTCATCGCGCAAAGCAGGACGTGCGGGGATATCCCGGGTGGGGCGGTGCGGCGCCCCGTTTTCCAGCGCGTGAGCTTGGTCATGCGGGGGCGGGGGGAAACGGGGCCATAGCGGCGTGAATTCCCGTTGTGGCGCGGGCATATGACAGTGACGGATTATCGTCGGCCATTCCGTCCATCCGCACGCGGACGCTAAGGTCCTGTCCGACAGCCCGGGATGACGAGCGCCCCACCACCGCGCGCCGTTCCGGGCTCACCCATGGTGGCCGCCGCTCGGCGCACACCACGCCCTCGGGGGAGGGAGAGGTTTTCCGCATGCCCGTAAGCGCGCCCCAGGCCGGGGCGCTGGCACAGGCCGCCGACGCGTCGGCCCGGCAGGCTGCGCAGGGACCCGGCAGCAGCCTGACCCTGCTGGTCGTCGAGGACGATCCGACCGGTGCGCTGAGCGTGCCCCGCATGCTCGACGCCTACGGTCGGCCCGTGCGGGTCCGTACCGCCCGCAACCTCACCGAGGCCGCACGGCTGCTCACCGACGACGTCCACTGCATCCTGCTGGATCTCGCACTGCCGTGCGAGCTTCGCGGGCAGGCCGAGGAGGCCCCGTTCGAGGGACCCGCGGCCGAGGCGACGCAGACCGCGCCCGGGCCGACGTCCGGTGCCCCGGGAGACGCGGGAGCGGGAGGCGCCTCGGCGGAGGCCGGTGCCGCCGCCGAACCCGGCGCGTCCGCGTCCGGAGCCCTCGCGTCCGGGGCCCACGTGTCCGGAGCGCAGAATTCGGGAGCCTCGTCCCTTTCCGGTGCCGGACCGGCTCCGGACTCCGACGAGCTGCACATCCTGCACCGGGTCCTGCGGATGGCCCCGCGGCACGCCGTCCTGGCGCTCACCGACGGCAGTGACGCGGAGCGGGCTGCCGAGGCCGTCCGGGTCGGCGCCCAGGACTACCTCTTCCGTGACGAGCTGGACGGCAGGCTGCTGATGCGCGCCGTCCGCTACGCCGTGGAGCGCAAGCGTGCCGACCTGGCCCAGCGCCAGCTCACCGAGAGCCGGCTGCGGGCCCAGGAGAACGCCCGGCTGGAGCGCGGGCTGCTGCCCCGGCCGCTGCTGGAGGGCAGCGACCTCCGGTTCGCCGCCAGGTACCGGCCCGGCCGCTCCCGAGCGCTGCTGGGGGGCGATTTCTACGACACGGTCCGCACCCCGGACGGCGTGGTCCACGCGATGATCGGCGACGTGTGCGGCCACGGGCCCGACGAGGCGGCGCTCGGCGTCGAGCTGCGGATCGCCTGGCGCGCCCTGACCTTCGCCGGACTGTGCGGGGACGCGCTGCTGAGCACCCTGCAGAAGGTGCTGGAGAACGAGCGGAGCAGCGAGGAGATCTTTGCGACGCTGTGCACCGTCGACATCGCGGCAGACGGCCGCAGCGCGGGCGTCTGCCTGGCCGGGCACCCTTCGCCGCTGTTCGCCGGAGCCGACGCGGGGGCTGCGCCCTGGCTGCTGCCCGAAGGGGAGAACGGTCCCGCGCTGGGACTGCTGCGTCACGCACGCTGGCCGCGCCGCCAGGTCCGACTGGGCCGTTCCTGGAGTCTGATGATGTACACGGACGGGCTGATCGAGGGCCGGGTGCACGGCGGCCGCGCGGAGGAGCCCCGCGCCGGGGCCGGCTCGGCCGAGGGCACCGGGCCGAGCCGGGAGCGGCTCGGCCAGCAGGGGATGCTCGACATCGTGGCCCGGCGGATGGCCGAGGGCGCGCAGGGCGAGCGGCTGCTCGACGGGACGATGGACGAGGTGCGCCGGCTCAACGGCGGGGAGCTCACGGACGACGTGGCCGTGCTGCTGCTGGACCGGGGCCTTCAGGCATAGCGGCCCGGCCCGTCAGACGTGGCGTCCCGGGCTCCGCGGCCGGATCGTGCTCCGGCGCCCTGCCGGGCTCCCGCCGGGAGCGTTCCCCCGGGCTCCCGGCGACCGTGCTCAGGATTCCCTCAGGGTTCCGCACGTCACCGCACGTCACCGCACGGCGCGTCGGCGGCCGTCGCAGGAGAGTGAGCCGCGAGCGGTCACCTGCCGTTGAACGGCCCGTACGGGCCGTCGCTGCTGCTGCCGCCGCGCGGGCGGCGGTCCCGGCCGTTGCCCATGACCTGCTTGAGCGCCGGGCGGGCGTCGACCATGTAGACGATCGTGGCGATCAGTCCGATGATCTGCAGCAGGAACATCTGCACCACGAGGTTCACCAGGACGGCGATCCCCAGGATGATCAGCCAGAACTGCTTGTTCTGCTTGTCCGCGGCCCGGAAGGCGTCCTCGCGCCGGAAGGCGGCGTCCACGAAGGTGAACACCGCCAGGGCGAGCAGCACAATGCTGATCAGCCCGAAGACAGTGGCCTGAAAGCCCGCGAACAGCATGGTGCTCACACTCCCGGTCGGTGTCGGTGCCTTGCTCGGTCGCCTCGGTCGCAGTCGTCGCGGTGGTCACGTGGCTCGGAGGGATGGCGGAGGACTCGAAGGGCTTGCCGCAACCGTACCGCAGCGCTCGCGGAGCGGGCCGGGACCGCGTACGGTGCCCGGCCCGCTCCGCGGCGCTCGCGGGCCGCTCAGGAGTCGGACTTCGGAGCCGACTTCCGGGCGCCGGAGGTGGTGGAGCGGGTCGTGCCGGTCTTCTTGGCGCCGGAGGAGGCGGCAGAGCCGGAGGCGGACTTGGCGCTGCCGCTGCCCGTGGTGCTCTTCGACGCCGTGGTCCCGGTGCTCTTCGCGGTCGTGCTCTTGCCCGCGCTCTTGTCGGAGGGGGCGGAGCCGGTGCTGCCGCGGGTGCCGCTCGTGGAGCCGGCGGAGGTGCCGCGCGGAGCGGCTCCGGAGGTTCCCTCGGCGGTTTCCTCGGCCGGCGGCTCGGCGATCTTGACAGCCTGGGCCGGCTCGCGCTCGACGGTCACCTCGGGGGTGTCGTCGCCGCTCTCGCCGCGCCAGTTCTTCACGGCCTCGCGACCGCGCACGGCCAGCTCGTCGTACGTCTCCCGCGCCTTGACCGCGTACTCGGCAGCGACGCCGACTCCCTGCAGTGCCAAGTGCTGGGCCTGCTCGCGCAGCTTCTTGATGTCGGTGTCCAGCCCGCCGAGGGTCTCGCTCACCTTGACCTGGGTCTCCTTGGCCTGCTGGGTGAGCCGCGCCTGCACCTCCTTGGGGTCCGTCTCGCGGACCGCGGCGAGGGCTTGCGGTGCCTCCTCGCGGAGCTTGTCGACGACGCCCGCGGCGGCATAGAGGGGTGTCGGGTCGGTGAGGGTCTTGCGCAGGTCATTCGCGATGGGCATGAGGGTTCGCCTTTCGTGGCTCAACTCGCCTGATGAGGCCGTCCGTCGCGAGGGGGCCGACGCCCGCGGCCCGGTGCCGGTGGCCCGCACCGTCGCGGCCCCTCGCTGTCCTTGCTCAGCTTGTTGTGCTTACTCCGCCTGCCGGGGGCTCCGCCGCGGGTGCCCCCGCCGCCGGCGGATCCGCCGTGTCGGGGGCGGCCGCCCGCTGCTGCGCGTTCTCCTTGCGGAACGACTCGTAGATCTGGAGCAGCGCCTGCTTCTGCTGCTCGTTGATCGTGGAGTCCGCGAGGATCGCGGCCGGAACCTGGAGCAGGTCCTCCCGGTCCCGCTCGTCGAGGATTCCGGCCTGCACATAGAGCGATTCCGCCGAGATCCGCAGCGCCTTGGCGAGTTGCTGCAGGATCTCCGCGCTGGGCTTGCGCAGGCCGCGCTCGATCTGGCTCAGGTACGGGTTCGAGACGCCGGCGGCCTCCGCGAGCTGCCGCAGCGACAGCTTCGCGGTCCGGCGCTGTTCCCGCAGGAACTCGCCGAGGTTCCCTACGTTGAGCGAGGCCATGCACACAGCATGCACCTCATTGCTAACTATTGCAAGCACCTTGCTTGCAAGTGTGCGTCATGGCCGTCGCGAGTGCCTGTCACTGAGCGCGACGTGACGCGTCTCGCTGAAGGTGACCCAATCTCGGTCTGTCTGAACCATCTGGTCGCGTGTCGCAGTCAACCTTGACCATCTGCCGATCTGTCCGGCTCTTTCTGACCCGCCGCTGCGTCCCGCTCATCGCGCCGCCCTGCACGGCACATCGGTCCGCCTGGTCGATGACGCCCAGGCCGCGAGTGTCGTGCTGCTGGGGCATCTGCTGGCCTCGGAGGGCTTCGCCGTGCTCAGCACCGGCCCGGCCCGTCCACCGGCGGCACCGAGCACCCCAGAGTGGTGGCCTCCGCTCATCATGCGCGGACTTCTGCGCCGCACTCCGTCCTACGGACGCTGAACACACAGTTGGGAAGCTCTTGCGCCCGAGTCATCCAGGCGGGAGCAGCAGCCGGCGGAGTATCCGCCTCTGGTGGCCGCGTCAATTCAATCCGCCCCCAAGCGGGTCAGCCACATGGCACCTCACGAGCAGATGGTCTCGCCTCATGAGACATGCGAACCACGAAGAACCAAGGCTTCGCTCTCGGGGTCACGGCCGAGGCGGGCACTCCAGGATCCGGCCGTCGACGGTCCCGATGATCAAGTGCCCTTGGGGCGCCACAGCGAGGGACAGTGCCGTGGTCGGTGCTCCGCCGACCTTGAGCTCGGTGTGCCATCGCACCGAGCCGTCGTTGGCGTCCAGTGCTGTCAGGGCACCGGAGTTGTAGGCCACGTAGACGGTGTCCCCGTCGGTGTCGAGGTCGGTGGCGGGATGATCGGTGCGGTACTGCCACTGCACTGAGCCGTTCAGGGATCGCCGCACGACGTAGGCGCCACCGGGTTGGAGCCCCTGACCGTGGTGAACGGCGCCGGCATAGACCAGGGACTGCCCGATTTCGACCGCAGGACCCCCGAAGTGATGCTCCTCCGGCACCCAGGAGTGAGGGAAGAGCCGCTGCAACGTCCCATCGGCGTCCAGGGCGGTGACCCACTTGTCCCTGTGCGGCTTGTCCGGGTCAGTGCCGACCAAGATGTAGGGACGGCTCGCGCGGCGGACGGCGAACGGGTGATTGAACAAGTCGAAGTGGCTGACCTCCGGACCGTCTACCGGACCGTCGAGGTCGAACATCAGCAGCCGTTCGGGACGCTTGCGACGGCCGTCCAACGGCCTCAGGATCGCCCTGTGGTCGACTGTGACGAGAACCGTGAACACGCCTGGACTCAGGGTCTCCAGCACTTGCCCTGTGTCGACAGCGATTCGGGCCAGCCGGGGTGCGGACGTCTCCCAGTGCCGTCCCTTGCGGCGACTGCGGCGTTCGGCGTTAGTCCAGACCGATGTGCCGTCGGAGGCCAGAACCAGCTGTCGGCCGCCTTCCTCGTCCTCGACCGCCCATTGCAGGTCTCCTGATCGCAGCCACGACTCCGCCAGGACTCCGTCCAGAGCGGCCAGCACGCGGCCGTCCTCCGTACCTTCGACAGCCCACACCCGCCGGCGCACGGACCACTGTCGACCGGCCGAGGCCGCGAGGTCCGCGAGGATTCGGCGGGCCTCGGCGCTGTGTTCCGGCGGGACGACCGGCTCCGCGGTGGCAGCCAGCTCCCGGGCGGGGATCTGCCCCTGTCCGACGGCGCGCCAGTCCGAGCGAGCCACAACGACCGCATGCCCCTGCTCGTGTGCCTCAGGGTTCTCCCAGTCATCACATGGCGCCACGACCAGATGAAGTGCCGTCTCGCTACGCCATTCCACGCCAAGCACCTCCCGTGGGTACTGCAGGGCGGAAACCACGTCGCCGGACTCCAGGTGAATCAGCAGCAGCTCGCCTTCGAACGAGTAGCCGCCGTCGTATTGCCCCGTACCAACGGCCAACAGGGAAAGAACCGGGTGGAAGGCGAGAGACCGAACGGGGTACCTCGACCGCACCAGATGCTGACACCGCAGCCCGTCCTGCTCATAGACACCGATCCGGTGCCCCGTCCATCGGGAGTCCGCGGTCCCGCTGCCCCTCCACTGGACATGCCCGAGGTCCCCACCCACAGCGACCGTCCGCGAGCGCTCGTCAACGACGGCCAGAGCAGGTTCTCCCATCTCGGCAAATGGGCCGTCACCAAGCACGCGTCGGACTATCGGCGCAAGGGTCATACAGGATTCCTCCAGGTCGGCACATGAGCGACCGCCGTCCCGGGCGCGACGCGGCGGCAACTCATGATCCCGTCGGGTGCCGAAGTACACCAATGGATTGCAGCCGGGCAAGGCCCTGACCGTGCAGTCCGTCCCACGCGAGTGAACGTGGCGAGCTGACGGCGACGCCCAGATCGCGAAAGACACCTGCCTGGCGCCTCGATGATTTCCCAGAAGGTGGCCAGAACAACGGCCATCTGATCGGAGAGGCGGATCCCGGAGGCGGCTGCCCACGGTTGAGCGGGACAGCCGCCGCCCTTCAAGTCGACCGTAGGCGTCGCAGTTTGAGCCTCACCCTTGCCACACTCATCCGGGACAGGGCAGCCCGCTCCGGGCGCTGCCCGTCCTCGGCTCCATGGGAGGCAAGTACGCCTTGACAATCCAGAACTGTCAAGGCGTACTTGCCTCATGCCGCTTTCGGACCTGGACGACCTCATCGCAGAAGTCGACCGGCGATGCGACACCGCGCACCGCCCCGACGGGAATGAACAGCCCGACTGGCTCGCGCTGCTCTCGGCCGCCGCCGGAGTCGCAGCCGAACTCCAGACCCTGGCCGACGACCTGGTCGAGGACTACGTCGAGCACTGCCGGATGCACGGCGCCTCGTGGACGGAGATCGGCGCGGCCCTGGGGGTGACCCGGCAGGCCGTCCAACAGCGCTTCCACGCCCCGCACAAGCGCTACGGCCCCGAGACGATGACCGACGGACTCCGCCGGGCGATGGTCCACGTCAAGGAGGCAGCGGTGCATCACCGCAACAACTACATCGGCACCGAGCACCTGCTCCGGGGGCTGACAGCAGAGGACAACAGCGCCACCGCACTCCTGCGGGCCGCGGGTGTCCCACCGGAGGCCGTCCACCGGTCCGTCGGAACCCGGCTGAGCATGGGAGCCTCCCGGGCAGCCGAACGCATCGCCTGGACCCCCTACTCCCGCAAGGCCATCGCCCTCGCCGAAGAGCGCTCCGCGCAACGCTGCTCGGCCCGCATCGACTGCGAGGACCTGCTGGTCGGGCTGGCACAGATCGGCCGGGGAGTGGCTGCCGCCGTCCTGGCCGACGCCGGCTTCGACGTGGCGGCCCTCGACGCCCCGGCTGCGGACGCCCGAGCAGCAGCGCGGGAATGACCTCCGTCGTCCGGACGTGAGCGGGACGTACAGCCGAGTTCCGCCGTGCTCGCGTCCGGGCGCCGGGGGTCGGTCAGTCGGCCGGGGTGCAGTCGGCCGGGGCGCCGAACCAGCGCGGCAGGCGGTCGAGCAGCTCCGCCTGGTCCTCGCCGGCCCAGGCCACATGTCCGTCCGGCCGCAGCAGGACGGCGGGTGCGTCCAGCTCCTCGGCGACGTCCACCACATGGTCGACCCGGTCGGCCCAGCCCTCGACCGAGAGCCGACCGGTCTGGTCGAGCAGCAGCCCGCGGCCGGCGTGCAGCAGCGAGTAGAGCCGCCCCCGCTTCAGCTCCACGTCCCGCAGCCGCCGGCCGAGGAGCGGGTGACCGTCCTCGCCGAAGTCGTACCGGATCCCGATGGCGGTGAGCTTCTCGTTCAGGTACCGGTGCACCTCTTCGAAGTCCATCAGTTCCGAGACCAGTCGGCGCACCGCCAGCGGCCCCGGTTCGGTCGAGAGCAGCTCCATCTGCGCACGGGTGTTGACCAGTACCTCGGCGGCCACCGGGTGCCGTTCCGCGTGGTAGCTGTCCAGCAGCCCCTCCGGCGCCCAGCCGTTGACCTCGGCCGCCAGCTTCCAGCCGAGGTTGAACGCGTCCTGGACGCCGAGATTGAGTCCCTGCCCACCGGTCGGCGGGTGGATGTGCGCCGCGTCGCCCGCCAGCAGGACCCGGCCGGTCCGGTAGTGCTCGGCCTGCCGCGTGGCGTCACCGAAGCGGGAGAGCCAGCGCGGCGAGTGCACACCGAGGTCGGTCCCCGCATGCACCCGGAGCTGCTGCTGGAACTCCTCGAAGGACGGCGGGACCGTGCGGTCCTCGGCCACTCCGGCGGCGGGCACGATGAGGCGGTACACCCCGTCGGCGAGAGGCATGGCACCGAACCGGCGCTGAGTTTTCCGGACCTCCGCCATCACGCTGTTCAGCGTCTCCGCCGGTACGCCCACCTCCATCTCGCCCAGCAGCGTGTCGACCCTGCTGGGCTCGCCTGGGAAGCCCACGCCGAGCAGCTTGCGCACCGTGCTGCGGCCGCCGTCGCAGCCGACAAGACAGCGCGAGCGCAGCCGGGTGCCGTCGGCCAGCTCCGCCGTCACCCCCTGTGCGTCCTGGCTCAGTCCGACCACCTCGCAGCCGCGCCGGAGCTCGGCGCCGAGCCCCACCGCGTGTTCGGTCAGCAGCTGTTCGGTGCGGGGCTGCGGGATACCGAGGACGTACGCGTGCGCGGTGTCCAGACGCACCTGGTGCGGCTTGCTGATGCCGGCGAAGAACCCGTTCACCGGGTACTGCTTGCCCAGTGCGAGAAAGCGCTCCAGCAGGCCGCGCTGGTCCATCATCTCGATACTGCGCACGTGCATGCCGAGCGCGCGGACCACCGTGGTCGGCTCCGCCTCCTTCTCCAATACGACCACCCGCACCCCGTGCAGCCGCAACTCCGCGGCCAGCATCATTCCGGTCGGCCCGCCACCGGCCACGATCACGTCGATCATCGAATCCCCCATCTCCCCGACTGCCTTCCGGCCGGCCGCTCCACTGCGCCCACAGCGCGGCGGGCCCGTCCCGGCACTCCGTACCGAGCGGCCGCCTCGACGACCGTTTTCGTGTTCCGCGTCCGCGCTGTGGCCGCACCGACGGTCCGCCCTTGCGCGTCCGCACGGCGACCAGCTCGCGAATACGCCGCATAGCACGTGAAATACGCGAATCCCTGATTTAGCCAGGTTCTGGTCTCGGACCGTGATTCTGGTGCATCACCGGGGGCTTGTGGCAAGGCCCCCGGTGCGCTATACGTTAAGAGTGGCGGGGAGTGTGCAACGTGCTTCCGAACTGCGGTTCAGAAGTCGTCCGATGCGCCGATAGCCGCCCTGCGGCACCGCCCGCGAAAGGCGGCTTGTCACTCCAGGACCGCGGTGGCCTCGATTTCCACGAGATGTTCGGGGATGTCGAGCGCCGCGACGCCCAGCAGCGTGGCCGGCGGGGTCGAAGCCGCACCTGTTGCCGCGGCACCCCTCGAGACCCCCTCCATGAGCCGGGGCATCTTGTCGGGTGTCCAGTCGACGACGTAGAAGGTCAGCTTCGCCACGTTCTCGAAGGTGCCGCCGACCTCGGCCAGCGCCGTGCCGATGTTCCGGTAGCACTGCTCGACCTGCGCGGCGAGGTCTCCCTCGCCGACGGTGGTCCCCTCGGCGTCCCGGGACACCTGTCCGGCGACGAAGACGAGTCGCGATCCGGAGGCGATCGACACCTGCCGGTAGGCGTCGATCGCGGGCAGTCCGGCGGGGTTCACGAGAGTCACGGGCATGCTGTGCGCCTCCTTGTGTACGGGTGCGGGGCCCGCGCGTTCAGACGTCGTACGGTCTCTTATGGATACTCGAGCACCATAAGAGAGTGCTTTCTGACGTGGAAGAACGCACTTTTCGGTGCCGTGGGCACCAGAAGGTGACCGTGCAGCTCCCCGGTGGATTCGCCTTGGCGGGGCGTCCGCTCGCTCCTGCTGCCCCCTGCTGCCCCCTGCTGCCTTCTGCGGTGCGGGGCGCGGCACGGTTCGGGGCCGACCGCGGACGGCGGACGAGCCGGGCGGGTCGGGCGGACCGGGCGGGTCGGGATCCCGGCCCCGCTCTCCGGTCCCGGGTGCAGCTCCGGTTCCACCCTCGGTCCCGGTCCGGCCCCGGTTCCGATCGAGTCCCTGCCCGGTCCTGGTCAGGTCCCGGGCTTGGCCCCGGCCCGGCCCCGGCTCATGTCCCGGGTCCGGCCTCTGCGGCGGCCTGATCCGCCGCCCGGCGTCCGGAGGGGGCGCCGGGCGGGCTGCGGAACGCCCCGGCCCGCGCGGCGAGCACCGCTGCGCGGGCCGCCTCTGCGGGCAGTTCCGGGTCGGATGGAGCGTGCAGCAGTACCCGGTGGTGGTAGACGGGAGAGGTGGAACTCACCACGAGCTTCCGCGCGTCGACGGGCGGTTCTAGCTCCCCGCGCGCCACTGCGCGGTCCACGACCACGGTGCAGCGCGCGTAGCGCTCGTCCCAGAACCGCCGCAGCGATCGCGCCGCCTCCTCCGAGCGGAAGGAAGCGGCGATCATGGCCAGTGCGAGCGAGGGCTCCTCGGTCAACGCCTCCTGCACCTCGTCGTTCAGCGCTCGCAGGTCGCCCTCCAGGGAGCCGGTGTCGGGCGGGCGCCAGCCGTCGTCGCCCGCCGCGTCGAGCGCGTCGGCCAGCAGGCCGCCCACGTCCCGCCAGCGGCGGTAGACCGTGGCGCGGTGCACGCCCGAGCGGGCCGCGACGGCGTCCACGGTCAGCCCGTCGAAGCCGTACTCGACCAGCAGCGGGCCGACGGCCTCCAGTACCTTCTCGCGCACGCGCGCCGTGCGTCCGCCCGGCCGCCGGGCGCCGGCGCTCCGGGCCGCACCGCTGTCCAGGGGCCCCTCGTCACCTCGGGCGGCTTCCGGGTCACGGTCGGAGTCCCGACTGTCCTCGCTGTCCCGACTGCCCTGGCTGTCCCGGCCCGGGCGGGCCTGCTCCCTGCCGCCGTCCGTGCCGCCCGGCTTTCGTGCGTGCCGGGCCGGCTTCTCCGGCCTGTGTTCCTCTGCTGTCACGTCGCGTTCATCCCGCTTCCCTCGCCTCGCGCTCCGGCTCCGCCGACCCGGGTCCGCGACCGGTGTCGGTCCGGCTTCCGCGGTTTCCCTCTTTTCCGCCTTGCCGTGACCGCGCTCGCCGTGCCAACATCTTAACGCGACATGCGTCGCGGTAAAAGTCCGCCGGTCGCGCCCGAGGAGTCACCCGTCGCGCACGCCGCGACACGGAAGAGGAGTTGTCGATGCTCTACCAGAGCGTTCACCCGGTCCCGCGGTCCCCGTTGGCCGCTTCATTCCTGATCGCCCTGGAGAGCACGGATGGCTACCCGGATCACGGCTTCGGCCGTCACCAAGTCGTACGACGGCCGCACGGTTCTGGACGGAGCGAGCTGCTCCCTCACGGCGGGTGAACGAGCGGGGATCGTCGGGGAGAACGGCTCCGGCAAGTCGACCCTGCTCCGGCTGCTCGCGGGGCACGAGAAGCCGGACGCGGGAGAGGTCGTGCTGCACGCCGAGGGAGGAGTGGGCTACCTCGCTCAGGACGCGCCGCTTCCTTCGGAGCTGACCGTCCAGCAGGTCATCGACGGTGCGCTGGGCGAGCTGCGCGCCATGGAGCGGCGCCTGCGCACGCTGGAGGCGGCGATGGCGGAGGGCGAGAAATCGGCCCTCGCCGAGTACGGAGACCTGCTGACCGCGTTCGAACTGCGGGGCGGTTACGACGCCGAGGCCCGCGTCGAGCGTGCGCTGCACGGTCTCGGACTGGGGCTCCTGCCCCGCAGCCGCATCGTCGGCGGCCTCTCGGGTGGCGAACGGGTGCGGCTCCGGATGGCCGCGCTGCTGGCCGCGGGCCCCGAGGTGCTGCTGCTGGACGAGCCGACCAACCATCTGGACGACGCCGCGCTCCGCTGGCTGGAGGAGCATCTGCGGACCCGCCGCGGCACCACTCTCGCCGTCTCGCACGACCGCACCTTCCTGGAACGGGTCGCGACGACGCTGCTGGAGGTGGACGGCGATCGCCACACGGTGGTCCGCTACGGCAACGGCTATGCGGGTTATCTGGCGGAGCAGGCCGCAGCCCGCCGCCGCTGGGCCGAGGCGTACGAGCGTCGGCGGGCCGAGGTGGAACGGCTCCGGGAGGCCGCCGCCACCACGGCCCGCAGGGTGGCGCCCGGGAGGGCGATGAAGGACGGCAACAAGATGGCCTACGACCGGGCCGCCGGGCGCGTACAGCAGTCCCTGGCCGGGCGGGTCCGCAATGCCGAGGAACGGCTGCGCCGACTGCTGGCGGACCCCGTGCCGCCCCCGCCCGTCCCGCTGCGGTTCGCTCCCGAGCTACGCACCGGGGGTCTGCGCGGTACGGTGCTGACGGCCGAGGGGATCGCGGTCCGGGGCAGGTTGGCGCGGACCGACCTGGCACTCGTGGCGGGCGAGCGACTGCTGGTGACGGGGCCGAACGGCGCGGGGAAGAGCACCCTGCTGAACGCCCTCGCAGGGAAGCCGGTACCGGACACCGGCCGGGTCGCGCACCGGGGCACGATCGGCCACCTGTCCCAGGATCCGGAGATCTCCGGCGGATCGGAGCAGACCCTGCTCGACGCCTACGCGCACGGCCGCCCTGGGCCGCAAGCTGAGCACACCCGGCGGCTGCTGGCGCTGGGCCTGTTCGCCCCGGAGCGGTTGGAGGTGCCCGTCTCCCGGCTCTCCACCGGCCAGCGGCAGCGCCTGGCCCTGGCCCGGCTGGTGACCACGCCGGCCGACATCCTGCTGCTGGACGAGCCGACCAACCACCTGTCCCCCGCGCTGGTCGAGGAGCTGGAGGAGGCCCTGCACGCCTACGAGGGCGCCGTGGTCGTCGTGAGCCACGACCGCAGGCTGCGGCAGCGCTGGCGGGGTGCGCAGCTGGCACTGGAAGAACCGGACGCGGCGCTCTCCGAGGGAGCGGCCGGAGAGAGGAGTTGTTGATGAGTCAGGATCCAGCGAGCACCGCACACGCGCCGCGTTCCGAGTCCGACCACGGTCCGGAGCCGACCCCTTCGGCGCCTCCGGTGGCCGTGACCACCACGGCAGCCTTCGGCCCCGGGACGGGCCCCTATGGCATCGCCGCGGGACCGGACTGGGCACTGTGGGTCACTCTCGTGACGGCGGGCGCCGTGGCCCGCGTCACGCCGGAAGGCCGGGTGACGACCTTTCCGCTGGACGCGGCGGATTCGGGCCCGACGGTGATCACGCCGGGGCCCGACGGAGCCCTGTGGTTCACCCGTACCAGGGACCATCGCATCGGTCGGATCACGGTCGACGGGGAGACCACGTCCTTCGCCCTCCCGACACCGGAGTGCGGCCCGTACGGCATCGCGGCGGCCGGGGACGGCGCACTCTGGTTCACGGAGACCAGCGCCCATCGCATCGGCCGGATCACCACGGAAGGCGAGGTCACCGAGTTTCCCCTGCCGGTCGACGGCTGTTTTCCCTCCGCGCTGGCAGCCGGCCCGGACGGGGCACTGTGGTGCACCTTGAACCAGGCGGACGCGATCGCCCGGATCACGCTCGACGGCAGCGTCACCGTGTACGAGCTGCCCACTGCGGGAGCGGCACCGGTGGGTATCGCCGCCGGAGCGGACGCGCTGTGGTTCGCGGAGATCGGCGCCGGCCAGCTCGGGCGGATCGGCTTGGACGGCCGGGTCGAGGAGTTCCCACTGCCCGACCGGCAGTCGAGGCCTCACGCAGTGGCCGTCGGCCCGGACGGCACCTGCTGGGTCACCGAGTGGGCGGGCAACCGCGTGGCTGCCCGCGCCCCTTCCGGCCACCTCGTGGAGCATCCGCTGCCCACGCCCGGATCCGAACCACACGGCCTGGCCGTCGGCCCGGACGGTGACGTCCATGTTGCGCTGGAGCGGGGAGAGGTGGTGCGGATCAGCACGTTGCTGCCCTGACGGCCCCTGACGGCCCCTGACGGCCCCTGACGGCCCTGACGGCCCTGACGGCCCTGACGGCCCTGACGGCCCTGACGGCCCTGACGGCCCTGACGGCCCTGACGGCCCTGACGGCCCTGAGGAGGTGGAGCGGTCCGGAGGCAGCGTCGGTGCCTGGGGCAGTGGAAATCGGTTGGCGGCGGCGGGGCCGAGCCGTGAGGATGACGGGATGGTGCGCTCGTTCGATGATCTGGTGGCGGAGGCCGCTTCCGTCTCCGTAGAAGGCTGGGACTTCTCCTGGCTGGAGGGCAGGGCGACCGAGGAACGGCCGTCCTGGGGATATCAGCGGCAGATGAGCGCCCGGCTCGCCACCGCCTCCGCCGCGCTCGACATCCAGACCGGCGGCGGTGAGGTGCTCGCGGGGGCGGAGCGGCTGCCGCCGGTGATGGCCGCCACCGAGTCGTGGCCGCCGAACGTGGTCAAGGCGACCGGGCTGCTGCGTCCACGTGGCGTGGTCGTCGTCGCGGATACGGACGAGGCTCCGCTGCCGTTCGCCGACGGCGCGTTCGACCTGGTGGTCAGCCGGCACCCGGTGCGGGCCCGGTGGTCGGAGATCGCCCGGGTGCTGGAGCCGGGCGGCAGCTATCTGGCTCAGCATGTGGGACCGGCGTCGGTGTTCGAACTGGTGGAGTACTTCCTCGGTCCCCAGCCGGAGGCCCGTCGGCTGCGGCGGCCCGAGGACGAGCGGGCTGCGGCCGAGGCGGCCGGGCTGTCGGTGGTGGATTTGCGGTCCGAGCGGCTCCGGATGGAGTTCTTCGACGTCGGAGCGGTGGTCTACTTCCTGCGCAAGGTCGTGTGGATGGTCCATGACTTCAGCGTGGAGCGGTACCGCGACCGGCTGCGGGAGCTGCACGACCGGATAGAGCGCGAGGGGCCGTTCGTCGCCCACTCGGCGCGCTTCCTCATCGAGGCCCGCAAGTCGGCAGACAGGGCCGACGAGTCCGCCTGACCGGGTGGCCGCGGGCCGCCGCCGTCCGGACGCCCTCCGAACGAAGGCGTCCGGCCCGTCCCCGACCGCTGATGCCATGAAGGGAAGGCCCCGCGGCGGGCTCGGACAGGGGCCGGCCGCGCGGCCCACTCCGGCGGGCCGGAGCCGGCCGGGGGTTACTGCTCCCCGAAGAGTTCGAGCAGCTCCTGCTTCTCGAACATCCGGGCGGTCTCCACGGCGGACGGTGTCCCCGCACGCGGATCGGCGCCCGCCTCGACGAGGACTCGCACCACCGCGTCCTCGCCCTTGAAGACCGCTCCGGCGAGCGGGGACTGGCCCCGGTCGTTGGTGCGGTCGGGGTCGGCGCCCTGCGCCACGAGGGCGCGCACGGTCTCGGGGTGACCGTGATAGGCGGCCAGCATCAGGAGGCTGTCGCCCTTGTCGTTGGTCAGGTTCGCCGGGACGCCCGCCCTGACGTAGGCGGCGACGGTGTCGGTGTCGCCGTGCCGGGCCAGGTCGAAGATCCGCTGCGCCAGTTCGAGGACCTCGGGGTCGTGTGCCGGTTCTTCGCTCGCGGGGGTGGGTGCGTCACTCATGGGGCCAGCGTACGGACCGCCGCGGGGGCCGGAGGGTCTGCCGGGGCCGAGCGCTCTCCTCGGACGATCCGCGGGCCTCCCCGAGGGTGCCCCGGCGGCCTCCCGGAGGACGTCCTCGCAGTCGTCCCCGCGGACGGTTCTTCAGACGTGCGCCAGGGGGTCGACGGTGAGCAGGACCTCGCGCAGCGATCCGACGACCCATTCGGCTCCGGCCGCGCGCAGCTCCCGCGCCTTGCGCTCGTTGCGTGCGTAGCCCACGAAGCCGACCCCGGCGGCTCGGGCGGCCGTCGCGTCCTGCGCGGAGTCCCCGATCATCGTCGTGACGGCCGCGTCCGCGCCGGTCGACTCCAGGGCACGCAGCACGCAGTCCGGGTCGGGCTTCAGTCGCAGGCCGGTGCCGTTGCACACCCGTCCGCACAGCCGTTCGCCGAAGGGTTCCAACAGGTTGCGTCCGGCGAGGTAGCGCCGTACGGCCTCGGCGGAGTTGTCGGTGGCGACGGCTATCGTGCGGCCCGTGGCGTGCAGGGTGCGTACGAGGGCGTCCGCGTATCCGGTGGGGAAGGCGACCGCCGCGGCGGCGACCTCTTCGCTCGACAGGGACTGCTCCATCCGCCGTGCGCTCTCCGGCGGCAGCAGTGTGCTGTCGTCGAAGGCGGCGGTCAGCAGCCGCAGCGGGTCGGAGGTCTCGGGCCAGCCCGCGGCCGGGCCGTCGGGGCCGTCGGCGTAGGTCGCGCGCAGTGTGGCGGCCACCGAGGCGGCGGTGTGCCGGGCGAAGAGGTGGCACAACGGGCCGTCGAAGTCGAATATCACGCACTCTGCCGAGCTGATCCGAGCCGAGTTGTTCTGAGGCTGCACTGCGGCCACCATCCTCCGTGTCCCCGTTCGTGGGCCTCGGCCGTCCCGTTGCCGGGGCAGCGCCGTCGGCCGGGCAGGCAGTGATTGTCGCAGGCGTTTCCGTGGGGTGGGCAGCGGCCGGTGGTCGCGGTCAGCGGAGCTGCGGTGCTGCGCACAGGTCGGCGTACGCCAGCTCGATCGCTCCGGGGCTGGGCACGTCGGTCAGCTCCAGCGGTTCGGCGGCGCGGGCGAGGATGTCGTGCACGAGCTTGGCGGTACGGCCGAGCCGGTCGGCCTGCGCCGGGGTGCCGTGGGCGGCGCCGACCGCGACGGCCTGCCGGACCACGTCGGCGAAGACGGACTGGGCGCGTTTGTAGGCGAGATAGCGGGGGAGGTCGTCCGCGAGTCCGGCGTCGGCTCCGGGCAGTACCGCGGTGACGGCCTGCCGCCACTGGTCGATGACCTGGGAGCGCTGCCGGGGCGGATAGTCCATCAGGTAGAGGTGTGTCGCCAGGTCGTAGAGCGGGTCACCGAACGCGGCCAGCTCCCAGTCGATGGTCCACAGCGCGTCGGCCGGGTCGACGATGAAGTTGGCCCGGTGCAGGTCACCGTGGAGCAGGCAGGGTGGCCGGTCGGTCAGCTGTGCGGCTTCGGCGGCCGGCCGGGAGTGCGGTCCCAGCACGTCCGGCGGGATGCCGAGGCGGGCGAAGAGCGGGCCGAACTGCGGCAGGCGGGCGCGGTGTGCGTGTTCCCGGGTGAAGGCGAGGAGTTCGCGGAGGAAGTGCGCACTGCTTCCGCCCGGGCCGGGCCCCTCGTCCGCGGCGGGCCCGGGCGGGGCGGCGCCGCGCTCCGGCGCCCGGCCGGGGGTGTCGCGGAGCAGGCGGGCGTGCAGGTCACCGGGGCGCAGCCGGCTCAGGGAGACGAACCGCTCGATGATCTGCCGCAGGTGGCCGGGGGCGACGGGGTGGCCGCGCGGGGTGAGGGACGCGAGGGTCCGGCCCTCGATGAACCCGTGGAAGACCGTGCCCGACCGGCGGACCCGGTGGACGGGGGGTACGCGGGGCACGCCGAGTCGGGCCAGGTCGAGCAGTACCTCGTCCTCCGAGGCGAAGTACCGCCGGTCGAACCACAGGGCGTCCTCGCGCGGTTCGCCGATCTTCACTCGGCCCAGCCTCGTCAGCTCGCCCTGGGGCCGCACCACGTACCACTCGCGGTGGTATCCCGCCAGCGGGCCGTCCACGGCACCGATCGCTTCGGCCTGCTGGAGGGCGGGAGAGGTCATCGGGAGCTGTCCTCGGGGCGGTGGGCGCGGCCACGGAGATCACCGGGGTGCCGGAACTGTACCGGGCGCTGCCGGACCGGTTCTCGCGGCGTCCTCGCCGGTCACCCGAAGGGGGTGGCGATGGTGTCCCACAGGGAGTCGAAGAACTGCTGGGACTCCGTCACGAAGCTGGCTTCCTGTTCGTCCCGCGCCTCCGGGCCCCGCACCGAGCGGAAGAGCTTGGCGGTGAGGCCGAGGACGTCGTAGAGGGCGAGTTGCTCGCCGCGGTAGGCGGCTTCCTCGTTCTTGACGACCTGGTAGTAGCCGATGAGCGCCTCGTCGCCGTTGAGCAGGTAGAGCTTGTGGGTGGGGGTGAGCGGTACGGCGCGGACCGTCAGCGTCACCGTGGTGCCGAACGGGGCGAGGGAGTGCAGGGAGTTGCTTAGCGCGTCGACGTAGGTGGTCTGCATCCGGTGCAGCCGTTCGCGGGGTTTGGGGTCTTCCGGATCGTCGATGAGCCGCGGGAGGGCCAGTCTGGCCTGCAGGCTGGGTACGAGGACGCGGGCGGTGACCGAGTGGGGGGTGAGCTGGTGGTCCATGACCTGGCGGACGGGCCAGGCCAGCGCGTTGTTGAGGGTTTCGGTGGTGAGGGAGAAGGCGTCGATGGTGATGTGCTCGGTCTGGAACGCCTCGTGCAGCCGGTCGGCCAGCTCCACTCCCGCACTGCGCGGGGCCTCCGCGTGGTGGGTGGGCTCGGCGACGGTCGGGGAGGCGCCACGGCCCACGTTCTCCAGGAACCCTTCCTGGGCGAGGGCCGCCAGGGCTTCGCGGACGGCACTGCGGCCCACGGAGAACTCGGCTTCCAGCTCCCGTTGGGTGGGCAGGCGGGTGCCGGCCTGGAGTCTTCCGGTCCGGATCTGCTCGCGGAGGGTGTCAGCGACCACATCGCGCGGGCGGCGGCCGCTTGCGGACGTCGGCTTCCTGGTCACGCGACGACCATACAACTTCGCCTCACGGGCCGTTAGTTGTCCAGAAGATGTTTCCAGATGGTGGACAACTGGGAAGGTACTGGGTGAGTTGGTCGCCAACTTTCAGATCTGGCAGACAACCTCGCCGGTTCTGCCTCCAGGTCGGCCCCGAGCCATCCGCCCGCCCGACGCCGTGCGGGCCCCGGTACTCCCAGCACTGCCGTTCCTCTCACGCCCGAGAAGGAGGGACCGCCATGCCGTTCTTCGCGCTCGCCGTAGCCATCGCCGTCGTCGCCTTCGAACAGTTGGTCCAAGTGCGTTACGGGGTCCTCGGCCTCGTGGGCTTCCTGCTGTTGAGCATCGGCCTCAAAGCCCGGCACACCGGATGCAGCACCGCCGGGGCCCTCGTACTCGCCACGCTGCTGCTGCATCCCTGAACTCCGGACGACCGGCGGGGGGTCGTCCGGACCGCGCGCACAGCGCCGCGCGGCGACCGCCGTCATGCCGCCTTCCCCACCCATCAACCCACGCCACGGGGAAGGCGGCTTGACGACGGCACCCCGGCCCCCGGGCCCAAGTGGGAAACCGCCAGGCGGCCGCCATCCGGAACCGGTCGCCGCCCGGAACCGGCCGCCTAGAACATGTCCTGGCACCACGGCCGCCGCGCCGTGCGGAACAGCGCCTCGGCCCGCTCCGCCGCCCCCTCGCGGTGCTCGGCCAGCCGTCCCAGCGCCGCCAACCGCACGGCCGACTCGTCGCCCAGGAAGAGGCTGCCCAGCTCGCGGACGTCCAGCGACACCTCCGGCTCCTCCCGGGTGGCCGCGCACCGGGCCCCGCCCCGTGGTCCGCCGGTCTCCAGCGCGAAGCGCCCGTTCGCGTAGCCGTCCTGGTCACGCACCTCCAGCACCAGCGCGTCCGCGGCCGCGTAGTCGCGGGCCGCCAGCATCCGCGGCACGTCCAGTGGCCGCAGCCACAGCCAGTCGGCGTGGGTGACGGTGCGCGCGGCGCGCGGGTCCGGCAGCAGCATCGGCAGGATGTCGTCCGGGGCGCGGCAGCCGGTCCGCACCCGCAGCACCCAGTCGACGGCCAGGACGAACCGCCACAGCGCCGTTTCCCCGGCGGTCGTGGTGGCGAACAGGTCGCGCACGGTGAGGGTCTGTTCGGGCTGCTTGGCCTGCCACACATCGTCGGAGGTGTAGGACACCCCGCCTTGCGGCTGCCCGTCCGCGTCGCGGTAGACGGCGTGGAACGCGGGGGTGAATCCGTCGTCCGGGAAGCGCAGAGCGCCGGTCGCCGTGCGCCACCACTTCGCGCGGCGGTCGATGGCGCCCTGCCGGTGCCGGCCGGTGCGGAACCGCTCGTGGACGGCGGGCATCAGGGCCCGGAACTCCGCGGCGTCCACCAGGTCCACCCGGCCGCCGTCCCCGAGGTCGGCCGGTCCGGCGTAGCGCCGGTCCAGGCCCGTGCGGGCGACGAGGACCTCCCAGTCGGTGGTCCAGGCCGCGGGGCCGAAGCCGTACCGCCCGTAGATCGGGTACTCGGCCGCGACCAGGGTCGCGCACACCTCGCCCCGCTCCTTGGCCGCATCCAGCGCGTTCGCAGTCATCCTGCTGAGCAGTCCGCGCCGCCGGTGCGTGGGCGAGACGGTGACGCTGGAGACCGCGCACGCGGGCAGCAGCGCGCCGCCCGGAACGGTCAGCGACTGCGGCAGCGTGCGGAAGGTGCCCACGCAGCGCTCGCCGTCGTAAGCGCCCTGGATCCGGTCGAGGTCGGTGTCCAGCGCGCGGGCCGCCACCTCCTGCTCGCCGACGGTGCCGGGGCCGCGGAAGAAGCCGGTGGAGACGGCGCGCAGCCACTCCGGATACGCGTCGGGACCGGCCAGGGCGCGGATGTCGAGGGGGGTCGGCATGGGCTCACGCTAGGCCGTGCCCACCCGGCCCGCACCTGGATTTCACCCCGGTGCGCCGCCTCGCCCCGCGGCCTCGTCCTGGGCGTCCCGCGGGCTCAGAACGCCGCGCGGACCTCGCCGACCCGGACGCCGCCGCCCAGGATCGGCACGGTCGCGAGCCGGTCCAGCACCGCGGAGCTGACTCCCATCCGGGTGGCGAGGGCTCGCGCCACCACCGGCCCCAGGGCGCGCTCCGCGCCGTCCTCCACCTTGAGCGCGAGGGCGCTCCCGTCCGGCAGCGCGATCCCCTGTACGGCCTCGGCACCCATCTTGCTGACCGCCCCGGGCAGTTCCCGCATCAGCCAGGTGTCGTGCCGCCGGGTGCCGCCCACATGGGCGGGGTGGGCGCGCATCGCCTCGACGACCCGGCCCTCGGGGCTCTGCGCGGAGGCCAGCGCCAGGGCGCGGTATCCGCGCGCCAGCCCGGTCAGCGAGACGGCCATCAGCGGCGCACCGCAGCCGTCCACGCCGGTGTGCGCCACCGGGTCGCCGGTGGCCTCCTCCAGCGTCTCGCGGACCAGCTTCTGCAGCGGGTGGTCGGGGTCCAGGTAGCTGTCGAGCGGCCAGCCGTTGGCCCGGCAGGCGGCGAGCATGGCCGTGTGCTTGCCCGAGCAGTCCATGGCCAGCGGGGTGCGGGTGCTGCCGGCCGCCAGGAACGCCTCGGCCTCCTCCGCGTCCAGCGGGAGGGAGGCGGGGCACTTCAGGTCCGCGGTGGTCAGCCCGTGCTCGGCCAGCATCGTACGGACCAGGTCGAGGTGGAAGCCCTCGGCCGAGTGGCTCGCCGCGGCCAGCGCCAGCCGCTCGCCGGACAGCTCCAGCCCCGAGCGCAGCACCGCGGCCGCCTGGAACGGCTTGTTCGCGGAGCGGGGGAAGACCGGCGCCTCCGGGTCGCCCAGCGCGAAGGTGACGCTCCCGTCGGCCGCCAGGACCACCAGCGAGCCCCGGTGCCGCCCCTCGGTGAAGCCGGACCTGACGACCTCGGCGAGCACGGGGAGTATCTCGGGCATCTCGGGACCTTCCGGTGGTGCACGCCGTTCGGCGGCGTGCGGAGCAGACGGATATGTGGCCCTTCACCGTAACCGGATGCACGGTGCCGCAGAACAGACACCCCTGGCCCCTCCCGCTCCGATCCCGTCCCGGCTCCCGCCCCGCGCTACGGCAACAGGTCGTCCACCTGTGCTTCGCCTTCCCGGTAGCGTCGGGCGATCTCGGTGCTGCACTCGTCGGCCGTCTGCTGCAGCGACTGGCGGCGTTCGGAGACCTGTTGCTCGTAGCGGATCAGCCGTGCCGTCGCGTCGTGCAGCTCGCCGTCGGTGCGGGCCTTGAGGTCGCTCAGCTCCACCTCGGCCAGCATCTCCTCGGCCAGTGCCCGGTACTCCTCGCTGCGGGGTGCGGCGAGAGTCACATGCCGGGCGGAGGAGCGGTGGCTGGACGGACCGTCCGCGAGGATCTGCGGCAGCAGGTCCAGCAGTGGTGAGCCGGCGGAGCTGCGGCGGGCCAGTTCGGCGCCGAGGATGTCGATACGCCCCTGCAGCAGTCTGCGCACATAGCTCAGGTCCGCCTCGTCCTGCTGTGCCGACCGCCGCAGGATCCGCAGTTCCCGCAAGGAGAGCGCGGTCAGATCCGGCCGCTCCGGCTCGCGCAGCGCCTCCAGGGCCCCGGACCGCCGCGGTGTCCTGGGCGGGCCCGCTCCGGTTGTGCTCATGGGCTTGTGTCCCCTCATCCCCATCGCGCGGTACCGGTGAACGCACCGCGTGTGCGCATCGTGCCACTCCGTGTCCCCTGTTCGCACCGATCTTCCCCGGCGGCTTGCGGCCGCGTGCCCGGGCCGGACGGCGGCACGGCATCATGGCGGCATGCGAGCAGTGGTGCAGCGGGTGGACGGTGCGAGCGTCGCCGTGGACGGCGCGACGGTCGGGGAGATAGCGGGTGAGGGCCTGTGCGTGCTGGTCGGAGTCACGCACGAGGACACCTCGGAGAAGGCGGCCCGGCTCGCGCGGAAGCTGTGGACCGTGCGGATTCTGCACGAGGAGAAGTCGTGTTCGGACACCGGGGCGCCGCTGCTGGTGATCAGCCAGTTCACTCTCCACGGTGACGCGCGGAAGGGGAGGCGGCCGACGTGGAACGCGGCGGCGCCCGGGGATGTCGCCGAACCCCTGGTCGACGAGGTGGTCGAGCGGCTGCGGGCGTTGGGCGCCACCGTCGTCACGGGTGTCTTCGGGGCCGACATGAAGGTCTCGCTGACCAACGACGGCCCCTTCACCCTGCTCCTGGAGGTGTGAGCGGCGGGGGCCGGCCCGGCCGGGTCTGCTGCCCGGCCGGGAGCTGCCTGTCGGCGGCCTACGGGGCGACGACGACTTCCTGCGCGGCGGCGGTGGCGTCGGGGCCGACGATGAGCTCGGCGTCGGGTGCGACATTGCGCTTGACGAGGGCGAGCGCGATCGGCCCGAGTTCGTGGTGGCGTGCCGAGGTGGTGACGAACCCGATCTGCCGCCCCTCCAGGCCTCCGGCGGCGAGCCGGACCGGGTCGCCGTGCGCGGGCAGCCGCACCTCGCTGCCGTCCAGGTGCAGGAAGACCAGGCGCCGCGGCGGCTTCCCCAGGTTGTGGACGCGGGCGACGGTCTCCTGCCCCCGGTAGCAGCCCTTCTCCAGATGCACCGCCGAGCCGATCCAGCCCACCTCGTGCGGGATGGTGCGGTGGTCGGTCTCCATGCCGAGGCGGGGCCGCCGGGCCTCGACCCGCAGCGCCTCGTGGGCCAGCACCCCGATGGCCGGCCCGTGCGTGGCGGCGAAGCCGGTCAGTTCGCCGCGGGGCAGGAACAGGTCCCGCCCGTGCGGCGTCTCCCGCACGGCCAGGGCGCTGTCGGGCACGTCGGCGATGGACCCCGCGGGCAGGTGGACGACGGCCACCTCGGAGGTGCGGTCGGCGATCTCGACGCGGTAGAAGAACCGCATGCTCTCCAGATAGTTCAGCAGTTCGTCCTGTTTGCCCGGTTCGGTGTGCATCCACACCGTCGTCCCGTCGTCGACCAGCTCCAGCGCCTGCTCGATGTGGCCGTTGGCGGAGAGGATCAGCGCTTCGGTCGCCCGGCCGGCCGGTAGCTGTTCGACGTGCTGGGTGAGCAGCAGGTGCAGCCAGGAGAGCCGGTCCTCGCCGGAGACGGTGACCACGCCGCGGTGCGAGAGGTCCACGAACCCGGCGCCGTCGGCGAGGGCGCGCTGCTCCTTGAACAGGTCGCCGTAGTGGGCGGCGACTCCCTCGTCGGGGGCTTCGGCCGCGACCCCGCCGGGCAGGTTCAGCAGCGGGCTGGGGAGGGGGGCTGCGGCGCTGCCGCGTGAACTGCTGGAGGACATACGCCCAGCCTACGACGGGCAGCGGCGGGTGCTCAGGTGTTGCCCGCGCCGTCGGCCGGGGTGGTGTCGGCGCTCTCGCCGCACTTCGCGCACCGCCCGAAGATCGCGAAGTGTTTCATGTCCGTCTCGAAGCCGAACCGCTCCCGCAGGACGGTGGTGAAGGGCTCGGCGACGGACAGATCGGCTTCGATCACCTCGGTGCAGTCCCGGCAGACCAGGTGCATGTGGTGATGCCGGTCGGCGAGGTGGTAGGTGGGCGCACCGTGGCCGAGGTGGGCGTGGGAGACCAGGCCCAGCTCCTCCAGGAGCTCCAGTGTGCGGTAGACCGTGGAGATATTGACGCTGCCGGCCGTGCGGCGGACTTCGGCGAGGATGTCGTCCGGCGTGGAGTGCTCCAGCTTGTCCACTGCCTCCAGCACGAGCTGGCGCTGCGGAGTGAGCCGGTATCCGCGCGCCCTGAGGTCGCTCTGCCAGTCGGTGGTAGCCACGTGGTCCAGTGTAGAAGCGGAACGGGCCCGGGTGCCCCCGTGGCACCCGGACCCGTGTCATCGCAAGGAGGAAGGGGTCAGCTCTGGCCGGCCTTCTTGCGCTTGGCCATGAAGACCGCGGCGCCGCCGATCACGACGAGGGCGCCCGCACCGCCGACGAGCAGCGGAGTGTTGGAGCTGCTGCCGGTCTCGGCGAGGTCGCCCTCGCCGCCGTTGCCCTTGTCGGAGCCGCCCGCGGGTGCCGGGGTGTTGGCGTCCGAGGCGTCGTCGCTGGGCTTCGAGGGCTGGGCGGTGGGCTTCTCGGTCGGCTTGTCCGAGGGCTTCTCGGTGGGCTTCTCGGTCGGCTTCTCGGTGGGCTTGTCCGTGGGCTTGTCGGTCGGCTCGGGCTTGGTGGCGTCCACGCTGTAGGAGCGCGTGAGGCGGTTGTTGCTGGTGTCCGGGTCGGGCTTGTCACCCTTGATCTCGGCGCGCAGCGTCTGCTTCTTGCCGGAGAGGGTGGCGGGCAGGTCCATGTTCTCCAGCGCGTCGCCGTCCGCGGCCAGGTTGGCCACGATGACGACCTTCTTGGCGCTCCAGGACTTCACGGTGCCCTTGTCCACCTTCGGCTTGCCGGTGAAGGTGACGTTCTTGACGGCGGTCACCGTGACGGTGGCCTTGGTGGCTTCGGGGCCGTGGTTGCCGAAGTTGCCGCCGATGCCGTCGCCCATCACCTTGCCGGAGTTCTTGTCGTAGAGAATCCCGGACGTCAGGCCGACGTTCAGCTCGGCGCCGCTGTCGTACGCGAAGGCGCTCGCCGCGGTGGCCAGTTGAGTGGTGGCCAGGCCGCCGAGCAGCGCGACGGTGGCGGCGGCGGAGGTTATGCGAGAACGATTCACAGAAGAGCCTTTTCCCCGTTGGGCGGTCGAGCGCCGGGGCAAGAGGGCACGAGAGCGCGCCGCAGGGGCCCCACCGGCGCTCGTGCCGGTGAATGGATTAACGCCATTCTTATCACTCGAGGGCACGCATTAGATTGCCTACCGGGAGTGATTTCGGCGACTCGTGCAGTAGGGGTATCACTGTGACCAGTGGATTCGCTTCGACCGAGCCGCCGGGGGCGGGTTCCCGAACCGCCGCGCTGAAACGCGCTATTCCACAGCTTTCACAATCGTGACATCTTCGAGACGCGCGCCGGGGCGGGCCGCCACTGCCGCCGAACGCGGCGGCGACAACCCGGTGAACGGGCGGGAACGGCCTCGAGGCGCGGGCGGAGAGGCGCCGCGCGAGAGGGCGGGGCCGGTCCCGAACGGCGACCGGGGACGCTCTCAACGGGAGTGCGCGTCCCCGGCGGAAGGTCCGGAGTGGGCGTGGTCCGCGGAAGCGGAGAGCCCGGTATCTCAGCGGAAGAAGGCGATGCCGTCGTCGGGGAGGTCCACGACGTCCTTGGCCCACTCCTTGGGGTCCACGACCTTCTTCAGGTGCGCGGACATGTAGGGCCGCAGCGGCACCTCGGGGGTGGCCTTCTCGCCCACCCACATCAGATCGCTGTTGACGTAGCCGTACAGCCGCTTGCCGCCGCTGTACTCGCCGGCGGCCGCCGTGCGGGCCACCGCGTCGGTCGCCAGATCGATCTGCGGCTTCTTCTCGGCCAGTTCGCCGTACCAGACCTCGGCGATGCCCTGGTCGCGGATCATGACGACCTCGACCTTGCGGTCCGCGTCGATGCGCCAGTAGCCCGTCTCGGTCTCCAGCGGGCGGACCTTCCGGCCCTCCGCGTCGAGCTCCCAGGAGTGCGAGACGTACTCCAGGAAGTCACGGCCGTCGTGGGTGAAGGTGACTTCCTGCCCGAAGTTGCACTTCTGCTCCTCCTCGCCCTCTTGGGCGTCGAGGGCGGCCACACCGGCACCGGTCCAGTTGCCGAGCAGGAAGGCGAGGGGCACGAGGTCCGGGTGGAGGTCGGACGGAATCTCGATCATGGAACTGGTCGATCCCTAAGAGTGGCGGGCGTGCGAGCGGTCAGCGCTGGCCCTGGTAGAGCTTCTTGAAGGTCAGCCCGGCGAAGGCCACGGTGCCGACGCAGACCAGGACCATCAGGGCGGTGAAGAATGCCTCAAGCACGGGTGGCTCTCCTTGCGCGGTGTTCGGTGACCCTCCGAGTCTAATCGCCGCGGCGGGGGCGGACCTCCCGAGGGGCTGCTGCCCGGCGGATGAGGGCGCACTCGGCGGACGACGAGGGGCGCGCGCTCGGTGGATGTGGGGCCGTTCAGTAGACGAGGGCCTGGACGTCCTCGGCCATGATCTCGCTCACGAAGAGCTGGGCGCCCGCGATGCGGACGCCTTCGAGGACGTCCTTCTCCTCGATGTCACGGCGGGCCGCGCACTGGGTGCACAGCGTGATCCGGCCGCTCGCCTGGATCGCGGCCATGAGGTCGGGCAGTGGTGCCGCGTGCGGCAGCTCGAACTCCGCCGCGCGGCCCGGGAGCGCGAACCAGGCGGATTCGCCGGTCAGCCAGAGGCTGACCTCGGTACCGCTCGCCGCCGCGACGGAGGCGACGGTGAACGCCTGCGAGCACCGCTCGGGCGCGTCAGCGCCCGCGGTGACCTTGATGACGAGCTTCCGGTGTGCCATACGGCCAGCATATGGGGGCTCCGCCCGGTCCCGGCGCCGTGCCGGTCCAGGAGTCCAGGAGGACGGCACGCTGCTGCCGGGCCGGGCGAAGCCCCCGCGCGGCTCAGACCGCGATGGTGACTTCGGCCAGGCCGCCGTCCTGGGCGACCACCGTGCGGTCCGCGGTGCCGCCGGGCACCAGTGCGCGAAGCGTCCAGGTGCCTTCCGCGGCGTAGAAGCGGAACTGGCCGGTGGCGGAGGTGGGGACCTCCGCGGTGAACTCGCCGGTGGCGTCCAGCAGCCGCACGTACCCGGTGACGGGCTCGCCGCCGCGGGTCACGCTGCCCTGGATCGTCGTCTCGCCCGGCTTGATGGTGGCGGCGTCGGGCCCGCCTGCCTGTGCTCCGCACATGGGGGTGTTCCGTCCTTTCGGGGGGTCGGGTCAGTTGGAGCCGAGCTCGACGGGCACGCCGACGAGCGAGCCGTACTCGGTCCAGGAGCCGTCGTAGTTCTTGACGTTCTGCTGGCCCAGCAGCTCGTGCAGGACGAACCAGGTGTGCGCGGAGCGCTCACCGATGCGGCAGTAGGCGATGGTGTCCTTGCCCAGGTCGACGCCTTCGGCCTCGTAGAGCTCCTTGAGCTGCTCGTCGGACTTGAAGGTGCCGTCGTCGTTGGCCGACTTCGACCAGGGGATGTTGCGGGCGCTGGGCACGTGGCCGGGGCGCTGGGACTGCTCCTGCGGCAGGTGCGCGGGGGCGAGCAGCTTGCCGCTGAACTCGTCGGGGGAGCGCACGTCCACCAGGTTCTTGGTGCCGATCGCCTCGACGACCTCGTCGCGGAAGGCGCGGATGGCGGTGTCCTGCGGCTGGGCCTTGTAGTCGGTGGCCGGACGCTCGGGCACCTCGGCGACCAGGTCGCGGGAGTCCAGCTCCCACTTCTTGCGGCCGCCGTCGAGGAGCTTGACGTCCTGGTGGCCGTAGAGCTTGAAGTACCAGTAGGCGTAGGAGGCGAACCAGTTGTTGTTGCCGCCGTAGAGCACGACGGTGTCGTCGTTCGCGATGCCCTTGGCGGACAGGAGCTTCTCGAAGCCCTCCTGGTCCACGAAGTCGCGGCGCACCGGGTCCTGGAGGTCCTGCTTCCAGTCGATCCGGACCGCGTTCCTGATGTGGTTCTTGTCGTAGGCCGAGGTGTCCTCGTCGACCTCGACGAGCACCACCTTCGGGTCGTCGATGTGGGCCTCTGCCCAGTCGGCGTCGACCAGAACGTCGCTGCGGCTCATGCTGTCTCTCCTCGTGAGGTGGGTGGGTGCGGCGGAGGGTGCGAACAGGTGCGCGTACGCGGCGGCTCGCGGTCACGGGTCGGGCGCACGGCGGAGTGCTGTCGTGCGCGACGGTGCGCGGTGGGACGTACGCGGGACTGCGCTGGGGCACGTGTGCGGGTAGGCGGCGAGGCGCCGAGCGGGCAGGGCGCCTCGGTCCCGGCGGGACGTGCGGACGGTCAGCGGGTCAGCGGGAGCCGCGACAGAGCATGGCGGCGATGCGGCACAGGTCCACTGCCCGGCGCTTCGTGAGGTCCGCCTGTCGCTTCATGCGCTCGATCGTAAGGACGTCGACGGGGCTGTGTCACCGCCGATCCGCATCCTGAGATATTTTCGTCCGTATGGCGGGATGAGGGGCCCGACGGCCGAGGCCGGGAGAGCGCCCCGCGCGGGTGGGCGCGGGGCGCGCGCCCCCACCCGTCTCGGATGGCGGGATTGATGATCTCGCCCGGCACGGCAGCCGGGTGCCGAGGCGGTCCGATGCGGGCGAGGGGTGCGGTCCGGGCCGGGGTGCCCGGGTCAGCCGGCCAGCCGGACGTCGGTGCCCGCCATGGAGACGTCCACGCCGCTCTTGGTCGCCTCGACCTTCTCCAGCCGGAGGCCGTCGGGGAGGCGGTCGATCCTGCGGTCGAAGTCGATCTTCTTGCGGATCGCGTCCTCGACGCCGGGCACCTTGGAGCCGGGCACCTCGTCGGCGTGCAGCCGCACCGTGTCGCCGCCGGTCACGCTGACGGTGCTGTAGACGCTGCGCTCGATGCTGCGGCCCACCACCGGGAGGACGAGGCCGGCGGTGACCTTCACCTGGTCCTTGCCGGAGGTGCTCTTGCCGCCGTAGCTGACGCGTACCCCGTCGTCCGCCGCCTTGGACAGGTCCGCGTAGGACAGGTGCACGGTGCCGGTGGCCCGGTCGGCGACCGCCGTGCCGAAGTTGTTCGACAGCTTCACGTCGAGGGCTTCCATGGTGATCCTGCTCAGCCGCACCCGGCGGTCGTTCGCCGTGGCGGTGACGCCCTCGACGTCGACCTTCACCTTGTCCAGTTGCTTGCCGGCGACCTGGGTCAGAAACGGGAAGCCCTCGATGGAGACGGAGGGATCGCCGGACGACGCGGAGGCGAGCTGACCCTTCAGCTTCTCGGCCACCTTGTCCTCGGCGAGGTTCACCGCGACGCGGTCGGCCGCCACGAAGAGCCCGGCGAGTATCACCAGGATCACCAGTCCTGTGCGGAGTGCGCGCATGGTGTCCGTATCCCCCCATGAGTCGGCGTGCTGGCTGCGAGCGTAACCCGCTTCGGAGCGTTGTCGACGGAGAGATGACAGGGACGTGGGGGGACGATGAGGCTCCCGTTGCGGCCGTTCGTCGTCAGAGCAGAGTGCGGCCCAGCAGTTGGACGGCGGGCGCGGCCAGGGTCAAGGGGAGGGCGACGCCCGCGGTCATGTGGACGAACCGGGACGGCCAGTCGTAGCTGGCCACCCGCAGCCCCAGCACCGCGCACACCCCCGCGCCCAGGCCGATGAGCGCGGCCGGGACCGGATCAACGCCGGTCAGCCGCCCCGCCGCGGCCCCGGCGGCCGCCGCGGCCGCCAGCGCGAGCGGTACCGAGACCGGACCGGGCAGCGGTACGGCCCGGGCCAGCGCCGCCACCGCGACCGCGGCTGCTCCCGCCGTCACCGCGTCGGCCTCGGCCGGAAGCAGCCCGGCGGCCAGCACCGTCAGCCCGATGGCGGCGAAGCCCGCGGTGAGCGCGTAGAGGCGCTCGTCGGGGCTGGAGTTGTTGCGCAACTGCAGCACCAGGGACAGGACGCACCACACGCCCGCCGCACCGAGCAGCACCGTCGGCGCCTCTCCGCCGTCGGTCAGCAGCAGCCCGGCGTCGGCCGTCAGCCCGGCCACGAACGCCAGCGCGATGCCCTGCCGGGCGGGCCACATCCCGTTGAGCCGGTACCAGCCGGCCGCCGTCAGCGCCTGGAGCAGCACGAGTGCGCCCGCGAGCGCCCCGTGCCCCAGCGGCGCGGTGGCCGCCAGCAGCGCCGCGAGGACCGCGGTGACGGCGGCGGGCCTGATCCCCGGCGCGATGATCGGGGAGCCGGTCCGCTGCCGTGCGCCGCCGGTGCCCGCCGGTGCCGCAGGGGCCTGCGGGTCCGTCGGTTCCTGCCGGGTCGGGGGCGGCTGCGGGGCGGCCCGGGTGGCGTAGGTGGCGTGGGAGTGCGATCCGGCCTGCGGGGCCGGCTGCGGTGCGGGCTGCGGTGCGGGCTGGAACTGGTGCTGTGGCATCGGCTGGTGCTCTGTGCGGCTTTCCGGTGGCAGGGGCGCTCCGGCCCCTCCGGGCCGGAGCGGTCCCGAGGAGGCGGGCAGGGGCTGGTGGGCCGACGGGGTCCCGTGCGGGAGTGCCCCGGTCTGCCCGGGCTCCCCTGGCGAAGGGATCCCGGTCCGGGCGGAGGCCGCGGTGCCGCCGGGCTGCGGCCCGTCGATCCGGGTCACTTCGTAGGTCACGTCGTAGGAGACGTCGTAGGAGACGTCGTACGGCGGTCCGTACGTCGGCTCGTGCGTCTGTGCGTACGGAGCCGCGTGCGTCGCCTCGTACGGGGGGCGCCCGCCGTACTCCGGGCCGTACCCGGCCTGCTGCCCGTGTGCGTCCGGCCCGTACGGCCCGTACGGCTCGGAGGCGTACGGCCCCGTCCCGTACGGGCCCGGGGCATACGGGTCCTGGACGTACGGGTCCTCGGCGTACGGTGCCGGCCCGCCGTGCCCGGGGCCGGCGGCGTGCGGGGGTGCGGCGCCCGGCCGGGGCGTGTGCGGGGGCAGCGGACGGTACGGGTCGGGCGGTACGGGCCGGCCGTACGCGTCGTACGTACCGCCGTAGGGCTCCTCGGGGCGGCCGTCGCTCATCGGGCGCCTCCCGCGAACGGGGGGAGGACCTCGACGGTGCCGCCTTCGCTGAGCTGGACGGCGTCGTGGGCGCGGGCGCCGACCGGGTCGCCGTCGACCAGGAAGGAGCAGCGCAGCAGCACGCGGGCGAACTCGGGCCGCCCGGCGTGCGTCTCGCGGGCGCTCCGGAGCGCGTCCGCGAGGGTGCCGGCCTCGTACGGTTCCTCGGCGGTGCCTGCCGCGGCCTTCGCCGCCGCCCAGTAGCGGATCGTGCCGCTGGCCATGGTTGGGGTCCCTCTCAGCCGTCCGTGCCCTCGGTGGCGTCCGGTGCCGGTCCCGGGGCGTGTCCCGGCGTGCTTCCGGCGGCCCGCGGGGCGTGTGGGTCGCGGCTCCCATGATGCGGCCTCGCGGCGGGTGCGTGTAGCCGGGTGGCCGCCCAGGTGCCGATCCGGTCCAACAGCGCGGCGTCCGCGGCGTTCTCGGCGTGTCCGAAACCGGGCCGCAGCCACAGTTCGCAGGCTTCCGGGTCCGCTGCCTCGGCGAGCGAGAGCGGGTGGTCGACGGGGAAGTACGGGTCCTGGTCGCCGTGCACGACCAGCAGCGGGACCGGGGCGATGCGCGGGACGGCGGCGACGGGCGGGAGCGGCACGGGGTCCCAGTCCCGGTGGTGGACGCGGGTGCGGAGTCCGTAGCGGGAGACGAGCCGGCCGAGCGGGTGCTGGATCGCCCAGTGCAGCCGCCGCATCGGTGGCGTGCCGCGGTAGTACCAGCGGGCGGGCGCGCTGACGGCGACCACGGCGTCCGCGTGGGCGGCGGCGGAAGCGGATGCGGCGGCAGGGGCGGGTGGCACAGCGCCGACGGCATCCCGCGCGCCCGCCTGGTCAGCCGTGCGCCCGTCTGTGCGCCCCCTGTGCACCACAGAATCGAAAATTGACTCTGTGTGATCCTGACTGTACTCAGCGCGGTACAGGGCCGCGTGGCGCAGGACGACCGAACCGCCCATCGAGAAGCCGACGGTCGCCACCGTGCGGTGCCCCTGCGCGCGCGCCCACGCCACCGCGGCGGCCAGGTCCAGCACTTCCCGGTCCCCCACCGTCGAGCGCCCGCCCGACCGGCCGTGGCCCCGGAAGGAGAAGGTCACCACGGCTGCGTGCGCGGTGAACGCGGTCGCCGCGCGGCGCACCGCGGGCCGGTCCAGGGCACCGGTGAAGCCGTGCGCCAGCACGATCGCGCCCGGGTCCCCGGCGGTTCCGGAGCCGGTGGCGGGGCCGGCGTACGGCTCGTAGCGGGCCTCGATCCGGACTCCGTCGGCGGTCCGCAGGTCCTTCCGTACCGCCGCAGTGTCAGTACGCTGCGTAACGCCCTGGCGGGGGGCGCGAGCGATGTCACATGCCGCTCCGACTCTCATGCGGGTATTCTGCTGGCAAGCAGGATCCGGGCAGCGTCGCCCCCGGGTCCTTTTGTGCTTTCTGGGGGTCGTGGCCGGTGGGACAGGTCCGCGGCCCGGCCCTCGGGCAGTGCCGTACGAAGCAGTGCCGCCATATTCCCCCGGGCACCGCCCCGGGTGGCGCCCCCGGCGCAGGGCGCCAGGAGGGAAATCGACGTCATGGGCAAGCGAACCGTGCAGAACCGAGACCGGAACCGAGGCCGTTCGAAAGCGCACCGACCCCGTCCCACGTGGGCCCTCGCACCGAGGGAGGGCGTCACCGCATGAGTTCACTGCTGCTCCTCACCAACGCACTCCAGCCCTCTTCGGAGGTGCTGCCCGCGCTGGGGCTCCTCCTGCACAACGTGCGCGTCGCCCCCGCCGAGGGACCCGCGCTGGTGGACGCGCCGTCCGCCGACGTGATCCTCGTCGACGGCCGGCGCGACCTGCCGCAGGTGCGCTCCCTGTGCCAGCTCCTGCGCTCCACCGGACCCGGCTGCCCGCTGATGCTGATCGTGACGGAGGGCGGGCTCGCCGCCGTCACGGCTGAGTGGGGGGTGGACGACGTCCTGCTGGAGACCGCGGGACCCGCCGAGGTGGAGGCCCGGCTGCGGCTGGCGACCGGCCGCTGCCAGCTCACCGCGGACGACAGCCCGATGGAGATCCGCAACGGGGACCTGTCGGTCGACGAGGCGACCTACAGCGCGAAGCTGAAGGGCCGGGTCCTGGACCTGACCTTCAAGGAGTTCGAGCTGCTGAAGTTCCTCGCCCAGCATCCGGGCCGGGTGTTCACCCGCGCCCAGCTCCTCCAGGAGGTGTGGGGCTACGACTACTTCGGCGGCACCCGCACCGTCGATGTCCATGTCCGGCGGCTGCGCGCCAAGCTGGGGCCGGAGCACGAGGCCCTGATCGGGACGGTCCGCAACGTCGGGTACCGCTTCGTCTCGCCGGAGAAGGCGGAGGCCCCGCCCGCCGCGGAGCCCGCCTCCGGTGCCGGGTCCGTCGCGGACGCGGCGGAGCGCGTGACCCGCGAGGCGGCGTCCTCGTCCCGGCGCGGCGGCGACTGACCGCCGAGGGCCACGACGGCCGGAGGGGCTGGTACGGAGCCCTCCGGCCGGGCCGGGAGCCCGCTTACGGCCGGGCCCGGGAGCCCGTCCTCCGGCCGGGCCCGGGAGCCCGCTTACGGAGCCGCCGGCCGCGGTGCGGGAGCCCCCGGCCGCGGCCCGGTGCGAAGGGCGACGACGGGAGCGGAGCGGGGCGACTCATCCCGCGTAGACTCTCGGCGTGGCCAAGGTGACGCGGGACGACGTGGCGAGGGTGGCGGGGACCTCGACAGCCGTTGTCAGCTATGTGATCAACAACGGTCCCCGGCCGGTCGCCCCGGCGACCCGGGAGCGGGTGCTCGCCGCCATCAAGGAGCTGGGGTACCGGCCCGACCGCGTGGCCCAGGCCATGGCGTCCCGGCGGACGGACCTCATAGGGCTGATCGTCCCGGACGCCCGCCAGCCGTTCTTCGCGGAGATGTCGCACGCCGTCGAACGTGCCGCGGCCGAGCGCGGAAAGATGGTCCTGGTCGGCAACTCGGACTATCTGGACGAGCGCGAGGTGCACTATCTGCGCGCCTTCCTCGGTATGCGGGTCTCCGGCCTCATCCTCATCAGCTCCGGCCCCAGCGAACACGCGGCCGCGGAGATCGACGCGTGGGACTCGCGCGTCGTGCTGATGCACCGGAGACCCGAGGCCATCGACGATGTCGCCGTCGTCCTCGACGACGTGGGCGGCGCCCAGTTGGCCGTCCGGCACCTGCTGGAGCACGGCCACGAGGCGGTGGCCTGCCTCGGCGGCGTGGAGGAGACCCCGGTGCTCGGCGACCCGGTCACCGACCACGTCGTGGGGTGGGAGCGGGCCATGCGGGAGGCGGGCAGGTCCACCGAGGGGCAGCTCTTCCAGTCCCCGTACAACCGGTACGACACCTATCAGCGCTCCCTGGAGCTGCTGCGCGGCCCCGACCGTCCGACGGCGCTGTTCTGCGCCACCGACGACCAGGCCATCGGGGTGCTGCGGGCCGCGCGTGAGCTGGGCATCGACGTGCCCGGCGAGCTGGCCGTCGCGGGGTTCGACGACGTCAAGGAGGCGGCGCTGACCGATCCGCCGCTGACCACCGTCGGCTCGGACCGTGAGGCGATGGCGAAGGCCGCCGTCGACCTGGTGCTGGACGACTCGCTGCGGATCCCCGGGACGCGCAACGGCGGCGTCCCCGGCAGCAAGGGCCGCGTCCGGCAGTTCCCGTCCGGACTGGTGATCCGCCGCTCCTGCGGCTGCGATCCGGCCTGAGCCGCGGCCCCGCGGGCCGAACGGCCCCCGCGGGGCGAGAACTCGGAGGTTTCTCACCGCCTCCTCAGAGAGCTCTCATCTTGCCGGAGCACGCTCAGGGCATGGACAACTTCGAGCGGCAGACCCCGCACGGCACGTACGGCCCTCAGGGTGGCGAGCCCCCGTACGGCACCCAGCCCCCGCAGGCACCCTCCGAGGCGCACGGCACCCGGCCCCCGCAGAGCCCGCACCCGGGGTATCCGCACCGGGCCGGGCAGCAGTCGCAGGCGCCTTTCGGAGCCGTACCGCCGCCCCCGGCCGCGCCGCCGCAGGCCGCCTTCGCCGCGGGGTCCGGCGCCCCCGGCGCGTCGGGTGGCCCGGCGGAGCCCGGTGCGGGCGGTGCCGAGGGTGCGGCCTCCGAGGCCGGGTCCGGGCGCCCGCACCGCCGCCGGATGCGGCAGCCCGCGGCGCTGCTGACGGCGGTCGCCGTGGCAGCGGCCGTGATCGGCGGAGGGACCGCCTTCGGCATGGAGCGGCTGCTCGGCGGGCACGGCGGGACGAGTTCCGCGGCGCCCGCGGTCGGCGGCAGCAACGCGACGGCGAAGGGTGTGGTCTCCGATGTGGTGCGCAGCGTCCAGGACAGCGTGGTGGAGATCAAGGCGACCAGCGGTTCGGGGGAGTCGACCGGTTCCGGCGTCGTCATCACCAAGGGCGGTCAGATCATCACCAACAACCACGTCGTCTCCGGCGCCGACACCGTGAAGGTCTCCTTCAACAGCGGCAGAACGGCGGACGCCGAGGTCGTGGGGACCGACCCGGACAAGGACCTGGCGCTGCTGGAGGTGGCCGGGCAGGACGACCTCCAGCCCGCTCGGCTCGGCGACTCCGGGGCGGTCGGGGTCGGCGACCAGGTCGTCGCCATCGGCTCGCCCGAGGGCCTGTCCGGAACGGTGACCAGCGGCATCGTCTCCGCCAAGGACCGCGAGGTGAAGGTCCCCAAGGAGGACGGCGGACAGCGGGGGCTGCCGGGAGGGAACGGCGGCGGCAGCGGCGGCCAGGAGTGGCCGTTCGAGTTCGACGGCGGCCAGTACAACGGCGGCGTCCAGGGCGAGACGACCACCTACAAGGCCATCCAGACCGACGCGTCCCTCAACCCGGGCAACTCCGGCGGTCCGCTGTTCAACATGGCCGGCCAGGTCATCGGCATCAACTCGGCCATCTTCTCGTCCGGTTCGGGGCAGGGCCAGACCTCCCAGGCCAGTGCCGGCAGCGTCGGTCTGGGCTTCGCCATCCCCGTCGACGACGTCAAGAAGGACCTGGACGCGCTCCGGCAGGGGGGTGCGTGAGGGCGCTGCGTGACCTGCTGGGCGGCCGGGACGGTGCCAAGCTGGGAGCCATGCCCTCCGACACCCCGCCCCCGCCGCCCGAGCCGTCCCCGCCGCCTCCACCCTCCTCGGGGGCGGAGCCCTCTCCGTCGGCCCCCGCGTCCGGCAACGCCGCCGGGAAGCAGACCGTCCTCGTCGTCGACGACGAGCCCGCGGTGCGGGACGCGCTCCGCCGCAGCCTGAGCTTCGAGGGGTACGCGACCCGGCTCGCCGCCGACGGGGCCGAGGCCCTGGAGAAGGTGGCCGAGCACCAGCCGGACCTCGTCGTCCTCGATGTGCTGATGCCCCGCATGGACGGGCTCACCGCCGCGCGCCGGCTGCGGGCCGCGGGGCAGCGGGTGCCGGTGCTGATGCTGACCGCGCGCGACACCGTCGGCGACCGGGTCACCGGGCTGGACGCGGGCGCCGACGACTACCTCGTCAAACCCTTCGAACTGGACGAACTCCTCGCCCGCGTCCGGGCGCTGCTGCGGCGCAGCTCCTACGCGCGCGCCCAGGCGCAGGCGGAGGCCGCGGAGGAGCCCGAGACGCTGGCCTTCGCCGATCTGCGGATGGACCTGCTCACCCGCGAGGTGACCCGGGGCGGGCGGCCGGTGGAGCTGACCCGCACCGAGTACACGCTGCTGGAGATGTTCCTCGCCCACCCGCGGCAGGTGCTCACCCGGGAGCAGATCCTCAAGGCCGTCTGGGGCTTCGACTTCGAGCCCTCGTCCAACTCGCTGGACGTGTACGTGATGTATCTGCGGCGCAAGACCGAGGCGGGCGGCGAACCCCGGCTGGTGCACACGGTGCGCGGCGTGGGCTATGTGCTGCGGGACGACACGTGAGCCTCGGCTCCGACCCCGCGGGGCGCGGTGTCCGCACCGCACTCTTCCGGCTGCGGCGCGGCGGCGCCCGCGCGATCTCGATGCCGCTGCGCGGCCGGCTGGCGCTGCTGGCCGCGACGACGGTGGCGCTGGCGGTCGCCGCGTGCGCGCTGGCCTGCTGGTTCCTGGTGCGCGCCCAGTTGCTCAACTCGCTGGACGACTCGCTGCGGGAGAGCTCCGTGGCGCCCGGTGCCGTCGTCGACCGGGTGCAGTCCGGCCAGTGCACCCCGCCCGACCAGCCGGCGCCCAACCCCTTCGGCGCCACCGTGCAGGTCGTGGACCCGTCCGGCGGGAACTGTGTGATCGTCGGCAGGAAGCTGGACGTCACCGACGCCGACGTGCGGGTGGCCGAACAGCGCCACGGCGAGGCCCTGCACACGGCCCGAGCCGCGGACGGCACCGAGTACCGGGTCCGCACCACGTCGGTCGCGGGCACCGGGCTGGCGGTGTCGGTGGCGCGGCCGATGGCCGAGCTCCAGGAGTCGCTGCGCAAGCTCGCACTGATCCTCACCCTGGTGGGCGGTGCGGGCGTGCTGGGCGCGGCGGGCGCCGGCGTCGCGCTGGCCCGCGCCGGGCTGCGACCCGTGGACCGGCTCACCGGGGCCGTGGAGCACATCGCCCGGACCGAGGACCTGGCGGTGCGCATCCCGGTCGACGGGCACGACGAGATCGCCCGGCTGTCCCGGTCCTTCAACGCCATGACCGAGGCGCTGGCCTCCTCGCGCGAGCTCCAGCAGCAACTCATCGCCGACGCCGGGCACGAACTGCGCACCCCGCTCACCTCGCTGCGCACCAACATCGACCTGCTGGTCCGCAGCGAGGAGACCGGGCGGGCGCTGCCCGAGGAGGACCGCAGGGAGCTGCTCTCCTCGGTACAGGCGCAGATGGCCGAGCTGGCCGAGCTGATCGGCGACCTCCAGGAGCTCTCCCGCCCGCAGGCGGTACCGCACGCCGCGGAGGGAACGGGCGCCGATCCGGGCGGCGCCGACGCCCCCGGTGGGCCGGGCGGTTCCGCTGCCCCGCCCCGGGCCTCGGTGGTCGGGCTGCACGAGATCGTGGAGCGCGCCGTTGAGCGGGCCCGGCCGCGGGGGCCGCGGCTGACGCTGACGACCGACCTCGCCCCCTGGTGGGTACGGGCCGACGCGGCGGCGTTGGAGCGTTCGGTGGTCAACCTGCTGGACAACGCGCTCAAGTTCAGCCCGGCGGGCGGCAGCGTGCACGTCGTGCTGCGGGACGGGGTGCTGACCGTCCGCGACCGGGGGCCCGGCGTTCCGGCCGAGGAGATCCCGCACGTCTTCGACCGCTTCTGGCGCTCCCCCTCGGCGCGGAGCCTGCCCGGTTCCGGCCTCGGGCTGTCGATCGTGGCCCGCACGGTGCGGCAGAGCGGCGGCGACGTGCGGCTCCAGCCCCCCGCGGACGGCGGTCCGGGGACCGAGGCGGTGTTGCGGCTGCCCGGTGCCCCCACCCCGCCACCGTCCGAACAGCCCGGCTGAGTGCGTTCGCGGTCGGGAGAGCGACGGGCGGTCCACTCCCGCGTGTTCCGCCGTAGGGTCGTCTCCATGAGTGACGTGGATGTTGTGGACGAGGTGTCCGCGGACGACGTGCGGGAGGTCCAGGCGCTGATCGACGCCGCGGCGCGGGAGGACGGCCAGCCGGCCGTCTCCGAACAGGGCAGGCTGCAGCTGCGCGGCGGCTCCCGCCCGGGTGTGCGCCATCTGCTGCTGCGCGGCGGCGACGGCGCGCTGTCCGGCTACGCGCAGTTGGAGGACACCGACCCGGTGGAGGCTCCGGCCGGGGAGCTCGTCGTCGCACCCACACGCCGCGGCAACGGCTACGGCCGCAGGCTGGGGCAGGCCCTGCTGGAGCAGTCCGGGCGGCGGCTGCGGGTCTGGGCGCACGGCGGCCATCCCGCGGCGCGGCACTTGGCGCAGAGCCTGGGGATGACCCTCTTCCGTGAGCTGCGCCAGCTGCGGCGCCCGCTGGCCGGACTGGAGCTGCCCGATCCGGTGCTGCCGGACGGGGTGACCGTACGGGCCTTCCGGCCCGGCGAGGACGACGCGGCCTGGCTGGCGCTGAACGCCGCCGCTTTCGCGCACCATCCCGAGCAGGGCACCCTCACCCGGCGCGATCTCGACGACCGGAAGGCCGAGCCCTGGTTCGACCCGGTCGGTTTCTTCCTCGCCGAGCGGGACGGGAAGCTGGTCGGCTTCCACTGGACGAAGGTGCACTCGGCGGAGGAGCTGGGCGAGGTCTACGTCCTCGGTGTCGACCCCGGCGAGCAGGGCGGCGGTCTCGGCAAGGCCCTCACCACCATCGGTCTGCGGTATCTGGCCGACGAGCGGGGCCTGCCGACCGCGATGCTCTACGTCGACGCCGACAACGGGGCCGCGGTGCGGGTCTACGAGGGGCTGGGCTTCCGCACCCACGAGACGGATCTGATGTACCGCACCGAGACCTGACCTCCCCGGTACCGGGCTCCGCTCCGAGGCGGATACCGGGTCCCGCCCGGAGGGCCGGAGACCGGAGACCGCCCTGAGGGCCGGAGGACGGGCGTCCTCCGGCCCTCCCCCGTTGCGGGCCCTCCCCCGACACCGCTGCGGTGGGGAGACACCGTCGCCGCGGGCGGGGGAGGGAGTATGTGGGCGGCTTTGGCGGGCGCGTCGTCCCGGCCCGCGAGGACCGGCGGCGCGGCCGTGGCCGCTCGGGGTCGTCAGACCCGGGGCGAGGCGGTGACCTTGTAGTTGACGTAGCCGTCGCCGTCGTTGTTCCAGTTCAGCTTCCAGGCGCCGTCACCGAGCGCGTAGCGGGAGATGGCGTGCCGGAAGGTCGGGGTGGTGTAGGAGCCGTCGCCGCTCTCCATCCGGCCTTCGAGGCCGAAGTCGCGGTGGGCGCGGACCGGGTCCGTCGCACCGGAGACGCTCTTCTTGAGTGCGACCCGGAACTTCGCCGCGTCGAAGGTCCGGGGGGTGGGGTTCGGGTAGGAGGACGGCACGTCCCAGCTCAGCTTGGCGTAGCTGTAGATGTAGCTGCCGGACCGGTAGGAGCACATGGTCGCCTTGATGGTCCAGTTGTCCGCCCACGGACCGGAGTACCCGCGGTCGTCCACGGTCTTGGTGGTGGTGTTGCAGGATGCCGCCATGGCCGGGGGTGCCATGACGACCGCCGCGCCGGCGAGGGTGCCGAGGCAGGTTGCGGCGACTGTGGCCCGGCGCAGCAGGGTGCGCATTCGGTGACTCCTCGTTCTCCGCACGGGGTGCGGTTTCGCTGGGACGTGCTGTGCCGACCGCGCCCCGGTCCGGCACCAGGGTGCGAGGGCCGGGGCAGGAAGACGACTTCACGGGCTTCAGGGCGGTGTGCCGTGTCGGCGCCGGGCTTCCGCACGGGGCGGTCCCCAATCGCCCGGCGCCGTCCGAAGGTGCCGCTCGTTCGAGCGGCACACGGCAAGGCCCTGAGAGAGGCGGATATTCGCCCGCCTGTTCGTCGCTTCCCCCGCCGGTGCGGTCGGACGCCGGGATCGTAGGCACACCGGCCGCCACCGCGCCGTAGGCATTCGAGGCGGGCGGCTGTGCATGTGAGGCGCCCGTTCCGGTTCGCCGCTCAGCTCCCCGGCCTCGCCGGATCGGGTACGACGGTGACCGGGAGTCGGCCTGCGGACACCATCAGCAACAGTACCTGGTGAGGCGCTGCTCCCTGCTCGCCCAGCGGCAGCCGCAGCAGCGCGCCCAGCGCCGAGAGCCGGGCCGCGAGGGTGTTCCGGTGCATTCCCAGCGCCGTTGCCGTCGCGCTCGCGTGGCAGTTGTGCGTGAGCCAGGCGGCCAGCAGCGGCGCCGGGTCGTCCGCCTGCTCCAGTACGGTCAGCTCGCGCGTAGCCCGGTCCACGACCGGCGACTCCCGCAGCAGCACCCGCAGCTCGGGAGCCGCCTGCGGTGCGAGGTCCGGCGGGAGCGGCAGATCGGCGAGCTGGAAGGCGAGGTCGGCCACCGCACGGTGTGCGACCTGCCGGTGGTCGAGCCCCATCGCCTCCAGTACCAGTCGGAGCCGCTTGTTGGCCGTGGTGCGGTCGACGCCGAGCAGCCGGCCCGCGCGCAGCGCTCCGTAGGACAGCGCGCGGCGGGCGGTCGGTACCGCCTGCGAGCGCTGCTCCTCGGTGAGTTTCCGCAGTCCGGCACAGACCTGGTGGGCCCACACACGTGCCCGCGGGGAGAGCGACGCCAGGAGCGAGGAAGCGCCGGCGTCCCGGACGATGCCCTCCGGGTCGTCCCGCGCGGCTGTCAGCGCCCGCACCGCGGCCTCGTAGGCCAGGCCGGTCTGCGACCAGGGCAGGGGCCCCGAGACCCCGGCGAGACGTCCGGGCCGCTGTCCCACCACCGGGTGCAGCAGCGCCACCGGTGTGCTGCCGTCCGGGTCCTGCGGAAGCACCACGATGACGTGCCGTGGATCCGCGGGACACAGGACGACCAGCCCCCCGTCGCCCACGGCCTGTTCGCAGGCCGCGGCGGTCTGCTCGCGGTCCTCCCGCGGCGCGCGTTGCACCACGGCCACCACTCCGCGTGCGGCGGCCAGCACCTCGCCGACGCCGTACTCGGCGGCGCCCAGCCGGGCCAGCGGTTCGGCGACCCGTACGGCGCCCTCCCAGTTCCCCAGCATCAGGTACTGCAGCACGGACACCCGTACGCCCCGCAGGGCGGTACGCAGCACCTCGCGGTCCCGGTGGTGCCGCATCGCGCGGTCCAGCAAGGCCACCTGCCCCGCCGTGTGGGCCAGCAGCTGTCGCAGGTGCGGCGGCCAGCCACCGGAACGCAGCGCGGCCAGCACCCGGTGCGGCCGGTCGCCTCCGACCGGGTGCAGCACCAACTCCTGGTCACCGAACGGCACGGCAGCCGAGTGGAGCCGCCCGCACCGCACCTCTTCCAGGGCCCGGCGCTGCTCGGCGGCCAGCCGCTCCCATTCGGGGTGCCCCGGCTCGACCAGGGTCACCGGACCGCCGATGACAGCGGCCACCTGCCGCAGCAGTCGCGCCGGTCCCTCCGTCCGCTCCAGCGCGGACGCGGCGAGGGCCAGCACCTGTGCGGTGGAGCGGGCGTTCTCCCGCTCGGCCGCCAGTTGTCTCCGCAGCACGCGGCGCAGGGTCTCCTCGGCGTCCCAGGGTTCTGCGGGCACGAGGGCCTGCACCCCTGCCGCTGTGGCGGCCTCCTGGCCGGCGGGGGCCGCTGCGGGCGCGAGCACCACCGCGATCACGCCCGCGCGGACGAGTTCCCGCAGCGCCGTGGCGGCGCAGTCCGGCACCGCCCCCTCGGGGCCGGTGGGCAGAACGGCCAGCCCTGCCCGCATCCGGGGCGCGTCCGCGGGCAGTCGCCAGCGCGCATCGCAGGCCACGGCGTCGTCGATGTGCTGCGCGGTCGTCGGTGCCGGGGTGCCGCCGACGGCCGGTTCGGGTGGGCCGGAGGAGCCCGGCCGCTCCGGACGGCCGGGGCGGCCCGGGGAGTCCGGGGAGCGCAGGACCGGGTGGGGGCCGGTGGTCAGGTGGCGGAGGTTCAGCATGGGGGAGCCGCAAAGGGGGAAAAGTCGGGTGAGGGTGTGGGGATGGTAACCGCCAAAGCCGCTTCCGGGACCTCCCTGGAGCGGAGGAGTTTCGCCGGCGGCCCGCCCCGGCAGGCCATCCGCGGCACCCCGCGATGCCATGTCGGCGTAACCATTGATTCAAACTCGCGTGCGAGCCTCGCGGAATGGCCCGGTCCTCCCTCGCAGAGAGCATCGACAATGGCGGTATGACCCAGCAGCCGCAGTCCCCGGTCGGCTCGATCGCGGCCCACCGCCTCAGCTCACCCACCGAACCCGGCAGCGTCCCGGGGGCCGGCCCCGGCCTGGGCCTGGACCCCGACCTCGACTCCGACCCGGACGTGTACGAGGGCGGCGGAGACCGGCTGGACGACGAGTCCGCCGTCGGCCTGCCCGCCGACCGCTTCCTGGACCGGGAGCGCAGCTGGCTGGCCTTCAACGAACGGGTGCTCGAACTCGCCGAGGACCTGAAGACGCCGCTGCTGGAACGGGCGAACTTCCTGGCGATCTTCTCCGGGAACCTGGACGAGTTCTTCATGGTCCGCGTCGCGGGCCTCAAGCGCCGGATCGCGACCGGCGTGGCCACCCGCAGCGCGGCGGGGCTCAAGCCGCGCGAGGTGCTGGAGGGCATCTGGGAGCGCGCGCGGGAGCTCATGGAGCGGCACGCCGCCTGCTACCAGCAGGACATCGCCCCCGCGCTGGCCGCCGAGGGGCTGCACCTGCTGCGCTGGGCGGAGCTCACGGACAAGGAGCAGGCCCGGCTGCTGACCCTCTTCCGGCAGCAGATCTACCCCGTGCTGACCCCGCTGGCCGTCGACCCGGCCCACCCCTTCCCCTACATCTCGGGGCTGTCGCTCAACCTGGCGGTGGTCGTCCGCAACCCCGTCAGCGGGCACAACCACTTCGCGCGGGTGAAGGTGCCGCCGCTGCTGCCGCGGTTCCTGGAGGCGTCGCCGCAGCGCTACGTGCCGCTGGAGGACGTGATCGCCGCGCACCTGGAGGAGCTGTTCCCGGGGATGGAGGTGCTCGCGCACCACATGTTCCGGGTGACGCGCAACGAGGACCTGGAGGTCGAGGAGGACGACGCGGAGAACCTCCTGCAGGCCCTGGAGAAGGAGCTGATGCGGCGCCGGTTCGGCCCGCCGGTGCGCCTGGAGGTCGAGGAGTCCATCGACCCCTACGTCCTGGACCTGCTCATCCGGGAGCTGAAGGTCGGCGAGTCGGAGGTCTTCCCGCTGCCCGGGCCGCTCGACCTGACGGGGCTGTCCGGGATCGTCGCCGCCATGGACCGGCCGGAGCTGAAGTATCCGAAGTTCGTGGCCGGTACCCACCGGGACCTCGCGGAGGTCGAGTCGGCCTCGGCGCCCGACATCTTCGCCGCGCTGCGCCGCCGCGACGTACTGCTGCACCACCCCTACGACTCGTTCTCCACCTCCGTGCAGGCGTTCCTGGAGCAGGCCGCCGCCGACCCGGACGTGCTGGCCATCAAGCAGACGCTGTACCGCACCTCGGGCGACTCGCCCATCGTGGACGCGCTCATCGACGCCGCCGAGTCCGGCAAGCAGGTGCTCGTCCTGGTCGAACTCAAGGCGCGCTTCGACGAGCAGGCCAACATCAAGTGGGCCCGGAAGCTGGAGGAGGCGGGGTGCCACGTCGTCTACGGGCTGGTCGGACTGAAGACCCACTGCAAACTGTCGCTGGTGGTGCGCCAGGAGGGCGAGGTGCTGCGCCGGTACGCGCACGTGGGCACCGGCAACTACCACCCCAAGACAGCCAGACTCTACGAGGACCTGGGGCTGCTGACCGCCGACCAAGAGGTCGGCGCGGACCTGTCCGACCTGTTCAACCGGCTGTCGGGCTACTCGCGGCGGGAGACCTACCGCAGGCTGCTGGTCGCCCCGCGCTCCCTGCGGGACGGACTCGTCGCCCGGATCCAGCGGGAGATCGAGCACCACCGGGCCGGGCGCGAGGCCGCCATCCGCATCAAGGTCAACTCGATCGTCGACGAGACGGTGTGCGATGCCCTCTACCGCGCCTCGGCTGCGGGCGTGCCGGTGGACGTATGGGTGCGCGGCATCTGCGCGCTGCGGCCCGGCGTACCGGAGTTGAGCGAGAACATCCGGGTGCGCAGCGTGCTGGGCCGGTTCCTGGAGCACTCGCGGGTGTTCTCCTTCCGGAACGGCGGCGAGCCGGAAGTGTGGCTGGGCAGCGCCGACATGATGCACCGCAACCTCGACCGGCGGATCGAGGCGCTGGTGCGGGTGACCGATCCCGGGCACCGCGCCTCGCTCGACCGGCTGCTGGTCACCGGGATGTCGGACGCCACGGACTCCTGGCATCTGGGACCGGACGGGGTGTGGACGCGGCACGCCCGGGCCGCCGAGGAGGACGGCGGGCAGCGACTGGCGAACGTGCAGGAAATGCTGATCGAGGGGCGGCGGCGGAAACGTGGTCCGGCCGCGACGTGACGTGCGGCGTCGCGTGGTGGTCGGAGGGCTGAGGGGGATGCGGCGACGCGGATGCGCACCGCCGCACCCGCGCGGGGCGGCCGGTGCGGCTGGTGGCGACGGTGGGGACGGTGGGGACGGTGGGGACAACGTGCGCGGTGCGCGGAAGGGGACGTGATGGGACGGAGCCGGGACGTGGTCGTCGAGTCCGGGCGCGGCACGCGGGAGCCCCCGCGGCACGCCGGGGCGGCCGGGGGCACGGCGGCAGATCCGGCCGTGGACCGGGCAGCGGAGGCAGCCCCGGGGGCGGCCACGGTGCCCGCGGGCCCGGGGGCGGCGCCCGTCGGGACGGCTGCCGAGGTGCTGGGCGGCTATCTCCAGGAGCGCGCCGCGGAGTTCCTCCGCGGGCTGCGCACCCACGCGCCGGGCACCGGCGCCGGTGCGGGAAGTGCCGGAGCCGGCCCCGGCGGGACGGCCGGTGCGGCGGATCCCGCCCGGGCTGCCGCGTCCGTCGGCGTCCTCCGCTCCGCCGCCCGCCGGATGAACGGGGTGCTCGTCACCTACCGTTCGCTGCTCGACCCGGTCTGGGCCGACAATCTGCGCACCGAACTGAGCTGGCTGGCCGGGGTGGTGGCCCGCGAGTACGCCTGCGCGGACCGGCTGGAGCGGCTGTCGCTCGCTCTGCACCGGCTGGCGAGCGGCGCGGCGGGCCGGGGCGAGGGCACCGACCCGGCATCCGCCGAGGCGGCCGGCCGGACCCCCGGCTCCCCGGGCGGCGGGCGGCGAGCCGCCGGGGGCGGTGCCGCCACCCGCGAGCGGGGTGCCCTGCCGGTGGGAGCGGCCCGCGCCGGGGCCCTGCTGGAGCGCCGGCTCACCCTGGCCCGCACCCGCGCCCACTCGGCCGCGCTCCAGGCGCTGGGCTCGGCCCGGTTCCACGCGGTCGCCGACGCGGTGGCGCTGCTGGCCTCCGAGACACCGTTCCGCCCGGGCGGTGACGCCGACCGGCCGGCGGCGGTGCTCACGCCGTCGGCCGAGCAGGCACGCCGCCGGCTCGACGAGGCCGTCGCCGCGCTTCCGCTCTCCCGCGCCGGAGCCCCGTACAACGCCGACGGCCTCTCCCGCTCGCTGGGCACCGAGGCACGCCAGGACGCTGCCTGGGACCACGTCCGGGTGCTGTTGCGGGTGCACCGCTACGCGCAGGAGGTGCTGGGCCCGCACGCGGTGCCCGACCCGCGGCTCCGCCCGGCGGGCGAGGCCCTGGAGCGGCACCACGAGGCCGCCGCCGCGGCAGCCGCTGCCGCCTCCGCCGCCGCGACCCCCCGCATCGCGCCCGCCACCGCCTACGCCCTCGGCGTCCTGCACGCCGACCAGCGCCACGAGGTCGAGGCCGCCCGCTTCACCTTCGGCCGGCACTGGACCCGCACCCACCCGGAGGGTGCCCCCTCCTGAGGCGGGCGGCGGCGCCGTTCGGCTCACTGGGTGCGGAGCTCCTCGACGGTCGCGGTGGAACGCAGGAAGAGCAGGGCCCCCGCGGTCGCGGCGAGCAGCAGGACCAGTGCGCCACCGGCCTGGAGGGCCAGTTCGGCCCAGGGGATCTGGGCGGTGCGGACCATCTCGGGTATCGCGACCGCCTTGCTGTTGGCCTCGGTGAGTGCGTCCGGGCAGCCGTCCGCGGCCACGCACGCGCGGAAGCGGTGTCCGCCGGCCGCGGCCTGGCGGCCCATGACGCCGCGGCCCAGGGCGGCACCCAGCGAGAGGGCGAGGAGAACGGCGGGTACCGCGGGGGCGAGGGTCTGCCACAGGGTCGCCCGGGCGAGCACGCTCCTGGGCACCCCGGAGGCGAGCAGCGCCGCGTGGGTGCGCCTGCGGGCTGCGACGGCCTCGGCGAGCGCGACCAGCAGTCCGCCGACTGCGATCACCGCAGCGGTGACGACAGCGATGTCCACCAGGAACATCGAGTCGAGGTAGAACGGATCGGCTCTCGTGAGTGCCTGGTCGTCGACTCCGGCGCGCGCTTCGTAGCGCGCCGCCGCTGTCTCCGCGTCCCACAGCGCCGAGAAGGTGGCGCGGACGGCCGCCGCACCGGCGCCGACCAGTGCGCAGGCCAGGAAGGCGGAGAGGGTGCGGCTGCCGTGCCAGGGGTCCGCGGTCAGCCGCCGCGCGGCGAGCAGGGCCGGGGCGCGGCGGGCGAAGCGGTGGAGTATCCGGCCGGCGGTGTGGGAGATCCAGGCGGTGCCGAGTACCAGCCCGAGCACGGCGCACACGCCGCCGACGAGCAGGAGCAGCAGCGGCAGCCCGCCCCCGACGAGGACGGAGTCCGTTCCCGGCCGGCCGCTTTCCTCCGGGCGCAGCGCGCCCACCCCGGTGAACGCCGCCGCCGCGGCCGGCAGGAGGAGCCCCGGCCACGGGCGGGGGGCCCGCGTACGGGCGCGGCGGGTCACCCCCAGGGGGCTCACCACGACCCGGCGCGTCAGCACGGCGGAGCTCGCCGCGCTGAGCAGGGGGATTCCGAGCAGAACCGCGGTCATACCGGCGGGGTGGGGCAGCACATCGGTGGGCAGCGGCAGCCGGCCGTCCGCGTTCGGCTCGTCGAGGGCGGCCCGGAGCGCGAAGTGGACGGCGAAGCCCGCGCAGGCGCCCAGCAGGGCCGCGAGCCCGGTTTCGGTGGCGACGACGGCGGTGCTCTGCCGGGGGGTCGCTCCGGCCAGCCGCAGCGCGGCCAGCCGCCGGTCCCTGGCGGGTGCTCCGATGCGGGCGCACTGTCCGGCCAACGCCAGTACCGGGAGGGTCAGCAGACCGAACGCGAGACACACCCCGGGCCGCAGTCCCGGCTGCCGCAGCAGCAGGCTGCTGTACTGGTCCGACTGCGCGCGGGAGCCCGCGGTCACGTCGAGGGGTGTGCCGATGGCGGCCACCGTCAGCGCGGCGAGCAGGGCGAGGGTGCCCAGCAGCGCACCCGCCGCGGTGAGGACGACCCGGAGGGTGTCCGTGCGGGTTCCGGCGCGGGCGAGCCGCAGCAGTACCGCGGGCCGCATCTCCAGGACGGCGCTCACAGCGAAGTCCCCGTCCCCGCGCCGGTGCCGAGTCGCCCGGTGCCGAGTCCGCTGGGGTCGACGACGCCGTCGTGGAGGACGACTTCCCGGTCGGCGTAGGCGGCCACGACCGGGGCGTGGGTGACCAGCAGGACGCTGTTGCCCCGCTCGCGGGCCGTGCGGACCAGTTCGCCCAGGAGCTTCTCCCCGGCGAGCTGGTCGAGGGCGCCGGTCGGTTCGTCCGCGAAGAGCACCCGGGGTTCGGTGACCAGCGCACGCGCTGCGGCGACGCGCTGCTGCTGGCCGCCGGAGAGCTGTCCCGGCCGGGCCTCGGCGGCGTCCGCCACGCCGAGGCGGTCGAGTTGGCCGAGTGCCGCCGTGCGGGCCTCGGCGCGGCTGCGTCCGGTGAGCAGCAGGGGCAGCGCGACGTTCTCCGCCGCTGATATCTCCGCCACGAGCTGGCCGAACTGGAACAACACGCCGAACTCCGTACGGCGCAGCCGGGTCCGGTCGGCCTCCGAGTACGCGTTCAGCGGCCTGCCGCGGTATCGGACCTCGCCCGAGTCGGGTTGCAGGATGCCGGACAGGCAGTGCAGCAGGGTGGACTTGCCGCAGCCGCTCGGCCCCGTGACGGCCAGCACCTCCCCCTCGGCCAGTTCGAGTCCGACGCCGCGCAGCGCCGGCGTGGGGCCGTAGGACTTCACGACGGAGCGTGCTTGCAGGACTGTCATCCGTGGATCTCCCGGTGGAGGTCGGTGACGCGTTCCAGCGTGGTCTGCATCCAGCGCAGGTCGGCGTCCAGGTGGGTGAGGGCGAAGTCGGCGGCGATCACGTCGCCGAGGCCGGTCGCCGGATCCGCCTTGAGGGCGGTGAGTTCCCGCAGCCGCGCCGTGTGCGCCCGGCGTTGGGCGCTCAGCCAGGTGCGGGCCTGTTCGGGATCGGCGACCAGGAGCGCCACGACGACCTTGGCGAGCAGGTCGGAGCTCACGTACGGGGCCGGGGTCTCGACTGCGGCCAGCCAGGTGCCCAGTGCCCCGTGTCCGGCGTCGGTCAGCGCGAACAGCGTCCGGTCGGGCCCGCCGTCGCGGTCGGTGCCCACCTGCTCGACCAGCCCGTCCCGTTCCAGCCGCGCCAAGGTGGCGTACACCTGGCCGAACGCCATCGGCTTCGCCTTCGGGAAGCGCAGGTCATGGGCCTTCTTCAGGTCGTACCCGTGTAGCGGTCCGGCGGCGAGCAGGGCGAGCAACACGTGAGCTGCGGTGGACATGACCCCCACTATTCTCTCAATGAATAGTGGGGGTCAAGTGCGCACCGTCACCGGTTCTCGGCGATGTGTCAGAGGTCCGGGCCCGCTCTCGACCCGGCCGCGGGCGTCAGCGGAAGGTGCTCGGCGTGGTGTGCGGGGCGAGGGCGCTCCAGCGGACCGTCACCTCGCCCTGGCGCCAGCGGCGGGGCCCGTCGGCCAGCGGCCAGTCCGCGGCGAGGGCGCGTACGGCGCGGATCCAGCGCTGGCGGGCGCTGAGGGCGCCGTAGGGGGCGGCGGTGGCCCAGGCCCGGTCGAAGTCGGTGAGGAAGGCGTGCACCCCTTCGCCGGGCACATTGCGGTGGATGAGCGCCTTCGGCAGCCGTTCGGCCAGGTCGGAGGGGGCCGCCAGGGTGGCCAGGCGGGCTGCGAAGGTCACCGTCCGCGGGCCCTCCGGACCGAGCGCCACCCACACATGGCGGCGCCCGATCTCGTCGCAGGTGCCCTCCACCAGCAGTCCTTCCGGCGCCAGCCGCGCGCACAGCCGCCGCCACGCCGGGACGACCTCCGCCTCCGGGTACTGGCGCAGCACGTTCGCCGCGCGGATCAGTGTCAGCCCGCGGCCCCCGCCGACGGGCAGTTCGAAGCCGCCGCGGACAAAGGCCAGGCCCGGGCGCGCGTACGGGTGCGCGGCGGCCACCCGCGCCGGGTCGATCTCGACGCCGTACACCCGCGCGTCGCCGCGTACCGCGCGCAGCCGCTCCAGCAGTTCGACGGCCGTCCAGGGCGCCGCGCCGTAGCCGAGGTCGACGGCGACGGGCGGGGCGGGGGAGCGGCGGAGTGCGGGGCCGTGCGCGGCGGCGATCCAGCGGTCCATCCGGCGCAGCCGGTTCGGGTTGGTCGTCCCGCGGGTGACCGTACCGACTGGACGGGACGGTACGGGGGGACGCGGCGGCATGAGGGCGAGGATACGCGGGCCCCGAGAACCGAGCCGATTGTCACAGTTCGGCAAATTCGACCGTGAAGAGGGAAGACGGAGCAACCTTTTCGCTGTTCTCGCACCCGGGCCGCGCGTGGCCGGGTCGCGGCTGCCGCGACTTCGTACCGCACCGTGTCCCGGACCGCACCGTCCGCAACGGAGGAGGCATCGGAACCGTGAGCCACCACGTGTCCCGGCTCGGTCAGCGGCGCGGCGGACGCTCCGCCCTCCCGCACCAGTCCAGGCCCCCGCTGCTGCGCCTGACCGGCCCGCGCCGGGCCCGCCGGGTGGCGATGCTCAGCGTCCACACCTCTCCGCTCCACCAGCCGGGCACCGGCGACGCGGGCGGCATGAACGTCTACATCGTCGAACTGGCGCGGCAGCTCGCAGCACAGGGCACCGAGATCGAGATCTTCACCCGCGCCACGACCGGCACCCTGGCTCCCACCGTCGAGCTGGCCCCCGGCGTCCTCGTGCGGCACATCGACGCCGGCCCCTACGAGGGCCTCTCCAAGGAGGAGCTGCCCGCGCAACTGTGCGCCTTCACGCACGGAGTGATGCAGGTGTGGGCCGGTCACCGGCCCGGCTACTACGACCTGGTGCACTCCCACTACTGGCTGTCCGGGCACGTCGGCTGGCTGGCGGCCCAGCGCTGGGGCGTGCCACTCGTGCACGCCATGCACACCATGGCCAAGGTCAAGAACGCCGCCCTCGCCGACGGCGACACCCCCGAGCCGCCCGCCCGCGTCATCGGCGAGACCCAGATCGTGCGCGCCGCCGACCGCCTGGTCGCCAACACCGACGAGGAGGCGGGCGACCTCGTCCACCACTACGAGGCACCCCGCGACCGCACCGCCGTCGTCCACCCCGGCGTCAACCTCGACCGCTTCCGGCCCGCGGACGGCCGCGCCGCCGCCCGGGCCAGGCTCGGCCTGCCCCAGGACGCGCTCATCCCCCTCTTCGCCGGCCGCATCCAGCCGCTCAAGGCCCCCGACGTGCTGCTGCGCGCGGTCGCCCGGCTGGTGGACGAGGACCCCTCGCTGCGCCGCCGGATGGTGGTGCCCGTGGTGGGCGGGCCCAGCGGCAGCGGGCTCGCCAAGCCGGAAGGGTTGCAGAAGCTCGCCGCCCGGCTGGGCATCGCCGACCTGGTCGCCTTCCGCCCCCCGGTCGGCCAGGAACAGCTCGCCGACTGGTACCGGGCCGCCTCCGTGCTGGTCATGCCGTCCTACAGCGAGTCCTTCGGGCTGGTCGCCGTCGAGGCCCAGGCGTGCGGCACCCCCGTGGTGGCCGCCGCCGTCGGCGGGCTCCCGGTCGCCGTGCGGGACGGCGTCAGCGGCTACCTGGTCGCCGGACACGACCCCGCCGAGTACGCCCGCGCCCTGCGCCGCTTCGCCGACGACCCGCACCTCCCGGACCGGCTCGGCACCGCCGCCGCCCGGCACGCGCAGGGCTTCGGCTGGGCCGCCGCCGCCGGGTCCACCGCCGAGGTGTACGCCGCCGCGTTGCAGGAGCGGCGCCGTCGCCTACGATCGCCGCATGGGTGACGTTGCTGCCGCGGCACGTGCGGCGATCGAGCGGACACTGAACGACGCCGAGCTGGAGTGGGAGAGCCCGGCGGAGGGCACGTACGTCGTCACGCTCCCGGGCACCCGGAAGCTGCAGACCACCTGCTCCCTGGCGGTCGGCGCGCACTCCCTCTCGGTCAACGCCTTCGTCGTCCGCAACCCGGACGAGAACCACGCCGCCGTGCACCGCTGGCTCCTGGAGCGCAACACCAAGCTGTACGGCGTCGGTTACGCGATCGACGGGCACGGCGACATCTACCTCGTCGGACGGCTGCCGCTGGCCTCCGTCACCGGCGAGGAGGTCGACCGCCTGCTCGGCAGCGTCCTGGAGAACGCCGACGGCTCCTTCAACACCCTCCTGGAGATGGGCTTCGCCGACGCCATCCGCAAGGAGTACGCCTGGCGCACCGCGCGCGGCGAGTCCACCCGGAACCTGGACGCGTTCACGCACCTGACCGAACGCGAGGGATGAGCACGGGCGCGCCACCGCGCCGTACCCGAGCCGCAGTCGAGGCGGCCGCTCAAGCCGGTCCGGCTGCCGGCCGGTCGATGCGATAGATGATGTGGCGACGGTCGTCGGCCGGATTGTCCGGGGTCAGCTCGCCCTCGGCGACCCGATGCAGCCCTGCCTTCTCCAGGGCTCGCCAGGACGGCCGGTTGGCGGCCTGTACCGGGATCACGGCACAGGTGGCATCCGGGTGGTCCGTCCACGCCCGGCCGAGAGCGGAACGGATCAACTCGGGCCCGAGGCCGCGACCGGTCAGTCCGGGTTCCCCGATCAGGTAGTCGAGGGTCAGCGCTCGCCCGGGCACCTCGGTGACCGTCGCCAACTCGGCCCGGCAGTCCGGGTAGTCGGCCAGGAAGCACCGCTGCACCAGACCCAGCGGCCTGCCGTCGAGCAGGACCAGCCAGTCCTCGGACGGCTCCTCACCGCGGGCCGCGGGACCGAAATCCCGTGCCACCGCCTCCGGTGAGGTCTCGTGGTGCCACCAGCGGGCCACATGCGGCTGCGCCAACCAGGCCCGCAGCAGCGGAAAGTCGCCTTCGTCGAGACGCCGCCAGCTCAGCACCCGGACAGCCTACGCCGGTACCCCCGGGCCGGCCTCGGCCACCGGGTTCCGGTCAGGCGGTGGACGACCATGGTGGCGCCGCCGGTGGATCGCGACCCTGGCCGCAGCGCGGAGCGCACCTTGCAGGGCGGGGCCGGCGACAGCAACGTCACGCCGGCCGCTGTCCAGGACGGTGCCGTCGGGTGCTCCCTCCTCCAGGCCGGTGGACTCTCGGACCTGCTCGGTGGCCGTGCACGCCGAGGCGCCGCCTGCCCCCGGCCGCATGCTGCCGGATCGCAGGTGAGGACTGCGCTCCGCCATGCTTCCGCCTGGCGTGCCGCAGGAACAGGGCCGCGGCCATCAGCGCCGCGCCACCGGCGGCCGGCAGGGTGCCGCCGCGGGTGGTCTCCCCGGCGTGCCGCGCTCTCGCCTTCAGCTCGGCGGTCTTCCGCTGCCCGTGTGCCTTGATGTCCGCGCGCGCCGCCAGCGCCTCGACGGTCTCGCCGAGTTCCCGGCGGGTCTCCTCCACCTGGGCCCGCAGCTCCGCCGGGCTCGGTGCGGAACCGTCACTGTGGGGGCTCTGCGTCATCGGTGCGACCTCTCCTTCACCTCGGCGACATCCGCTTTCAGGCTCTGTACGGTCCCCTCGGGCTTCACCGGCGTCGCCTTGCCGATCTGACCCTTGCCGAGCACGGCCAGCGTCCCCGCGACCACCGCCAGCGCGGCGGTCACCACCAGGGCCGCGAGCCACAGCGGCAGCACCAGGTCGAGGGCGACGATGACGGTGGCCGCGAGGGCCTGGAGGGCGACGAAGCCCAGCACCCCCGCTCCGCCGAACATGCCGCCGCCGAGGCCGAAGCGCTTGCCCTTCTGCCGCATCTCGGCCTGCGCCAGTTGCAGTTCCTGCCGCATCAGCTGGGAGATCTGCTCCGACGCGTGCTGTACCAGCCTGCCGACCGATTCCTCGCCGACCGCGTCCCTGCGGGGCGGGGGCCCGTCCTCGCGCGGCGGGGACTCCTGCGTCCGGGGCGGGGCCTCGGGGCTCCGGGTCGGGGCCTCATGCGTCGTCGTCATGGTGCGCACCAGCCTTTCGCTGCTCGGCGTCCGGTGCCGGGTCACTCTCCCCCCGGCGGTACCCCCGCCTTCCCGGCCTATGCGGTAGCGCTCCGTGACCGGAGGCCCGGTTCGCGGGGGTCGCCGGGGTCTCCGGTCACGGAGCGTGCGCCGTCGGCCCCTGGACGCGGCGCGGCGCACGGTGGTGTCAGACGCCGGCTCCGCTGGTGGCCACGGTGACCACCACGGCCCGCACGGCGTGCACGGCCCGCCGCACGGCGTCCCCGCCGGGGTTGTCCTCGGCGATCTCCTCGGCACGCGCCTTCAGTGTCTTCCGATCACCGTCGATGACCTTGTGCGCCGCCCGAACGGCATGCAGCAGCGCTATCAGGTCGGCGGTGCGCTGATCGGGAACCGCGCCACCCGCCAGGACACTCTCGATGCGCTGCATGAGCTGTTCCTCGTGCCGTGAGTCCGACGCCGGCCAGCGTTTCGTGGGGAAGACGCCGAGGACGGAAGGCTCTTCCTGGCGCACGACCCCCCGCTCGACCAGACGTTCGCGTACCGCGGTCTCAGCCCCCTTCACCAGCTTCTCCACGGCGCGGCGTCCGGTGCGCGGCTTGTCGCCCAGCCGCTCGAGCGCCTCGTCCCACACCGGGTCCCCGGTCGGGGAGGCGTCGCGGACCACGAAACGTCCGGTCCGCTCGTCGTCCTCTTCCTCGGCCTGCGCCACTCGCCCCGCTTGTACGAGGTCGACGAGGACGGCGCCCGCGAGGCCGCGGGTGGCCTCCAGGCGGCCGACGACCCGCTTGCCGGAGTCGTCGTCGAGGATCAGCTGGAGGAAGTCCTCCGCCAAGGTGGGTGCGGGCATGCGTGATTCTCCAGGGTGTGGGGTCCGGCGTGCGGACGGTACGGGCGGTCGTGCCTGCGCCAACTACCCTGTGAAGCAAGGGAGATGCGTGTGAGGTAGCTTCTCGAAGCCCCGGTTTCCCGAAGGGACTTCCGATGCGCCGAACTGCGGACGGTGGTGCCGGTCGCCCGCTGTCGGCTGTTCTCCGGCCGGTGGCCGGCGAGGTCGCCCCGCCCGGCCACCGACCGGCCGCGCCTCAGATGATGGGGCTGGTGTAGACCCCGGTGTATGCCTGGCTGCCGATGAAGGGCTTGTTGACCGCCCACAGGTCGGCCCATTCGTACTCCGGCACGTTGAAGCTGCACTTCACCCAGCCGGCGGCCGCGCCGCGGGCGTTGAAGCACTGGCGGTCCCAGTGCGACGGGAGCCTCGAATTGAGCGTGCCCGCGACCGAGTCGCCGTTGGCCTTGGTGTCCTTGACGTAGATCGCGTCCCCGTTCGCGACGAAGCACGCCTTCGCGCCGGACGTCGACACGCACGGGGCGCTCGACGGCGGTGCGCCGCTGGGGGTGCCGTTCGCGGCGGCTGCCGCGGTCGCCGTTCCGGCGGTGATGAGTAGCGCGGCGGGAACCGCCAGCAGCGCGCGCCCGAGTGTTCTCATGTGTGCTCCTGTTGCCTGTGTGACTCAAGTGACGTATCTGTGCGCATTATTGAACACCACGAGGGTGGACGGGAGAGCCTCTTCGCCGCCCCGGCCGCTCACCAGGGCACGGGTGTTCCGTCCCAGGAGAAGAAGCCGCCGGTGGGGCCGTCGTCCGGCAGCAGGGCCAGGTGGAGGGCGCCCTGCGCGGCCTCGGCCGGATCGCCGCCGGCAGCGGCGGCCTGCGGATTGAGATCGGTCGCGCGCAGGCCGGGGGCGAGCGCGTTGACCTTGAAGCCGTCCTCGGCCAGCGTCTGTCCGTACAGGACGGTGAGGGCGTTGAGGGCCGCCTGGACGACCGGTAGGCGGCGGCGCCGCCGGTGCCCGGGGCGAACTGCGGATTGGGTGAGGTGCTCCAGGTCAGCGAAGCGGTGCCGCTGGAGACGTTGACGATGCGCGGACGCGGGGACCGGCGCAGCGCGGGCAGGAAGGCGTTGGTGACCGCCGCCACCCCGAACACGTTGGTCTCGAATGTGCGCCGGTACTCCTCGATGCCGGATTGGGTCGGCGGGGCGAGGGACGGCGAGATGCCGGCGTTGTTGACCAGTACGTCCAGACGGTCCAGTCGAGCCGCGGCCCGTTCGATGCCGTCCGGATCCGTTACGTCGAGGACCAGCGGGCGGGCCCCGGTGCCGAGCTCCGCCGCGGCCCGCTTCCCGCGCGCGGGATCACGGGAGCCCACGTACACGGTGAACCCCTCGGCGGCGAGCAGCCGGGCGATATCCTTGCCGATGCCCCTGTTGGCACCGGTGACCAGAGCTGTGCGTGCGTTCATGGCAACCATGCTTCTCCGGGCGTGAGTGCCCTGCCAGGGACAGCCTGTACCAGGCAGCGGGAACGCGCACCCTGCGCAGCCTGGCCGCCCGGGCGACCTGACCCGGACGCGGCGCACGGGCACGGCAGGAGTGGCGTGGCCGGGTGCCGCGCGAGGGGTCCGGTCCTTGCCTTCGGCACTCACGCTCATGCGGGCAGGTCCCAGCGGGTGCCGTCGGGGATGTGCCAGGCGTAGGCGTTTCCGTCCGCTTCGCGGGCGTACCCGAACCGGTCCTGGGAGGGGCGGCCGGCCTCGTTCCACCACTGCCAGGCCGCTTCGACCTGCTGCCACAGATCCCGTACCCCGCCGTGGGTGACGGTGGTGTGGTCGTCGCCGAGGGGTGCGCGAGCCCAGGAGCCGTCGGGGTGCTGGAGCTGGAGCGCCAGGGCACCGGCTTCGTCGATGTGGTGGACGAGCTGGGCGCCGGGCAGGTGGAAGGAGAGGAGCAGGCCGAGAGGGTAGTTGGACCGGATGTCGGCCGCGGTGACCGTTGTCGGGCGGATGTCGGCGGTCGGTGCCCGGTCGGGCCACTGGGGTGCCGGGTAGCTGGTCGCGTCCGTGCGGGCGGCCATGAAGCGCCCGCAGGTCGCAGTGAAATGCCCGACGGCCCGGCGGCCGCCGTCGACGCGGAGCGTGACAAGTCCGCCCTCGATACCGAGATCGAGGTCGGTGAGCAGGAGTGTGCCGGGTTCGCTGTGGTCGAGCCATGCGTCGGGGACGGCCGGTACGGAACAGGTGGCGATGATCCGGTCGAACGTGCCGCCGGCAGGGTGTCCGTGCGAGCCGTTGCCGACCGCGAGCTGCGGAACGAACCCGGCCTCGGCGAGGCGCTGCCGGGCCGTCCCGACCAGGGCCGGGTCGATGTCCATGGAGTGCACGAGGTGTTCGCCGATCCGGTGGCTGAGCAACGCCGCGTTGTAGCCGGTGCCGGTGCCGATCTCCAGCACGCGGTGTCCGTCCTCGACGGCCAGGTCTTCGAGCATGCGGGCCATCAGGCTCGGCAGGGTGCTGGAGGAGGTGGGAATGCCGGTCCATGCCGTCTCGTCGCCTTGTTCGGCGGTGGCCGGGTCGAGCGCGGTCACGAGGGTCTGGTCGCGGTACACGGCGGCGAGGTCGGCGTCCGTGCCGGTGGCCTGCCGCTCACGCCAGACGGTGATCCCGCGCGCGTCGGCCTCCTGCTCGTACCAGCGGGGCACGAACAGATGGCGGGGAACGTCGGCGAAGGCGTCGACCCAGGGGTGGGTGCGGATCGCGCCCGCTGCGGTGAGCTGGTGGACGAGAGCCTCCCTGTGCGGGCGGGCGCTGTCAGGCGAGTCGTTCATGCGGCTCCTTGCAGTTCGTCGGCGTTGGCCTGGGCGAGGGGGAGGCCGGTCGCGCGCTCGATCCAGTCCCACTGTCCGCACGGGTTCGCTTCCAGGAACGTCCATGTGCCGTCCGGGGTGACGGCGAAGTCGAAGGCGGCGAACCGAAGGTCGAGCCGGCGCAGGTACCGTCGCACGCCCTCTGCGGTCGCGTCCGGGACCGTGGTGGCCTGGTAGGTGAGGGAGGCGTAGTCGCTGCGCCAGTCGATGTGTCCAGCGCTGCCGGCGGCGTGGATCTCAGCGGCGAACAGCCGCTCGCCGACGGCGGTGAGTCGTACTTCGTGGGCCTTGTCGACCCATGCCTGGAAGAGGTGCGCGGTGGTGTCGATGCCCCGCAGATCGGCGAGATCCGCTGCGGAGAGACGGCGGGTGTAGACGGTCTTGAGCTGATCGCCTTCGATGAAGACAGGGGTTGCCACCGGCTTGCAGACGGCCCGGCCTCCCACCTCACCGACGAACATGCGGACGGCGGCCGGGTTGTTGGTGATGAGCGTTGCGGGCACGGTGAGTCCGGCTGTGCGTGCGGTGGCGAGTTGGAGCGGCTTGTACTCCGCGCGGGACATGGCGGCCGGATGGGACATCCAGCGGCAGTCGAGTGCGGTGATGATGCCGCCGAGACCGGCGCGGGCCTGCGCGGCGGCGAACCTGCGCTCGGGGTCGGACATGGCGGGCAGGTCGAAGGGGTTCGGGGCGCGGTAGTAGACGGCGGAGATGTCGGCCAGGTCGACGGTGCGGTGTGCGGTGCTGAGCCCGCCGGACCACCCTCGCCGGGCGTCGATGCGCCCGGCGAGGGACAGCTCTTGCGGGAACTGCGCGGTGTCCATCCGGAACACCTCCGCACCACCGTCCGTGAGTGCCTTGACGACGCGGTCGGTCGGCCAGTCGTCCTGCGCTGCGATCACGAGCACGGCGGGCATGAGGGCATCAGTCCTTCGGGCCCTCGTCCAGCGGCGGCGGGTTCGTAGGGCTGCCGTCGGGGACGGTCGGGGTGTGGGTCTGCATGCAGGGGAGCGGGCCGTCGTACAGGCCGCGGGACATCTGCAACTCGTTGTCGTAGACCGCCGGGGGCCGCACGAGCGCTTGCGCGGCATCGGGGACGCGGGCGAAGCGCAGCACCCACGGGCGGGAGTACTCGCCGCTCGGCGGGGCACTGCTGTGCGGGATGCGCCCGTGTTGCGACGCGACCGGGAACGCTTCCCGGGGATGTGAGAGCAATGCGTGCATCTTCCTGCCTTCCGGTAGATCCGGTAGAGGTGTCGCGACCCTGACCCGTCGGTCGCCATGGGTGGTGCGCTGGTGTGCCCCGGCCGACGACGATGTACGTCAGAAACTGCCGTCGGCCGGGGAGCGGCCCGCCGGTGCTGGGGTGTGCCGCGGGGCGTCTCTCCGGCGCGGGCGGGAGTCATGAGGTGCTGCTGAGGGCGGCGGCGACGGTGAAGCCGGTGCCGAAGCCGATCGTGAGCAGGAGGAATGGTCCGGCGATTCCGCAGGTGGTCATCACGCGGTGCCGGATGCTGCGCATCATTCGGTCCGCTCTTCCCGCACGCGCCAGAGGTGCGCCAATTCGTCGGCGAGGTGCGGCGGAGCCTGGCGGGTGACGGCGTACTGAGTGGCGTGCGCGAGACACATGCGCAGGCCGTGAGGGGAGCCGGAGCCGCACTTGATGACCGCGACCTGAACCGTCTCGTCCCGGTCGGTCTCGCAGTAGGCGCACCGTCCGGGCTGGACGCTGAGCGTGCCGCGCTTCACGAGCGGGTGCCATGGCGGAGTGCGCGCGGGGTGCCGTTGGCGGTGATACCTGCGTCGTGGCACTCGGCCTGGGTGGCGAGCCGTGCCGCAGCGGGCGGGCAGTCCCATTCGGTGCCGCCGCGCGGGGGCCGCAGTAAGAGGTGGGGCCCGTCCTGCCCCATGACACGGCCGAGGCGGCCCGTGCGTCGGTCGATGACGTAAACGCCGATGCGGTAGGTCTGTGCGGCCATAGATCGTGGCTCCAGTCAGGTGCCTGCCTGCTGAGAGCAGGCAGCATCGCTGTGCACACCGTTGCGGTCTGGGTGCACTCCGTTACGAATAGCGTGCTCCTTGACTAGTAATTCATGCAAGAGGATCAACTCGATCGTGCAAGATTGCATATGCCTGCTCGGGGGGTCCCGGCCCGGGGTAGCGTCAGCGAACACCGCACGGGCAGACTGAACACCCGACCTGGGAGGGGAGCGAATGAGCGCGCCAACGGTGCGACGCCGACGACTCGGCGCGAAGCTTCGCGAGTACCGGGAGGCGCGCGAATGGACTCTCGACGATGTCGCCGAACGCAGCGACGGCCGATTCAACGCTGCGAAGTTGAGCCGCATCGAGACAGCGCGCACTGCCGTGCGCCCCGACGATGTAAGAGCGCTGCTCGACCTGTACGAGGTGTCCGACCCCGACGTGTGTGCCGCACTTCTGACACTCACGCGGGAGGGCGCACGCCGCGGCTGGTGGCACTCGTACCGAGGCGTCCTGTCGCCCGTCTACGAGGATCTGATCAGCCTCGAAGCTGAGGCGGAATCGGTGTCCTCGTGGCAGCTCGGAGTCATTCCCGGTCTGCTCCAGACCGGCGAGTACGCCCGCGAGATCATTCGTGCGACGGCCATGTCTGAGGCGGTCGAGGCTCGCGTCGATGCGCTTGTCGAGGTGCGCCTCGCCCGACAGGCCATCCTGACGCGCGAGGACCCGCTCGCGCTGTGGGCCATCATCGCCGAGCAGGCTCTACGGTCCACCTCCGAGGCTGACGGAGTGATGCACGAGCAGTTGAGCCGCCTCCTCGCGATGGGTAGGCGCCCGAACGTGAACGTTCAGGTGCTGCCCGCAGATGCGCCGCTGCACGTCGGACAACTGGGCAGCTTCACCGTTCTCGGGTTCGGCTCTCATGCTGATCTCGACGTCGTACATACCGAAGGTTTGACCTCGGCCCTGTACATCGAGGAACGCGAGCAGGTAGCCGCTCACCGGGATGCTTGGCAGCGGTTGACCTCCGCAGCGCTCTCGGTTGAGGCGTCGGCGGAACTGATTACACAGATAAGGAAGAACACATGACGCATGTTGACGATGCCTCCGCTCTTCCCACCCGTTGGTGGGCGTCCTCGTACAGCGACAGTGGGGCGCAGTGCGTCGAGTGCGGCATCGTTGATGCCGAGACGGTCGCGATCCGGGACAGTAAGGCGCCCCAAGGGCCCGCGTTGCTGGTGAATCGCGATCAGCTGTCCGCGTTCGTTTCCGCGGTCGTCGACGGTCAGCTCGACCGGTAGGTCAACGACAGATGGCCCCCGCCCTTCCCGGAACCGGGGCGGGGGCGGGGGAATTTCAGTACCTGCGCTCTCGAGGGCTGCGCAGGCCGCGACCCCGAAGTGCGCTCAGACCGCTGGCTCCGGGGGTGCCGTCGGCGCCTCCGCGGACGCGGGCCCCGCGGAGGCGGGCTCGGCGGGGGAGCGCACCGTCTCCGTGGGACGTTCGGCTCGCATGCCGCGCAGCAGCAGCGCGTAGCCGAGGGCGGCGAGGGTGCCCACTGCGGCGCTGGCGGTCCACAGGGTGTCGGCGCCGAAGTGGTCGATGACGGCGCCGCCCAGCAGGGGGGCGCCGAGGGAGGCGACGGACCAGGAGAGGGCGTAGACGCCCTGGTAGCGGCCTCGGCCGTGGGTGGGCGAGAGCTGGACGACCAGGCCCATCTGGGTGGGGGCGTTGATCATCTCGCCGAGTGTCCAGACGGCGACGGCGAGGGCGTAGAACGCGGCCGACGCGGCGAAGGCGTTCAGGCCGAAGCCGTATCCGGTCAGCAGCGCGGAGACGATCAGCAGTTTGGCCGGGTCGCGGTGCTGGATGAAGCGGGTGAGGGGGAGTTGGAGGAGGACTATCAGGACGCCGTTGAGGGCGATGACGGTGCCGAAGTCGGTGCTGGTGAGTCCCTGCTCGCCCATGGAGATGGGGAGGGAGACGAACGCCTGCTGGATGAGGGTGGCCAGCAGCAGGTTGAGGGCGACGACGACCATGAAGCGCCGGTCGCGCAGCACCGTCCACAGCGAGACGTCGCTGCTGCCGTCGGGCTGGGAGTCCCGCACCGTCTCGGGGGCGGGGTCGGCGGCGGGCGCCGGGGAGCCGGCCGCGGCGGGCTGTGACTCGGCCAGCTTCCGGAACGTGATCAGCGCGGTGGCCAGCACCATCGCGGCCTCGCCGAAGAACAGCAGGTGGTAGCTGTACTGGGCGATGAGCCCGGCGCTGGTGGAAGAGACGGCGAAGCCGAGGTTGATGGCCCAGTAGTTCAGGGAAAAGGCTCGAACACGGTCCTCGGGGCGGACGATGTCGGCGATCATCGCCTGCACGGCGGGCCGGGAGGCGTTGGTGGACATCCCCACGAGCGCGGCGACCAGCGCGATCGCCACCGGGTGCGTGACCAGGCCGAGGGCGGCGACGGAGACGGCGGTCGCCAACTGGGCGCCCAGCAGGGTCGGACGCCGGCCGATCCGGTCGGTCAGTACTCCGGCGCCGAGTGAGGAGACGACTCCGCCCAGGCCGAAGAGGGCGCCGACGAGACCGGCGTACGAGGCGGAGTAGCCGCGGTCCAGGGTCAGGTACAGCGCCAGGAACGTCGCCACGAAGGCGCCGAGCCGATTGACGAGGGTGCTCGTCCACAGCCACCAGAACTGGCGGGGCAGCCCCCCGACGCTCTCGGCGGCAGCCCGCCGCACCTTGCTCAACGACACGTTCCCGGCCATGACCGCTCCCCCTGTGTGCCCGCACTCGCCGCGACCGACGTATGCGGTGAAAGACGTAAGCGGCTGAACCGCGTCGGGCACGCTACCGAGGGCGCTCAGGGGGCCGCCAGCGAATTGACGGCAGCCGTCAATCGACGTGGCGCCGCGCCCGTTCACCCCGCAGGTGCGGGGTACGGGGCGCCGTGTCTGCCCCGGGCGCGCGGGGGAGACGGTCTTGCCGTCGGCGGATCGCTCCATGTGGCACAGGCACATACGGTCCGCGTGAACTGCGGAGGTGCGCCACATCCGGGGGCCCGCGGGGCGCTCCTAGGCTGCGGCCATGACGCCTGAGCCCGAGTCCGTGCCTCCGCAGCAGCAGTCGCCCGTACCGACCCGCTCCGTCCACCTGGACCTGACCGGCCGGACGGCGCTGGTCACCGGCGCGGCGAGCGGCATCGGACGGGCCTGCGCGCTGCGGCTCGCGGCGGCGGGGGCCCGGCTGCGCGCGGTGGACCTGGATCCGGAGGGACTCGCGTCGCTGGCGTCCGAGGTCGCCGCGGCCGCAGAAGGGCCCGGAGGCGGCGCGCCCGTGGAGATCCACCCCCTCGACCTGACGGACGCCGACGGGCTGGACGCGGTGGAGGGTGCCGCGGACGGCGCCGACGTGCTCGTCAACGCGGCCGGGACGCAGCTGGTCCGGCCGATCGAGGAGTTCCCGCCCGACGCGTTCCGCCGGATGCTCACCCTCATGCTGGAGGCGCCGTTCCGCACCACCCGGGGTGCGCTGCCCGGGATGTACGCGCAGGGATGGGGGCGGATCGTGCACATCTCGTCCGTGCACGGGCTGCGGGCCTCCGCCTACAAATCGGCGTACGTGGCGGCCAAGCACGGTCTGGAGGGGCTCTCCAAGACGACGGCCCTGGAGGCGGCGGCCCATGGTGTGACCGCCAACTGTGTCAACCCGGCGTATGTGCGTACCCCGTTGGTGGAGCGCCAGATCGCGGACCAGGCGGAGGCGCACGGCATCCCTCAGGAGCGGGTGGTCTCCGAGGTCCTGCTCGCGGACTCGGCGATGAAGCGGCTGCTGGAGCCGTCCGAGGTGGTCGAGGCGGTCGCCTATCTGTGCACTCCCGCCGCCGGATTCCTCACGGGTTCCTCCCTGCCCCTCGACGGCGCCTGGACCGCTCACTGACCCTGTGCCCATGCACAGCACCACCGACCACGGTCCCGACGGCCACAGCTCCGCACGCCACGAGAGCTCCGCGGGCCACGAACCGCCGGGCGGCTCCGCACCCGCCGCCTGCCTCGGCTATCTGGAGCTGCTGGCCCGGGGCGCCCCGGCCGAGGCGTACGAGGACCCGGCGGCACACACCGCAGCCGAGCGGACCGAGCCCGCCGCCGAGGGGCCCGTGCCCGCCGCCGAACAGGGCAAGCAGCTCGCCCTGCGCATCCACGCCGAGCTGGAGGGCAGGCGGCGCCGCGAGGCGGAGCTGACGGCGCTGTTCGAGACGGTGCACGACCTCGCCGGACTCCGCGACCTCGACGACGTGCTCCAGGCCATCGTCCAGCGCGCCCGCCGGCTGCTGGGCACCGAGGTCGCCTATATGACCCTCAACGATCCCGAGCGGGGCGACACCTACATGCGGGTCACCGAGGGTTCGGTCTCGGCCCGCTTCCAGCAGTTGCGGCTCGGCATGGGCGAGGGACTGGGCGGGCTCGTGGCGCAGACCGCGCGCCCCTACGCGACCCAGGACTACCCGCGGGACGCCCGCTTCCAGCACACCCTCCCCATCGACCGGGGCGTCGGTGAGGAAGGGCTGGTCGCCATCCTCGGAGTGCCGCTGCTGCTCGGCGGCCGGGAGGTCATCGGCGTGCTGTACGCGGCCGACCGGCGCGAGCGGGTCTTCGAACCGGAGCAGATCGCGCTGCTGCGCTCGTTCGCGGCGCACGCCGCCGTCGCGATCGACAGCACCCGCCTGCTCACCGAGACGACCCAGGCGCTGGCCGGGCTGCGTGCCGTCAACGAGACCATCCGCCGCGCCTCCGACATCCACGACCGGCTGACGGAGCTGGTGCTGCGCGGCGGCGGGGTGGACGACGTGACCCGCGCGCTGGCCGAGGTGCTGGGCGGCCGGGTGGAGTTCCGCGACAGCGTGCGGTTCGGCGACGTACCGACGCAGGCAGGCGGCGCGGCGCCCGGGGGCGTGGCCTCCGGGGGCGTGCCGCCGGAAGGGGCGCCCTCCGGCCCCGTGCCCTCCGACGGCGTACCGGCCGCGGTCGAGCGCTCCCGCCGCGACGGGCACGCCGTGCGCGAGGGCGGCAGCTGGGTGGCGGCCGTCTCCGCGGGCGGCGAACTGCTGGGCGCGCTGCTGCTGCACGGACACCCGGACCTCGACCCGGTCGACCAGCGCACCCTGGAGCGTGCCGCGATGGTCACCTCGCTGCTGCAACTCGCCCGCCGCTCGGCGGGCGAGGCCGAACAGCGGGTCCGGGGTGAACTGCTGGACGACCTGCTGGACGCCGCGCACCGCGACCCGCACCTGCTGCGCGACCGCGCGGCCCGGGTCGGCGCCGACCTGGACGTGCCGCACACCGTGCTGGCCGCCCGCCTCGACCCGGCGCCCGCCGCCGGGGCGCCGTCCGGGGGCGCCGCGCACGCCTCTGCCGCCGGGGCGCCGCCGCGTGACGCCGGGCAGGCGCCCGACGAGGAGGAACGGCAGCGCCTGTGGTCCGCGGCCGCGCATCTGGCCGCCACCCGCCGCGGCCTGGCCGCGACCCGGGACGGCGGACTGGTCCTGCTGCTGCCCCTCGAAGCCACCGACCGAGGCGCCGACCGGGGCACCCCCGTCTCCGGTGACCCCGGCCCCGACTCCGCCGATGCCGTCTCCCGTACGGCGCGCCGGGCCGCCGCCGAGCTGGGCCGCGCGGTGGGCGGCCCGGTCACCGTCGGCGCCTCCGCGCCCGTACCGTCCCCGGCCACCCGGCCCGGATCCGTCGCCGCCGCTTACCCGGAGGCCCGGCGCTGCCTGGACGTGCTCAGCCTGCTCGGCCGCCGCGGCGACGGCGCCGCGGCCGAGGACCTGGGCTTCCTCGGGCTGCTGCTGGCCGACACCCGGGACGTCACCGGATTCGTCCGCCGCGTCCTCGGCCCCGCGCTCGACTACGACCAGCGCCGCGGCACCGAACTGGTCGCCACCCTCGACGCGTACTTCGAGAGCGGCGCCAGCCCGGTGCGCGCCAAGGACGTCCTGCACGTACACGTCAACACCGTCGCCCAGCGGCTGGAGCGGGTCGGCCGGCTGCTGGGCGACGACTGGCAGGCGCCGCACCGCGCGCTGGAGATCCAGCTCGCCCTACGGCTCCACCGGCTGACGGGCGCCCTCGGGAGCTGAGCCGGGGGAGCCCGGGGCGGGCGCGGTCCCGGGGGCCCCGGCCGCACCGGCCGCCGCCGCGCCCGGCTCCCCCACGGTCGCCAGATCCCGGTCCCGGGTCTCCTTCGCACAGACCAGCGCCACGACGGTGAGCAGCGCGGCGGCGATCACATACACCGACACCAGCGCCGAACCGTCGAACTCCGCCAGCAGCGCCGTCGCGATCATCGGCGCCGGAGCCCCGGCCGCCACCGACGAGAACTGCGCGCCGATCGAGGCGCCCGAGTACCGCATCCGGGTGGCGAACAGCTCGGAGAAGAACGCCGCCTGCGGCGCGTACATCGCCCCGTGCAGCACCAGCCCGACCGTCACCGCCAGCACGATCAGCCCGAAGCTGCCGGTGTCCAGCAGGGCGAAGAACGGGAAGATCCACACCCCGACGCCGGCCGCTCCCAGGATGTAGACCGGACGCCGCCCGACCCGGTCGGAGAGGGCGCCCCACAGCGGGATGACGGTGAAGTGGACGGCGGAGGCGATCAGCACCGCGTTCAGCCCGGTCTGCTTGGACAGGTCCAGGTGATCGGTCAGGTAGACCAGCAGGAACGCGGTCAGGACGTAGAAGCTGATGTTCTCCGCCATCCGGGCACCCATCGCGACCAGCACGTCCCGCCAGTGATGCCGCAGCACGGCCAGCACCGGCATCTCCTCCGCCGCCTTCGAGCCCGCCGCGCGGTCCCGCTCCTTGCGGGCCTCCGCACGGGCGCGGGCCTCCCGGAAGACGGGCGACTCGTCCACGGCCAGCCGCACCCACAGGCCGACCACCACCAGCAGCCCGGAGAGCAGGAACGGTATCCGCCAGCCCCAACTCTCGAACGCACCGTCGGACAGCAGCGCCGTCAGCGCCGCCAGCACGCCCGTGGCCAGCAGCTGACCGGCCGGAGCACCGGTCTGCGGCCAGGAGGCCCAGAACCCGCGCCGCCGCGGATCCCCGTGCTCGGAGACCAGCAGCACCGCCCCGCCCCACTCGCCGCCCAGCGCGAAGCCCTGCACCAGCCGCAGCGTCGTCAGCAGGACGGGAGCGAACGCGCCCACCGTCGCGTGGGTGGGCAGCAGCCCGATGGCGAACGTGGCGCCGCCCATCATCAGCAAGCTGATGACCAGCAGTTTCTTCCGGCCGACGCGGTCGCCGTAGTGGCCGAAGACCAGCGCGCCGATCGGGCGGGCGGCGAAGCCGACCGCGTAGGTCAGAAACGCCAGCAGCGTGCCGACCAGCGGATCGGAGTCCGGGAAGAAGAGCTTGTTGAAGACCAGCGCGGCGGCCGAGCCGTAGAGGAAGAAGTCGTACCACTCGATGGTGGTACCGACCAGGCTGGCCGCGACGATCCGGCGCAGCGACCGCCCGCCGCCCGGTGCGGACTCGGGGGACTCGGGGGACTTGGAGGACTCGGCGGAACCGGAGTCATGTGGGGACGAGGAAGCGGAGACCATGCCGTCGCACGCTAGGTAACCCCGCTCCCGGCCCCCATGTGGCCGCACCCCACACTTCGCCGCCCCGCTGTCCGACGGGACCCCACCTCGCTCCCGGGCTCCCGGGGGGCGCGTAGGCTCTCCGGTATGGCCGACGCACCGTACAAGCTGATCCTGCTCCGCCATGGCGAGAGCGAGTGGAACGCCAAGAACCTGTTCACCGGGTGGGTGGACGTCAACCTCACGGACAAGGGTGAGAAGGAGGCGGTCCGCGGCGGCGAGCTGCTCAAGGACGCCGGCCTGCTGCCCGACGTACTGCACACCTCCGTGCAGAAGCGCGCCATCCGCACCGCGCAGCTCGCGCTGGAGTCCGCGGACCGCCTGTGGATCCCCGTACGCCGCTCCTGGCGGCTGAACGAGCGGCACTACGGTGCGCTCCAGGGCAAGGACAAGGCGCAGGTCCGCGACGAGTTCGGCGAGGAGCAGTTCATGCTCTGGCGCCGCTCCTACGACACCCCGCCGCCGGTCCTGGAGGACGGCGCCGAGTTCTCGCAGAGCGGCGACCCGCGCTACGCGGCGCTGCCCAGCGAGCTGCGGCCGCGCACCGAGTGCCTCAAGGACGTCGTGGAGCGGATGCTGCCGTACTGGTTCGACGGCATCATCCCGGACCTGCTCGACGGCCACACCGTCCTGGTCGCCGCGCACGGCAACTCGCTGCGCGCCCTGGTCAAGCACCTGGACGGGATCTCCGACGAGGACATCGCCGGCCTCAACATCCCCACCGGCATCCCGCTCGTCTACGACCTGGACGCCGACTTCGCACCGGTCACCAAGGGCGGCACCTACCTCGACCCGGAGGCCGCCAAGGCCGCCATCGAAGCGGTGAAGAATCAGGGCAAGAAGTAGTACCCCGGAACACGAGTAAGCCCCCTGCCCGCGGTTTCCCGCGGGCAGGGGGCTTCGCTCTGGAGATGGCCGTTGGTGGGCCGCCCCGGTTGTGTGACACCGACTGCGCCGATGCCAGAGCCTCAGCTACGAAGGCGCACAAAAGCCGACAAGGTATCGGCGATTTCACCAACCTCGAGCCGGCTCTGAGAGACCTCGAGGACGAAGGCTTCTGCCTTGTCCTCGTCCAGCGGCTCGACAAGCTCGTACCCGTTGAGGTCCAGGAAGACGATGGCCGTCGCCCAGCCGGTGCGCTTGTTGCCGTCGATCAGACTGTGGTTGCCGGCGACAGAATGGAGAAGGGCGCCAGCCTTCTCGAACAGGCCTGGGTACGCATCCTGGCCGAAGGCGCTGGAGCGGGGCCGTTGTACGGCAGAGGACAGCAGCCCCCACTCCCGAATCCCCGGTCGACCACCGAGCGTGATTTCGGCGATGGAGAGGACATCCTCTTCGTCGAGGTACTCGGTGATGTGAGGGCTCCGAGCTACTTGGTGGCCAGCCGCTTATTGAGACCAGCGGAGATCCTGGCCGTCCGCAGAGCGGCGGCACGTACCTTCCGGCGACGCAGTTCGGCGAGAACGGTGTCGTGTGCGAGGGACTTCATGCTGATGCCCTCCTGGGCCGCAGCCTCGCGGACTTGAGCCATCTCTTCTTCGCTGAACGTCACGTTCAGTGCGGGCATGATGCCTCCTCCCTCGACTTTGGTACCCATCCTGGTACCAGACTACCAGGGCACCCTGACGCCAGAGACAGCATGCGGGCCGTGTCCCGGTCCCCCGGATGCGATCACGCTCCGCCGCCCGGACGATGGGGCGGGGGACGGTCGACGCGGGAGGCGCGCTATGGCGGGACTTGTTCGCAAGAGCTTCGACGCGCCGGACGAGGTCCGGCCCTTCGAGGACGGTACGGGGCAGCTGGAGGTCGTCAACCTGGCCGGGGGAGAGGTGGGCCGGGGGACGTTCCAGCCGGGCTGGCAGTGGTCCAAGCACGTCAAGCCGATCGCCGGGACGGAGAGCTGCCAGGCGGCGCACGCCGGGTACATCGTCTCGGGGCGGATGAAGATCGTGACGGACGACGGCCAGGAGATCGAGATCGGGCCCGGTGACGCCCTGGACTGCCCGCCCGGGCACGACGCCTGGGTCGTCGGCCAGGAACCCTGCGTCCTCGTCGACTGGCAGGGCTTCTCGGGGTACGCGAAGCGCTGACGCCCCGCGCCCGGTGCCGTCGGTGCCCGTCGGTGCCCGGCCGGACTCGGTCCGGCGGGCGGTCGGCCGTCTCCCGCATACGCTCGGACCATGACGATCCATCCCGTCTCGGCGCTGGCGCAGCGGCTGCTGCCCGGGGAACTGACCGCGGGTGGCCCGCCGGATCCGCGGCGGGTGCGGCGCAGCGCCCGCGACTGGGTCGTCGACATCGTGCTGTTCGGCTGGGCGGTGCTGTGCTGGGCGGCGCTCTTCCAGCAGGCCGGGGCCAAGGAGTACCTGCCCGGCTGGCTGGTGGCGATCGATCCGCCGCTGGGTGCGCTGGCCTGCCTGTCGCTGTGGCTGCGGCGCCGGTGGCCGCTGGGCGTGGCGCTGGCTGCGGTGCCCGCCGCGGCGCTGACCGACACCGTCGTCGGCGCCCTCGCCGTGATCATCTTCAATTTGGCGCTGCGTGTCCCGCCCCGCCCGGCGGCCCTGGTGCTGCTGCTGCACCTGGCGGCGACGCTGCCCTACGTACTGCTCTACGGGGTGCCGCACGAGGAGCGCTGGACGGTCGCCGCGTTCGTCCTCGTCTTCTATCTGCTCTTCTTCACCTGGGGCAGCGCGACCCGGGCCCGGCGCCAGCTCGTACTCAAGCTGCGCGAGGACGCGGTGCGTGCCCAGGCGGACCATACGCGGCGGCTGGCGGACGTGCGGCGCGCCGAGCGCCGGGCGATCGCGCGGGAGATGCACGACGTGCTCGCGCACCGTGTCTCGCTGCTGTCCGTGCACGCGGGGGCGCTCGCCTACCGGACGCAGCGCACGGCCGCGGGCGAGAGCCCCGCGCTGGACGACGCGGAGATCGCCGAGAGCGCCACCGTCATCCGCGACAACGCGCACCAGGCCCTGGAGGAGCTGCGCGACGTCCTGCACGTGCTGCGCGAGGACGAGGAGGACGATGTCCCTGGTGCCCCCGGGGTCCCCGTCGACGCGACCGGGGTGCCCGGGGCGTCCGACGGTGCCCGGCCGCAGCCGGATCTGACGCGGCTGGATGAACTGGTCGACGAGGCGCGGGCCGCGGGCCAGACCGTACGGCTTGAGGTGGCGCTGCCCGAGCGGGCCGCCGGCGAGGGCGGCTATCCGCTCCGCCCCCAGTTGCAGCGCACCGCCTACCGGGCCGTACAGGAAGGGCTCACCAACGCGCGCAAGCACGCGCCGGGCCGGCCGGTGGAGGTGCGGGTGGCGGGCGCCGTGGAGCAGGAGCTGACCGTGCGGGTCAGCAACCCGCTGCCGGTCGGCAGCGCGGCGGGGCGCACCGGATCACCGATTCCCGGCGCCGGTGCCGGGCTGACGGGACTGCGGGAGCGGCTGGAGATCGAGGGCGGCACCCTCGCCTACGGCCCCGAGGACGGCATGTTCACGCTGACCGTCCGGCTGCCGTGGCCCGCTCCGGAACCCGGACCCGACGCGGGGCCCTGACCGGCGTGAACCGGCCGGAGCCGCCCGTCGTGCGCGCCGTGTTGTCCGTCGCGCGCCCGCGGCCGCGCCCGCGGCTCGCGGGGCACGGGTGCGCGAGGCACGCCGGTCAGCCGCAGGACCCCCCGCACTGGCAGGGGCCGCCCGACTGGCAGCCGCAGCCGCAGCCGGCACCGCATCCGCACGCCCCCAGCAGGGGCAGCTGCCGTGCTTCCTGTGCTGCGGTCGGCGGCTGCGGGCCGGCCGTGGTCCGGAGCGGTTCGGTGGAGTCAGCCATCGTGCCCTCCTCGGCAGGGACAGTCATGGACAAGACATGACCTTCCCCATTGCAGGCCGCGGCGGCACGGGCGCATCAAGGGCGCGCGGGTGCACGACGCCCGGCGGCGGTGACCGGCGAGCGACCGCCCGGTGCCGGTCGGCCGCCGGGCGGCCGGTGCTCGCCGGGGCGCCGGAAGGCGGGGGCTACCGGCCCTCGCTCGCCCCGGTCCCCTCTCCCGCACCGCCCGCGGCGCTCGCGTCGCCGCCCTGGATGCTGCCCGCGGCGGCGTCCGCACCGGCCACGGCGGCCGCCGGGTCGATCTCGTCCGCGTAGTCGCCGGTCACCAGGTAGACGACCCGGCGGGCCACCGACACGGCGTGGTCGGCGAACCGCTCGTAGTAGCGGCCCAGCAGCGTGACGTCCACGGCGGTCTCGATGCCGTGCTTCCAGCGGTCGTCCATCAGGTGCTGGAAGAGGGTGCGGTGCAGCAGGTCCATGGCGTCGTCGTCCTGCTCCAGTTGCAGGGCCAGGTCGACGTCCTTGGTGACGATCACCTCGGCCGCCTTCGCCATCAGCCGCTGCGCGAGCTGCCCCATCTCCAGCAGGGTCGCCTGGAGGTCCTGGGGGACGGCCGACTCGGGGAAGCGCAGCCTGGCGACCTTCGCCACATGCTGCGCCAGGTCGCCCGAACGCTCCAGGTCGGCGCTCATCCGCAGCGAGGTGACGACGATCCGCAGGTCGGTGGCGACCGGCTGCTGCCGGGCCAGCAGCTGTATCGCCCTGGTCTCCAGGTCGCGCTGGATGTCGTCGACCTTCTCGTCGGCGGCGATGACGCTCTCGGCGAGCTTGAGGTCCGCGTCCAGCATCGCCGTGGTGGCGCGCCCGACCGCGGAGCCGACGAGCCGGGCCATCTCGACCAGGCTGTCCCCGATCGAGTCCAGCTCCTCGTGGTACGCGTCCCGCATGGCTGTCCTTCCCTCGTACGAATGTTCTTCCGGGGTGCACGGCCCCGGCCGTTCTCACAGGGGCGCTCGGGCCCCTACGCTCCCACGGTGCGCCCGAAATGCGACCGGTGCGGCCCTCCACGGTGAACCGGAGACGCCGTGCGGGTAAACACTGGGCGACAGCTCTTTCGGCGGCGCCGTCCAGGGCTGGGGCACTCTCACGAGAGGCGCATAACCTGGGTGTATGGACGTTAATGCGGCTGTCGCCGCGGCAGCAGCGATCGCCGGGGTCTGTACCGGTGTGATCGCGATGCTGGCGTTCCGGTGGAGCGAGCGGGAGCAGGCCCGCCCCACCCGCACCTCCCTGCACACCGAGCCGGGGCTGCCCCCGGGTGTCGACACCGTACTGTCGGTGCTCCGCTCCTCGGCCGTGGTGCTGGACGAGAGCGACGGCGTCGTCAAGGCCAGCTCGGCCGCCTACGCGCTGGGTCTGGTCCGCGGCGGCAAGCTCGCCGTCGAGCCCATGCTCCAGATGGCCAGGGACACCAGACGGGACGGCGAGATACGGCAGGTCGAGCTGGACCTGCCCCGGCGCGGTACGGGACGGGGTGATGCCCTCGCGGTCTCCGCACGGGTCGCCCCACTCGGCTCCCGGCTGGTCCTCCTGCTGGTGGAGGATCTGACGGAGGCCCGCAGGATCGAGGCAGTGCGGCGCGACTTCGTCGCCAACGTCAGCCATGAACTCAAGACCCCGGTCGGTGCGCTCTCGCTGCTCTCGGAGGCGGTGCTGGACGCCTCCGACGACCCGGAGGCGGTGCAGCGCTTCGCCGGGCGGATGCAGAACGAGGCGACCCGGCTGACCAACCTCGTCCAGGAACTCATCGACCTCTCCCGGGTGCAGAACGACGACCCGCTGGAGGACTCCGAGTCCGTCCGGGTGGACGAACTGGTGACCGAGGCCATCGAGCGCAGCCGGCACAGCGCCGACAGCAAGCAGATCACCCTCCTCGCGGGCGGCACCGAGAGCCTCCACGTGTGGGGCAACCGCGGCCAGCTCGCCGCGGCGCTCGGCAACCTCGTGGAGAACGCCGTCAACTACTCACCGGCCCGCACCCGCGTCAAGGTCGCGGGCCGCCTCGCCCAGACCCCGGGCGGCGATCTGATCGAGATCGCCGTCACCGACCAGGGCATCGGCATCTCCGAACGCGACAAGGACCGCATCTTCGAGCGCTTCTACCGCGTCGACCCGGCCAGGTCCCGGGCCACCGGAGGCACCGGACTGGGCCTGTCCATCGTCAAGCACGTGGCCGCCTCGCACGGCGGGGAGGTCACCGTGTGGAGCGCCGAGGGACAGGGCTCCACCTTCACCCTGCGGCTGCCCGAGGCGGGCAGCGCGCGTGAGCAGGCCGCACTCGACAAGGCCGACCGGCTCGGCCGGAACCGCCTGTCGGGAGCGCTGCAGGAACCGGCCGCCTTCGAGGACGAGGAGCGGCCGTATGTCGATCAGGCTGATGAACAACTTTCCGCCCCGGAGGTCCTCCCGTGACCCGAGTGCTCGTCGTCGAGGACGAGGAATCGTTCAGCGACGCACTGTCGTACATGCTCCGTAAGGAAGGCTTCGAGGTCGCGATCGCGGCCACGGGTCCCGACGGGCTCGACGAGTTCGAACGCAACGGCGCCGACCTGGTGCTGCTCGATCTGATGCTGCCGGGGCTGCCCGGCACCGAAGTCTGCCGGCAGCTGCGGGGGCGCTCCAACGTCCCGGTGATCATGGTGACGGCCAAGGACAGCGAGATCGACAAGGTGGTCGGCCTGGAGATAGGCGCCGACGACTACGTCACCAAACCGTTCTCCTCGCGTGAGCTGGTGGCCCGCGTGCGCGCCGTGCTGCGCCGCCGCGGCGAGCCGGAGCAGGAGGTCGCGCCCGCGGCGCTGGAGGCGGGCCCGGTCCGGATGGACGTGGAACGGCACGTGGTCACCGTCGGCGGCGGCAAGGTCGATCTGCCGCTCAAGGAGTTCGACCTGCTGGAGATGCTGCTGCGGAACGCGGGACGGGTGCTCACCCGGATGCAGCTCATCGACCGGGTCTGGGGTGCGGACTACGTGGGCGACACCAAGACCCTCGACGTGCACGTCAAGCGCCTCCGCGCCAAGATCGAACCCGACCCCGGGGCGCCGCGCTACCTGGTGACGGTGCGCGGCCTCGGCTACAAGTTCGAGCCGTAAGCCGCCGCACCGGGATCCGGCTGCGCGCTTCACCCGGCTGCGCGCTTCGCGGAGGAAGAGCTTCCGGGCCGGCGGTCTCGCCGCGGGCCGAGTGGTCCGTGCGACGCCGGCAGGGACGTACGGCGAGGGGCCGCACCCGTGGTGGGTGCGGCCCCTCGCCGTACGTCTCCGCGGTGCGGTTCCGCGACTCAGCTCCCCGAGGGCTCGCCGCCCTGCTCGGTACCCGGCGAGGTGCTCGGGGACGTCGCGCCCTCGTCCGTGCCCGCGCCCCGCTCGTCGGCCGAGGCGCCGGTGGAGGCGTCGTCGGAGGGGCTCCCGGAGGGGCTCTCCTCGCCGCCCCGGCCGGGAGACGCGGAGGAACCCGGCTCGGGCGCCCTCTCGGTCGGCGAGGAGCTCGGGCCGACCGTCTCGAAGGCGTGCTCGGCGGGCAGCACGGTCGCCCGCAGCTTGACCGCGCCGGTCCGGCTCAGGTCGAAGGTGACCGGCTGCGCGTTGCCGTCCTCGACGCCCGCGGCCTCGACGTCCCGCAGCAGCGCGGAGGCGTTGCCCTTGCCGCCCAGCGCCAGCGAGCCGCCGGCCGGTACGACGAGCTTCTTCTCGCCCTTGGCGGGGCTCAGTTCGGCGCGTGCCCCGTCGACGCGGATGCCCTTGAGGGTCTGGTCCCGGTCCCCGTCGTTGAAGATCCGCGCCGTGACGGCCGCCTCGTCCGAACCCTTGGTGTCGGTGACGATGTTGGCGTTCTGGACCTTGATGACCCCGACGTGCGTCGCCGCGTTGTCGGGCTTGACCTCCAGCGTCTGCGCGTCGTTCCCGGCGCCGCAGGCGGTCAGCGAGACGGCGGCGAGCGCGAGGGTGGTGGCGGCGAGGGCGCCGCGACGAAGGCTGCTGCTCACGGCGGCGGCAACTCCTAGGCGAGCTATGGCGGCGGCACGCTCCAGAGCGCGTGCCGGTCGCGTACGGATGGGGCTTTCGCGTGCGCGCTCAGATTACCGACAGCCTGCTGACGCCCCGCACCCGACCCTCCGACCCGGCCCTGGGACCCGGCCGGGCCCCAGGGCCGACTCTCCGGACCGGCCTTGGGCCCGGAGAGTCGGGGCAGGGGCGTTTGCGAGGGGGCGTCGCCCGGGTGCCGGCCCGGTTCGGGGGCGGCAGGGGGCGCGCGGCAGTCCTGTGCGCCGTCGAATAGCTCCGGCCGCGGTACGAGCGACCTCCGTACGGGGGATTCCAGGAGAATGCGAGAGCTCGATGAAGAATTGATCAACAGGCTCTTGCGGGTTCATTGATCAATTCCCGGAAAGCGGGAAGGGCGGCGCGAAGATGCTACTCCCTACAGTCGGACAAATCGGCCATGATGGACGTGTCGCGGTGTACTTCGACGGGTCCCCGGCGGCTGTTTCCGTGTGTGCGCAGAACCGCTCCCACCTGCGAATACCCGCTTGCATTGGTTGGTCGATGCACGATAGAGGGTCGCTTGTCAAGCCCCGAGATGCGCCCTGACCTGCGAAAACGCCATTCAGAAGACGTCGCCGCCGTGTTACCCTGGATAGCCACGGAAGGGGTACCTGACACATGACGTTCAAGGTTGGCGACACCGTGGTCTATCCCCATCACGGGGCCGCGCTGATCGAGGCTATCGAAACTCGCCAGATCAAAGGCGTGGACAAGACCTACTTGGTTCTGAAGGTTGCGCAGGGCGATTTGACCGTTCGCGTCCCGGCGGACAATGCGGAGTTCGTAGGCGTGCGCGACGTCGTTGGTTCGGACGGGCTGGACAGGGTCTTCGAGGTGCTCCGCGCGCCGTACGCCGAGGAGCCGACCAACTGGTCCCGCCGCTACAAGGCGAATCTCGAGAAGCTCGCGTCCGGCGACGTGATCAAGGTGGCGGAGGTCGTGCGTGACCTGTGGCGCCGTGAGCGGGAGCGCGGCCTGTCCGCCGGGGAGAAGCGGATGCTGGCCAAGGCCCGGCAGATCCTGGTGAGCGAGCTGGCGCTGGCGGAGAACACGAACGAGGACAAGGCCGAGGCGCTGCTCGACGAGGTTCTCGCTTCCTGACATTCGAACTGCCCCACGATGCCGCGGTGCCCGGATGACATCAGTCGTCGCCGGGCGCTGCGGCATGTTCGGCGGCCTGTCCGAACAGCTCCCTGTCCGGACAACTCTGCGACCGCGGTTCCCGGAACTGACTCCCGGCGGTCGCGGCACGCGTGCACGCTGCCAACGGGTCGCGTGCCGGGCCCGGGCGCCCGACTCGACCGCTGGTCACGGAAAGGGCTCGATCGAGTGGCTGCGCCCGGCACTCCCGTCAACCCAGGGCATTGACCCTGGCCTGGGGGTACCCCCAGGCCATACCCACCCCGGCTGAGGACACAAACCCTGAACGCGCTACCGATGTCAATCGATTCCACGGACTTCGCTCCTTCCGGCGATCAGCAACCCTCGGATGACTCCGGACCCCGCACGGCCGTCGTCATCCCCGCAGCGGGCAAGGGCGTACGGCTGGGCCCGGGAGCCCCCAAGGCGCTCCGCGAGCTGGGCGGTACGCCGATGCTCGTACACGCCGTCCGGGCGACGGCACGAGCGCGCGCCGTCGACCTGGTCGTCGTGGTGGCACCGCCGGACGGCGCCCCCGCCGTCCGCACCCTGCTCGACGAGCACGGGCTCCCCGAGGTCGTCGTCGTACCCGGCGGCGGAACCCGCCAGGACTCCGTACGGCTCGGCCTGGCGGCACTCCCCGACACCGTCGAGGCGGTGCTGGTGCACGACGCGGCCCGGCCACTGGTACCGGACGAGACGGTGGACGCCGTCGCGCGGGCCGTCCGCGCGGGCGCACCCGCCGTGGTGCCGGCACTCCCCGTCACCGACACCGTCAAGCAGGTCGAGCCCCGCCCCGGCGCGGAGCCGGAGCCCGTCACCGGCACCGTCGACCGCAGCCTGCTGCGGGCCGTGCAGACCCCGCAGGGCTTCGCCCGCACCGTGCTCGCCGAGGCGCACACCCGGCTGGCGGCCGAGGGCGACGGCGCCACGGACGACGCGGGCATGGTCGAACGGCTCGGCGTCGAGGTGGTCGTCGTACCCGGCCACGAGGAGGCGTTCAAGGTGACCCGCCCCCTCGACCTGGTGCTCGCGGAGGCCGTCCTGGCCAGGAGGAGGGCGCACGATGCGTTCTGAGGACACCGAGGACCTTCAGGGCGCTGCCGGACCCGCGCCGGTCGCCGCCGCCCTGCCGCTGGTCGGCGTCGGCACCGACGTGCACGCCTTCGAGGAAGGACGCGAGCTGTGGTGCGGCGGACTGCTGTGGGAGGGCGAACGATACGGCCTCGCCGGGCACTCCGACGGCGACGTGGCCGCACACGCGGCATGCGACGCGCTGTTCTCCGCCGCCGGGCTCGGCGACCTCGGCGCCCACTTCGGCACGGACCGACCCGAGTGGTCCGGCGCCTCGGGCGCCGCACTGCTCTCCGAGACGGCGCGCATCGTACGTGCCGCGGGCTACGAGATCGGCAACGTGGCCGTCCAGGTCATCGGCGTCCGGCCGAAAATCGGCAAGCGAAGGGCGGAGGCCGTCCAGGTGCTCTCCGACGCGCTCGGCGCCCCTGTCTCGCTCTCCGGCACCACCACCGACGGGCTCGGCCTCACCGGCCGCGGCGAAGGACTGGCGGCCGTCGCGACCGCGCTGGTCGTCCGCGCGGATCCGGGCCGCCGACGGTCCCGATGACCGAGCCGCGCCCCCGCGAGGACCGGCGGGTCCCCGCCCGCCCGGCCTGCGGAAGCGCACCCGCTTCGACCTGGGATCCGTGCGGCCGACCCGACGCGTGCACCCCCGCCGCCGACGGGATGTGAGATACCGTCCCCGCAGGCAGGGCCGCCGGGGCGCCCGCGGTGCTCCGGACCGGCCGCGGCGGCCGTGCGGCCCCGCGGCGTCCGCCCAGGCCCGCATCCCGCACCGCGAATGAGGAAGGGAGCCGTTCCCGTGGCCCAGCAGGTGCTCTCCGAGGAACTGAAGAAGGTACTCGACGGAAAGGTCTTCGTCGCCGTCGCCACCATCCAGCCCGACGGCAGCCCCCAGGTGTCGCCGGTGTGGGTGAAGCGCGACGGCGAGGACCTGCTCATCTCCACCACCGTGGACCGCCGCAAGACCCGCAACATGCGGCGCGACCCGCGGGTGACCGTCCTGGTGCACCCGGCCGAGGCGCCCTACACCTACGCCGAACTGCGCGGCACCGCCTCCCTCAGCACCGAGGGCGGGCCGGAGCTGATCGACGAGCTGGCCCACAAGTACGTCGGCAAGAGCTACGCCGAGTTCAACCCCGCCTCCGACCAGGACGCCGAGCGCGTCGTGGTCCGGGTCAGCGTCGACAAGGTCGTCGGCCGCCTCTGACCCGGCCGCCTCGGTCGCCTGTGCCCGACGCGGCCGGAGCGCTCCGGGCCCGGCCTCGCCCGCCGGGGCATCCGCTCCGGTCCGGGCACGGCGCGGCCCGGCGGGCTACTACCCTGGGCCATGTGACTCTTCGCCTGTACGACACCAGCGCCCGGCAGATCCGCGACTTCAGCCCGCTCGAACCCGGCTGCGTCTCGATCTACCTGTGCGGCGCCACGGTGCAGGCGCCGCCGCACATCGGGCACGTCCGCTCCGGACTGAACTTCGACATCATGCGCCGCTGGTTCGCCCACCGCGGTTACGACGTGACGTTCATCCGCAACGTCACCGACATCGACGACAAGATCATCACCAAGTCCGCCGAGCAGGGCCGCCCCTGGTGGGCGATCGGCTACCAGAACGAGCGCGCCTTCGACGCCGCCTACCAGGCACTCGGCTGCCTGCCGCCGACGAACGAACCCCGCGCCACCGGCCACATCCCCGAGATGGTCGAGATGATGCAGGTCCTGATCGACCGCGGCCACGCCTACGCCGCCGACGGCAACGTCTACTTCGACGTCCGCTCCTTCGGCGACTACCTCGCCCTCTCCAACCAGGAGCTGGACAACCTGCGCCAGCCCGCGGGCGAGGGCGAGACCGGCAAGCGGGACCCGCGCGACTTCGCCATGTGGAAGGCCGCCAAACCCGGCGAGCCCTGCTGGGAGACCCCCTTCGGGCCCGGCCGCCCCGGCTGGCACCTGGAGTGCTCCGCGATGGCGCACAAGTACCTCGGCCGGGTCTTCGACATCCACGGCGGCGGCGTCGACCTCGTCTTCCCGCACCACGAGAACGAGATCGCCCAGTCCCGCGCCTTCGGCGACGATTTCGCCCGCTACTGGGCGCACAACGCCTGGGTCACCATGAGCGGCGAGAAGATGAGCAAGTCGCTGGGCAACTCGGTGCTCGTCAGCGAGATGGTCAAACAGTGGCGCCCCCTCGTCCTGCGCTACTACCTGGGCACCCCGCACTACCGCTCGACCATCGAGTACAGCCCCGAGTCGCTGCGCGAGGCGGAGTCGGCGCTCGGCCGCATCGAGGGCTTCCTGCAGCGCGGCGTCGAACTCGCCGGCCAGGTGGCTCCCGCCGCCCAGGTGCCGGAGGCGTTCGCCGCGGCCATGGACGACGACTTCGCCGTGCCGCAGGCGCTCGCCGTCGTCCACACCACGGTCCGGCAGGGCAACGCCGCACTGGCCGACGGCGACGCCACCGCCGTGGCGACGGCGGTGGCCGAGGTCCGCGCCATGCTCGGGGTGCTGGGCATGGATCCGCTCGCCGCCGAGTGGTCCGGCGCGGCCTCCGGAGCCGGTGCCCGGCTCGACTCCGTGGTCGACTCGCTGGTCGGCCTGGTGCTGGAGCAGCGGCAGGCCGCGCGGGCCCGGAAGGACTACGCGACCGCGGACGCCATCCGCGACGAGCTCAAGCGCGCCGGACTCGCCGTCGAGGACACCCCCGCCGGACCCCGCTGGGAGCTCGCCGGGGAGTGACCCGGGCCCCCGGGCCCCTGCCACCCCGCCTCTCCGGACCCCGGGGAGGCCCGGCCGCTCCATAAGGGGCCCGCCTCTCGAGAGGGGCGCGGCAGGCCCCGGCCCGCTCCCCGGATGGGGGCGCGGGCCACGGAGCGGAAACCGGTACCGTGGTAAGGCCGTACGTACGTCCGACCGCTCGGCGAGCGCTGCGTACGTCCGGCCCTGCGGCCATCCGGCCACCCGGCCGGCCGCTCCACGAACAACAGGCCCGACGGGCCCAGGACAGACCCGCGACCGGGTCGACGACAGGCCCCCGAAGGCCGCGGACAGCAAGGTAGGTGCCCACATGCCCGGGAAGAAGAAGGGGCCGCAGATCGGCAGCGGCGGCAACCGCCGCCGCGGTCTGGCGGGCAAGGGCCCGACGCCGCCCGCCGAGATGCGCAAGGGCCACGCCAAGCAGCGCGCCGCGCAGGCGAAGGCCCGCCGCTCCCAGGGCCGTCCGCAGCGCGGCAGCAAGGGCACCTCGGAGCTGGTCGTGGGCCGCAACTCCGTCATGGAGGCCCTCCGCGAGGGCGTACCCGCCAACGCGCTGTACGTGCAGCAGTTCATCGACAACGACGAACGGGTCCGCGAGGCGGTCCGCGTGGCGGGCGAACGCGGCGGCATCCGCCTGGTCGAGGCCCCCCGGCCCGAACTGGACCGGATGACCAACGGCCTCAACCACCAGGGCGTCGTCCTGCAGGTCCCGCCGTACGAGTACGCGCACCCGGAGGACCTGGCCGCCGCCGCCTTCGACCGCGGCGAGGACCCGCTGATCGTCGCCCTGGACGGGGTCACCGACCCGCGGAACCTGGGTGCCGTCGTCCGCTCCGCCTCCGCGTTCGGCGGGCACGGCGTGGTCGTCCCGGAGCGGCGCGCGGCGGGGATGACGGCCGGCGCGTGGAAGACGTCCGCCGGCACGGCGGCGCGCACGCCGGTCGCGCGCGCCACCAACCTCACCCGTGCGCTGGAGGGGTACCAGAAGGCGGGACTGACGGTGATCGGACTCGCGGCGGACGGCGAACTGGAACTCGGCGAGGTCGCCGCGCTCGACGGCCCGCTCGTGGTCGTCGTCGGCAGCGAGGGCAAGGGCCTGTCCCGGCTGGTCGGCGAGACCTGCGACGTGCGGGTGCGGATCCCCATGCCGGGCGGAGCCGAGTCGCTGAACGCGGGTGTCGCGGCGGGCGTCGTACTCTACGAGGCGGCCAGGCGCCGCGCCTGACCCCGCCGAGCGACAGCTTCCGCGCCCCAGCGGCGTACTGCTTCCGCGCCGTTCCGTGCGCACGGCGGCCGCGTCGCCCCGACCGGTCACCGATACCGCCGGGGGCCGCACCCGGTCCGGGCGGTCCGGGCGGTCCGGGCGCCGCGCGGGCCGCGCCCCGGCGCCTCGGCCCGCCACTCCGATGATCTCTTGACGGACCTCGGACAGATCGAGGCGGTCAAGGCAGTGTCCTAACCGTCCGTCACTCGGTTAGATGAGTGTGGACACCAGAACACCCCGCGCACCCGGCGCTTCGGGCCGCGGCTCCGGGCACAGCCCAGCGGGAAGCCCACGCGGTTTCTTCGACGACGAACCGGTGCTGAGCACGGTCAAGGTCCCGTCCGACCCCGCCGAGGTGGTCGTCAACCACGCGAGCTTCCGCGTGCGGCTCGGCGGGGCCGCCGCGCCGCCCACCGCGGCCATGCCGTACGCACCGTCCGCCGCCTCGTCCGCGCACGCCCGGGGCGCGCTGTCGCCCGCGGCCACCGCCACGGTGCCGACGTCGCCCACCTGGCCGCTGTCGCAGCCCGGACCGGCGGACGGGCGCGGGGCGCCGGCGTTCGAGGACACCGAGCCCATGCCGGTCACAGCGGGCAGCAGCCCCCCGGGCGCCCGCCGCCCCACGACCGGACGCCGCGCTCCTGTGGTGTGGAGCGGCGGCGCCGCACCCGACGACACGGGCGCGACCAAGCTCATCCAGGCCGCCCGCACGGCGGGCCTGGTCGGCTTCGAGGCCGGCCCCGCCGAGTCCGACCCCACCGCCACCCAGACGCTGCCCCGCGTCAAGGGCCCCGGCACCGCGGGCCCGGGCCGCACCGGGAACGGTCCGGCCACCGTGGTCGGCCCGCCGCGCGGCCCCCAGCCCTCCGAGAGCGGAAGCCCGCCGCCGCGCGAACACCGCACCGAGCCGCTGCTGAAGGGCGTACGCCCGGCCCGCAGCGCGTTCGACGAGGACACCGGCGAATTCGAGGCGGTCGGGCCGGAGACCGGCGAACTGCCGGCCGTCACCCACCGCGGCGGCGGCCTCCACCCCGGCGGCCCCGGCACCCCCCGCTACGGGGACCCCGACGCGTACGGGGACGAGGCGTACGCGGACGACGAAGACGAGCACACCCGGGGGGCCACCGCGGCCCCCCGCCGCGACACCGTCCGGCACGCGTACTACCCGGGCCGCCGGATGAACCTGGGCGTCGTCCTGCTCCCGCTGCGGCTCTTCCTGGGCTTCATCACGGTCTACGCCGGGATGGGCAAGCTGTGCGACCCCGTCTACTTCGACGGCGGCGAACGCGGCTCCATGGTCACCTGGCTGCGCTCCCTCGAGCCGTGGACCATCGCCACCCCGCTGCGGGACTTCGCACTCGCGCACCCCGTCGGCGCCGGCCTCACCGTCGCCTTCCTCCAGGTCATCGTCGGCGTACTGACCATGTTCGGACTCTGGCAGCGGGTCGCCGCCGGGATCGGCGCGCTGCTCTCCGCCGCCCTGCTGATGACGGTCAGCTGGAGCAGCGTCCCCGCCTACGAGGCGCCGGACATCATCTACCTCGCCGCCTGGAGCCCCCTGATCATCGCGGGCGCCCCCGTCTTCTCCCTCGACGGCCGGCTGGCGAGCGAGGCGTGGCGCAAGCTCGGCCCCCGCGTCGAACTGCGCGACCTGCGACGGCGCGTACTGCGCCGGGGCACCCTCATCGCCACCGTCGTCGTCGGACTCGCGCTGCTCGTCGGCTCCCTGCTGGGCAGCGCCGTCCGCACCTCGCAGCCCGCCTCCGGGCCCGAACGCGGCGACCTGCCCACCAACCGGCTGCCGGGCTCCCCGATGCCGCAGGAGCCGGGCCGCTCCAGCTCCGGCCAGGCCACCCAGGGCCCGTCCGGCGCCGACGGGCGGGACGGCGACAAGGACAGCAGGGACAAGGACGGCAGCCCCTCGGCGGAGGAGACCAGCCCGGGCGAGCAGCGGGCCACCACCGGCCCCGAGTCCACCCCCAGCCAGGGCCGTACCCAGGGCGCGAACCAGGGCAGCGGGCAGGGCGCCGCCACCCCCGGCCAGCAGCAGGGCACCACGGCACCGCCGGCCCAGCGGCAGCCGGCCCCGCAGCAGCCGCAGGCCAACCCCGGCGGCAGCGGCGGCTCCGGCTCCGGCTCCAGCGACTCCTCCGGCACGGGCGCCTCGTCGTCCGGCTCCGGCAGCGGGTCCTCGTCCGGCAGCGGCGGCCGCCGCGGCGCACTGGGCGGACTGCTCGGACACTGATCCGCGGCGGCGATCCGGCCCTGGTGGCCGGGCCGCTCCGCGGCCGGGCCACCACCATGGGTGCCCGCCGCAGGCGTGTGAAGCCGGGTGGGGTTGTCGATCCTCGGAGATCGACAACCCCACCCGGCTTCGTGCTTCCGGCCCTCGCCCGGCACTGGCCGGGAACCTCGCCCGGCCGGCTCTGGCCGGCTCTGTCCCGGCGCCTGTGGAAGGGCTCGGCTTCGCTTCTTCGCTCGCACGCGGCTCGCACGCGGGCTGACAGCCGCCGGGCCGAAAGAGCCGTGCCGGAAAGGTGCGGCGGGCACGGGCGGGCACGGGCGGGCACGGCAGCGACGGCGGCCACGGCAGGGACGTGGCGGCCACGGCAGGGACGTTCAGGACGCCCCCGAGGCTTTCAGCGCGGGGCGCCGTCGGCGAGCTCGCGGGCGGCCTCGCGCAGATCCTTCGCGGTGTCGATGGCCCGCCAGTACGAGCCCTGCGGCAGCGGGAAGCCCGCCAGGGCCCGCTCGCGGGCGAGGCGCGGGAAGGTGGTCCGCTCATGGTCTCCCCGCTCGGGCAGCAGCCCGACGAACCGGGGGGAGAAGACGTAGACGCCCGCGTTGATCAGATAGGGGGAGGGCGGCGCCTCGATGAAATCGAGGACGTGACCGAACTCGTCGGTCTCCACCGCACCCCAGGGGATGCGCGGACGGGCGAGCGCGAGCGTGGCGGTGGCGTCGCGCTCGGCGTGGAAGTCGGCCATCTCGCGCAGCGAGAAGCGCGTCCAGATGTCGCCGTTGGTCGCGTACCACGGCTCATCGGGCCGCGGCAGCGAACGCGCCGCGAATTTGAGCCCGCCGCCGCGTCCCAACGGTTCACGCTCGACCACCGTCATGACGCGGCAGGGGAGTTCCGCCTGCGTGAGCCACTCGTCGAGCACCTCGGCGAGGTGTCCGCAGGAGACGACGACGTCGGTGACGCCCTCGGCCGCGAGCCAGGCCAACTGGTGGCCGATGATCGGTACTCCTGTGCCGGGAATCTCCACCATCGGCTTGGGACGGTCGTCGGTGTACGGCCGCAGCCGTGATCCCTGTCCACCGGCGAGGATCACGGCCTGGGTCGGGTGCTGGGTCATGTGGCGCAGCCTATGCGCCACACGACCCGCGCCGGTTGCCACGCCCCGGCCCGGCGCTTCCCGCTCTCTTCCGGCGTCAGCTCAACTGCGCGACCCCGTAGGCGAACGAGGTGTCGCACACCGGCCGCGAGAACCGCTGCGCGCGCTGGGCCCCGTACTTGTGGACGGCGGCCTTTCCGAGCGCCCGGGCGATCGAGGCGCAGTGGCGGGCGAGCGACGGCTTGCGGGCGATGGCGCGCTGGAGGCTGTTCAGCGCCACCCCGGGGTCCTGCTCCTGGAGTTCGGCGATGAGCCGGTCCCGGAGCTCGTGCTCCGGCTTGTGGCGGCTCGCCGGCCCGGCGGGCGTCGAGGCGGTGTCCGCCGACGCCTTCTGTGCCGAGGAGGCGAGAACCGGTGCGTCCGCGGGCGCGGATGCCCACGGAACATACGTGACGGCGAGGGTCCCGGACAGGACGAGCACGACCGGGAGTACGAGTGCGAGGGATCGGCCGATACGGCGGGCTGCATGGTTCACGCCCGCGATGGTAGCGGGGGGTGGTGATTTGGCGACATTTTGTCACCACGTCGAGTGACAGGAACTCGGCTTGTTCGAAGAGATACCGCACGGGAGCGGGAACACCGCGGCGGTGAGATGACGCCGGAGGCCGGTACGCCGCGTACGGCGACCCCGCAGCAGCGGGAGCCGAGCAGGAGGGGACGAGGAGGACGAGCATACGGAGCGGAGGCACGGCCCGCACGGACCGACAGGCCGAACAACGCAGCAGGGCGCGGCACGGCACAGGCCCCATGCAGGGCGAAATGCCTGCATGGGGCCGGAAGCCGGATCCCGCGGCCGCGGGACGTCGAACGCGAGGACGCCGGTGCGAGCAGCCGCACCGAAGAGCCGCATCAGTCGCTGAGGTGCTCAGGCGCCCAGTCGCTCAGTCGTTGAGGTGCTCAGCCGCTCAGGAGCTGAGGTGCTCAGTCGCTGAGGCGCTCGCCGGATGTGGTGGCGAAGACGTGGGCCTCGCCGCCCTTCGGCACCACGTGGATGGTGGAGCCCTTCTCCGGAACGCTGCGGCCGGGCACGCGGACCACCAGGTCGCGCTGCTCGCCGCCGATGTCGGCGGTGCCGTAGACGTAGCCGTCGGCGCCCAGCTCCTCGACGACGTTCACCGTGACGGGAACACCGGCGTGCTCGTCCTTGGAGAGGCCCGTGCCACCGCCCTCACCGTTGACGATCTCGAAGTGCTCGGGACGGACACCGACCGTGACGGTCTTGTCGCCCTTGTCCGCCGCGGAGCCGACGGCCTCGCGCTCGACCGGCACCACGCTGTTGCCGAACTTGACCCCGCCGTCGGCGATCGGGACCTCGACCAGGTTCATGGCGGGAGAGCCGATGAAGCCCGCGACGAAAAGGTTGGCGGGGCGGTCGTACATGTTGCGCGGGCTGTCGACCTGCTGGAGCAGCCCGTCCTTGAGCACGGCCACCCGGTCGCCCATCGTCAGGGCTTCGACCTGGTCGTGGGTGACGTACACGGTGGTGATGCCGAGGCGCCGCTGGAGGCTCGCGATCTCCGTACGGGTCTGGACGCGGAGCTTGGCGTCCAGGTTGGAGAGCGGCTCGTCCATCAGGAAGACCTGCGGCTCCCGGACGATGGCCCGGCCCATCGCGACACGCTGCCGCTGACCGCCGGAGAGCGCCTTGGGCTTGCGGTCCAGGTATTTGGTCAGGTCGAGGATCTTGGCCGCGTCCTCGACCTTCTTGCGGATCTCGGTCTTCGCCACACCCGCGATCTTGAGCGCGAAGCCCATGTTGTCCGCCACGGTCATGTGCGGGTAGAGCGCGTAGTTCTGGAACACCATCGCGATGTCCCGGTCCTTCGGCGGAAGGTGGGTCACGTCGCGCTCGCCGATGCGTATGTTGCCCTCGTTCACGTCCTCCAGGCCGGCGAGCATCCGCAGCGAGGTGGACTTGCCGCAGCCGGAGGGACCGACGAGAACGAGGAACTCCCCGTCCGCGATCTCGATGTCGAGCTTGTCGACGGCAGGGGTGTCGGCGCCCGGGTACACCCGGGTCGCCTGGTCATAGGTGACCGTGGCCATGTTCTCTTCTCCTTCACCGGCAGGTACGTGCCGGACGATCCGTCGTAAAGGGAGGTGTAGTCCACTGTGTGGACCTGGCGAGACGCTAGCCGCTGCACGCCCGTTTGTCAGTAGTCGCAAGCATCACGATCCATCTCCCAGGTACACTGCACGAGCGACGCACCCCCCGCCGCCTTAGCTCAGCTGGTTAGAGCATCTGTCTTGTAAACAGAAGGTCGTCGGTTCGAATCCGACAGGCGGCTCCGCAGGTCAGAGGCCCCGTACCGGGTTTGGTACGGGGCCTCTGGCGTTGCCGTGACATCAGTTCTGACATCAACGGCAGTGTGAAAGATCAGGTGCGGGCAGGAACGCCGCTCGTTCCGTCATCGTCGTCGTCCTCGCTGATGTCACGCAGGGCGTCGCCCACGCGGTCGAAGGCGGACCGCTGGGAGTCGAGCCGGACGAAGGTGTAGATGTCCATGGTCACGCGGATGGAGCTGTGCCCGAGGACTTCCATGATCATTCGCGCGTCTGCGCCCTGCTCGTGAAGCAGCGAGGCGCAGGTGTGCCGGAGATCGTGGAAGCGGACGCGGCGCACCTTGGCTCGGTCGCACAGCGCCGTGAAAGATCGGTTGAGGTTGCGCGGCTCGATGGGGGTCCCCTTCTTCGTCGTGAAGACCAGATCGCCCCCGGTGTCCTTCCACTGGTCGCCAGCCGCACGCCGGTCGCCCTGCTGCTCTGCACGGCGTGCCCGGAGTGCTGTCAGGCACTCGCCAGGCAGCGCCACCCGTCGCGCCGATCGCTGAGTCTTCGGGAGGCCGATGAAGAGCTCGCCGCCGACGCGCTGAAGCGTCTGCCGGACTGTGAGCACTCCCGCGGTCAGGTCCACGTCCTGCCAGCGCAGCCCCAGGACTTCCCCGCGCCGGAGGCCGATGCGCAGGGCCAGCTCGTACGCGGCCCACAGCCGGGTACCCCGAGCAGCCGCCAGGAGCTGCCGCCCCTCCTGCACCGTCAGCGGCTCTATCTCGCGCATCGTTCCCATGCCCAGCTCCACATTCTTGGCGACGTTCCGGGGGATCTCGTCTTCGCGCACGGCGTGCTGAAGGGCTGTCCGCAGAAGGGCCAGCAGGATGCGGACCGTTCTGTCTGACGGAAATTTCTGGCAGCACTGGCCGAGGGCGCAGCAGCGCCGTTTGGGCTTTGGACGGTTCTTGTCCTTGCCCTGGGCGCAGCACTGGCAGGTCTGGGCTGTCTTCAGCAGGAAGGCCCGGATGTCACGGGCGGACAGACGCCCGAGCTTCTTCTTGCCGAGGCCCGGTGCGATGTAGTTGCGCACCCAGGACTCGTAGTTGACGTAGGTGGTCTTGCGGACCTTGACCTTGGCCACATGGGTGAGCCAGTACGCCATGTACTCGCCGACCGTCATCTTGCTGGCGGAAACCGGCAGACCATTCAGGGAGTCGGCCTTGAGGCGGGTCAGCTTGTCGTGCGCATCCTCCCAGCTGCTCCCGTATACGAAACGCCGCTTGTACGTCCCGTCGGAGGCAAGTACGTAGGCGGCTCCCTGCCAACGGCCGTCCTTGCGCTGCACGATGGTGCCTTCGCCGTTGACGTTCCTCTTGGCCTTGGCCATCAGGCAGCCTCTCGTTCGGTCTGTCGTGCGATGTAGTCGTGCAGTGCGGTTTCGGCGATGCGGCGGCAGCGGCCGATGGTGAAGGAGGCCAGCTCGCGCGAGCGGATCAGGTTGTAGACGGTCCAGCGGCTCACCTGGAGTCGGGCGGCGACCTGGTCCACGTTGAGCAGTCCCGGAGTCACAGCCACGGGTCTCCCTCCGTCTTGCGGCGTTGTTCTTCGTCACGGGCGAGGGCGATGTCATGGCGGACTTGGGCCGCGATCAGCTCCTCGCCGGGGCTGTAGCCGGAGGCCAGGTACTTCCAGTGGGAGAGAACGAGGGTGCTTTCGCCGTCAGGCTCCGGGGGTGCGCCGGCCGGTTGTGCCTGAGCCGTATTCCAGGCGCGGCGGACGTCGCGGAGTGCGCCGAGGGTGGTGGAGTAGCGGCGGGACTTGCTGGAGAAGTGGCCCCGGAAGCCGAGCATGTGAGCCCAGCGCCAGAGCTTGAGGTCCGCGAACTCCGGCAGGTGACCGAGCGCCCAGGCGGTGCGGATCATCTGGCGCACGTGGCGGTGCACGGGCAGCAGGGCGATCGGTTCGGACTGTCCCGTCCCGTCGCAGTGGTCGCACAGATCGCGGAACCCGTCCGGGCCGGTGACGTGGCCGCGTCCGGTGCAGCGGGGGCAACGCAGTGACCGGTCCACGGTGCCGGAGGCTTCCGCGCTCTTGGTGGCGTACTTGGCGACGTAGGCGGCGACTTTCTGATCAGTCAGTTCACCGTCGCCGAGGGCCGCGATCTCGCGTATGTCGAGCTGAGAGCCCCAGCGCAGTTCGCGTTCTCCGATGGCGTCCGAGGAGACCGTGAGCACGGAGCGTTCGGCCGCGTTGGTGATCGCGTGAGTGAGTGCGTCAGTGGTCGCCCAGGACGGGGGTGCGTCGGTGTGCCCGTCAGGGCCGTCGAGGCGGATCACGGCGTGGAAGTGGACCAGGCCGCGTTTCTGGTACTCGGCGACCTTGGCGAAGGAGACTCGCAGTTTGGCGTTCAGGTCCTTCTGCGTCATGCCCAGGTGGGCGGCCAGCTCGCGGCGCAGGTAGGTCGTGAAGCGGGCCCAGAGGGCACCAGCGTGCGCGTTCCACAGCACGGCGCCGGAGTAGTCGTAGGTGGCCGGGTTCAGTGGCGTGCCCAGTTCTGGGGCATCGGTCGCGTGTGTAGTGCCGCAGCGGCAGGGCAGGGCCTTTCCGGCGTCGGTGGTGCGGCGGTTGTGCACCGCTCCGAAGGACGGGGCCGTGAGGGTGGCGAAGACGCGGGGGTGTTCGCGGACGTTCTCGGGCACGGTCTTGCCGCCGGAGAGTCCGGCCTTGATCAGGTGGTAGGTGTCGGCCGCGTAGAGGCGGGAGCAGGACGGGCAGCGCGAGGCGCGGCGGTTGCCGCAGGTGGTGAGAAGCCGCCCGGTTGGTTCGTCTGCCGTCGAGTAGGACCGCAGGACGGTTTGGGTCGCGGCGTCGAGGGTTGCCGTTCCGCCGACGAGGTTGACGGGATGGGTGCAACCGCGGACTTGGCGGATCTGGTCTTGGACGCGGTCGAAGTCGGGACGCTGGGCGAAGCCGATGAGGTCCCGAAGGGCCAGGCTCGCGACGTGGCGCAGGGACGGAAGGGGCTTCACGGTGGGTCTGTCCTTCCATGGTGGGATGCCGAGACCGGGCCCGGACATGACAGACCGAGCCCGGTCGGGCGTGGGTGGGGGAGAGGGCCGGAGCCTCCGGCGGGGGTCAGACAGTGAGGCGGGCGTGAGCGGCTGTAGCCAGCGGCAGCGCGACGCCGAGTCGGGTCCGTAGCTGTGGCGCCGTGATCGGTCGGCCGTGTTCGGCGAGGTAGGTGGCGGCGATCGACCGGGCCGCGTCCATCAGCGGCTCAGGGACCGGGGAAGCCGTCTCCTTGGGCGGGGCTGTTTGCGGAGCGACAGCAGGCGTCGGGGCGGGGGCAGGCTTCTCAGCAGGTTCCGGGGCAGGCGCCGGCCGAGTTGCGGCGTGAAGGTGGCGGAGGAGTTGCGGGCCGACCGCTCCCCAGCCGAGGAGGAGCACGGGCGCGACGGTGTCGACGGCAGCGCGGCCGTAGTGTCCGGCGGCGATGGGTTCGGCGATGTTGAGGGCCAGCGTCAGCAGGCCGGACAGGTGCATGAGGCGTGTGGCGCCCTTGAGCTGTTGGGCGGGTACGCCGCGTAGGGACAGGTACCAGAGGGCCGCCAGGAGGCCGGTAACCGACAGGTCGACCATGGGGGCGATCAGGGGTGCGATGGGCCCGGGGACGCCGAGGCGGAGCGCGAGGGCCCAGACGTTGCCGAAGGAGAAGACGAACGCCAGGCCCGCGATGATGCCCATGACCACGATGACCGTGCGCTGGGTGATCCGGTCCTCAGTCATTGGGATGTCACCTCCTTTCGCTGCGTCGTTGGGTTGGGGGAGTCAGGCCGCTTCCGCGTCGTCGTCCTTGGAGAGCAGCCCCGGTAGCGGGATACGCGGGCCGGTCAGGGCCTCAAGGAGTTCGGCGGGGTCGCGGGTCAGGTGGGCGGTGTCGGCGGCGATGCGGGCCGCGTCCGCGTCGGCGACGTACGGGGTGCGGATGCGGGTGAAGCCGGGTCGGCCCTGGTGAGCCATGGAGGCGACGCCGACATAGGCCGGGTCCTGAAGCGCGGTCGGGTTCGCGTCCGGCCAGTTGCGGATGTCCTCCCCGAGGGCGACAACCGCCGCTTCAGCGGTCTTCTGCGCGAAGGACAGCCCCACGGGGCAGACATCGCGGATGAAGGTGGGGATGGCGTCGCCGGTCGCCTTCTGCGTCGCGATGATCACCACGATGCCGACACTGCGGCCCTTCTTCACCAGGTCCTCGACGAGGCGGGCGTTGTCGGCCGCCAGCGCCGCGAGCTTCTTCGTCTGCACGTCGGAGCCCTTGTAGTCGCGGAAGTAGGTGTGCGCCTCATCCACGACCAGGACGACCAGGGGCCAGGTGTCCGAGGGGCCCAGGTGCCACATGTTCTTGACGCCGAGCACGTCCCGGATCGACGCCGAGCGAGCACGCCGCAGCTTCACCAGCCGCTTGAACAGCGTGATCGCGTCGGTCAGGTCGTCACCGACGAAGGCGAACGCCCGCTGTGCCAGATCTGCGTAGTCCCCCTCGTGAGAGGAGGTCACCTTGCCGTCGGCGAAGGCGAACTGAACCGCCGCCGAGGGGGCGGTGTCACAGATGAAGCGGTTGATCAGCGAGGTTTTGCCGAAGCCGGGCAGACCGGCGACGGTGACGCCGGGCACGTCGGACAGGTCCACGCTCAACGGCTGCGCGTACTCATCCAGCCCCATGTGCCACCGGGCCAGTTCCTCCGGCACGTCACCAGTCGGGACGTGCTCAGTGGGCACGATCAACGGGTCCACCCGCACGTCCCGGACGACGAGCTGCCCCGGCTTGTCAGGCAGGACAGAGACGCGGGTACACCGCCAGGCATCCGCCAGGTACGGGGCCGCCTTCTGGAACTCGGCCAGGCTCACCTTCGGCACACACGCCGCACGCACGACGACCCCGTACCGGTCCGCGCGGACCTTGATCTTGGGGATGATCACCCGTGGCTTGGGCACCTTGCCGTCCTGGGAGATCACTACAGCCGCAGGAGTCTTGTCCTGCACGGACAACCCGGCCATCGGAGCCAGACGCCGCCAGCCAAAGCGGACACGGACCGCCTGACGGATACTCGCCCGCTTCATCCTGTCGGCCCGCACGTAGCGCACCAGCCACCACAGCGCCCATATGACGCCGAGGGCCAGGACCGCCCCGACCAGAGCCGAAGCGGTCCCCATGACTTCCTGCACAGTCACACCTTGTCCTCAGTCGAGTAGATGAAGCGGAACAGCGTTTGCATCAGCGCCGTCAGGTCCTGGCCCGCTGCCACCTCCGGATAGCCGTGCGACTCAAGGACCCCAGCCACGGCGAAGATCAAGCCGCAGTTGAACCGGGGGTCGTTGGGCGGGTCGTCCAACGGCAGCGGGTAGACCGGCCGACGGCCAGGCGCCGTCACTGGCCCTGCTCCGCGAACTGCGGTGCCCCAGCCAGCTCCAGCGAGCTAGCCCGGTAGGCAACCCCGTCGGAAAGCTGACCGTTGAACACCCGGGCCCACGGGATCGCGAACAGATCCACCGGCCGAACCGGCAGACCGAGGTTCAGCCCGTCCGGCAGTCCCGACTTCGGAACAGTGATCTTCATCTGCTCCGCACGACCGTCTTCCATGAGGAACACCGTCAGCGTGAACAGGTCCTCGCCGGTGTCGCGGTCCTGAGCGATCTTGCCCGTCTCCTGGTCCGCGATCTTCGGCACCGGCAGCGTCCCGACCATGAACATCGTGGACGGCAGCAGCCCCACGCGAATGCGCGCCATGACTCAAATTCCCTTCTGGTCCCCGGGATCGGTCCTCCCGGCGGATCACCACTGTCATCTAGCTGGGCTAGCTATGTCAAGCGAGCTAGGTGTCAGAGTTGGTGGGAGATAGGTCGGCTGTCTGTGATAGGTGGGCTAACGCGGGCTACCCTTGGGCCATGACGCCGCCGCCTCACGACTCGCGCCCGCCCTACCAGCAGGCCGCCGACGAGATCCGGAAAGAGATCAAGTCCGGCAGGCTCAAGCCGGGGGAACAGCTCCCCTCGCACCGGGAGCTGCAAGAGCGGTTCGGCGTCGCCAACATGACCGCCCGCAGCGCACTGCGCCTCTTGCGCGACGAGGGTCTGATTTACACCGTCCAGGGACGCGGCAGCTACGTAGCTGACGTGGTGGTCGTTCAGGACGGGGAAGTGACGGCGCTGGTTGAAGCCAAGAGCTCACAGCAGTTCCCCGAGCCTGAGGAAGCGGACGGGCCGGCATCTCCGGACACCTCCGAAGCAACCGGCCCGTACGCGGAAACGCTGCTCGCCATTCGTGAGCAGCTGCGGACGCTGAACGCAGAGGTTCAGGCTCTTAAGCAGGACGTCGCAGAGCTGAAGGGGGAGCAGGGGCGGGGGCACTCGACTCGCTGAGGTCTGCGATCTCCGCGCGCACGCTTTCCACCTCTTCGCAGATACGCTTGGCCATCGAGGCGATCTCCAACAGAAGCGCATGTTCCGACTCGTTCAGTGCCCAGGCTCCCATGGTCTCCGTCCGCCTGGCGGTGCGCTCGGGCTGAGTGCTGCCTGCCTGGCCTATGCGGTGGACGTGAGCTTCGTGCATTGCTTCCCCTTCGTGCGGCGTGCTCAGCGGAGTTGGACGAAATCGTGAGGTCAGTCGAAACCACCAGGGCCGTGTCGAGTCTCAGGTGATGATTGACGGGTTGGCGTCAGGTGATGCTTGACGCTTTCCCTAGACGATCTTCCGGCGGTTGTGTTCGCCGGACTTGCGGACCACCACCTCCTTCCTGGTGACACGCGGGACGGTGGTGATCAGCTCGCCGCTGTGGAATACCCGGATCGATGTCTCGTCCAGGTGGGCGGTGACGACCTGGTGCGCATAGCCGCGGCCGAGCTGGACGCGCTGTCCGGCGATCATGAAGCCGCCGACACTGCTGACCGTCCGTTCGGTGATCTGCTCGGCTGGCGGAGGCAGCAGCGGTGACGGCCCGGCCGGACGAGCACCTTGCAGGCGCCCGCATGCAGAGGGCGGCAGAGGGCTGGGCAGGGTGGCCTGCAAGACACGCTGCTCGTCCAGGACCTGAAGGACTTTCCCGTCGAGCCGGAGGGTGACCCGCTGTCCGGCGAACGGCCAGCCGATCAGGACCTTGTCACCGCCCAGGCCGACGTAGCCGACCGCGTTCACGGTCCGGTCCACCTCCACCACCCCCTTCGTGTCCTGCGCCGGTCTGGGATCCTCCGCCCAGGGCCCGGCGGGCCGGGCGCCCCCGCCTGCCAGCAGGGCTTTGAGGTCGCGGCCGGACAGCTTCGAGGGCAGCGTCTTGTGCCGACCGCCGCCGATCAACACGTGCAGCCGGTTCACGTCGATCCGCAAGGTCACCGTGATGCCGGCCAGTGCCGGACCGAACCAGACCTGCTGACCACGCAGGCTCAGGTTCCCCGACGCAGGCACCACCCGCTCCAGCTCGATCGCACCGACCTCTCCCTCCGCCATCGGCCAAACCGCCGCGACCGGCTCGGGAGGAGACACTGGGACATCAGGTTGGGGGACGGGGTCGAGGCGGGCGGGCAGCACCACCGGCAGCGCATCCTGCTCGGACCGCGGCCGGGAAACGAACCGGCTGGCCGGGACGGCCATCTCCAGTCCCTGGTGCGGCCGCATCCGGTTGTAGTCCTCCAGCCAGGCATCCACCGCCGCCTGCGCAGCCGCCAGGTCGACGAACGGATCACGCCGGTCGAGGAGTTCGCGCCGCAGAGTCTGGTGGAAGCGTTCGATCTTCCCCGTGGTCGTCGGGGACTGCGGCTTCGTCAGCCGGTGAGCGATGCCGTTCTCCCGGCAGATCCGGTCGAACATCGTCTCTCCGGGCTTGCCGGGACTGAAGCGGGAGGTGAACTGCTTGCCGTTGTCCGTCAGCACCTCGCCGGGCACTCCGAACCGCACCAGTGCCTCGCCGAAGGCCAGACACACCGCTCGGGCCGTGGCCCGCTGCACCACTTTCGCGATCACCATGAACCGGGAGTGGTCATCGATCCCGGTGACCATCTTGCACTCGCTGCCGTCCGCCAGCAGGATGTCGCCGACGATGTCCATCTGCCACAGTTCCATCGACGCCGACCGCTCCCACCTGCGGTAATCCGACCGGCGACGCTTACGCACCCCGGGCTCAACAAGTCCGTTGCGGACCAGGACTCGATAGACCGTCGCCCGGGACGGCACCGGCGTGATGCCCCTGCGTTCCACCTCGTGCACCAGCCGACGCGGGCCCCAGCCGCGATGCCGGCGCCGCAGTTCACACACCACCGCCTCCACCTCCGCCGCTATCCGGTGCGGGCACGAGTCCGGCCGGTGCGACCGGTCCGCCAGCCCCGGCAGACCCGACTGCTCGTACTTGCGCACCCACGAGTGCACTGACTGCCTCGACACCCCATACCGGGCGGCGACTTGGGTGACCGGAACCCCCGCGGCGACCTCCATCACCGCGTGATACCGCTGCTCGACCACGCTCAGCTCCACCAGCACGGCCCCGGCCCTCCCTGCACGCGGATACGACGCGCACAGCAAAGCCGAGACAAGCGGTGTCAAGCATCAGGTGAAGCCACAACGTCAAGCATCAACCGAGACAAGACAAAACCACCAGGGCCGGAGCTGTTCAGAGTTTCCTTACTGGATCAAGGCGGGCCGCTGACGCGGCCCGCGCGCGCTGGCGGCCAGTGGCCGCCGCCCGCTCCTGTCTCCGCCCCGCTCGCGTCGGCCCCGGCCCGCTCAGCGCGCAGACCCGCACAGCAACCCACCGGCCCCGCAAGGAACGTCTGAGCCCTGGCTTGATGTGACTCGGCAGACCGCTGAACACCCGCGAGCACGAGCACGACCAGGAGTACGACGCCGACCAGCCAGGCGAGGCAGGAGCACCGCACGCCGACAACGCCCGTGGCGCGGCGCCAAGTCTCGCGGCGGGCTGCGAACCGGCCCCGCAGTCGCCAAGTGGTCGGCTGGGGCTGCGCGGAGGCGTCTGCGGGTCAGAGATCGAGAACAGGAAGGCGTGGCTGATGACGGTGGGTGGCTGAGGGGGCCATGCGCAGGTGTCCGCGCGGCTCTCCCGCCGTCGTGGCTTGCTTTCGGTGGCTGAGGCATCAGAAGCGCTTGTCATTCGTGAAGGGCCCTATCAGTCAGATGGCTTGCAGTTGGGCCGAGGCAGCGAACGAGGGCACGACAAGCGCCCCGGTACCATTGGCACCAGGGTCCTGAACAGGGACTCTCCACCGGACCACCCTTCTCCCCGCCAAGGTCTGAGGGGTGGTCCGGCCTTGCGTCTGAGGTTGTGTGGTGGAACTGCGGGCTCAGCCGTCAGGGTGGCTGGGTGAGCCCCCGCCTACATCGGCCAAACCGGCGTTCTCCAGAAGGAATCTGAGGGTGTAGCCCAAGCTCTTCACGTGGGCTATGGCAGTGCACAGGCCCCCGCCCAGCCCTTGGTCCACCTCGTACGGGATGGAATCGAACGTGGCACGCTTCCGGTACCACTCCCGAGAACCACGCCAGAGGCCGTCGATCTGCTTCTCGGCTAAGGGCATCAGCGCCTTGATGTGCCCCAACAGGGCCTCGTGCAGGCAGCACAGCTTTTCGTAAGGAGGCAACGCCGACCGTTCAGCCAGAGCCGTGCTGATGGTTGCTTTGATCTCCGCTACGTCCACCGGTCGGCCATCCTCCCCGCGCTTGAGTGGTGCGAACGGGGAGACCGTAGAGGCCGAAAAAGGGGCTGACCCGGAAGAAAATTCCGGGTCAGCCCCTGAGCGTCCGGGTGTCGGCGGCTACTTGATCGCGCCGAGGTCTAGGTGTTCTGTCTCGGGAGGTTGTGGACGGGTGATGCAGGTCTCGGCTGAGGGATCTTGAACGGGTGAGGGCCTTCCGGGTTCGGTGTGGATTGCGACGTCTACACCGACCAGAAAGGCCCTCGTGCCCCACCGTAATGCACCCCTGACCGAGACCGGACGTCTGCGTCTGGCCCGTTGCGTGGTCGAGGACGGCTGGCCGCTCCGGCGGGCTGCCGAACGCTTCCAGGTCTCGCCGACCACGGCTCAGCGGTGGGCTGAGCGCTACCGGCTGCTGGGCGAGGCCGGGATGACCGACCGCTCCTCGCGTCCCCGTCACAGCCCGCGGCGGACGCCGACACGGACCGAGCGAAGGATCATCAAGGTCCGCCTCCTGCGCCGGTGGGGCCCGGCCCGCATCGCGCACCTGCTGGACCTCGTGCCCTCGACCGTGCACCGCGTGCTGACGCGGTTCGGGCTGGCCCGGCTGACCCATCTGGACCGTGCGACCGGCCGCGTCATACGCCGCTACGAACGCGAACATCCCGGCGAGCTCGTCCACGTCGACATCAAGAAACTGGGCAACATCCCCGACGGCGGCGGCCACAAGGTCCTCGGCCGCCAGGCCGGCCGCAAGACCCGCAAGAACGCCGGCTACAGCTACATCCACACCGCCGTCGACGACCACTCCCGCCTCGCCTACAGCGAGATCCACACCGACGAGAAGAAGGACACGGCCACCGGCTTCTGGGCCCGGGCACACGCCTACTTCACCAGCGTCGGCATCACCGTCGAACGCGTCCTGACCGACAACGGCGCCTGCTACAAGTCCCACACCTGGCGCGACACACTGGCAGCGGCCGGGATCACCCACAAGCGAACCCGGCCCTACCGGCCCCAGACCAACGGCAAGGTCGAACGCCTCAACCGCACCCTGCTCGACGAATGGGCCTACGCCCGCCCCTACCGGTCAGAACAGGAACGACGCGACGCGTTCCCGCAGTGGCTGCACACCTACAATCACCACCGCGGACACACCGCACTCGCAGGCAAACCACCCGCCAGCCGCGTCCCCAACCTCACAGAGCAATACATCTAGGGCAAGTTCGCGTACGTCCCGGCGGCGGCTCCGACCGTGCAGTCGCTGCGCCAGGTCGCGAGCGAACTCGTGCGCCTTCATCTGCTCGGGAGCGGTCCTGAAAGCTCGCTTCAGGTGATCGGCCGCGTCATCAGTGCGGCCAGCTTCGCCGTAGGCCCGAGCCACGTCAAGACGCGCTCGTGCCCGCCGCTCCACGGGCAGGGACCGGCTGGGTCGTATATGCGGCGCCATGTCCAAGGCCAGCTGTACGTCCTCGAACTCAAGCGCCGTCGCCAGCCGGTGAATTTCGACGTTCGTCGGACCGAAGGAGGTCCACATCTCGTTGATGTCGGCGCCGAGCAGATCGGCGGCCTGTTGCGCTTGAGCGATCATGTCAGCGGTCGTCGAGCGGTCGCGGACCCGTGCGGCAGCTACGGCACCGTTCAGGAACAGCGTCCCGTACTGCGAAAGCGCGGACGGTGAGGACTTCCACCAGCCCCGAGGCAGGTCACTGGCCGCATCTTGCGTGACGTTCACCGCCTCCGAGGCCAACCCGGCGCCGAGCTGGACGTGAGCGACACAGCGACGCAGCGCCAGCACGATGGCTGGGTCCCCGGTTTCACTCGCGGCAAGGTCACCTTGATCGGCCGCCGTCCAGGCGAGGTTCGTTTCCCCGAGCTTCCGGAGAAACGCTGCCGTGGCATGACAGGTGAGCGCGAAGAGCTTGAGTGCTCGCACACGATCCGGCCCCGCGGAATGCTCGTGCGTCGCCAGACGAGCGTCCGCCAGCAAGGCCGGGAGACGTTCAGCGAGGCGGGCGTACGCGGACGCTTGGAACAAACCCCAGACGTCATCGACCTCGACGGCGAGGCGTTCCAGGCGCAACGGCTCCCTGTTGTCGTACAGAGAACCGGCGAGCCTCCGTGACTGCATGAGCGCGGCCCGAATGGCCGGCACACTGCCCTCGTGACTGCCGTGGTCCTCCAGAAGTGCCGGGGCGCCTCGCAAGTCCTCGACATGCACGCGTAGGGCGTCCGCCAGGTCCGCGAGCATCTTCACGTTGTTCACCGGGATGCGTCCGGACTCCACCCGGTACACCCAGTCCTCGGAACGGTTCAGCAGCTCCCCGAGTTGCCACTGAAGCAGGCCACGGCGCTCCCGGTAGAACCGCACGCGCTTGCCGAACGGGAGATGGTTTGCCATGCCACGCACTGTGTGACCCCCTCACTCTGTGATCCCGAGTGTCACACGCGTAGTGGTATCGCGGCAGGTGAAGTGTCCGGCTCAAGCATTGAGGGGCACAGTCAGTAGGCTCGGGGCATGCCCGAGAACGATCACGAACAGCGGATGGCACGGCCACGAATGGCTTCAGGTGCGCTGTTCTTCGATGCCCAGGGTCGCGTCCTGCTGGTCCGTCCCTCGTACAAGCCGATGTGGGAGATCCCTGGTGGGTACGTCGAGACGGGCGAGTCTCCGTTGGCTGCCTGCCGCCGCGAGGTCGAGGAAGAGCTGGGCATCGCGCCGCCCATCGGTTCTCTCCTGGTGACCGACTGGGCACCGAACGCCAAGGAGGGCGACAAGGTTTTGTATGTCTTCGACGGGGGCGAACTCAGCCCGGATGCCGCAGCCTCGATCAAGCTCGCCCCGGACGAGCTGTTGGCCGCCGAGTTCCATCCGGTTGAAGACCTCGATCAGCTTCTGATCCCAAGGCTCGCCCGTCGCGTGAAGCGTGCCGTCATCGCGCGCGCCGAAGGTCTCCCGGCGTACCTCGAACATGGCGAGGTACCGGCACCAGCGTAGCCAAGCCACCGCGATCCCAGATATCGACGACGGCACACCCTCCACCCACGCCGCGCCGCGATCACCGCCCCAGAAGACTGTCACTGGCCCTTAAGGGCGCTGCCCGAACCAGCGGCTCAGAATCGGCCACTTCCTGGAACGCCGCGAGCGACCCTATCTGGGCTGAGCTTTGAGACCCCTTCGCCGAAGGGGTCAGGCATCGTGAGGGAGAGGACTCTCGGAACCACCCTCGAAAAGGAAGGCATAGACGTCGCTCAGATATGCATAAAGCGACTCCTTGTCGGGGAACTCGATGTCGGTCATGCCTTCGTACTCATCAACTGTCAAGCTCCGCTCCTCAAGCTCCGCTTTGAATCCCTCCTTAACGGATGCGGTCCATTTCGGGTTGCAGTGCTGGAGAGTTTCTCGGGTGGCGGCCATATCGTCGTAGGCTATTTCGAGCTGTAGATAGGTGCGCGTGAAGTGGTGAAATTCATCAGTCATGCCCAATAGGTTGCCACAGAGGGCCTGTCGGTACCCGGGCTCTCCCGGCTTCAACTTTGGGTGCGGCTCGGCTCGGGCAGCAGCGGCTCGAGCCGCGACCACAACTCGTCCCTTGGGTCACGGCAAGGCTTCTCACGTCGCGATGACATCAGCCCTGACATCAACGACGGCACACCGCACCCGTCAGCGCCTCCCTGCGACGACCGCTCGGGAAGTCGGCCAGGAGCCTCACCAGGCCCCTGCCCGAACCTTGTAAACAGAAGGTCGTCGGTTCGAATCCGACAGGCGGCTCCGCAGGTCAGAGGCCCCGTTCCTGGTGTGGGACGGGGCCTCTGTGGTGCCGATGACGGCAGTTTTGACGGCAGCCGTCCAATGATGTGAGTCGGAGATTCGTTGGCAGTATGCGGCGACCTTCGCCTGGCGTGGTCCGGCGACCACCGAAACCGACGTGACGGCCACCCCCGGGATCCTGCATGCTGCTGCCATGACGGCCCACCACCATGCGTCCCTCCATCTACCGGTCTGTGTGCGCTGCGGCCGTGTGGTCCGGGTCAACGCTGATCTCTACGACACCTTCGAGCGCATGCACTGGGTTTGCTTCCACTACGAGTTCGAACACGCGGTGGGCGATCCCGATCGCGATCCCGACCAGGCGTGCGACGATCCGTCGTGCCCGATGCGAGCACGGTTTCCGGAATCATCGGGCCACTAGTCTTCTGAGTCAGGAATTCTATTCAGATGTGTAGGGTTGCTTGGTGGCACGTACTGGGCGGCCGAAGGCCGAGTTGATCCTGTCGGATGAGGAGCGGGCTGCGCTGGAGGGATGGGTTCGGCGCCGTTCCACCCCGCAGGCGTGGGCTTTGCGGTGCCGGATCATCCTGGCCTGCGCGGCCGGCGCGTCCAACAAGGACGTGGCCGGACAACTAGGTTCGACGCCGCATGCGGTGGGCCGCTGGCGGAAGCGGTTCGTCGAGCACCGGATCGCCGGGCTGGGTGACATGCCGCGGTCCGGCGGGCCCCGGACGGTCACCGACGAGCAGGTCGCCGCCGTGGTGAAGCGGACACTGAATCCGCGCCGAAGAACGCCACGCACTGGTCGACGCGGGCAATGGCCACGGAGATGGGCCTGTCGCAGTCGACCGTGTCGCGGATCTGGCGGGCCTTCGGCCTGCAGCCACACCGCACCGAGACGTTCAAGCTGTCGACGGACCCGTACTTCGTCGACAAGGTCCACGACGTGGTCGGCCTCTATCTGGACCCGCCCGAGCGGGCCTTGGTTTTCTGTGTCGACGAGAAGTCGCAGATCCAGGCCCTGGACCGGTCCCAGCCGGTGCTGCCGATGATGCCCGGTGTCCCGCAGCGGGTCACCCATGACTACGTGCGCGCGGGCACCACCACATTGTTCGCCGCGCTGGAGGTGGCCACGGGGAAGGTGATCGGCTCCCTGCACCGCCGGCACCGGGCCGAGGAGTTCAAGAAGTTTCTGATCAAACTCGACCAGGAGATACCGGCGGACCTGGACGTGCACCTGGTGCTGGACAACTACGCCACCCACAAGACACCGGCGATCAAAACCTGGCTGCTGGCGCACCCCCGCTTTCACCTGCACTTCACGCCCACCGGCTCGTCCTGGCTCAACCTGGTCGAGCGGTGGTTCGCCGAGCTGACGAACAAGCAGATACGGCGAGGCGTCCACAGAAGCGTCCAGGCGTTGGAGAAGGACATCCGGACCTGGATCGCCGCATGGAACACCGACCCCAAGCCCTACGTCTGGACGAAGACCGCAGACGAGATCCTCGAACGCCTCGCCAGCTATCTGAATAGAATTCCTGACTCAGAAGACTAGCGCAGGTGTTGGACCTAGTGGATCAGGAATCGGCGGGGTCGCCGTCTCCGCTGAGGGCATCCCCGAGCCGTCCGATCGCGTCGCGCTGCTCGTCGAGGCGAACGAAGGTGTAGATGTCCATGGTCACTCGGATCGAGCTGTGCCCGAGTACCTGCATGATCGTCCGGGCGCTGGCGCCCTGCTCGTGGAGGAGCGAGGCGCACGTGTGGCGCAGGTCGTGAAAGCGGACCTTGCGGACCCCGGCGCGAGTCGTCAGTGCCTGGAACGAGCGGTTGAGGTTACGGGGCTCGATCGGGGTTCCGAACTTCGTGGTGAAGATCAGCCCGCTTCCGTTTTCCCGCCACTTGTCCCCGGCAAGCCGTTTGTCTGTGAGCTGCTGTGTCCGCTGGGCGCGGAGCGCTGTGATGCACTCGGGCGGAAGCGGGATTCGACGGGCTGACTTCTGGGTCTTCGGCGGGACGATGACCAGGTCGCCGCCGACGCGCTGAAGGGTCTGCCGTACGGTCAGCACGCCCTTGTCCAGGTCCACGTCTTCCCACCGCAGGCCCAGCAGCTCGCCGCGCCGCAGACCGAGCCGTACGGCCAGCTCATACGCGGCGCACAGTCGATTGCCCCGGGCAGCGGCCAGGAGTTGTCGCCCCTCGGCGGCGGTGAGCGGTTCGATCTCGCGCATCGTGCCCATGCCCAGCTCCACATTCTTGGCGACGTTCCGGGGGATCTCGTCTTCGCGCACGGCGTGCTGAAGAGCGCTCCGGAGGAGCGCAAGCAGGATGCGCACAGTTCGGTCCGACGGGGTCTGATGGCAGCACTTGCCGAGGGCGCAGCAACGCTGTTTGGCCTTGGGGCGGTTCTTGTCCTTGCCCTGGGCGCAGCACTGGCAGGTCTGGGCTGTCTTCAGGAGGAAGGCTCGGATGTCGCGGGCCGACAGGCGCCCGAGCTTCTTCTTGCCGAGACCCGGCGCGACGTAGTTGCGAACCCAGGACTCGTAGTTGACGTAGGTGGTCTTGCGGACCTTGACCTGGGCGACGTGCGTGAGCCAGTACGTCAGGTACTCGCTAAGCGTCATCTTGCTCGCGGCTATCGGTAGGCCGCTGTGGGAGTTGGCTTTGAGCCGGGTGAGCTTGTCATGCGCGTCGTTCCACGGTTGGGACTGCTGCACGTATAGGTGACAGTCGGTTTTCATGCGGCGAGGGCGGCGGGCTTCATGGTGGTCTCGTACTCGATGGGGGTCAAACGGCCCAGGCGTAGTTGTCTGCGGCGTCGGTGGTAGGTCCGCTCGATCCAGGTGACGATCGCGGTGCGGAGGTCCTGCCGGGTGGCCCAGGTGCGGCGGTCGAGGACGTTGTTCTGCAGCAGAGCGAAGAAGGATTCCATGGCGGCGTTGTCGCCGGCCGAGCCGACTCTTCCCATGGATCCGGCCAGGCCGTGGCGGTGCAGAGCGTGGACGTACTTTCTTGATCGGAATTGCGATCCGCGGTCGGAATGGACTGTGCAGCCGGCCACGTCCCCTCTTCTGGCGGCCGCGTTGTCCAGGGCGTTCACCGCGAGGCGGGCCTTCATCCGGTTGTCGATGGAGTAGCCGACGATCCGGCCGCAGAAGGCGTCCTTGACCGCGCACAGGTACAGCTTGCCCTGGCTCGTGGGGTGTTCGGTGATGTCGGTCAGCCACAGCTGGTTCGGGGCATCGGCGGTGAAGTCGCGTTGGACGAGATCATCGTGCACGGCCGGACCCGGTCTCTTGCCGTTCTTCGATCGCTTCTTCCCGAAGGCCGACCACCAGGCGTTGTCCCGGCAGATCCGCCACGCGGTCCGCTCGCTCATGCGCTCCCCGGCCGTCTCGGCCTCCCCGGCGAGAAGGCGGTAGCCGAACTCGGGGTCGTCGCGGTGGGCGTCGAACAGCGCATTCGCGCGGTAGGCCACGGTGACCTCGGCATCGGTCACGGGCTGAGACAGCCAGCGGTAGTAGTGCTGGCGGGAGAGCTTGAGCATCCGGCACGCGACCGCGACGGGGACTCCGTCGGCGGCGAGCTCTCTCACGAGCGGGTAGAGCCTTTTCCCGGCAAGTTCGCCTGCGACAGATACGCGGCAGCTCGGCGCAGGACCTCGTTCTCCTGCTCCAGCAGCCGGACCCGCTTCTTCAGCTCAGTGTTCTCCGCCGACTCAGACCTGGTGACACCGGGCTTCTCGCCGTCCTCGACCGCGGCCTGGCGCATCCACTTCGACAGCGTCATCTCATGGACGCCGAAGTCCTTCGCGATCTGCGCGAGGGTGACGCCCTTCTCGCGGTTGAGCGCGACGCGGACCACGTCGTCACGGAACTCTTGAGGATAGGGAACTGGCACGGCTACATCCTTCCAGGCCGCCCTACGGGCAAGCCAGAGCAGATGTCACCCGACCATGCAGCAGACCCGGACGCGGTGGACGGCGACCCGGTGGACGCGGAACCGGTGCGGGGGAACTCGCTGCTGAACAGCGCCCGGGACCCGCCTGCTTGGATCGCACCATGGAATACAAGGGCCGACTCGGCGAGAAGACTTCCCCGGCGTACGACGCCATTGCGCGCGGACGGGTCGAGGACCTCACCCGGCTGCTGGACATCGGGGTCGACCCGAATGGGGTGTCGTCGAACATGACGTTGCTGCTGCACGCGATCGACGTCGAGGCGGACGGTGCGGTCCAGACGGGGAAGCCGCTGAACTCCGCGTGCACGGCGGCGCTGCTGGCCTATGGTGCCGACCCCGAACTCTCGGGCCCCGACGGTACGGTCCCCCGGCTCTTCGCCTTTCACTGCGGTCACGGGCCGGCCGTTCGCCTGATCGAGTCCCATATGCGTCGCCGCCGCGGCGGCAGCCTCACCGACCCCTGTCCCACGTTGCCTCCTGCCGAGCCCGAGCCCGAGCCCGAGCCCGAGCCCGAGACGGCAGCCGGCACCTGAGTCAGCGCGTTCGACGGTGAGGAGGGGTGCGCACGGTAGCCCCGAGCCGTCGGTCGACGCGCAGCGCCGGCCGGGTGAGCCGATTGCGTTCCCCGGGCGGATCGAACGGTCTTCGGGCCCGGGCCGGCTGCCGGACGCCGTCCGCGTCCGGCAGGTTCCACCTCGTATGTCCTGTCCCGCGGCGGAATGGCGCTGCCCGTGGAGTGCCGTACCAACGCGGGGCGGGCGGCCGTGGCGCGGCCGATTCGTTCAAGAAAGTCGGACGGGCGGAGGGCTACCGTCGTCCCATGAGCAGCCAAGTCACCGCATCACGCCACGTGAGCGTCTATATCGACCGACCCCTCGGCGAGGTCTACGACTATGCGTCGAACCCGGTGAATCTGCCCGTGTGGGCCCATGGGCTGGGAGATTCCATCGAACAGAGGGACGAGGGGTGGGTCGCGGAGTCGTCGCCGATGGGGCGGGTGGTGGTCACTTTCACACCGCGTAATGAGCTGGGTGTGCTCGATCACGACGTCACGTTGCCTTCGGGGCAGTCCGTCTACAACCCGGTGCGCGTGATCGCCCATGGTGCGGGGAGCGAGGTGGTGTTCACGCTGCGTCGGCGGCCGGAGATGAGTGAGGCCGACTTCGAGCGGGACGCGGACACCGTTGCCGCCGACCTTGCCCGGCTCAAGTCGATCGTGGAGTCCGGGTAGGTCCTGCCCGGCCGCGACGGGCCGAACAGGACCTCCCTGGCAGGGCCGGTTCAGCGTTTGAACGTGAAGGTGAAGTTGGCGGAGAGTTTGCCGCTCAGGCGGACCGTCGAGACGAGGTTGCCCTCGGCGAGCAGTCTCCCCACTTCGGCCCGTGAAAGGCCGAAGCCGTCAGCGATCAGGCGTACCGGGCGGATGGGTATCCGTGCGGCGAAGCGGACCGAGACTTCGAGCGTCTCGCCTTCCGGCAGGGCCGCCGCCTCGTCCGCCGGTGCCCGCTCGCCCGGCCCGTCCCCGGCCGCCGGCGGCGTCGGGCCGGAGGTCTCCAGTCGCCAGGCGTCGCGCCAGTCGAGGGCGATGCGGTTGCGACGCCGTACGGGCGGGTCCTGGAGCAGTTCGGCTGCCAGGCCGGGGTCGTTGCCGTGCAGGCGGTCCAGTAGGTCGGGTCGGATGGAGCGGACGTTGATCCGCTCCAGGACGGTGAGCTTGGTGGTCTCCCCGCAGCCGGTGCACAGGGCGAGGAGCCAGGCGTCGAGGAGCTTGTGGTTCGCGTTGACGCGGAATTTGCCGCTCGTGCGGAAGCGCTCGGAGGCGCAGACATGACAACGGCGGAGGATTTCGGGCAGGCAGGTGGGAACGACCACCCAGGTCGTTTGCACAGCAGTACACCGGTTTCAGTGAGAAGTCCGCAGCGGAAAGCAGCGCGGCGCACAGGCGCGACGCGCGACAGATCAGCACTCGGGGGGTCTCACTTGGTGTACAAGGGCACGTCCTCGGTGAGGCGACAAGGGCGGTAGCACGGTAGCGGCACCCCGGACTGCCGCTCCACTGCTTTTTCAGGGGACGCCCGCACCCCCACCGACAGGCAGCCGGTGTGGCCCCGGCCGGTTGTCACCGCGTCACCGGCGGCCTTCGTAGCGCTGCATCAGCTGGTTGCCGACGCGCCAGCCGACGACGGCCGCACCCGCTGCCACGGGCCAGGACACCAGGTCGGGGGCGCCGAACAGGGCGGACAGCACCGCCCCTACGACGCAGAAGGCCGTGAGGGCGCCGCCTGCGCGGAGTGCCCAGCGAAACCGCTCGCGCAGGAAGTTGCTCTCGTCCATGTCGTCCCCCGGGCGGTGCGTAGATGGGCCGTCAGCAGCGCCCGTTCCTGATGATGGGCGTCGGGCGGCTGCCGTATGTGCGACGCCGTACCCGTCGCGGGCGGGTTCATCCCCGTTCGGCGCGGAAGCGTCGCGCATCCGAGGTGCGGTGCGGCGGCGCGCCGGCGCTTGTCGTGTGCGCATGTTCCGTGCAGGGCGTGCTCTGTGCTGGACGTGCCGGCTGGGTGCGCGGGCTCAGGCGGTGGTTGTGGGTGTGGTCGGCGGGGTGTGGGGGAGGAGCGCGTCGGCGAAGGTGCGGAGTCCGCGGGCGTAGGTGTCGCGTGCGGCCAGCTCCGGCCACCGGTCGCCGATGGCGGCGAGGCGGGGCGTCTGCGTGGCGTCGAGGCCGCTGAAGGAGGGGCCGCGGGGGGCGGGGTGCGTGCCGTCGGCCGGTCGGCGCACCGAGTGGGCGCGGACGAGGATCTCGCCGACGGTGTAGTACCAGAGGTCCCGGAAGACGTCGACGGCCTGGGCGGGTGTGCAGCCGCAGTCCTCGGCTCCGGCGACGATGGCTTCGACCATCCACAGGGCCGATGCGTCGAGCAGGCCGACGAATCCGTCGGCGGTGAGGATCTCCGCGGCCCAGGGCCAGTTGGCGAGGGCGTCGTGCAGGGCGGTGGCGGCCGTGACGACGCGGTCGCGCGGGTCGTCCGGCAGTTGCGGGCGTTCGCTCTGGTCGACGTGGTGGTTGAGGAGGAGGACGAGCAGTTCGTCCTTGTCCCGGATGTGGTGGTACAGGGTCGTCGCGCCGACGCCGAGTTCGGCGGCCAGGCGGCGGATGGTCAGTTTCTCCCAGCCGTCCCGGTCGATGAGCCGGCGGGCCGCCGCCAGGATCTCCGCGCGGGAGGTCAACCGCGGGCGGCCGGTGCGACCGGTGCGTCCGCTGCGGCCGGAGTCCCTGGCGGGGCCGGTGCGAGTGCCGGTGCGAGCGCTCCCGTCCTGCGGTCTCGGTGCGGGTGACTCGCGTGCCTCGGACATCTCACGTACGTCGGGCGTCTCACGTGTCTCGGCTGACTCGTGTGGGCCGGTCGGCTCGGACGGTTCGGGCGGTCGAGGCATTGCCCCATCATGCCGTCCCGTCTGTCGGGACGAGGACGGCGCCTCCGCCGTGGACGAGGCCGTCCCGCCCATGCCGCTGAGCGCGGTGATCCCTCGCCGTCCGCGCAGTCGTGGCCCGCTCCCGAAGCTCTTTGTGAGCGCGGACGCTCCAGTGCTACTTTTGGAACATGTTCGAAAATTTGCCCCGCCCCGCCACGGGCCCCCGCCGGGAACGGAGAAGAACGCGATGACGGAGAGCCGAACCGCCCGCCCCGGATTGACGCTTGCCGCGGTGGCTGTCGTGCAGTTCATGGTGTCGCTGGACCTGTCGGTCGTGAATGTCGGACTCCCGAAGATTGCCGAGGGTCTCGGCTTCAGCGATGCGGGCCTGACCTGGGTCATCCACGCCTACGCCCTCACCTTCGGCGGGCTGCTGCTCCTGGGAGGCCGGACCGCGGACCGGTACGGCCGCAAGCGCGTCCTGCTGCTCGGGCTGGCTCTGTTCGGCCTTGCCTCGCTGGTCGGGGGCCTCGCCCATGAGCCCGGCCACCTCGTCGCCGCCCGGGCCGCGCAGGGCGTGGGGGCCGCCGCGCTGGCACCGGCCGCGCTGGCGGTGCTGGCCGAGACGTTCCTCGAGGGGCGGGCGCGGGTCCGGGCCTTCGGTGTGTGGAGTGCGATGAACGCCGCGGGCGGCGCCATGGGCGTGCTGATGGGCGGGTTGCTCACCGAGTACGCCGACTGGCGCTGGGTGATGTTCGTGAACGTGCCGATGGCCGCCTGCGCGCTGGCACTGGCCTGGCGCGGCGTCGCCGACAGCGCGCCGGCTCCCCGTGGCCGTCCGGACGTGCTCGGTGCCGTCCTGGTGACGGCGGGGACGACGCTGCTGGTGTTCGGCATCGTCCGGACCGACCGGTACGCCTGGGGCTCGCTGGTCACTCTGGTGACGCTGGCGGTCGCCGCTGTGCTGCTGGCCGCGTTCCTCCACGTCGAGCGGACCACGGCCCGCGAACCGCTGGTCCGGCTGGGCCTGTTCGCCAACAGATCGGTCGCGGGTGCGAACACCTACAATCTCCTGGTGGGTGCGGCGATGGCCGCGTCCTTCTACTTCGTCTCCCTCTACCTCCAGCAGGTCCTCGGGAACGGTCCGGCGCTGACCGGGGTGATGTTCCTGCCCTTCGCCCTCGCGGTGATCGCCGGGTCGGTGCTCGCCATCGTCCTCGGCTACCGCGTCGCGCCCCGCACCCTGCTGGTCGTCGGCGGGTCGCTGACCGCGGCCGGGTTCGCCTGGTTCGGCCTGATCAGCGCCGACGGCGCCTTCGCCACCGATGTCCTCGGGCCGTCGGTCGTCGCCGGGGCCGGCTTCGGGCTCTGCCTCGGGCCCGTCGTCTCCACCGCCACCGCGGGGGTGGCAGCGCATGAGGTGGGTACCGCGTCCGGCCTGCTCAACAGCTCTCGCCAGATCGGTGCCTCCCTCGGGCTGGCGGTACTGGGCACCGCGGCCCAGCACCGCGCCGGCGGCGCCGTCACTCCCGAGGCGCTCAACACGGGGTACGCGCTCGGCCTGCGCCTCGGCGCCGGGCTGTTGGCCGCCGCCGTCCTCGTCGCGCTTCTCGTCCTGCGCCGGTCCGGCCCGCCCGCACGTGCCGAGCGGGCCGAGCGGGGCGACGACCACGATGCCGTGCCTGTGCTGGACTGATGGGGCGTCAGTTGTATGTCCAGCGCCAGGAGCCCGAGCGGGAGGAGGCGCACTTGAGCGTCCGGCCGCTCGCGGTGGAGGTGGTGGCGCCGTGGTCGCCGTTGCGGCAGTACTGCCCTGCCGAATAGCAGTTCCCCGAGTTGGAGACGATCGAGCAGGTGCCCGAGCTGCCCTGGCCGCTGCTGGTGTCACTGCTGTTGCCGCCGCCTCCGTCGCCGCCGTCGTCGGCCGCCTTCGCGGCTGCGGTCATGGTGACGGTCACCGTGGGGCGGGGTTTCGCCTTGGCTTTGACGGTCTCGGTGACCGTGGGCGCGGGTTCGGGGTCTGCCGTCCGAGTCGCGGTGACAGTTGTCGCGGGTCTCGCCTCGTCGCCGACCGGCTGCTGCCCGTCCTCGCCGGTGGCGCCGATGCCTACTCCGGCGACGAAGAGGGCCACGCCTGCGACCCATACGAGGACCCGCTTGCGGAGGGGGCGGGTGTCGGGCAGGCGGGGAGCCGTAGGTATGGGAGCGGTGTACGGATTGGTCATCTCGTCCCCCCAAGTGTGTTTCGGGTGGAGTGACCGTAGTGCCCTGCGGTGCACCGGGTGGAGAACTTGGACGAGAGGTGGCCATTCTGTGACCAGTGCTCGCCTGGGAGTGGGTCTGTGTGCTGGTTTTCGCGTTCTGCGTGGAGCGTGTTGGGCGCGTGGGAACCGTAGGACGTGTGAGGTCGGACATCCGATGTCCGACGTTCAGCCTCGGGCCTCGCGGCAACAGGGGGAGGAGCGGGAGTGCTCCTCCCCCTGTGGGGGCGCGTGCGCGTGTGGTGCCCGGCCACGCCGAAGTAGGGCGCCTGCGGCCTGACGCGGCTGCCCGGCCCGGCTGGGTTCAGCCGGCCGACCGGCTTGGGCCGGCCTGAGGGACGCGTGGTGCGGGGTGGCGTCTCCCGAGGGCGAGGTCAGAGGGAGCGGGTCAGGCCGCGGTGGTCAGGTGGCGGGGCAGCGCCTGGGGGATTTCCCAGCCGACCGGTGCGTCGTGGCTGCTGCCCGCACCCCGCTCTTCCTGGTCCTTCTTCTGCAGGGTTTTCAGCAGTTGGGCCGTGGCGGCGAGAAAGGCACCGAGACCGCCGAAGAATGTGCCGAGGGCTTCCATGAGATCGAGATACATCGCGCTCGCCTTACCGCACACGGGCCGGGCGTGCACTCTGTGATTCACAACGACAGGAGAACGACTCCTCGGACGGAGAAGCTGGAGGATCCGGCCTCTCCAGCAGCTTCTCGCCGGTCACGGTGTACGCCGATCCGCGAGGGATCTGCGGCGTTCCAGCGTGTCTCTCGATAGGGCACGGAATTCCTCCTCTCACTGCTCTCCGCAACGTGTATGACGGGCCTTCACCATAGCGGCCCCGCACCCGCCGGTACAGGGCCGATTCGACCCGGCGCTGTCATCCGACCACCCCTCGTGAACCCGGGTGGACGTGCGCGGCACGCCCGCCGGGAGGTCCGTACGGCGTGCGGGCGGCGAATGCAGGCGGTTCGGGAGGAGGCTTGCCGCCGGGCCGACCAGCCGGCTTCGACGGCCTGATTTCGTCGGTCCCTGCTTGTCCTGCGGAGACCGGCTGCGGGGACCGACAGGGGGTCAGGGCTGGTCGAGATGCACCACCACGGTCGTGTAGAAGCGGTGCACCGCGTTGTCGACGCTGCGGATGAAGCCGGATTCGGCGTTTCCCCGGCTGTTGCCCATGCTCTTGAACAACGACAGCCGGAAACCGGTGATCCCGGCGTCGCCCTTCGGGAGCATGTCCGCCGGTTCCGGCCGCAGCCTCTCCAGCGTGCCCCGCGGGCCACCCGCCCCGCCTTCCAGCAGCGTTTCCACGTGGAGGTCCGCCGGTGCCTCGGCCAGCCGACGAAGCAGCCGCTTCGCCCTGCTGAGCGGGTAGCCCTTCTCGGGGGCCGGGATCTCGATGGAGGTGCGCAGCTTCCCCGTGCGCAGATCCGCGGTGAGTGCCAGGATTCCGGGGGCGCCGTCGATCCGGAACTCCGCCTGGAGCAGCCCCTCGCGGCAGAGCCGGTCGGCCAGGCGGTTGCGGCGTGCGGAGGGATCGGCGCCGCGCTTGGCACGATGGACGGGCAGCACCTTCTGCCCGAGTTCGCCGCCGAGGCCGAGGCACAGTTGGCGGACGAGCCGCTCCCAGTTCTCGACCACGTCCAGAGCGCGCGGATCACCCTCGCACAGGGTTTCGTCGTTGATCGCGTTGCGTACGGGTACCCAGGCCGCGCCCATGTTCTGGAAGCCGTGGCAGCCGGAGTTCTCGTGCTGCAGGTAGTGCAGCAGTTCCTGGAGCAGCCAGGCGTGCGCCTTGTCTCCGACGCCCTCGTGCCGGATCAGCATCTGCGCCTGGTAGGTGACTTCGGCCCAGGACAGGTGCCGGAGGGCCACGCGGTGCTTGCGCCGTCCGTCGATCTTGACGTCGACGAGCGGGCTGCCCTCCAGCGCGACGTCGTTGGACACCGTGATCACTGCCTCGTAGCCGCGGCGTGCGGCGATGTCCATGTACGCCTGCACCTGGTCGGGCTTGAGGGCGCTTCCGTTGGTCTTGGTCTCCACGAGAGCGGTCCACAGCTTGCCGGCCCGCTCGACGCGGATCACCCCGTCCGGGCGGCGCGGTGTCTCGCCGTGCGGGAGGACGACTTCGGTGTAGGTCTCCATGCGCCCGGCGGGCGCCCCGAACGCGGCCGTGAGTCTCCTGCCGAACTCCGGCACCTGGGCCATCACCGACAGCAGCACCGAGGTGGCCCGCACCTCGCGGTCCCGGTCGCTCTTGAGCGTCGGGACCGGTACCAGCCGGGACGGCCGCCAGGACTCGTTCTCCGCCAGCGCCTTCCGGTCCGCCCGGGGCAGGGTGACCTTCTTCTTCGCGGTGCGGGGCCGGGGCGTACGCGTTGTCGGCCGGACGGGGCCGTCGGGCGCGCGCGGAGTCGGCACCGTGCGCGGAGCCGGTGCCGGGCCGGGGGGCGCCACCGAATCCGGACCGCCGGCCTGCGCAGCCCCGTCCCCGGGCTCCTTGCCGGTCCCGGCCCCGGCAGCGTTCGCGCTGCTGTGCGCGTCCGTGGCCGTGTGCCCGGTCCGGGCGGTGCCCTGCTCGTCGGGGAGCGTGTCCTCGCCGTCCTCGGCATGAGCGCCTTCCGCGGTGCCGGCGTCGTCCTCGATGTCGACGCCGAAGTCCGTCGCCAGTCCGGCCAGTCCGCTGGCGTACCCCTGGCCGACGGCCCGGAACTTCCATTCCCCGCCGCGCCGGTACAGCTCACCGAAGATGATCGCGCTGACCGTGTCGGCGTCCTCGACGGCGAAGCGGAGGAGGCGCTCGCCGGTCCCGTCGGCCAGCGTGACCTCGACGTCCGCCAACTCCTCGAAGTTCCGGCCGCCGTAGCGGCTCGCGGTGACGACGATGCGGTCGATCCCCGGCGGGACGGCGGTCAGGTCGAAGCTGATGCGGTCCTCGTCGCCGTTCTCCGTCGGTGTCTTGCCCAGAAGCTGCACACTGCCGTCGGCCGCGGTGGGGTTGTTGTAGAAGTAGAAGTCGCTGTCTCCGCGCACCTTGCCGTTCGCGTCCAGCAGCAGGACGGACACGTCCGCGTCGCCGTCCCCGGTCGGGCTGACCCAGCTCAGACCGACGAGCACCGAGCCGACATGGGGGCTGAGAGAGCTGAGCCCTACATTCATCCCCTTGGTCATCTCGCGCACAAGAACCCCCCATCTCCCGTGCGGGGCACACAGCTCTCCCGCACGGACCACCTGTCGCACTCTCCATGTGACGTACGACACACCGAGAAAATCGTAGTACTCATGCCCGGTGCCTGCGGGGTTCGCGGGAAATCGGCTGCGGCCCCTCTCGTCGCCGGGTCCGGTCCTCGGTCCCGGTGCCGAGTGGCGGATCGGCTCAGGCGCCGTCGGCCTGTTCGGTGTTGAACTCCTCCACCCATTTCTCGTGCTGTGCGTAGTCGTCCGTGAAACGGGTGTCGCCCGGTTTCACGGTGACGAAGTAGAGCCAGTCGCCGGCAGTGGGGTGCTGGGCGGCTTCCAGGGCTTCGGGGCCCGGGTTGTTGATGGGAGAGGGAGGCAGGCCCTTGTGGCGGTAGGTGTTGTAGGGGGAGTCGAGGCGGGTGTCGGCGTGGCTGGTGTCGAGGGTGGAGCGGCCGAGGGCGTAGTTGATGGTCGAGTCCATCTGTAGCGGCATGTCGCGCTTGAGGCGGTTGTCTATGACGCGGGCGACCTTCGCCATGTCCTCGGGGGTGTCGGCCTCCGCCTGGACCAGGCTGGCGATGACGAGGGTGTCGTAGTCGCCCACGCCCGCCGCCGCGTGCCGCTCCTTCGCCGTCTCGGCCATGAAGGTGAGCAGCGCGGTCGGGGTCGTCTTGGCGCGGACCGGATAGGTGGCGGGGTAGAGGTACCCCTCGGGATTGTGCTTCGCCGCGGCGGGGAGGGGGAGTTCGCCCGCGCGGGCGGCGCGCTCGGCGGCCTTCCGCGTCGTGCCCTCGGGCACGGAGAGCGCCTTGTCGGCCGCCGTGTACACCTGGGTGGCGCGCCACCCCTCGGGGACGACGAAGGGTTTCGACGCCCGGTCCTGTTGGTACTGCCGGATCAGCACCACGGCGGCCGCGGTGACGGCCAGGGCGCACAGCAGGGCCACCGCGATGAGCCATCGCTTCCGGTTCCCGGTCCTGGTGGTCATGGGAGAAACGCTAGGCCAGTGCGCCGGGTGGCGGGGCCCGGATACCGGTTATGGGACCAGGACCACTTTCCGAGCGGGGCGCGCGCAGCCGTTCGGGGCGGTGCGCGCCGCCGCCGACCCGCCGTCGGTGGCGCCGTTGTCAGTGGTCGGCCGCACCATGAGGGGATGGCGACATCGGCGGTACGGGCGGCGCGGCGCCCGCAGGTCTCTCTTCCCGCGCTGCGGCCCTTCGAGGGGCGGGGGCTGGAGCCCGACGGGGACTACGACGGCGTGCGGTTCGAGGAACTGGACCTGAGCGGGACCGAGGGCGGTGGTGCGACGTTCCTGGACGTGGGGATGTACCGGTGCGTGCTGGACGAGGCCCGGCTGGGGCGGCTCCGGGTGATCGACTCGGTGCTGGAGGGAGTCCGCGGTGTCGGTACGGAGCTGGCGGGCGCCGAGTTCCGTGACGTGGAGTTGCGGGACGCGCGGCTGGGCGGTGTCCGGCTGCACGGGGCGCGGTTGAACCGGGTGCTGGTGTCCGGCGGGAAGATCGATTTCCTCAACCTCCGGCAGGCGTCGCTCACCGACGTCACGTTCGAGGGCTGTGTGCTGGACGAGCCGGACTTCGCGGGTGCCGCGCTGGAGCGCGTGGCCTTCCGCGACTGTGTGGTGCGCCGGGCCGAGCTTCGCGAGGTGCGGCTCAAGGACGTGGACCTGCGGGGAGCGACCGAGCTGGATATCGCTTCGGGCGTGGACCGGCTGGCCGGCGCCACCATCAACCCGGGGCAGCTGCTGGAGCTGGCCGGCGCGTTCGCGGCGCAGATCGGCGTGCGGGTGGAGCCCTGAGCCCCCTGGTGGAGGGAGCCCCGGCGCACGGGAACGGAGTCAGGGCACCCGGGGGAAGCGGGAGGTGAGGACGTGGACGGCGGGGTTGGCGGCCAGGTCCTCGTGCAGGTCCGTGAGGTCCGCGACGAGGTCGTGCAGGAAGTCGCGGGCCTCCCGGCGCAGGGCGCCGTGGGAGAAGGAGAGCGGTTCCTCGCCGGCCGGCGACCAGTCGGCGGTGATCTCGATCCAGCCGAACCGGCGGGTGAAGCGCAGCAGGTCCGCGGACTCGGTGAAGTCCAGGGCGGCGTGGTGCGGGCCCGGGGAGCGGCTGCCCAGCGGGTCGCGGTCCAGTTCCTCGACGATGTCGCAGAGTGCCCAGGCGAAGTCGAGCACCGGCACCCATCCCCAGGCTGTGGACAGCTCGGTGTCGGTGTCGGTGTCGGCGAGGTAGATGTCGCCGCAGAACAGGTCGTGCCGCAGGGTCCGCACGTCGGCGGTGCGGTAGTCCGTCTGGGGCGGGTCGGGGAAGCGGCGGGAGAGGGCGTAGCCGATGTCGAGCACGGCGCGATGGTGTCACGCCCGCCGGGATCGCGGTGCCGCGCGGTTCCGGACGGTGACGGGGGGTTCCGGTCGGGGGGTTCCGGCCGGTGTCGGGCGGTCCCTGTGCGGCACGGGCGCGGGTGGGCGGTGGCGCTCCCGTGTCGGGGAGCGCCACCGCCGGTGCCCGGCCGGTGTCCGGTCGGTCCCCGCCGGATGGGCCTGCGGGCCGGAGGGCCCGGGGCTGGGCGGGTGCCCGGCGTGCCGGACCGGCGGGCCGGGCGGCGGTCCGCCGGTCTCAGACGTTGACGCCGAAGTCCTGGGCGATGCCGACGAGGCCGGAGGCGTAGCCTTGGCCGACCGCGCGGAACTTCCACTCCGCGCCGTTGCGGTACAGCTCGCCGAAGACCATGGCGGTCTCGGTGGCGGCGTCCTCGCTCAGGTCGTAGCGGGCGATCTCGGTGCCGCCGGCCTGGTTGACGATGCGGATGAAGGCGTTCCGCACCTGGCCGAAGTTCTGGCTGCGGCTCTCCGCGTCGTAGATCGAGACCGGGAAAACGATCTTGTCGATCTCGGCGGGCAGCGCGGCCAGGTTGACGTTGATCTGCTCGTCGTCGCCCTCGCCCTCGCCGGTGACGTTGTCACCGGTGTGGACGATCGACTGGTCCGGCGTCGCCTTGTTGTTGAAGAAGATGAAGTGCTGGTCGGAGTAGACCTTGCCTTCGGCGGTCACCGCGATGGCGCTCGCGTCGAGGTCGAAGTCCGTACCGGTGGTGGTGCGCACGTCCCAGCCGAGGCCGACCGTGACGGCGCTCAGGCCCGGTGCCTCCTTGGTGAGCGAGACGTTGCCGCCCTTGGACAGGCTTACAGCCATGGGGTGCCCTTCTGTCGTGTCTGGCTCTGGTGGTGACTCCGAGGGAATCACCGGCGCCGGAACGGAACCTCACCGGGGTCCGCGGCCGTACGCCTCACACCCTGCACAACGCAGCCGGAGGACGGACGGGTTCCAGCTTTCCCGGTCCACTTTGCGTTCTTTACCTTCGCGGTCCCGCCCGCGAGGTCCGAGCGTGTCCGAAGCGGCATCCCCGCGGGTGTCCGGCGCGGTACCGGGGCTGGTGTCCGGAAAAGCGGATGACGGCCGCGCCCGGAGGCCGGACCATGGAGACCATGTCCATGTCTGGCCCCCACTTCATCCGCGGTGACGTCGCCCTGCCCGAGGCTGAGCTGACGTGGCGCTTCACCCGTTCGTCGGGTCCGGGCGGCCAGCATGTGAACACCAGCGACAGCCAGGCGGAGCTGCGCTTCGACCTGGCCCGCACCCAGGTGCTGCCCGAGGTGTGGAAGCGCCGGGCGCTGGAGCGGCTCGCGAACCGGCTGGTGGACGGTGCGGTGCTGGTCGTGCGGGCGAGCGAGCACCGTTCGCAGTGGCGCAACCGGGAGACGGCGGCCGTGCGGATGGCGGCGCTGCTCGCGGAGGCCACGGAGCCCCCTCCGCCGCCGCGGCGCAAGAAGAAGACGCCCCGCGGGATCAATGAGCGCAGGCTGCGCCAGAAGAAGCAGCGCAGCGACCTGAAGCGGGGCCGGGCGGGACGCGGCTGGGACTGACGCCCCCGGACCCGTCCCCGGACTCGCCCCCGGACCCGGACCGTCCCCGGGCCCCGCGGCAGCGGATCAGCGCAGGGACCGGTACCGCCCGCTGTGGTACAGCAGCGGCCCGCTCTCCCCGTGGGTGAGCCGCGTGGCCAGGACGCGCCCGATGACCAGGGTGTGGTCGCCCGCGGTGACCCGCTGCTCGGTGCGGCACTCGACGGCCGCCAGCGCGCCGTCGACCAGGGGTGCGCCGCTGACGGGGCCGCGGGTGTGGGGGAGCTCCTGGAAGAGGAGCCGGTCGCTGAGCCGCGCCTTCATCGCGAAACGACCGGCGGTCTGGTGCTGGGCCTCGGTGAGCAGGGAGACGGCCCAGTGGTTCTGGCGGGAGAGCAGCTCGTCCATCCGTGAGTCCTCGCGCACGCTGACCAGCACCAGGGGAGGGTCGAGCGAGACGGACAGGAACGCGGTGGCGGTCATGCCGACGTCCTCACCGCGCACGCCCTCCTCGGGGTCGTGTGCGGTGACGAGCACCACCCCGGCCGCGAGCCGGGCCATCGCCGCGCGGAACTCCTCGTCGCTCACCCCATCAGCATGGGGCATGGCGGGGCCCGGGGGCGCGGGGGTCGTTTGCTGCTGCACTGCGTGGGACACGTCGGCTACGCTAACGGGCGCTCTCCCGGCCCCGCATCGGACTCGGGGACCAGGTGGGTACTAGGACCGGCCGAGGCCGTCCGGAGTATGCGGGGAATTTGCACGAGATGTACGCGACGTATACCGCTGCCCCGCGGGGGTACACGTTGCGCAATCAACTAATCGCGGACTGTTGTGACTTGAGTCACAGAGGGCATTAATTGTTGACCCTGTGTACCGAGTGAACAGCTCGCTGTGATTCAGTGGCGGTGGCAGCCGAAAGACAGCCGAAGCACTGAGTCAGTGAGGCCCGGAAGCGACGCCACGAGCACCTGGAGTGGACGAGCAAGGCTCAGGGGGAGGGCTATGGAAACCGAGTCGGAGCCCTACGTCCGCCTCGCCAGCCTGCGGCAGCTCCACCACGTCGTGGCACAGCTCAACACCGCCCGCAGCCTCGCCGACACCCTGCAGATCGTCGCCGACGGGGTGGTCGAGGGCCTCGGCTTCGAGATAGCCGCCGTCCACCTGGTGCGGGCCGAGGGCGAACTGGTCGTGGCCGCCGTCGCCGGGAGCGCCGCGGCCGAGGCCATGATGGCGGGCCGCTCGGGGTCACGCGCCGCCTGGGAGCGGCGGCTGTCGCTGGGCCGGCAGTGGGGGGCGCTGCACTTCGTCCCGTACACCGAGGGCTGGGTCCTGGACGACGACGAGGTGCCGGAGTGGCACGCGCCGTCGGCGGTACGGGACACCCCGGACGCCTGGCACCCCATGGACCGCCTCTTCGCACCGCTGTACGCCTCCGACGGCGAGCTGCTGGGGGTGCTGTCCGTCGACCGCCCGCGCAACGGCCGCCGCCCCGGTGCGTGGGGCTGCGAGGCGCTGCAGATGTACGCCTCCCAGGCCGCGATCGCCCTCAGCAACGCCCGGCTGCGGTCGAACATGCAGCGTGCGCTCGTGCGGCTGGAGCGCGAGCAGCAGGCGCTGCGGGCCAGCGAGGAAAGCTTCCGGCAGGCGTTCGAGTACGCGCCCAGCGGGATGGCGGTCGCCGAGATGGGCGGGGACCAGCACGGGCGGCTGCTGCGGATCAACGACGCGCTGTGCCGGCTGCTGGGCCGCCCGGCGGCCGCGATGCGCCGCTACTCCTTCTCCGATCTGGTGCACCCGGAGGACATCCGCACCCTGCTGCGCACCTCGGCGGAGGGCGGCCGGGCCGAGCTGCGGCTGGCGCGTCGGGACGGCAGCTATGTCTGGGTCTCGCTGCGCAACTCCGTGGTCGCCGACACCGCTGACGGGCCGCGCTACCTGCTCACTCACGTCGAGGACATCGAGGAGCGCAAGCGGCACGAGCTCCAGCTCGCGCACCGTGCCAGCCACGACCAGCTGACCGGGCTGCCGAACAGCGCCGAGCTGCGAGCGCGGCTGAGCAGCAGGCTGTGTGCGAGGCCGGACCGGCCTGCGGTCCAGTCCAGCGTGCTGCCCGGCGTCGGGCCCTCCGGGTACGCGGAGGGCGGGCCCGGCCGGCTGCACGGGCAGGGGGGTGGTTTCTGGGACCTGGAGGGTCTGGGAGGAATACCCGGCGCCGGGACGGGACCCGGTACCGGCCCGCCCCCCGCGGGCAGCCGGCAGGCCACCGCTCCGTACGCGACCGCCGTGGCACCCGGCGGTCCGCCCGGCTCCGCGGGCGCCGACGAATTCGGCGGGTCCGGCGCGGACGGGGGAGCGGATCCGCACCATGTGCACGCGGTGCCGCCGAAGGGCGACGGGCCCGGTGAGAAGGGGCTCGCCGTCCTCTTCTGCGATCTGGACGGTTTCAAGTCCATCAACGACCGCTACGGCCACCACTGCGGGGACGGCGTGCTCATCGCGGTGGCCCGCCGCCTGGAGGCCGGGGTCCGGGACGACGACACGGTCGCGCGGCTGGGCGGCGACGAGTTCGTGGTGCTGGCCGACGGGCTGGGCCCGGCCGAGGCGCAGGACCTCGCGGTGCGGCTGCGGAACGCGATCATCCCGCCGATCCAGATTGACGGCCGGGCGGTCCGGGTAGGCGCGAGCTTCGGCATCGGCTGGGCAGGCTGCGGAATGACCGCTGAGGAAGTCCTGCAATCCGCTGACCAGCGCATGTACGTGGAGAAGCGGTCCCGGTCCAAGGGGCAGCGCCGGGCGGGCTAGCGCAGCCGGGGATGATCGGCCGGCAATCGGTCGGCAACAGGGCCAAGAGGTTCACCCAGGAGAGGTAGGCTCGCCCGGATACCTGACGCAGTAGGGAGTGAGGGGATGACCGCCGAGAACAACGGCACGGGTGCTGCGCCGGAGGGGGGCGACGACGACCCGTTCGCGTATCTGTACCGGCAGGAGGGCGGCGCCCAGCAGCCCGCGCCCGGACAGCAGCCCGGCGTTCCCCGTCGCTCCTACAACCAGGTCCGTGCCGTCGGCGAGCGGCAGTACGGCTACGGCTACCCGCAGCAGACCCAGCAGGCACAGCAGCAGGGCTCCGGATACGGCTACCCGCAGCAGGGCTCTGGCTACGGCTACCCGCAGCAGCAGTCCGGCTACGGCTATCCCCAGCAGCCCGGGTACGGCGCTTCGCAGCAGCCGCCGCCCCCGCAGCACCAGCCCAGCCCGCACTACGCCGCGCCCGAGACGATGCCCGGCGGACGGGCTGCCGCACGGCAACAGGGCGGCCCCGGCCGCGGCGGGCGCAACCGGACCGGTCTGCTGGTCGGCGCGATAGCGGTGGTGGCGGCCGTGGTGATCGGCATCGGTGCCGCCATCGTCTTCAACGACGACGGCGACGCCGACGAGCCGCAGGCCCGGGACACCGGCAGCTCGCAGCAGGACGAGGGCCAGGACGAGGGCGACGGCGACAAGGAGAAGAAGGACCAGGAGCCCGCGTCGAAGAAGCTGCCGAAGGAGGACGCGGCCAGCCTCCGGCTCGGCGGCGGCGCCACGGCGGCCACCGACGTGGCGGGTGCCAAGGGTCAGGGCGGCGCGTACGTCGGCGGGATGAACCAGCCCGGCTCCTCGGCGACCTGGAAGCTGAAGGACATCCCCGAGGGCGGCAAGTACACCCTGCACGTCCGCTACGGCGTGCCCGGCAAGGACGCGGACGCCACTCTCACCGTCAACGGCAAGCCGGAGAGCCGGCCGCTGCGGATGAAGAACTTCTCCGGCGCCGAGGAAGGCGACTGGGAGCACGGCTGGCAGAACACCTGGTCGAACATCCAGCTCCAGAAGGGCCAGAACTCGGTCAAGATCTCCTGCGAGGAGGGCAACAAGTGCGAGGTCAACCTCGACCAGGTCTGGCTGACCAAGGGCTGGAAGGGCTGACGCACCGGGTGCGGACCGTCCGTCAAGGGGTCTCCGCGCCGCGGACCCGGACCGAGGGCAGCATCCGGGCGTAGGTCTGCTCGTCGAACTCGCCGGCCACCGGAGCGCGTACCGTCGCCGCCGACAGGGCGACCGCACGGGCCAGCCGCTCCGGCCAGGGCAGGCCCTCGGCCAGGCCGGAGAGCAGACCGGCGACCGCCGAGTCCCCGGCACCGGTCGGGTTGCCCGCCAGCCGTTCCGGTACAGCCGCGCTCCAGGCGCCGTCCTGGGTGACCAGCAGCATCCCGTCGGCCCCCAGTGAGGCCGCCACCGCGCGGGCGCCGCGGCGCTGGGCGGCGCGCGCTGCGCGCAGCGGTTCGGCGGTGCCGGTGATCCCGGCGAGTTCGTCCGCGTTGGGTTTGACGAGATCGGGGCGGGCGGCCAGGCCGCGGCGCAGCGGTTCCCCACTGGTGTCCAGCAGGGCCGGGATCCCGGCCGTCCGCGCCTCGCGCACGAGGGTCGCGTACGCGCCGACGGGAACGCCCGGCGGCAGGCTGCCGCACAGGGCCACGGCCTCGACGTCCTGTTCCAGCAGGCCGCGGTAGGCGGTCAGGAAGCGCTCCCACTCCTCCGGCGAGATGTGCGGTCCCGGCTCGTTGAGCTGGGTGGTGTCGCCGGTGCTCTCGTCGACGACGCCCACGGTGCGCCGGGTGGGCCCGGCGACCTCGACCAGTGCGTCGGTGACGGCGGCGGTCTCCCCACCGGTCCCGGCGCTCCCGGCGGCTGTCCCGCTGCCGCGGTCGCCGTCCGCTGCCCGCCCTGCCCCCGCTCCGTCCGCGGCGAGCAGGGTCCGCAGCGTACGGCCCGTCTCACCGCCCGCGAAGCCGGTGACGGTCGTGCGGAACCCGAGCGCCCCGAGCACCCGGGCGACGTTCAGCCCCTTGCCGCCGGGACGCTCGGTCACCTCCCGCACCCGGTGCGAGGCGTGCGGGACGAGGTGGGGCACGCGGTAGGTGAGGTCGAGCGCGGCATTGAGCGTGACGGTCAGGATCATCCGCGCGCACCACCCTCACCCGTCCAACGACGATTCATGACATACAACCCAGGTCAGACGACACTTCCGCCGGGCGCGGCATGCGCGGGCCCTGCGCGGCCCGCGGCCTGCCGCGACCGCGCGAGCGATCATGCCTCACCAAGCCTATGAACGGGAGATGCCCCCGGGAACCCGCGTGGGGCGACGCGCGGTTCGGCTCAGTGGGGCGGGCGGACGATCCAGGAGCCCTGACGCATCACTCCGGCCGGCGTGAACTCCTCGTCCAGCACCACCAGGTCGGCCAGCTTCCCGGGTTCCAGCGAGCCCACCCGGTCGGCCAGCCCCAGCAGCCGTGCCGGGTTGGCGGACAGCGCCTTGACGGCGTCGGCGACCGGCAGCCCGTCGACGGTGACGGCGCGCTTGAACGCCTGATCGAGCGTCAGGGTGGATCCGGCGATGGAGTCACCCTCCACCAGTCGGGCCACACCGTCGCGCACCTCGACCTCCAGACCGCCCAGCGGGTAGCGGCCGTCGCCCATGCCCGCGGCGCCCATCGCGTCGGTGATGAACGCGACCCGCTCAGGACCCGCCGCCTCGAACGCCAGTTGGAGCACGGCGGGATGCAGATGGGTGCCGTCGTTGATCAGTTCGACCGTGACGCGGTCGTCCTCCAACAGCGCGGCGATCGGCCCCGGCTGCCGGTGGCCGAGCGGGGGCATGGCGTTGAACAGGTGGGTGGCGACGGTGGCGCCCGCGTCGACGGCCTGGCGGGTGCCCTCGTAGTCGCCGTCGGTGTGCCCGATCGCGGCGATCACGCCGCTGTCGGCGAGCAGCCGCACCGAGTCCAGTCCGCCGGGGCGTTCCGGGGCGAGCGTCATCATCACGGCCCGGCCGCGCGCCGCGTCCAGGAGTTTGCGCACCTCGCCGGGGTCCGGGTCGCGCAGCAGCGAGGCGTCGTGCGCGCCGCGCCGGTTGCACGAGATGAAGGGACCCTCGAAGTGGACGCCGGCCAGGTCGCCCTGTTCGGCGAGTTCGCCCAGCGAGGCCGCCTGCCGGGACAGGTCGTCCAGATCCCCGGTGACCGTGGACGCGGCCATGGTGGTGGTGCCGTGCGCGCGGTGGGTCCGGATGACGGTCAGCGACTCCTCGTGGCTGCCCGCCGAGAAGGAGGCGCCGCCGCCGCCGTGCACATGGAGGTCGACGAAGCCGGGCACGATCCAGTGCCCGCTCAGGTCGAGCGTCTCGGCGTCCGGTGCGGGCGGGCCCGGTGCGTCCGCGCCGACGGGCCCGCCGGGGCCGATGTCGGCGAGGGTGCGGCCCTCGACCACCACACTGCCGTTCTCGCGTACCCCTTCGGGTACCACCACCCGGGCACCGGTCAGCACCGTTCGCTTGCTCATCGGCTCGCAACCTCCGCGGAGAGTAGGTCCCAGGCGAGGAGACCCGCGCCCAGGCAGCCCGCGGCGTCTCCGAGGGCCGCGGGCACAATGGTCGGGAGTGGCTGGAATGTGACCTTCTCGCGCACCGCCTCCCGGAGCGGAACGAAGAGGGTGTCGCCCGCCTCGGCGAGGCCGCCGCCGATGATCAGTGTGCGGGGGTCGAGCAGGGTGAGTCCCGTGACCAGGCCGGTGGCCAGCGCATCGACGGCGTCGGCCCACACCCGCTCGGCGCGCGGGTCGCCCGCGGCCACGGCCGCCGCGGCGTCGGCGGCTGTCGCGTCCGGGTCGCCGCAGGCCGCCGCCCAGGCGGCGCCGACCGCGGACGCCGAGGCGAGGCGTTCCAGGCAGCCGCGCTGGCCGCAGCCGCAGGGCGGACCGTCGGGCCGTACGACGATGTGGCCGATCTCGCCCGCGCTGCCGTGCGCGCCGGGTTCGACCCGGTCCCCGATGCCGATGGCGCCCGCGATGCCGGTGCCCAGCGGGAGGAAGAGGTAGCGGTCCACGCCGTCCCCGGCGCCGATGCGGCCCTCCGCGAGCCCGCCGGTGCGCACGTCGTGGCCGAGCGCGACCGGCAGCGGCGGCAGTCGGGTGTCCCGGCCCCGGCCGAGCCGTTCACCGAGCAGCGCGCGCATCGGCACGTCGCGCCAGCCGAGGTTCGCGGAGAAGACGGCGACGCCGTGCTCCTCGTCGATGGTGCCGGGGACGGCGACGCCCGCGGCGGACGGTTCGGTGCCGTACTGCCGTACGCCCTCGGCGCGCAGTTCGGCGGCGAAGTCGAGGATTCCCGCCACCACCGCCTCGGGGCCGCGTTCCCGTCCGGTGGACCGGCGTGCCTCGTGCAGCAGTTCGTTGCCGGTGCCGATCAGAGCGGCCTTCATCCCGGTGCCGCCGACGTCGAGGGCGAGGACGTACTGCACGGGGGGCGCTTCCCGGGTCTGCGTCCGGGCGGCGTCGCCTGCCGCGGCGGACGCGTTGGGGGCCTTGTCACGGGTACTCACGCGGGACAGTGTCCCGTGTGAGGAGCGTAAAGGTCTAGTCCACTCCGGGGGCTTCTTCCCGCGCCGGCCGTTTCCGGGCGGCGCGGCGAGGGGTTCGTCCGTATCCGGACTTCTTTCGTGATCCGAATGGAAGCCAACCTGATCCGTACTGGTATCCGGTTTCGGTGGACGCTCGGGCCCTCATAGGGGGAGACTCCGGGCGGACGGGCCGGGGCTGGTGGTGCCAGGGGGGAGCAAAGGCACTCATGGGGCTCGCAGTATGTTCTGAGGGTTCGCAGGGCTGAGGGGTATGAAGAAGATGGAACGGCGTCGATTCCTGGGTATGGCCGCGACCGGCGTGGCCGGGGCGGCCGGCATGACCGCACTGTCCGGCTGCAGCGGCGGCCCGGGGTCGAGCGAGGTGACGCTGAAGCTCGTCGCCGCCGACTACGGGAACCCCGGCGCCGAGAACAGCTCCAAGATCTACTGGCAGAAGCTCGCCGACGCCTTCACCAAGAAGAACCCCGACATCAAAGTCGATGTCACCGTGCACAGTTGGAACGACATCGGCAAGAAGCTCACCGACATGGTCGACAAGGGCAACCCGCCGGACATCGCCCAGGTCGACTCGTACGCCGACTGGGCCGACGAGGGAAAGCTCTACAAGGTCAGCGAGCTGCTCCCGATCCCCGCGCAGGCCGAGTTCCTCGTCCCGCTCGCCGAGGCCGGTGAGGTGCGCCGCGTCCAGTACGGACTGCCGTTCGTCGCCAGCACCCGGGTGCTCTTCTACAACAAGGACCTCTTCGAGAAGGCCGGACTCGACCCCGAGAAGCCGCCGGAGAGCTGGCGGGAGCTCAAGTCGGCGGCCCGGGCCCTGAAGTCCGCCGGGGTACGGATCCCCTACGGCCTGCCCCTCGGCCCCGAGGAGGCGCAGGGCGAGTCCCTGATGTGGATGCTCGGCAACGGCGGTTCCTACGTCGACAGCGTGGGCAACTACACCATCAACTCCCCCGAGAACATCGAGACGTTCCAGTGGCTGCGCGACAACCTCGTCACGCCCGGCTACACGGAACCCAGCCCCCAGCGCACCGACCGGCAGAAGCTGTTCGACGCGTTCACCGAGGGCGACGTCGGCATCCTCAACGGGCACCCCACCCTGATGCAGCAGGCCGACAAGAAGGACATCTCCTACGGCACCGGGAAGCTGCCCGGCAGCAAGGGGCCCGCCGAAGGCACCCTCGGCGTCGCCGACTGGATGATGGCGTTCAAGAAGAACGGCCACCGCGAAGCGTGCGGCAAGTTCCTCGCCTTCGTCTTCGAGACGGAGAACCACTACTCCTTCGTCTCCCGGTACGGCCTGCTGCCCGTCACCACCAGCGCCTCCGAGGAGATGCGCAAGGACAAGGAGCAGAAGAAGCTCTGGCCCTTCCTCGACCAGCTCGCCGGCGCCGAGTTCTACCCGGTGGGCAAGGTCTCCTGGGCCGGTACCAACGCGACCCTCAAGAAGTCCATCGGCCAGGCGGCCGTCAAGGGCGGCGACCCGAAGGCCGTGCTCACCGAGCTCCAGCGCAAGGCGCAAGCCGAGGAAGAGGCGAAGCCCTCCTGACGCCCAGGGCGACCGCCGAAGCGGAACTCCGCCCGTGCCGCCGCCGCGGCCACGCCGGCCCGCGCGGCGGCACGTACGGTGGAAGCGTGAGCGGTACGGAAGACGTGCGGGACAGCGGCGGCGCGGACGGCGGGACCGACTGGCCCGATGCGGCGGACCGGCGGGACGGCACTGCCGCGGACGAGGCCGGGGGCGGCACTGCCGCGGACGAGGCCGGGGGTGGCACCGCCGCGGACGGAACCGGCGGCGCGGCGGAGCCGGGGACGGGCGACCTCTCCGCGGAGGACCGCGCGGTGCTCGCCTTCGCAGCCCGCGGCCGGCCCCCCTCCGGCGAGAAGGAGCGTGCCGTCCGGGAGCAGTTGGGGATGTCGCCCGTGCGCTACTACCAGTACCTCAACGCGCTGCTCGACGACCCCCGGGCGGCCCGGCACGATCCGCTGACGGTCAACCGCCTGCGGCGCCTCCGGCAGGCCGCCCGGGACCGCACCCACTAAGGCCCCGGAGCCCGGACCCGCCGGCGGCCACGGAACCCGGCCGACCCGCGGGCCCGGCCCCCGCCCGCTCGCTAAGGTGCGAACATGTCGCTTCCGCAGCCTTCCGCGCATCCACCGCTGCCCGAACCCGACACGGAGGCGGGGCGCGCCGGGCTCGCCGCCGTCCGCGCCGACCCCGCCCGCACCGTGCTCGCGCTCGACTTCGACGGAACCCTCGCACCCATCGTCGGCGATCCGCGGGACGCCCGGGCGCACCCCGAGGCGGTCCCCGCGCTGGCGCGGCTCGCCCCGCGGCTGGCCGGCGTCGCCGTGATCACCGGCCGCCCGGCGGCGGAAGCCGTACGGTACGGCGGCCTCGACGGCGCCGCCGGACTGGAGGGGCTCACCGTCCTGGGCGGCTACGGGGCCGAGCGGTGGGACGCGGCGGATCCGGTCGTCCGCGCCCCCGAACCACCCGCCGGAGTGGCCGCGGTACGGGCCGAACTCCCCGGGCTGCTGCGCGAGTCCGAGGCGCCGGAGGGCACCTGGACGGAGGACAAGGGCCGGGCGCTCGCCGTGCACACCCGGCGCGCCGCCTCGCCCGACGAAGCCCTCGAGCTGCTGCGGGAGCCGCTGTACGCGCTGGCCGAGCGGCACGGACTCGTGGTGGAGCCGGGCCGCATGGTGCTCGAACTCCGGCCGCCGGGCGCCGACAAGGGCGCAGCCCTCACCGGCTTCGTCCGCGAGCGGTCCGCCACCGCCGTCGTCTACGCCGGTGACGACCGCGGCGACCTGCCCGCCTACGCCGCTGTCGCGGCCCTGCGCGCCGAGGGCGTACCGGGACTGCTGCTCTACAGCGCACCCGAGGCGGCGGCCGAGGCGGTTCCCGAACTGCGCGACGGTGCGGACGTCCGGGTCCCCGGCCCGGCCGGACTGGTGGCCTGGCTGCGGGCGTTGGCGGACGGAATCCAGTCCCCGCGCTGACCGCGGACACCGCCCGGCTGCCACCACCCGGCGGCCCCGCGCGGACCGGGAGTCCGGCGGGGCGTGGGCGGGGGTCAGCCGGGCAGCGCCTCCAACTGGTCGAGGAACCAGCGGGCGGGCGGCCGGGAGGTGGCGGTCGCGGCCAGCCGGCGGGTCCGCTCCGCGCGGTCGGCCGGATCCGCCTCCAGCGCGGTGCGGAGGGCGGCCGCCGTCTCCCGCACATCGAACGGGTTCACGGACAGCACGTCGGGCGCCAGTTCCTCGTGCGCACCCGCCTCCCGGGAGAGCACCAGCGCACAGCCCGCGTCCGAGACCACGGGAACCTCCTTGGCCACCAGATTCATCCCGTCCCGCACCGGGTTCACCAGCGCGACGTCCGCCATCCGGTAGGCGGCCAGCGACCTCGCGAAGTCGTCCTTCACATGCAGCACGACCGGCGTCCAGCCATCGGTGCCGAACTCCCGGTTGATCTCCTCGGCGACCCGGCTCACCTCGGCCGTGTAGTCCCGGTACACGGCGAGGTCCTGCCGCGAGGGGTAGGCGAACGCGAGGTGGACGACGCGCTCACGCCACTCGGGGCGGTCGGCCAGCAGCCGCCGGTACGCGTACAGGCCCCGGACGATGTTCTTGGACAGCTCGGTGCGGTCCACCCGGACCAGAACCCGGCGCGGGGCCCCGTCGGGGCCGGTGCCCACCTGGTCGCGCAACTGCGCCAGCCGGTCGGCGACGTCGCTCCGGTGCGCCCGCTCGCGCAGGAAGTCGCCGTTCGCACCGAGCGGATGCACCCCGATACGCGTCGTGCGGCCCTCGTACGTCACCGTCAGCGAGAAGTCCTCCGGCGCCGCGCCATCCGACGAGGCGTCCCGCGGTGCGGAGTCGTGCGGCGAGGCGTCCGCCCGCGGGGAGCCGCCGCCCTCGACCGCGGCGCCCAGCACCCGCGCACAGCACTCGGCGAACAGCCGGGCCCAGCGCGCGGTCAGGAACGCGGTCCGGTCGGCGCCGAGCATGCCGCGCAGCACCTGCGCGGCGACGTCGTCCGGGAGCAGCCGGAAGTAGTCGGCGGGCGCCCACGGCGTGTGCGAGAAGTGGCCGATCCGCAGGTCGGGGCGGCGTGCGCGGAGCATGCCGGGGACCAGTGCGAGGTGGTAGTCCTGCACCAGGACGGCGGCACCGTCGTCGGCCTCCTGCGCCAGCGCGTCCGCGAAAGCGGCGTTGTACGCCTCGTAACCGGCCCACTGGCCGCTGAAGTCCTGGTCGAAGACGGGCTCCAGCGGCGTGTGGTACAGCATGTGATGGGTGAACCACAGTACGGAGTTGGCGACGCCGTGGTAGGCCGCCTCGAAGGTGTCGGCGGGGATGTCCAGCATCCGCACCGGCTGCCCGCCGGTGTCCCCGGTGTCCAGTCGTCCCCGCGCCGCCCGGGCCGCCTCGCGGTCGCCGTCGCCGAGTGCGGCGCACACCCACAGCGCGTCCGCCTCCGGACCGATGGCCGACAGTCCGGACACCAGCCCGCCGCCGCCGCGCCTGGCGGAGAGCGTGCCGTCCTCCGCGCGCGTGTAGGACGCCGGGCCGCGGTTGGACGCCACCAGCACCCGCGCCGAGCCTCCCCCCGTCTGCGGCGCTCCGGGGGTCTCCTGTGCTGCCCGCGCTCCTGCTGCCTGCGGTGATGCTCCGGACGGTGTTCCTCCAGCGGCCATGCCGCGAGCCTAGCCGCCGCCGAAACCGCTCAAACGTGCCCGTCGGCCCCGGAACACGGACAGGGGTACCCCCGCACCGGTCAGGCCGCCATCCGCTGCCCGTACTCGGGCACGGTGCGCATCGGCGGGCGCTCCTCGACGTCCACCAGGTGGCCGCGGGGGACGAAGCATCCCGTACCGTCCCGCTCGAACTGGGTCAGCGCCGTGCCGCCCGACAGCGCCTCGATCCCGCTGCGCGCGCCGTCCACCGTCGCCGGGCCCCGGGCGATGCGGCGCTCGGCCGCCGCGTGGATGGCGGTCGCCATCCGGCCGAGCGCCTGCCCGTCCTGGTTGCGGTGCAGCCGGACCCCCACGTCGACCTGGGCCAGCGCGTCCAGCCCCAGCAGTTCCAGGGTGTCGACCAGCAGCGCCAGCTCCACTCCGTAGCCCACCGGGAACGGCAGCCGCTCCAGCAGCGAACGGCGCGCCGCGTACTCGCCGCCCAGCGGCTGGACGAGGCCGGCCAGCCGGGGCCAGTGCAGATTCAGCAGCGGACGCGCCACCAGTTCGGTCACCCGCCCGCCGCCCGCCGGGCTGTCCCGCAGCGGCCGGTCGTACATCGCCTTGACCAGGTGCACGTCCGGTTCGGTCAGCAGCGGCCCGACGATGCCGGTGACGAAGTCCGGTGAGAATTCGCGCAGGTCGGCGTCGACGAAGCAGACGATGTCGCCGCTGGTCGCCAGCAGGGAACGCCACAGCACCTCGCCCTTGCCGGGGCGGGGCGGCAGCCTGGGCAGCACCTCGTCCCGGTGCACCACCTCGGCCCCCGCGGCCGCGGCGACCTCGGCGGTCCGGTCGGTGGAGCCGGAGTTCATCACGATCAGCTCGTCGACCAGCGCGGTCCCGGTGCCGGGGTGCGGTGTGGCCAGGTCGCGGCGGATCACCGAGACGATGTCGCCGACGGTGGCCTCCTCGTCGAGCGCGGGCAGCACCACGCTGACGGTGGTGCCGGTGCGCCGCTTGGCCGCCAGCAGGTTCTCCAGGGGCCGGTCCGCGACACGCCAGGAACGGCGCCGCAGCCAGCGGCCCACTTCATCGAGCACGTGCGCGCCTTCCTGTAGTCGGGCTGGTCGGATCCGTGGTCGGGCTGGTCGGGCGGTCCGGTGAGTCGGTGGCGGGGCGGGCCGGTAGCGCCCGGCGGTACCGTTACCGCCCCCGGACCGGGGAGGACGGGCAGTGGAAGATCCATCTCGCGGTTCGGACGTCCCCCTCAAGCGTGACCGCCGTCGGTTACAGTCTTGAACAACGCAGGTGACCTCCGCATCTCGGGGGCGCCGCGACACAAACGCCCGGGCGGCTGTCGGCCGCCCGTAGCCATAGTGCAGCTCATCCAGAGGGGCAGAGGGAACGGCCCGTTGAAGCCCCGGCAACCATCCCGCGATCCGCGCGTACGCGGACTCAACGGCGAGACCGCCTCGTGGGGACGGTGCCAATTCCGGCCCGTGACGAGATACGCCACGGGGAAGATGAGGAGAAAGGGCCTCGCCTCCATGGCTGTGCAGACAGTTGCAGCGAACAGCACCACCTCCACCGGCACCGCCGGAAGCACCCCCTACGACCTCGGCGCCGCAGTGGCCCTCTCCTGCCGTGAGTGCGGCACCCGCACCGAGCTGGGCCCCAGCTTCGTGTGCCTGGAGTGTTTCGGTCCGCTGGAAGTGGCCTACGAGCTCCCCTCCGGTGACCCGGAGGAGCTGCGGCGGCGCATCGCCGCCGGGCCCGCCTCGATGTGGCGCTACGCGCCGCTGCTGCCGGTGCCTGCCGACGTCGCCGAGAAGCCGAACCTGAACCCCGGCCTCACCCAGCTGGTGAAGGCCGACCGGCTCGCCGCCGAACTGGGCGTGACCGGCGGCCTCTACGTCAAGGACGACTCCGGCAACCCGACCCACTCCTTCAAGGACCGCCCGGTCGCCATTGCCCTGGAGGCGGCGCGCGCCTTCGGGTTCAGCACCCTCTCCTGCTCCTCGACCGGCAACCTGGCCGGGGCGGTCGGCGCCGCCGCCGCCCGGGCCGGACTGCGTTCGTGCGTGTTCATCCCGGACGGGCTGGAGCAGTCCAAGGTGGTGATGGCCGCGATCTACGGCGGCGAGCTCGTCGCGATCGACGGCACCTACGACGACGTGAACCGCTTCTGCTCCGAACTCATCGGCGACCCGCTGGGCGAGGGCTGGGGCTTCACGAACGTCAATCTGCGGCCGTTCTACGCCGAGGGCTCGAAGTCCCTGGCGTACGAGATCTGCGAGCAGCTCGGCTGGCAGCTTCCCGACCAGCTCGTCATCCCCGTCGCCTCCGGCTGCCAGCTCGTGAAGATCGACAAGGGGCTGCGGGAGCTGATCCGGCTCGGCCTCGTCGAGGACAAGCCGTACCGCATCTACGCCGCGCAGGCCGAGGGCTGCTCGCCGGTGTCCCGCGCGTACAAGGACGGCACCGGTGCCGTCCGGCCGGTCAAGCAGCCGGACACCATCGCCAAGTCGCTGGCCATCGGGGACCCGGCGGACGGGCCGTACGTGGTCGACATCTGCACGCGCACGGGCGGCGCCGCCGACGACGTGAACGACGCCGAGATCGTGGAGTCGATCTCGCTGCTCGCCCGGACCGAAGGGGTGTTCGCGGAGACGGCCGGGGGCGTCACGCTGGGCGTGACCCGCAAGCTGATCGAGTCCGGTGCCATCGACCCGACGCTCACGACGGTCGTCCTGAATACCGGCGACGGACTCAAGACCCTCGACGCCGTGGCCGCCACGGCGCGGCCCACCGCCGTGATCCGCCCCAACCTGGCCGCCTTCCGCGAGGCCGGTCTGGCCTGACCGGGGTCTCCCGGGGCGTGCGGCGCCCCGGGAGCACCGCGGCGCCTCGAGGGCCGCGGGCCTCGCACGCCCGCGGCGCCCCGAACGGCTGAAATCCGCCCCCCGGTGTTTGCCCGGTGTTCCGCACCGGGAGTGCCGGAGCGGGCCCCTGGGACGCGTCCCCTACACGTGAGGAAGATCGACATGAGCGTCAACGTCCGGATCCCCACCATCCTCCGCACCTACACGGGCGGTCGGGCCGAGGTCAGCGCCGAGGGCGGGACCCTCGCCGAGGTGCTGGCGGACCTGGAGAAGAACCACACGGGCATCTCCGCCCGTGTCCTGGACGACGCCGGGAAGCTGCGCCGCTTCGTCAACGTCTACGTCAACGACGACGACGTCCGCTTCGAACAGGGGTTGCAGACCCCCACCCCGGACGGCACCGGGGTCTCCATCATTCCGGCGGTCGCCGGCGGCTGACCGGTCGGTCGCCCGCTCGCCCGTCGGATCGGTCCGTCCGCCGCCGGCCGGCCGAGTTCCGCACCACCGCTCGCCAGCAGGGCCTACGGCACGGGGTCGCCCTCTCCGAAGGGAAACGGAGGGGGCGATTCCGTGTTTCGGGAGGCGGTAGAGTGACGGGAGTTCCCCCACCCGGCACCCGCCGACCGCCGCACGGACCGCGTCGGGCACGGCCGCGGACGGGACGGCGCCGCGATGACAACGGGACAAGTTACGGTCGAAAACCGGACGGTAATTGTCGCGAAGACTCCAAATGTCTGGCCCGACTTGCCCTGCTTCAGGCCCAGTTGAGGCTTATTTCCGATCAGCCGTGCCCAGAATTCTCGTCCGATTGACCTGTTGCACAGGGCGTCCGTGCAGATACATTCAGCGGCGGTCGACGCGTTCCGGCGCACGCCCCCGCTTGCTCATGGGGGTGAGGTCTGACCCGGGTTCGCGAAGTGCGGGCTCGCGCAAGGGCCAGTAATAGGGGAGTTAGGAATGGCTCAGGGCACCGTCAAGTGGTTCAACGCGGAGAAGGGGTACGGCTTCATCGCGGTCGACGGTGGTGCGGACGTGTTCGTCCACTACAGCGCGATCCAGATGGACGGTTACCGCACTCTCGACGAAGGGCAGCGGGTCGAGTTCGAGATTTCGCAGGGTCAGAAGGGGCCGCAGGCGGACATGGTCCGCGTGACCGGCTGAGTGTCGCCGGACTGCGCAGAGCTGCAGACACAGCGGAGAAGGGGTCGCGCCCGAGGGTGCGGCCCCTTCTCCGCTGTCTGCTGTCCGCTGTCCCTCGTCCGCCGTCCGTGGGGCTCGCGCCCCCGGGTCACCCGACCGCCACCCCACCCGGAGACGGCTTCGCCGTCGCTTGCACTCTCCATGCCCGAGTGCTAATCATTGGGTTAGCACTCTGCGAGTGAGAGTGACAAAGAAGGACCGGGTCGGTGAGGCCGCAGCCGGGTGGGGAAGGAACCGCCGGGTCTCAGGCCGTCCGTCGCGGGCGCCACGCGGTCCGGAGCAATCCAACCCTCCCCTTGCGCTCGACGCATGGGGGAAGCCAGGGAGGACCAACCCACATGGCCAAGATCATCGCCTTTGACGAGGAGGCGCGGCGCGGTCTTGAGCGTGGCATGAACCAGCTTGCCGACGCCGTCAAGGTCACGCTCGGCCCCAAGGGCCGCAACGTCGTTCTGGAGAAGAAGTGGGGCGCCCCCACGATCACCAACGACGGTGTCTCCATCGCCAAGGAGATCGAGCTCGAGGACTCCTACGAGAAGATCGGCGCCGAGCTGGTCAAGGAGGTCGCCAAGAAGACGGACGACGTCGCCGGTGACGGCACGACGACCGCCACCGTGCTCGCCCAGGCGCTGGTCCGCGAGGGTCTGCGCAACGTCGCCGCGGGTGCCAACCCGATGGCCCTCAAGCGCGGTATCGAGCAGGCCACCGAGGCTGTCTCCGCCGCTCTGCTGGAGCAGGCGAAGGACGTGGAGACCAAGGAGCAGATCGCCTCCACCGCCTCCATCTCCGCGGCCGACACCCAGATCGGTGAGCTGATCGCCGAGGCTATGGACAAGGTCGGCAAGGAAGGCGTCATCACCGTCGAGGAGTCGCAGACCTTCGGGCTCGAGCTGGAGCTCACCGAGGGCATGCGCTTCGACAAGGGCTACATCTCCGCCTACTTCGCCACCGACATGGAGCGCATGGAGGCGGAGCTCGAGGACCCCTACATCCTCATCGTCAACTCCAAGATCAGCAACGTGAAGGACCTCCTTCCGCTGCTGGAGAAGGTCATGCAGTCGGGCAAGCCGCTGCTGATCATCGCGGAGGACGTCGAGGGCGAGGCCCTGTCCACGCTGGTCGTCAACAAGATCCGCGGCACCTTCAAGTCCGTCGCCGTCAAGGCCCCGGGCTTCGGCGACCGCCGCAAGGCGATGCTCAACGACATCGCCATCCTCACCGGCGGTCAGGTCATCTCCGAGGAGGTCGGCCTCAAGCTGGAGAACGCGGGCCTCGACCTGCTGGGCCGGGCGCGCAAGGTCCAGATCACCAAGGACGAGACCACCATCGTCGACGGTGCGGGCGACAGCGACCAGGTCGCCGGCCGGGTCAACCAGATCCGCGCCGAGATCGAGAACAGCGACTCGGACTACGACCGCGAGAAGCTCCAGGAGCGACTGGCCAAGCTGGCCGGCGGCGTGGCCGTCATCAAGGCCGGTGCCGCCACCGAGGTCGAGCTCAAGGAGCGCAAGCACCGCATCGAGGACGCCGTCCGCAACGCGAAGGCGGCCGTCGAGGAGGGCATCGTCGCCGGCGGTGGCGTCGCCCTGCTGCAGGCTTCCTCGGTCTTCGAGAAGCTGGACCTGGCGGGCGACGAGGCCACCGGTGCCGCCGCCGTCAAGCTGGCTCTGGAAGCCCCGCTCAAGCAGATCGCGGTCAACGCCGGCCTCGAGGGCGGTGTCATCGTGGAGAAGGTGCGCAACCTGACCCCGGGCCACGGTCTGAACGCGGCGACCGGCGAGTACGTCGACATGATCGCCGAGGGCATCCTCGACCCGGCCAAGGTGACGCGCTCCGCGCTGCAGAACGCCGCCTCCATCGCGGCGCTCTTCCTCACCACCGAGGCCGTCATCGCCGACAAGCCGGAGAAGGCCGCCGCGGGCGCCGACGCGGCTGCCGCCGGTGGCATGGGCGGCATGGACTTCTGAGTCCGAGCCGCACACAGGCAGTACCGCCCGCCGAGGGCGGCGGAAGGGCGGGCATCCCACGGGGTGCCCGCCCTTCCGGCTTGTCCGGCCCGGCATCGGATCCGGGTTCCGGCTCTCAGCCGGCATCGGCTCCTGCGGCCGTCAGCTGACCTGGACGTCCGGGAAGCAGAGGTGCTTCTCGATGGCCGCCACCCGGTCCTGGGGTTCGGGATAGGACCAGGCGACATCCTGGGCCGTGCCGTCGGCCAGCGACCAGTAGGCGGCGCTGCCCTTGAAGGGGCAGCGGGTGCGGGTGTCGGACGGCGCGAGCAGGTCGGTGCGGACGTCCTCGGGCGGCAGGTAGTACCGCACCGGGTAGCCGGTCTCGCGCAGCAGCAGCGGCCGGCTGCTCTCCGCCAGCACCCTGCCGTCGCGGGTGACGACACGCACGCGTTCGGTGCCCTCCTCGACGGTGATCGTGTGGCCCTCGCTCGGTGTGGTCATGACGCGGTCCTCTCGCTCGGGGGTTCGTCCGGTGCTGCTGCGTCCGCGCCCGGCGCGCGGACTCCGAAGAGTGCCAGAGCGGCGGCTGTGAGTCCCGCGGTCTCCACCGGTACCGCGCGGTGCGCCTCCCAGCCGGCCCGGTCGAGCCGGAACCGTTCGAGAGTGCGGGCCCGGCCCAGTACGGACTCGGTCAGCAGACCGTCCGGCCGGTAACCCAGTTTCTCCGAAACCCGCCGCGAGCGCGGGTTGTCCGTCATCGCGGCAGAGACGCTGCCGCGCGCTCCGAGCCCGTCGAACGCCAGATGCAGCGCAGCGGCGCGCATCTCGGTGCCGAAACCCCGGCCCTGGTGCTCCACACCCAGCCAGGAGCCGGTGTGCGTCTCCCGTACGACGGCGAAGTCGGTGCTGCTCAGATCCTGTCGTCCGATCACCCGGCCGCCGTGCAGGACGGCGAGGCTCAGCGTCCACCCCTCCGGCCGCCAGCCCGCGATGGTGCCCAGGACGTGCTGGAAGCAGCCGCGGGCGCGGTCGGCGGGAGGTGCGGCGGTCCACGGGACGCTGAAGGGCATCTCGGAGTCGGCATGCACAGCCCCGGAGGCGAGCCGTGCCATCTCGACGAGGGTCCGTTCGTCCGGAAGGCGCAGCTCCAGGCGCGGAGTTGTCAGGCGCAGCCCGTACAGCGGCCAGATGTCGGCTTCCATGACCCAAGGGTGCCGAAGCCCGGATGCGGGCGCGAGCGGATTACCGTCCCTCGACGAGCCGGGACACGCCGTCGAGGATGGCGGCCAGCCCGGTCTCGAAGAGGCCGTCCAGACGCAGTTCGTAGCCGTCGTCCCCGAGGGCGTCGAGGAGGCGCGCGAACGTCGGGTGGGCGCCGGAGGCCGTCAGCGACGCGAGGGTGGCCGCCTGCTGTGCCATCCAGGCGTCCTCCGTCAGACCGGTGCTGCTCTCGGCGGCGGTCTCCCGCTCGTGCTGGAGGGCCAGCCCCAGGACATGGCTGTAGAGCAGGGCGTTCAGATCGAGTGCGGTCGCCGGGGCGAGGCCGCACTCGTCCAGGGTGCCGAGCATCCACTCGAGCTACTGCCTCTACCCCGTCCGCGGGAACGCCGAGTTGCGCGCCACGCTCGGCTTCATGTCGCCGCCCCTGGACTACGACCACCGCGACACCGAGCAGCAGAAGGCGCTGCTGGCCGCGCACACGGCCGCTCTCGGAGGGGACACCGGCACCCTGCTGGAGGCGATGCACACGGCTCCCGACTTCTACTTCGCCCCCATGGCGCAAGTCCGCATGGACCACTGGACGCGGGGCCGCCTCGCATTGGTCGGCGACGCCGGGTACTGCCCCTCGCCGCTCTCCGGCCAGGGCACCAGCCTCGCCCTGGTCGGCGCTTACGTCCTCGCCCGCGAGCTGGGCGCCTCCTCCGTGCCGGTCGCCGACGCGCTGCTCCGGTACGAGGAGCGCATGCGCCCCTTTGTCGCCCTCAACCAGGCCCTCGCCACCGAGAACCCGGGGCAGGGCCCATCCGAGGAGTCCCTCACCGTCGCGAAGAACGCCCTCACCCTCGGTGACGCGGACGGGTGGGGGTTGTGAGGCCGCCCATAGGGTCCACGTCACTTACGACCCACCCTCGTATGTCCGAAATGCCGGTATCGGGGTGGGTGTGGGGGCGGCGGGCCCGGATCGGCACGGAGGACGAATACGGGTCGTAGGTCACCTGTTTGCCCGGGTGGGGGGTGCCTCCCGCACGGTGGGCCCCACGCCGCAACCAGACCACCGGCACCCCCACGCCGGAACGCGGCGCCACGTCCCCCCGCGAAAGGTCCCCCGCCCCTCATGCGCACCACTCTCACCGCCCTGAGTACCGTCCGCCCCACCCGCCGCCTGGCCGTCAGCGGCCTGACCGCCCTGGGCGCGGCCGGAATCGCCGCCACCGCCCTGACCGGCACCGCCCACGCCGCCCAGCCCCAGACCCAGACCGCCGGCCCCGCCACCCACCAGGCCGCCGCCACCGCCCAGCACCTGACCGCCCAGGCCGACCACGCCGCCAAGAACACCAAGAGCACCGAGAACGGCAAGGATGGCGGCAAGGGCGAGTACGCCGACAACCTCGACGGCTGGATCCGCGAGGCCCGCGCCATCATGGCCAAGCACGACATCCCCGGCAGCTACGACGGCATCAAGCGCAACATCATCCGCGAATCCGCCGGCGACCCCCACGCCGTCAACGACTGGGACGTCAACGCCAAGAAGGGCACCCCCTCCAAGGGACTCCTCCAGGTCATCCAGCCCACCTTCGACCAGTACCACGTCAAGGGCACCCCCGACGACCTCACCGACCCCGTCGCCAACATCGTCGCCGCCTGCAACTACGCCGCCGACCGCTACGGCACCATGGACAACGTCGACTCCGCCTACTGACGGACACAAACAACACGCCACCGCCACACCCCGGCAACGCGCCACGGAGCGGGCGGGCGGGAGGAATACACCTCCCACCCGCCCGCTCCCTCGCATGTCCGCTCGTCTGTTCTGTGGAGTATTCGACTCATCAGGTGGGGATGCCTGAAATGCCCGCCACTGCGCCGCTGTTGCGGGTGACGACATCGCTCTCACGAGAAGAGGCCGCAGACGATGAGCGCAACATTCCGCCTCCGTACCGCCGTTGCCGGTGTCCTGGCCGTGGGCCTGATCGGTGCGGCAGCCGCGACCGCGACCGCGACCGCGGCCGCGACCGGCCCCGGGACCGGTAACGGGGGGAACGAGAACGGAGCCGACGCCGGAACCGGGGGTGCGACGGCGAGCGCGGCGCCGATCACGCCCGGCGGTCCCTCGGCGGCGGCCAGGACCAACACCGTGACGGCCGACCGCGAACAGGTGCGGCAGTGGGAGGAGTTCCGGCTGCGCGGAAAGGTGACCGGAATCAGGGCGGGGACGGCCGTGCGTCTCCAGCAGATGCAGCACGGCTCGTGGAAGACGCTGCCTGCCACGTCGGTCGTCAACCGGTCACTGGACTACTCGATGCGCGTCAAGCTCGGTATCAGGGGGGTGAACCGGATCCGGACGGTGGTCGCGGGGCAGCCCTCCGACCCGGTGACGGTGACCGTCCGCTGAGCGAAGCGCTCGGCGAAGCCGGTCCGGGGTGTAGCCAGCACCACCCCGGATCCGGGCCCCAGTGGTATGGGATCGGCTCCGCCGCCCGGCGACAGTGGATCCATGGCGACGATGACAACGCAGGTGCAGCAGGGCCCGGACTCCATCCCCCGGCGGCGGGGACGCTTCGGCCGGGAGGTGGGCTATCTGCTCTCCGGGCTGCCGCTGGGCATCGCCGCCTTCGTGCTGATGGTGACCGGGTTCGCGCTCGGCGTCTCGACGCTCATCCTCGTCGTCGGACTGCCGGTGCTGGCCGGGACGCTGTCCATGGCCCGCTTCCTGGCCCGGGTGGAAGCGGAGCAGATCGCCGCCGTCACCGGCCGTCCGCTGCTCACCCGCCCGGGCGGCGCGGCGGAGGCAGCCGGGGCCGGGGGCAGTCGGTGGAAGGGGGTGGCGGACCCGCAGGCGTGGCGGGACCTGGTGCACGCGGTGCTGGCCTTCCCGGTGCGGGTGGCGACCTTCTCGGTCACGCTGACCTGGCTGGTGGGCGGGGTCGGCGGGCTCACCTACGGACTGTGGTCCTGGTCGATCCCCCGCGGTGACGAGGACGGGGTGATGGATCTGGCCTTCGGGCTGGACGGGCGCGGTCCCGACATCGCCTTCAATACAGCACTCGGTGTGTTCTTCCTGCTCACAGCGGTTCCGATGGTCCGCGGGCTGGCGGTGACACAGGCGGGGCTTGGCCGGGTGCTGCTGCGCCGCGAGCAGCGGTGAGGCGGAGGCCGGCGCGGCGGGCGGCGGTCACATGGCGCCGGAGCGGTGGTGCGGAGCTTCCCGAGCGGCGAGTCGGCCGGAGTGCTGCCATCCTGAGGCGGTGGGTGGCTGCGAGGCGCGGGTGCGTCCCGCGGCGACGGCCGCACGGCCCGAGGGCGGGCGCGGCTGCGCGCCGGCCGCCGGTGCAGCGCCCCGGATCCAGCACACGCCTCGTGCTTCGGAGGTTCCGCATGCTGACGACCGACTTCGTTCCCGGCACTCCCGCCTGGCTGGACCTCGGCGCGCCCGACGTGGACGCCGCCGTCGCCTTCTACACCAGCGTCTTCGACTGGCAGTTCCAGTCGGCGGGCCCGGAGGCCGGGGGATACGGCTTCTTCCAGCGCGGCGGACGGACCGCCGCCGCGGTCGGCCCGCTGACGGAGGACGGCGGCAGCGCCGCCTGGACGACGTACTTCCACACCCGGGACGCGGACGCGGTGCGGGCCCGGGTGGAGGAGGCGGGCGGCGCCGTACGGGTCGCGCCGATGGACGTGTTCACAGCGGGCCGGCTGGCGCAGTTCACGGATCCCACCGGCGCCGACTTCGCCGTGTGGGAGCCGAAGGACACGAGTGGTCTGGAAGTGCTCATGGAGCCGGAGACGCTCTGCTGGACGGAGCTGTACACGACGGACGCGGCGGCGGCGAAGCGCTTCTACACGGCGGTGTTCTCGTGGACCTACGAGGACATGCCGATGGGTGACGACCTGGTGTACTCGGTGTTCTCGGCGCCCGGTGGCGGTACGGAGGGCGACACCGGGCAGGGCGGGATCATGCAGCTCCCGCAGGAGAACCTGAGCGCCGGTTCCACCTCGGAGTGGCACCCCTACTTCGCCACCGAGGACTGCGACGCGACATGCACGCGGGCGACCGGCGCCGGGGCGAAGGTGCTGATCCCGCCGACGGACGTACCCGGCGTGGGCCGCCTCGCGATGCTCAGGGACCCGGCCGGCGCGCCGTTCGCCCTGATCAAGGGAGATCCGGACATGAAGTGACGCTCCGCCCCGCGGCGGCGTTGCCGGGTGCGTGTCCGGTGCCCGCCGCCGCGGGGGTGGGAGACGGGGTGGCGTCCCCCGCCGCCCGCGGGGTCCGGCGGCGGGGGTGGTCCGGGCGTTCCGTCAGACGAGCGAGCCGCCGCCCGCGGGTGCGGGGGCCGGACCCGGGTCCGGGCCGGGGTCCGGGGCGCCCGCCGGTGGGGGTTCGGGCGAGTGCCCGCCCTCGGCGGCGGGCGCTTCGGCCTCCGCGGGCGCGTTCAGCTCGGTCAGCATCTGCTTGCTGAACCCGAAGAAGTAGGTGGCCACGAAGCCGACCAGATAGCCGGCGGCCAGCCCGAGCGCGTAGATCAGGGCGATGCCGCCCAGGCCCTGGTTGCCCTTGAGGAGGGGGAAGAGCGCCCAGCCGGAGGGGCCGATCGCGGTGGAGCCGACCGAGGTGCCCAACTGGTAGAAGAGGCCCACCACCCCGCCGCCGAAGGCCCCGCCCACGCACGCCGTGATGAAGGGGCGGCCCAGTGGCAGCGAGACCCCGTAGATCAGCGGTTCCCCCACGCCCAGGAACCCCGCGGGGAGGGCCGAGCGGATGGTGCTGCGGATCGAGGTGTTGCGGTGCAGCCGCAGGTAGATGGCGATCGCGGCGCCGACCTGACCGGCGCCGGCCATCGCGAGGATGGGCAGCAGCACGGTGTAGCCGCTCTGCTCGATCAGCGTCGTGTGGATGGGGATGAGCGCTTGGTGCAGGCCCAGCATCACCAGCGGCAGGAACAGCCCGCCCAGCACGAATCCGGCCACGGCCCCGCCGTGCTGGAGCAGCCAGTCGGCCAGATGTCCGATCCCGGTGGCGATCTCGCCGCATACGTACATCAGTCCGAACAGCGTGACCAGCCCGGCGACCAGCACCGTCACCGTCGGCGTGACCAGCACGTCGACGGCGGGCGGCACGATGCGGCGACATCCCTTCTCCACGTACACCGCCAGCAGCGCCGCGAACAGCGCGCCCAGCACGCCGCCCTGGCCCGGGGCCAGCTTCTGGCCGAACGCCGAGACGTCCGCCACCCCGGGGAAGACGATGACGGCCGCGGCGGCGCCGCCCAGCACCGGCGTCCCGCCGAACTCCCGTGCGGTGTTCAGCCCGACGAACACGGCGATCAGTGACATGAAGCCGCTGGCGATCGCCGCCAGTGCGGGGGTGAGCGCCGGGAGCCAGCCCGCGTTGGTGAACAGCCCGTTGAGTCCGGCGACGATGCCGCAGCCGATCAGTGCCGGGATGAGCGGGACGAAGATGTTGGCGATACGGCGCAGCATCAGCTTCACCGGAGTCGCGTTCTTCTCCTTGCGGGCCGCGCGGAGCGCGGCGCCCTCGGCCGCCAGGTCAGCGGCCGTCTTGCCGGCGGCGCCCGCCGAAGCGGGTTCCCGGGCCGTCGCCCGGTCCGGTGCCGCCTGCACGAGTGCCTCGAACTCCGGTGTGATCCGGGCGACTTTGCCCGGGCCGAGCACGATCTGGTACGTGTCGTCCTCCACCACGCCCATGACGCCCGGGAGCGCCCTGAGGGGCCCGTCCTGGACGAGGGAGCGATCGGCCAGGCCGAGCCGCATCCGGGTCATGCAGTGGCTGACGGAGGTGACGTTCGCGGCGCCTCCCACCAGGGGGAGGATCGCCTCGGCGAGCTGTCTGCCGGGATTGTCCTCAGGGGTGCTGCGGGTGCTGTGTGTGCTCATGGTGCGGTCGCTCTTCTTCGAGTGGTGCCATGGTCGTTCGGTCGAGTGGTGCTCTGCTCGTGCGGTCGGTGTGGTGCGGTCGGGGGCGGCGGCCGGGGCGCGCCGCTACCCCGCGTTCGGGTCGGGGCCGGGGGCCGCGCCGGTGGGGTCCCCGGTGCCGGTGCCGGTGCCGTTGTCGGTCCGGGTGCCGTCGCCGTGTCCGGCGGTGGCGGACCGGAGCGCGGCGCGCAGATGTCCGTGTGAGGAACTGAGCAGCCGTTCCGCGGCCGGGGCCGGAACGCCGCCGAGGATGGTGAGGATCGCCGCCTTGACCTCGCCGTCGGTGGCCGTCAGCGCCGCCTCGATCTCCTCGTCCGGAGCTCCGGTCGCCAGCTCGACGATGCGCCGGGAGCGTGCCCGCAGCTTCTCGTTCGAGGCGCGCAGGTCCACCATCAGGTTTCCGTAGGTCTTGCCGAGCCGGATCATCGTGAGGGTGGAGAGCATGTTGAGCACGAGCTTCTGCGCCGTACCGGCCTTGAGCCGGGTGGAGCCGGTCAGCAGCTCGGGTCCGACGACGACCTCGATACCGTGCTCGGCGGCCGCGCCGAGCGCCGAGTCCGCGTTGCAGGCCAGCCCGACGGTGAGCGCTCCGCGGGAGCGCGCGTACTCGACGGCGCCGACGGCGAAGGGCGTGCGGCCGGAGGCGGAGATCCCGACCACGGTGTCGTCCGCCGTCACCCCCAGCGCCGCCAGTTCGTCCGCCGCGGCCTCTGCGCTGTCCTCGGCGCCCTCGACCGAGTTCACCAGTGCGCCGGGGCCGCCCGCGATCAGGCCGGTGACCTGCCCCGGAGCCGTGTTGAAGGTCGGTGGGCACTCACTGGCGTCCAGCACCCCCATCCGCCCGGCCGTGCCGGCACCCGCGTAGAGGAGGCGGCCGCCGCGCGCCATCCGCTCGGCGATGCCGTCGATCGCCTCGGCGATCACGGGGAGCTGCGCCGCGACGGCGGTGGGGACGGTGCTGTCCTCGCCGTTCATGATCTTGGCGATCTCCAGCGTGGGCAGTTGGTCGATCTCCGCCAGCTCGCTGCGGAACGCCTCGGTGGTGAGGGTGCCCAACTGCCGGCGCAGCTCGTCGTGGTGCGAGCGGCCGGTCCCGGAGCCCGCCGGAGGGGCGGAGCCGGCCGTGCCGGTGGTGCGGTTCGAGTCGGCGGTCCTGGACGCGGCGGTCTGTGACTGCGAGGTGGTCATCGGGGAGCGGCTTTCTGTGGCTCGGGCGGCGGGCCCGGGCGGCCGCGGAGCGGTGGGTGCGGCCGGTGGGCCCGCTGGTCGGCGGTCGGCGGGTGCCGTCGGCAGCGGGCTGCCGACGGTGCGGGCCCGGCGGTTGCGCAGCCGGAACGGTGCTGCGCGGCGGACGTGCCGTGGGGCCCGTGGACCGGTCGGCCGGGTCGGGCCGACCGGGGGCGTCAGCGGGTGCGCTGCCGGGGGGAGTGGCGGTGCGCCAGCGCTTCGTAGGAGGCGGAGAGCGCGGGCGCCGCCGTCTCGTACGTACGCTGCGCGACCCCTATGAACAGGCAGTCCACGACGAGGAGCTGGCTCGTCCTGCTGGACATCGCCGCCGGGCGCAGCTCGCTCTCGCGGGCCGTCGAGGTGGTCAGTACGTGGTCGGCGTACTGGGCCACCTCGCCGTCCGGCCGGCCGGTGATCGCGATGGTCGTCGCCCCCTGGTCGAAGGCGACCCGCAGCGGCTCGATGACGTCCACCGTCCGCCCCGAATGGGTGATGGCCAGCGCGACGTCGCCCGCTCGCATCTGGACGGCGTTGGTGACGGCCAGATGGGGGTCGACGTGGCTGTGCGCCACCATCCCGATGCGCAGCAGCTTCTGCGCCAGGTCCTGGCTGACCAGCCCCGAGGCGCCGACGCCGTACACGTCGATACGCCGGGCCGCCGCCATCGCCGCGACGGCCGCCTCGACCTGTGCGACGTCCAGCGCCGCCGCGGTGTCGGCGAGGGTCTGCTGTTCGTCCAGCGCCAGCTTGGCGACGACGTCGGCGATCGGATCGTCGACGACGATGTCCGCCGTGACGGCGGGGGCCGCGCCGGACTCCTGCTGCGCCGCGAGCCCCGCGAGGGCGAGGCGCAGGTCGCGGTAGCCGGGATAGCCCAGCAGCCGGGAGGTGCGGACGACGGTGGCCTCGCTGGTGCCGGTGCGCTCGGCCAGCCCGGTGACGGTGAGCTGGGCGCACCCCGCCGGGTCGTGGGCGACCGCCTCGGCGACCCGCTGCATGGAGCGTGTCATCGAGGGCGCCATCGTGCGGACCTTGGCCGCGAGGGCTGTGGGTCCCGGACGGTTGGCGGGTCGGGAGGGGGTGCTGCTGCCGGCGTCGCCCGCTGACCGGGGGGCCGGGGGCTGGGTGCCGGGCCCGGTCGGCCGGCGCCCCGGACGGAAGGCGAAATTTTCCTTCAGGTCACTGCTCACAGACGGAAGATATTTTCATATCGACACCCAGTCAATGCTCGACGCGGCACGAACGTGTGATCCCTCGGCGCGTGCAGTGGTGCAATGGAGGTATGGAACCGAAGGAACCCGCATCCGACTCGGGACCCCCGGAAGAGGGAGCGCCCGGCGGCGCTTCCCCCGATGCGGCCCGCGAGGAGCCCCCGCCGGGCGACCGTCGCCAGGACCCGCTGGAGCAGTCGCTGCACGCGGCCCGCGCGCTGATTCTCGCCGACCTGGAGGCGAGCGACGTCGCGCGCGCCGACATCGTCTCGCTGGTCGAGGAGGCGGTCTCGCACCGCCGCTGGTGGGTCGGCGAGTGGCCGGAGGGCGCGGCGTTCGTGGACGGCCTGGTGGCCCAGGACGTGCAGGACGCGCTGCTCGAACGGTACGGGCGCTGGCCCGTCTGCCCGGTGTGCGTCGGCTCCGACCCGCACGCGCTCGACGTCGAACCCGAACTGGGCGAGGAGCCGCACTGGGTGTGCGCCGCCACGTCCACGGTGGTGGCCCGGGTGGGCTCGCTGGGCAGCAAGCTGTGAGCGCGGGCGCGGGGCCCTGCCGGTGACCGTCTACATCGACCCGCCGACCTGGCCGGGGCACGGCCGGATGTGGTCGCACGTGGTCAGCGATCTCTCGTACGAGGAACTGCACGCGTTCGCGGCGGGCATCGGATGCCCGCCGCGCGCCTTCGACCGCGACCACTACGACGTGCCCTCGACGCTGTACGAGACCGCCGTGGACGCCGGAGCCGTCCCCGTCGGCTCCAAGGAACTGCTCCAGCGGCTCACGGCCGCCGGCCTCCGGCGACGCAAGCGCTGATCCGCGGGCGTCGAGGACGGCGCCGCGCTCCGGCCGCCACCCGCGGGCACGGATTGCCGGTTCGCAGCCGCCGCCCCGCGGCCGGCCGTGCGGACGAGGGCGCCTGTCGGCTCCGGCAGGGAGGGCCGGTCAGGCAGATCCGGCGTCGAGCATGCGACCGGCGGGGGTGCGGGTATGGAGCCAGGCGGGCAGAGCGGTCAGTGTCGCCACGGCGAGCAGCACGGCCGGGGCCGCGGTCGCGAGCCAGCTGACCGGGGGCGCCACCACGACCGTGCTGAAGAGCGCGAACAGGCCGATCCCGAACAGCATCCCGACCACGATCGCGCCCACGGCGGGCAGCAGTTGCGCGAAGCAGAGCGCCGCGACGACCTGGCCGGGGGTGGCGCCGAGCGTGCGCGTGACGGCCAGGGCGCGCCGTGCCTGCACCGCGGCGCTCCAGCTGACGAAGACGGTGTTGAGCGCGGAAAGTGCCACGAGGGCCACCGTGACGCCGAGCATGACCTGGTCGGTCACGGCGTTGCGGATCTCCTGAACGGTGGATGCTCCCCGGGCGGTGTCCGCTTCGATCGACACCTGGAAGGTGAGGACCGCGGTCACCATGACAGTGGTGGCGGCAGTGCCGACGGCGCTCAGGACCGCGCGGCCGGGACGGCGTGCGAGCAGCCGTACGCCGATGAGGAGCGGCGTGGGCAGACAGGCGGTCAGGGCCGTGAGGCCAGGACGGTACGCCGCCGGGTGCGCGGGGTCGGCGAGCGTGTCGACGGTGCTGGAGCGCACGGTGCGCAGCACGGGCCCGAGTGTGCCGAGCAGAGTCACCAGCAGGGCGAGCACGGTCGCGGCCGCGACGACTCCGGTCGTCGGCGGGCCGGCCGTGTTGAGCAGCCCGGCACTGGGGTCGGCCAGCGCGGGCGCGGTCAGACATCCCGCAGCGACCCCGAAGGCGGCGGCCACCACCGTGAGGAACAGATACTGCGCGAGCAGCATCGCGGCCACGGTACGGGGCGTGGCGCCGACCGCCTTGAACAGGCCTGCGCGCCGCTGGTCCCGGGGGGCGCGCATGGCGGCCAGCGACGCGAGGGTGACCAGCGAGGCGGCGGTGAGGAGACCGCCGCCGACGACCAGAGTGGGTTGGGCGAAACGCAGCAGCCGGGTGTCCCCGTCGAGGAAGGTCTGCCAAGGATGGGTGTTGACCCAGTCCTGGCCTCGGAGGTCGTCGGTGAAGACGGTCTCTGCCCAACCGCGCGTCGCGTCGGGGTCGGACAGCTTGATGTTCAACAGGTACAGGACGGACTCGCCGTCGGCTGCTGTGCGGGCATCAGCGGCGGTGAGCCAGATCCGGCCGCCGCCCTGGGACGGTTCGGGGCCTTGGGCCCAGTTGCCCCACGGGTAGACGGCGGTGGCTGCGCTGATGGCCGTGCCGATGACCGGGTACCGGCGACCACCGATGGTGACGCGATCTCCGACCTGGAGACCGAGTGCCTGCGCGAAACCGCGTTCGATGACCGCGCCGCCGCTGCGTACCCACGTGCCGGAGGTCACCAGCGGCCGGTCCACGGCGGACGCCGTGCGCTCGCGCCCCTCGACTGCGGCGTGCTCCGTCCGCCCGTGGGCGTGGATCGTGGTGGAGAACCCGGGGACCGGGTCGGCGAGCTCTTCCACGCCGGGGGCGTCCGCGATGCGCTCGGCCAGGGCGGAGGGGTCCGGGGCGGTGGTGATGGCCGTGATGTCGGGTCCCGCGGTGGCCTCACGGGTCTTCATGTATCCGCGGGAAACGGCCTCGTCGGTGGTCATTCCCAGGGTGAGCGACGCGGTGGCGGCGGTGATCGCGAGCAGGAACATGACAGCCTGGCCGGGTCGGTGCCGCAGGTCGCGTGCGACGAGACGCCAGATCAGCAGCAGACGGCCCATGGTCACTCCTCCCAGCCCAGCAGCGTGCTGAGCTCGGAGCCGCCCGCGGTCAGCGACGTGTTCTCGGCCGGCGCCCCGTCGCGCAGGGTGACGATCCGGTCCGCGATGGCGGCGACGCGTTCGTCATGGGTGACGAGCACCAGGGTCTGTCCGGCGGCTCGCAGCTCGGCGAAGAGGCGCAGGACGTCGTGGGTGGCGGCGGTGTCGAGGTTCCCGGTGGGCTCGTCGGCGAAGACCACGAGCGGCTCGTTGACCAGGGCGCGGGCGAGGGCGACCCGTTGCCGCTGCCCGCCGGACAGCTCGGACGGCAGGTGCCGGTCCCGCTCGGCGAGCCCGACCCGGTCGAGAAGGGCGGCGGCGCGGCGGCGCGCGTACCGGGGCGAGTCACCGGCGAGCAGCGCGGGCAGCTCGACGTTCTCGGCGGCGGTCAGTTCATCCATCAGGTGGCAGTCCTGGTGCACGAAGCCGACGGCGCGGCGCCGTAGCCGGGCGAGCGCTCGTTCGCCGAGCACGTCCATGCGCCGTCCATCCAGCCAGACCTCCCCCTCGTCGGCCCGGTCGAGGCCGCCCAGCAGGTGCAGCAGCGTCGACTTGCCGCAGCCACTGGGACCGGTCACGGCCAGCAGTTGTCCGGCGGGTATGTCGAGATCGACCCTGTCGACGGCCACAACCGCGCTTTCGCCCTGCCCGTAGACCCGGGACAGCCCGACTGCCCGCAGCATCGGACCCGCTGTCACCTCCCCCGAGCCGTCGCGCCGGGACACTCCTCCGCCCCGCCTGCCGCCGCGTTCTGTCATCCGTTTCCCCCGCCTTTCCCGTAGGGCGCACGGGCGGACCAGGTCCGTCCGCACGCCTCCAGCCAGCGCAGGTCGGCCTGCAGCCGGAGCGTCACGCCCTCCAGGAGCAGTCCGGCCTCCGAGTGCGTGCCGTGAGTGAGAGCGGCCTGCTGGGCCTCGGCGAGGCCGCGCCTCAACTCGTGGCGTCGGGCCTCGATGAGTGCGAGCGGTTCCGCCATGCCCGACTCCGCGGCGGCCACCAGCTTCAGATGGAACTCCGCCACGTCCGCCCGGAGTCCGGCCGGCTCGGCCAGCCACTCGGCCACCCGCTCCCGCCCGGCCTCGGTCAGCGCGTACATCTTGCGTCGCGGCCCGCGCTCGGACACGTCCTCGGGTTTCCGCAGTACCAGACCTGTCTTCTCGAGCCTGGTGAGCGTGACGTAGACCTGCCCGGCGTTGAGCGTCCCGCCGAGTGGCCCGAGCGCGGCCAGCAGTCGGCCGCGCAGGTCGTACCCGTGCGACGGCCCCGGAACCAGCAGCGCCAGCACCACGTCCTGCACGAACTGCCCTCCCCCTTCCGGTGCGCAGCCCAATAGATAGCGGTTATTCAATGGGCGCGTCAAACCGACACCACCCCTCTCCCGACGTTGAGGAGCTGCCGCTTCCTCAACGTCGCTCCGCTCGCGGACGAGGATCCCGGCAAAGCCGACGGCCCCGCCCGGAAGGCGGGGCCGCCGGTGTCCCCTGCGCGAAGAGCTCGGGGGCGCGTGCTCGGGCGGCGCCGGGCAGACGGGGCTGTGAAGGTGAAGACCCGGCCTCAGGCCCGCGTCTGCGCCTGCTCCTTCTCCGCCCGCGGATACGACGCGGCGACCACCCGGGAGCGGGCGTGCACCCGCGCGGAGACGGCCGTCGCGAGCACCGCGACCGCCGCCAGGGCCGCGCCGACCCAGGCCACGGCCGGGTACCCCCAGCCCGCCGAGATGGCCAGGCCGCCCAGCCAGGGCCCGACCGTGTTGCCGATGTTGAACGAGGCCGTCGTCGTGGCCCCGGCCAGAGTGGGCGCCGCGTCGGCGGCGTTGAACATCCGGGCGTTCAGCGCGGGCGCCGTCGTGAACGCGGTGACGCCCAGCAGCAGGGCCAGCCCGATCACGGCCCAGCGGTACTCGGCGAGCAGCGCCAGCAGCGCGAGCACGGCGGTCGATGCCGCGATGCCGCCGTACATCGTGCCGAACAGGTGCGCGTCCGCGATCCGCCCGCCGATGATCGTTCCGATCAGACCGCCGAGCCCGAACAGCGCGAGCACACTGGGCACCCAGCTCTCCGGCAGCCCGGCGACGTCGGTGAGCAGCGGTGCCAGATAGGAGAAGACGGCGAAGACGGCGCCCGCGTTCAGCGCGATGGTCAGCAGCGCCAGCCAGACCTGCTTGTCCCGGTAGATCCGCAGCTCCCGCCGGAGATCGGGGGCTTCCGCGCCGGTCGGCACCGGGGTGCGGGGCACCAGCGCGAGCACCCCGACCAGTCCGACGGCCGAGAGCGCGGCGACCGCCCAGAACGCGGAGCGCCAGCCCGCCTGCTGGCCGAGGAACGATCCGGCCGGTACGCCCGCGATGTTGGCGACGCTCAGCCCGCCCACCATGATCGCCATGGCCCGGGCCCGCGCGTTCTCCGGCACCAGTGAGACCGCGACCGCGGCGCCGACCGCCCAGAACCCGGCGCAGGCGAGCGCGCTGACCACCCGGGAGGCGAAGAGGACCTCGTAGCTCGGCGCGAGCGCGCCGGCGACCTGCCCCAGCATGAAGGCGGCCAGCAGTGCGACCAGCGTCGTCCGGCGTGGCAGCTTCAACGTCGCCGCAGCCAGCACCGGTGCGCCCACGACCATGCCCACCGCGAACGCCGACACCAGCAGCCCGGCCTGGGGGATCGACACGTCCAGGTCCCGGGCGAGCGGTTGCAGGATTCCGGAGAGCATGAACTCGGAGGTCCCGAGTGCGAAGACGGACAGGCCCAGCACATGGACGGCCGGCGGGACACGGGCGGCGGAGGACCTGCCCTCTACGAGTTCGTCAGGCATGACACCTTCAACCCCGCCTCTTGGCCCGCGCATTCCGGAGCGGGGAGGCGGGGCCGGTCCCGGGGCCGGTCCGGGGCGCGGGTGCGGCGGATTCAGCGCCACTGCGGCGGGATGTTCGCCATCTGCCGCAGCAGATCCCAGCCGGCGGCCCGCTGCCTGCGCTCCTCCAGCCCGTCGCGCCAGGGAGCGCCGTTGGCCACCCAGTAGCCGCGGTAGACGCGTACTCCGGTGACACTGCTGTCACTGATGTCGGACTCGTTGCCGCAGCAGGGGCAGATGTCTTCCGTGGGCCAGCCGCCCTCCCAGACGACCGGGCCGTCGAATCCGCAGACCCGGCAGACCGTCTCCGTCTCCTCTTCCTCCTCTTCCAAGAGCGCGCTCCTCCTCGTAGCGGCGGGGGATGTCGGGGATGTCGGGACTTCCCCGTGTCACGCCTCCAGCAGTCCCAGTTCCGTCGTCAGATTGTGCCGGGCCGCGGGCTCCCAGTGGTCGCGCGCGTAGTCGGTACGGAAGAGGTGGGGCAGGCCGAGGAGTTGGCGCAGGACGGTGGAGCGGCCCTCGCGAAAGGCGGCGTCGGGGACGAAGGCGTACTCCTGGCGGATCTCGGCGGCGTAGTGCGCGTACTGCTCGGGGGTGCCGGCCAGGACGGCGAGGTCCGCGTCGCAGAGCAGTTCACCGTTGAGGTCGTCTCCGGCGGGGTCGTGGGTGACCGTGAGGCGGACGAGGCGGGCGACCTCGGCGGTGCGGGCCGCCGATACCCCGGCCTCGGGCAGCGCGCGTTCGGCCAGGCGGGCGCTGCGCTCCTCGTTCTCGCTGCGGTCGGGCCGGTAGACGGCGTCGTGGAACCACGCGGCCAGCCGCACGGCGACGAGGTCGGGGCCCGCGCCGGCGCCCGTGCCGGTCCCGGGGCCCGCCTCCCGCCCCGGGGGAAGGCGCGCGGCGAGCTCGTCGACGCGGTCCAGCACGGCGCGCAGGTGTGCCGGGCCGTGGTAGCGGCGGTGGGGTTCGGCCCAGCGGCCGAGCAGGTCCTCGCCGTAGGGCGCCGGGTCGGGGCCGTCGGCACCTTCGCGGGCGCTGATCAGCAGCGCGTTCCAGCGGTCGAGCAGCTCCGGGTGGGCCGTCGCCGGGGCGGGGAGCGCCGTCTCCGGGGCCGGACGGGCCGTGTTCGGGCGTGCGGTGTGCGCGGGTTCGGGCGCCGTCCCGTCGCCCGGTGGGCCGGACGCGGGCGGGGGCTCTGTCGTCGACATCGGGCAATTGTGGTCCCGGGGGAGTGCCGTCTTCCAGCGCCTTCCGCCGTATGGCACTCTGTTGCGCATGTCTAGACCAATTCTCGAGGTGGTCGCGCTCAGCGCGGAAGACGCTGTCGCAGCGGAGGTCGGGGGAGCGGACCGCCTGGAGGTGGTCACCGACATGGCCGCCGACGGTCTCACCCCGTCCCTGGAGACCTACACCGCCGTCCGGGACGCCGTCGGCATCCCGCTCCGGGTGATGCTGCGGCTCGCCGACGGCTTCGGCGCCGGGGGCGACGCCGGGATCGAGGACCTGTGCGCACGCGGAGCGGCGCTGCGCGCGGCGGGCGCAGCGGAGTTCGTCCTCGGCTTCCTCGACGAGGCGGGGCAGGCGGATCTGCGCGCCGTCGAGGCCGTCACGGCCGCCGTACCGGGGTGCCGGTGGACCTTCCACCGCGCCCTCGACCGCGCCGCCGACCGCGACGCCCTCCGCAAGCAGCTCGCCGACACGCCCGGCCTGGACACCTATCTCACCGCCGGCTCCCCGGACGGGGTGACCGACGGCTTCCGGACGCTCTGTGCCGAAGCCGCCCGCACCGCGGCGGAGGAGCCGGGCTACGGGCCCCGGCTGCTGGTCGGGGGCGGGCTCTCGCTCGACCACGTCGCCGGACTGCGCCGGGCCGGCATCGACGCCTTCCACATCGGCAGCGCCGCCCGCCCCCGCGGCTGGGCCGGCCCGGTCGACCCCGCCGCCGTCCGCACCTGGCGCCAGGCCCTCGACCGGGACTGACGGCACCGCGGCGGAGCGGCAGCAGGCGGCGCGGCCGGTGGTCGGACCGCTCGGAGCCGGGCGTCGTGTCGGCGGGCCGCCGCCGTGAGGTCGCTGCCCGGTGCCGGTCCCGCAGCAGGGCTGAACTACTCGGAGCCGGCCCGGGCGGCGTCGGTCGTGGCCACGTCCGGGGTGCCCGCCACGCATCCGGCGGTCGCCGTGGCCCCGGCGGTCGTGGTGGCCGTAGCGGCCGGGGCCGCCGTGTGCACCGTTCCGGCCGGTCGGCGGCGCCTGGCCCGCACGAGGCCGTCCTGCCTGTCCCGGATGCCCCGCGCACCCGGCGCGCCGTCCTGCGTGCCGAGGCCGCCGCGGACGGTACGTCCGCCGCGGGGAGCGTCCGCGCCGGTGGCCCCGTCGCGCAGCACGGCGGTCGCGCCCGTCAGGACGAGGGCGGCGACGGTGGCGCCGAACACGGCGGAGGCGGTGTCGAGGGAGGTGGCGTCGCTGAGTGCACCGGCGGCCACCGGCAGCGCCCCGGCCAGCAGGTAGCCGCCCGCGGTGAGGGCGGCGTTGGCCTCGGCCAGGCGTGCGGCCGGGACGTCGGAGCTGAGCATGGTCAGGGCGCCGAGTTGGGTCAGGCCCTGGCCGAGTCCGGCGAGGACGGCGGAGGCGACGAGTGCCGGGACCGAGGTGGTGCGGACGGCGAGGACGAGCACGGCCATGCTCGCCGTGGTCAGTGCGGCGCCGGTGAGCAGATCCGTGCGCACCCGCAGCCTGCGTGCGGCGAACTGGATTCCCGTCGCGGCGGCGAACAGGACGAAGATGGTCGCGCCGGAGAGGATCCGGCTGCGAGTGTGCAGCAGGTCGGCGAGCAGGGTGGGGCCGAGGGAGAGTACGAAGCCGGTCGCCGCGATCGCGGGTGCGAAGACGCCCAGGCCCAACAGGAGCTGACCGCGGTTGGCCCGCGGCGCGGAGGGGATGCGGACCAGTCGGCGGGGGGCGCCGGGTGCGGTCGTCTCGGCCCGCGGCGGCAGCGGCATCCGGACGACCACGGCGAACGCGGCCAGCAGCAGGCCGATCTGGACCAGGAAGACGGTGACCGAGGGGCCGGGTACCAGTTCGGACAGCAGCCCGGCCAGCAGCGGGCCGACGGCGGCACCGCCGACCATGGAGGACGAGGCGATCAGTCCGGCCGTGCGCTTGTGCGTGCGATCCGCGAGGTCGGAGACGGCCGCCATCCCGGCGGAGAGGAACGCGCCGACCGCGATCCCGCTCAGCAGCCGGGCCACCAGGAGCACGGGCACCGAGTGCGCCGTGGCGAACAGCACCGAGGCCAGCAGGCCGAGCAACAGTCCCGGGAGCAGCACCGGCTTGCGGCCGTAGCGGTCGGAGAGGGTGCCCGCGACCGTGAGGGTGCCCAGCAGTCCGGCGATGTAGGCGGCGTAGACCGCCGTCAGGGCGGCTGCGGAGAAGCCGAGCCGGTCCTGCCACAGGACATAGAGCGGCGCGGGTTCGTTGGAGAGGGCGAGGACGGCGACGACGGGCCAGGCGGCCAGCCACATCCAGCCCCGTCGGGGGGCGGAGGGGGCCGGCGGGGCGGAAGCGGACATGCGGGAACTCCTGGGCAGGGGAGGGCATGGACACAGAGAGTACGAGTGGACTCGTACAAGTAGTACGAGAGAATTCGTACCAGTGGCAGTAGTACGATGCAAGTCGTACTGCTGGGCCGCGTGCGGTCGGCCGCACCACCGCCCGCCGCCACGCGCCCGCCACCAGCCGACCGCCGCCCGCGACCCGCCGAAGGAGGAGCCCGTGAGTGACGCGGCCCTCGACCGGGAGTTCCGTATCCCGCCGCCCCCAGCCGGCACCGAGATTCCCGAACCGTTGCCCGAGCCCAGCCGGGACGAGATCCGCCTGGAGGCGGTGATGGCGGCGCTCAGCGACCCGCTCCGGATCGGGGTGGTCCGCAAACTGCTGCTGGAGTCGGTCGACTTCGACCACACCTGCACCTGGTTCGGGCTGGAGCGCCCCAAGTCCTCGCTGACCCACCACTTCCGCACCCTGCGCGAGGCGGGCCTCGTCCGGCAGCGCCAGTACGGGCCCTCCCGCCGCAACCAGGTGCGCATCGCGGACCTGGAGGCGCGGTTCCCCGGCCTGCTCGCCCTGATCGCGGACTGGACCCCGGCCGCGTAGTCGTCGCCACCCGGCCCGGTCGCGCCGGGTGGCGGCGACGGCGGCTGCCCTGGGCGACTCCGCCACGCAGGTGGCGCGGAGGCGGCCCGGCGGGGGCGAGGACGGCGAACCGGCGGGACGGGCAGTGGCCAGGAGGTCTGAGGGAACCGCTTCGGCGCGAGGGGCGAAGGACAAGTGAAAGCCCAAGTGTTCGAGCATCGTCCCTTGGACGAGAGGAGCCCCGATGACCGTCGGACCAGGCGTCCGCATCGGCACCTTCGCCGATGCGGAGAGCGACGCCTCAGTGATCGCGCGGTCCCGGGATGAGCCCGAGGCGTTCGCCGTGCTCTTCGACCGGCACGCCGACGCCGTACACCGCTATGCGGCCCGCCGCCTCGGCGGCGAGGTCGCCGACGACCTCATGGCGGAGACCTTCACCACCGCATTCCAGCAGCGGCATCGCTACGACCCGGACCGCGGCGCGGGCGCCCGGCCCTGGCTGTTCGGCATAGCGACCAACCTGGTCGGCCGGCACCGGCGGGCCGAGGCCCGCAGGTTCAAGGCCATGGCCCGGGTCCCGGCCCCTGCCGACCACGACGAGCCGATGGCCGACCGGGCCGCGGACCGGGTGGGGGCGCAGGCCGTACGCCGCGAACTGGCGGCGGCGCTGGCCGCGCTGCCCGCTCGGCACCGGGACGTGCTGCTGCTGGTGGCCTGGGGCGGTCTCGGCTACGAGGAGGTGGCCCAGGCCCTCGGTATCCCCGTGGGCACGGTCAGATCACGGCTGCACCGGGCTCGCAGCAGGCTGCGCGAAGCATTGGGCGGATCCGATCCGACGGCACTGCGAGAGGTATCCGACCATGAGTGACGAACTCGAACTCTTGAGGGAGTGGGACGCGGACGCGGCCCCGCTCACCGATCCGGCCCGGGACCGGGCCCGGCACCGGCTGCTCAACGCGATGGCCCACGCGGATCAGCGCACCGGCCCCGGCCCCGGCCGCCGCCGGGCACTGCGCCTCGCGGCGGCCGCGGTGGTCGCCACGGCGGTCACGGGGACGGCGGTGCTGGTCGGCACGGACGGCTCCGGCGAGGGAGGCACCCCCAGTACCGGCACCCCGCGGATGGACAACGCCGCCGCGACGGTGCTGAACGGGGCGGCGGCACGGGAGCGCAAGCACGAGAAGAAGCCGGTGGTGCCGCGCGACGACCAGTTCATCTACTCGAAGCGGATCATCAAGGAGACGGAGCAGAAGACCGGCGAGGTCGAGACCTACACCGACGAGATGTGGGAGTCGGTGGACGCCTCCAAGCGCTCCTTGAGCATGGAACTGGGCCGCGAGATGTGGGAGGAGCCTGCGGGGAAGGGCGAGGGGGTGTGGCCACCCCGGAAGTGGAGTGGGCTGAAGAAGCTGCCCCAGGACCCGGAGAAGCTCATCTCGGCCCTCCTCTCCGTCGGCGGCTCCGACGACCGGTCGTTCAGCGAGCGTCCCGAGTTCGACCGGTTCCGGGCCTACTTCCTGCTCGGCGCGCTCCTGAAGAACCCGGTGCTTCCCCAGGGACTGCGCCCCGCGGCGTACGAGGCGCTGGCTCTTGTGCCCGGCGTCGAGACGATCCCGGGCGTGAAGGACTCCGCCGGGCGGTCCGGGGTGGGGGTCGCCTACACCGAGCGCGGGCCCTACCAAGGCAAGTGCCTCATCTTCGACCCGGAGTCGTATGAGTTCCTGGGGTTCCGCGACGTACGGACCTCGGCTTCCGGGAAGAAGAAGTACACACAGATGTCGCACGTCGTGGAGTGGGGGATCGTCGACCGGGTGAAGCAGCGCCCGTAGGCCGCTGTCCGGCGGCCGGGACCTGCGGGCCCGCCGGTGCGGACTCGAATACCGGTGTGCGTGCGAGGGGAATCCGCTGGAGAGTTGCCGCGCATTCCCCGACGCACGGATTCCCACCCGGCGGACGTCGTTCTCCGGGTGGGAATCGGATCGGTTCCGCGCGAGGGAACCCCGCCGGCTCACCACTCTTTGCAGGCGGTCCCGAGAATCTGCTGGTTGTCTACGCGCTTGATCGATCCGCAGCTTCGGCTGCCGGTTCCGCTGCCGTAGGTGGCGTTGATGCTGAAGCTGTGTCTGCAACTGGTCCCGGTGCTGCTGCCGCCGCAGATCATCTGGTACGACTTGGTCGGCGAGGTCGAGGCGTAGTAGGTGAATTGGTACTCGGCGGGGCCCTGTGGTTCGGGGACTCCGTAGATCGTGACCGAGTCGACGTGGGTTCCGCTGCCGAAGATCACCATTCCCACATTGCGGTCGAAGACTGCTTCGTCGGCGGATGCCGGCGCGGATGCCATGACTGTCGCCGCCCCCGCCGCGACCACTGCACCGATCAGGTTTCTGACCCTCATGTTCCCCAACCTCCCGTTCAGTCCCGAGAGCGCCGATTCGCATGGCGCGGTTGCGAGGTGAAGAGTACATGCAAAGGTCGGGGATTGTTGTTCGTCGGCGTGGGAATTTGTTGGCCCTTTTTCACGGCGGGTGCGTTGTCGCAGTTGGAGTATCTCTCGCCTGAGTGTCCGGCGTCCGGAGGTGCTTCGGCTATGTACCCTGAATTGGTTCTCGGGTGGAATCTGTCACCACGTCGACATAAGTTCTCATTGCCGTGAAAAATCCGCCCCGCCTGCGTCGCCGCTGCCCTGCCGGGCCTCGCGGCCCACGCTCCCCGGCACGACACCGTCTGTGCAGCCGACGCCTCATGCGCCTCCGGCAGCCTCCACCTTCTCGGCGTCCCTGACGAACACCACTCCGTCCATCTCGCCCAACTGGACCGGGGCGAGCGGGGCGTAGCCGAACCAGGGGGAGACGCGGGCGGCGGGGCGGGGTTCGCCGAGGGCGGCGGCCAGCCCGGCGGGGTCGACGACGCAGTGATCCTGCGGGAGCGCGTAGAGGAGCCCTTCGAGGGTGTCCGGCGGCGGTGTGTCGACGCCCCGGTGCCGGATCGTGCCGAGCGCCGTGGCCAGGACGGCGTACTCCGTGCCCAGCCGGGACTGCGCGAGCGCGCCGGCGCTCCACCACTCCACCTGCCCCTGCCACATCCGCATCGTGCTCTTCGCCCGCTGGAGGTGGGAGTTGTGCGCGTGGACCAGCACCGGGCCGCGGGCGGCGAGGGCGAGGAGGTTCTCGGCCATCATCGCGTCCCGCAGTCCCACCAGCCGCGTCATCCGGTTCGGCGAGGTGTCGGCCATCGAGGAGTGATAGCGCAGCAGGCCGGTGGCGCTCCGCGCGTACAGCCGGGCCCGGTCCCAGCCGTCCCGCGAGGTCGCCGCGATCAGCTGCGGGGTCTGCTCGTCCAGCAGTGCCACCAGGTCGTCGGCGAGCAGCCGCAGTTCGCCGGCCTCGGCACTCCGCCCGAAGGAGCGGGCCGGGTCCAGCATCGCGTCGGGATGGGTCCAGCGGTCGTCGGCGCCGAGCAGGGTGTCGAGCGCCTCCGCGGTACAGGGGAGCAGGTCCGGGTCCCCGTGGGCCGCGAGGTAGCGGTGCAGTGCGGTAAGGGCCCGCCGGGGGCTCTCGGCGCCGGTGATCTCCAGCGGCCCGTCGATGCCGGCGAAGCGGACCTGTTCGGACGCGGGGAGGCCGTCGTTGTGAGCCCGTATCCAACGTACGAGTGCGTGGTTGGCGGGGGAGGCGCCGCGGCCGTGGCTGAAGCCGCGCTCCATGACGTCGTCGAGGGTGCCCGTGCCCGCGGTGACGTGGTCGTCCACGGCCAGGCCGCGCAGGCAGTCGCTCTCCAGCGCGATCGTCCGGTAGCCCTGCTGCTCGACGAGTTGCCGGAAGAGCGTGTTCCGCACCTCCAGCAGGGCGTCCTCGCCGTGGGTGGGTTCGCCCAGGGCGAGGACCCGGGGCCGGCCGGGGAGCAACTCCATGACGGCGGCCGCCTCGACAGCACGGGCCGCGTCCTTGATGTCAGTAGCCATGCCCTCAACGGTATCGTTGAACCTTCGGTGGAAACCTTTCCGCGATGCTTCCGCGCTATCGTCGCTTCCATGAGGAAGAACCTTCAAAGTCCGGAGCGGCTCAGGCCGGTCGATCTGGCCCGCGGACACGGTCTGTCCACGCAGGCGGTCAGGAACTACGAGGCGGACGGCATCCTGCCGCCCGCCGACCGCACCGACCACGGCTACCGCACCTACACCCCGCTGCACGCGCGGGCCCTGCGCGCCTTCCTCGCCCTGCTGCCGGGCCACGGGCACCGGGCAGCAGCGTCGATCATGCGGGCCGTCAACGAGGACGCGGTCGAGGAGGCGCTCCGCCTCGTCGACGAGACCCACGTCCAACTCCTCGACGACCGGCGGACTCTCCAGGCCGTGGAGAGCGCCCTGCGGGACCTGCGGTCCGCCGGGTCGGGCCGGGCCGCCGGTTCGGCGGGACCGGCCGGAACGCCCGGGGCCACGGACGCAGGCGGCAGGTTCATCGGGCCGCTGGCTGAGGAACTCGGCATCCGGCCCGCGACGCTGCGCAAATGGGAGGCCGCGGGCCTGGTCAGCCCGCGCCGCGATCCGCAGACCGGGTACCGGGTCTACGACGACGCCGCGGTACGGGACGCCCGGCTCACCCATCAACTCCGGCGCGGCGGCTACCTGCTGGAGCGGATCGCTCCGCTGATCGCCCAGGTGCGGGCGGCCGGCGGGCCGGAGCCGCTGGAGGGCGCACTGCGCGACTGGCACGGCCGACTGGCCGCCCGGGCCCGGGCGCTGCTCTCCGGCGCCGCCGCACTCGACTCCTACCTCACAGCGCGCGAACGCCGCGGATGAGTCGCCGAGCCGGAACGGGTGAGCCGCCGCACCACACCCCCATCCCCATCCGCGTCCCCATCCGCGGCACCGGAGCCGGATGCGGTGCCGCCCGGTGTCCGGCCGCCCGCGACGGGCTCGGCGTCCGGCGGCGGCTCAGACCGCGGCCGTCGCCCGGGCGGACGCCTCGGCCACCGCCCGCGCGAAGCCGTCCGGATTCTCCACGGGCATGGGGTGCCCCGCCGCGGGGACGGTCAGAATGTGCGCTCCCGCCTCCACCGCGTCGCCCTCCTCCGGGTAGGGGCGGCTCAACTCCCCGACGAGAAAAGCCTTGGGCCCGTCGTACTCCACGAACACCTGCCCGAGACCCGGCGAGATGCCGCGTACCAGGCCCACCGCGCTGCGGTGGACCGCGAGCGGGTCGGCAGCCCGCAGGGTGGCCAGATAGCCGGGGTCGCTCTCCCCGGCCGTGAACTCCGCCATGCCCCGGGTGGCGAACTCCTCCTCCGGCCACGCGACGATCTTCCTGCTCCACGCCCCGCCGCCCGGCCGCAGGTTGGCCTCGGCGAGGACGAGCGCCCCCACCAACTCCGGCCGACGCGCGGCCAGTGCGAGCGCGACAGCGCCGCCCATGGAGTGCCCGACGAGCTCGGCGCCCCGGATTCCGTCCGCGTCCAGGACGGCCGCGACGGTGTCGGCGTGCTCCTCCAGCGTGTAGCCGAAGTCCGCGGGCCGGTCGCTCCAGCCGAAGCCGAGCAGATCCACCAGCAGCGACCGGTGACCGGTCGCCCGCAGCGCGGGGTGCGCCGCGGCCTCCGAGCAGTCGAACGTCGCACTCGCCCCGAGCCCGTGCAGGAAGACGCGTACGCCCTCGCCCTCGCCGGGCAGCTCCGCCCACCGCAGGTACGCTTCCGCCCCCGCCCGGCCGACCACTGCCTGCTGCCTCATCCGTCCTCGCTCCCTCGTCATCCGGCCGTCGCGGGCGCCCGGGACCTCGCGCCTGCCGCCCCGACGGCGCACCCGTCTTGCGAGGCGTGCCTGCCTCCCGGCCACGCGTCGCGGCCCGACCGGCGCGTCCGCCGAGAGGCTCCGGTAGGGCGCGCCGGGTTGCGCACCGGGCGCGGCGGTCACCCCACGGTCAGCGCGCCGTGTCGCCCGGATCGGCGTTGCCGCCGCACAGGACGACGACGACCCGCTCGCCGGGGGACGGCACGTAGGGCGCGCTCTGCCCGTCGGCTCCCTCCGGCGCGGCGACGGCGCCCCGGACCGCGGACACCGCGGACACCGCGGTGGCCGCCCCGTTCTCCACCGCCAGCCGGTACCGCTCCCACAGCTCCCGCCGGGCCGAGACCACGGCCTCGTCGCTCACCAGCACCGACCGCACATTGCGGGTGCCCGCGGCCGCCAACGCCATCGGAGAGGCCCGCCGGGCGCCCAGCGAGTCGGCGGCGACGGAGTCCACCGGCACATCGACGACGCGCCCCGCCTCCAGCGCGGCGTTCAGCGCCCGGCACCGCTCGGGCTCCACGGCCACCACCCGGATCCCGTGGTGCTGCGCCGCCGCGGCGACCCCGGCGAACAGGCCGCCGCCGCCCACCGACACCACCACCGTGTCGACCAGCGGCACCTGGGACCGGATCTCCTCCACCAGCGTTCCGGCACCCGCCGCGATGAGCGGATGGTCGTACGCGTGCGACGCCAGCGCCCCGGTGTCCGCGGCGAACGCCTCGCAGGCCGTCGCGGCGTCGGCGTACTCCGTGCCGACCAGCCGCACATCGGCCCCGTACGCGCGCAGCCGCTCGACCTTCACCTGCGGCGCGGTCTCCGGCAGGAAGACCGTGGCGGGCACGCCCAGTCCGCGCGCGGCCCATGCGCACGCGAGCCCCGCGTTGCCGCCGGAGGCCAGAGTGACGCCCGCCGCGGGAAGTTCCTTGCGCTCCCGGTGCGCGAGCAGGAAGTTGAGCGCGCCCCGCGCCTTGAAGCTCCCGGTGTGCTGCATGAACTCCAGAGCGAGGAACAGCTCGAAGTCCGGGGCGCCGGGCGCGCCTCCGGTTCCCGCAGCGCCGACGCCCGCCCCGACGTCCGCGCGGGCGACCGCGACGGGGCGGACGCCGGTGCCGACCCGGTCGGCTGCGATCTTGACATCTCCGTAAGAAAGATGGTGCACGGCGCGACTCCTGGACGTGCTCGGACGTGAAGGGACAAACGACTACGTTACGGCTACGTTACGACCTCCCGGTCACCGCCCCGTACCCGGTCGGCGCTTGTGCCGCCAGCGCCTCCGGGAGCGGCCGGGCGTGCACCACGACGAGCCCGGAGACCGCCCGGGTCAGCGCGACGTACAGCCGCCGCAGCCCCGTCCGCTCGTCCGGCTCCCCGGCCACGACCGCCGCGGGCTCGTCCAGCACCACGTAGTCGTACTCCAGCCCCTTGGCCAGCGCGGCCGGTACGAGCGTCAACCGGGCCGCCGCGCTGGTCTCCGCACCGGGCGACAGCCAGCCGAGCCCCGCAGCGCGCAGTGCCTCGCGCAGTGCCGGGAGCCGGGCCTCCGCGGCGATCAGCCCGACCGACCCCTCCCGTTCCAGCGCCTCCCGGCACGCGTCCACCACCATCCGGTCGGCCGCGCCCGGGTCGTCCGCGCCACCGGGGACGGGCCGCACGGCGAAGCCCCCCGGCGACTCCCGCACGGAGGTCGCGGGCCGCAGCCCCGGTGCGATGCCGGGCAGCAGCCGCGACGCGTACGCGATCACCTCGCGCGGCACCCGGAACCCTTCGGTCAACTCCTCCACCGCGGCGCCCGGTTTCCCCAGGTGCTCCAGGGCGGCCTCCCAGCTCTCGGTCGCCCACGGCGTGGTGCCCTGCGCCAGGTCGCCCAGCACCGTCGCCGACCCGGTCGAACAGCGCCGGCCCACCGCGCGGTACTGCATCGCGGAGAGGTCCTGGGCCTCGTCCAGCACCACATGCCCCAGCGAAGGCGTCCGCTGCACGGCGTCCGCGGCCTCGTCCACCAGCACCGCGTCCGCCGCCGACCAGCGGGCGCTGCGGACACCGCGCGGCGCCTTCTCCCACCGGATCGCCCGCTGTTCCTCGGCGGTGAGCAGCCCCTCGGCCTGCTCGGCGAGGAACTCCGCGTCGGACAGCAGCCGCAGCACGAGCCTGGCCGGATCGACGGGCGGCCACACCTGACGCACCACCGCCTTCACGGCGGCGTTCCGCGCCACCGCGTCCTGCACCCGGTCGTCGGGTGCCTCACCGGCCCGCTCCATCCGCACCAGCACGGCGTGCGCGATCCGCTGCGGCAGTGCCTCCCGGCCCGCCCCGTACCGCAGGCCGCGCCCCAGCAACTCCTCGACCAGCTCAGCGATCTCGTGCGCCGGGACCCGCCAGCGCCGCGAGCCGCGCACCACCACGCACGGCTCCGCCGGAAGCGGACGCACCCCCGCGCGCACCGCCCGGCGCAGCACCCGGGCCATCCGCGCGTCACCCTTGACCCGGGCGGCCTCCGCACCGTCGACCGCCCGTACGGCGACATCGGGGCGCGCCACCAGCGCCTCCACCGTCGTCTGCCGCACGGCCACTTCGCCCAGCGCGGGCAGCACCTGCTCGATGTAGCGCAGGAAGGAGTCGTTCGGGCCGATCACCAGCGCGCCGGTGCGGGCCAGTTGCTCGCGGTGCGCGTACAGCAGATAGGCGACGCGGTGCAGACCGACCGCCGTCTTGCCCGTCCCCGGGGCGCCCTGCACGCACACCGTCCCGTCGACACCGGCCCGGACGATCTCGTCCTGCTCGGGCTGGATCGTCGCGACGATGTCCCGCATGGGCCCCACCCGGGGGCGCTCGATCTCGGCCTGGAGCAGCGCGCTGGTCCGTCGCGCCCCCGGCGCGCCCCGGCCCTGCTCCGGCACGTCCGGCTGCGGTCCGTCGGCGCCCGACGGCGCGGTGAGCCGCTCGTCCTCGTAGGCGGTCAGCTCACCGCCCGTGTATCCGAAGCGGCGGCGCAGCGCCACGCCCTGCGGGTCGGTGGGGGAGGCGCGGTAGAAGGGCTGCGAGACCGGGGCGCGCCAGTCGATGACCATGGGGTCGCCGTCCGCGTCGTGGACATGTCGCCGGCCGATGTGGAAGACCTGTCCGTCCGTGTGGTCGAGCCGGCCGAAGAACAGCGGCGTGTGCGCGAGATCGGCCAGCGCCGCGACCCGGGCCTCGATCCCCGCGGCGAGCGCCTCGGCGTTCACCCAGTTCGCGGTCACGTCCCGGATGTCGAGTGCCTCGGCGTCGGCCCGCATGGCACGGAGCGCGGCTCGCGAGGCCGCCAGATGGGCCCGCTCACGGGCGAGCGGGCCGCCGGGCGCGGGATCGTCACCGGGCGGTTGCCGGTCGCCGGGCCCGTGGCCGACAGCGGCCGCGGCTTCGCTCTCGGCAACGGCCCCGGGCAGGTCGCCGGGCCCGGGTGCGGATCGGTCGGTCATCGGGAAGCCTCCGGGAAGCACGGGCGCCCGCGCGCCGCACGCCGGGCGGGCGTGGCCGGCCCCGGTGGCCCGGCCGGGGGCGGCCCGGGCGAGGCGGGGGACGGGACGCACGGCTCGGCACGCGGGTGCGGGCGTACGGACGGACAGGTCCGCGCAGCATCGCCCGCGGATCCGCGGAGACGGATCCACGTACGGTTCCACGCGTGAGCCCGACCGGTTTCCGTGCGGCGGGCGCCTCGCGCCGAGAGGGGCGTCGAGGGGGCAGACGGGGGATTGTAGCCACCGGACGGCGAGTGGGCGATCTTTTTTCCGGGTCCGGAACCCGGCAGCGGGCACCCGGGAGCGCAGGGTTCCGCGTGCTGTCCGGCGGCGGCGCGGGCGGAGCCGTTTCGGTCTCCGGGCGGTGACTCGATTAGGGTCGACGCCCGGCGGCAATCAACGGCGATCCGGGACGGCCCGTCCTCCCGGTGGCGAGGAGGCGGCACGGGTGACTGGCAGCGGCGCCCCGCGTACCGGGCCCGCGCACGCCGCGAACCCGCCTCCGGGACCCGCCCCCGTCGCAGGCGCGCACCCCGCCGCCACGCGGCCCGTGGCCGTGCGGCCCGCTCCGCGCACTGTCCGGCACCGCGCCCGGCGCCGCGCCGTACCGGGCCGTCTCCCCGCCGCGCCCGCCCGGCTCCGGGCCGTACGCGCCCGCCCCTCGTCTCCGCGGGCCGCGGCCGTGCTCTCGCCGCCGGCGCGCGCACCGGCCGGCCCCCGGGCCGCCCGTCCGGGCCGCACCCGTCCGGACCCCCCGATGCCGGGCGCGGCGGTGCCGGACCGCTCCGCGACGCTGACACCGCGCTTCCGCCGGGCGAGAATCAGCAGGGGCGGCCGGATCGAGCAGCCGCCCGCCCGCCCGGCAGAGCCCCCCGGCGGGCCGGGCCGGGGCCGACGACCCCGCAGGAGCAGCCCCCGGAGACCGGAGGACCGACGGGTGGCAGGGGCCGCACGGGGACGACGGACAGCCCTCCGGCCGGTCCCGCCGACAGGCACCCCGCCGACAGGCGCCGGGACGGCCGCCGACCAGAGCGTGAAGAGGCCCGAGGAGGCCGAGTGCGAAGCACCATGCAGGACATCCCGCTGACCGTGAACCGACTCCTCGTGCACGGCGCGTTCGCGCACGGGACCGCCCGGGTGACCACCTGGACAGGGACCGCGGGTGGTGCCGAGCCCGACCGCCGCACGTTCCTCGACACGGGCGTCCGCGCCGCCCAGCTCGCCGCCGCCCTGCACGACGACTTCGGGGTCGCGCCCGGAGACACCGTCGCCACGCTGATGGCCAACACCGCCGACCACCTGGAGGCGTATCTGGCCGTGCCCTCGATGGGCGCCGTCCTGCACACCCTCGACCCGTGGCTGCCCGCCGACCAGCTCGTCGCCGCCGCGGTGCGCGGCGACGCGCAGGTGCTGATCACCGACCCGACAGGGCTCGCACCGCTGGCCTCCGTGCTGCCCCGGCTCGGCCACCTGCGGCATGTGATCGTCGCCGGCGGCAGCGACTCCGCGGCCGTCGTCAGCGGCGGCACCGCCTACGGCGCCGAGGTCCACAACTACGAGGAGCTGATCACCGACCGGCGCAGACACTACGACTGGCCCGCGATCGACGAGCGCGACGCGGCGGTCCTCTGCCACGCCGCGTCCGGGGACGGCACCGCGCCGCGCGGGATCGCCTACAGCCACCGCGCCCTCTACCTGCACGCCCTCCAGGCGCAGACCCCGCAGGCGTACGGCATCGGCGAGGACGATCTGGTGCTGCCCGTCGTGCCGATGTCCCGGATGCTGGCCTGGGGGCTCCCCTACGCCGCGTTCGCCGGCGGCGCCTCGCTGCTGCTGCCCGGCACCTACGACCAGCCCGCGCCGCTCGCCGAGATGGCCGAGCGGGAGCGGCCCACGCTCGCCGTCGCCGACCCGGCCGTATGGGGCGGCATGCTGGAGGAGCTGGCCGCACACCCCCGGGATCTGTCCTCGCTGCGGGAGGCCGTGGTGGTGGGCGGCCCCGGCGCGGAGCCCGGCGGCACGCTGCTGGCGCAGGAGCTGCGATGGCGGCACGGCATCAGCGCGGCGGCGGCCTGGGGAGCGCCCGAGACGCTCTCCCCGGCCTGCGTGGCCCGGCCCGCGGCCGGCCACTACCGGTTCCCGGCCTCGGTCGAGTACGGCGTCACCGGGCCCGATCAGACGCCGCTGCCCTGGGACGGGCAGTCCGAGGGCGAGCTGCTGCTGCGCGGCCCGTGGATCACCGCCTGCTACGTCGAGGACGCGGCGCCGCTGCACGAGGGCTGGCTGCGTACCGGCGAGACGGCGGCGATCACCCCGGACGGCCGGGTCGCGATGAAGCCCCCCGAGGCACCCTCGCCGGAAGGCCGCTAGCCCCGCGGGAGCCGCCGCCTGTGCGGGGCCCCGCCCGTGTGGTGCCCCGGCCGGTGCCGGGAGGGGCCGTAGAAGGTCTCCGCCCGGCCGCCGTCGGGCCCTACACCTCGTCCGGCTCCTCGGCGCTCCCCGCGCTCCCGGTGCCCTCCGGGTCCGGGGCCGGCAGGTCCACCGAGTCCACGATCCGGTAGGCGTACCCCTGCTCGGCGAGGAAGCGCTGGCGGTGGGCGGCGAAGTCCTGGTCGATGGTGTCGCGGGCGACCACCGAGTAGAAGCGGGCCTCGTGCCCGTCCGCCTTCGGCCGCAGCACCCGGCCCAGCCGCTGGGCCTCCTCCTGCCGGGAGCCGAAGGTCCCGGAGACCTGTATGGCCACGGTGGCCTCGGGCAGATCGATGGAGAAGTTGGCGACCTTCGAGACGACCAGGCAGTTCAGCTCGCCCGCGCGGAACGCGTCGAAGAGCTTCTCGCGCTGTGCGTTGGTGGTGTCGCCCTTGATGACCGGTGCCCCGATGTGCTCGCCCAACTCGTCGAGCTGGTCGATGTACTGGCCGATGACCAGCGTCTGCTGGCCCGCGTGCCGGCGCACCAGCGCCTCGGTCACCCGCCGCTTGCTGTCGGTGGTCGCGCAGAAGCGGTACTTCTCCTCCGGCTCGGCCGTCGCGTAGGCCAGCCGTTCGGAGTCGGTGAGGGTGACACGGACCTCGACGCAGTCGGCGGGGGCGATGTAGCCCTGGTTCTCGATCTCCTTCCAGGGCGCGTCGAACCGCTTGGGGCCGATGAGCGAGAACACATCGGACTCGCGCCCGTCCTCCCGTACCAGCGTCGCCGTCAGCCCGAGCCGACGGCGGGCCTGGAGGTCGGCGGTGAACTTGAAGACCGGTGCCGGCAGCAGATGCACCTCGTCGTAGACGATCAGGCCCCAGTCGCGGGAGTCGAACAGCTCCAGATGCGGGTAGACGCCCTTCCGCTTCGTGGTGATCACCTGGTAGGTGGCGATGGTGACGGGGCGGATCTCCTTCCGCGTCCCGCTGTACTCGCCGATCTCGTCCTCGGTCAGCGAGGTGCGCCGCACCAGTTCGTGCTTCCACTGGCGGGCCGAGACCGTGTTGGTGACCAGGATCAGCGTCGTCGCCTGCGCCTTGGCCATCGCCCCGGCGCCCACCAGCGTCTTCCCGGCGCCGCACGGCAGGACGACGACGCCGGACCCGCCGTGCCAGAAGCCCTCGACGGCCTGCTGCTGGTAGGGGCGCAGCGACCAGCCGTCCTCCTCCAGCGCGATACGGTGCGCCTCGCCGTCCACGTACCCGGCCAGGTCCTCGGCGGGCCAGCCCAGCTTCAGCAGCACCTGCTTGATCTGCCCGCGCTCGGACGGGTGCACGGCCACCGAGTCCGGGTCGATCCGCTCGCCCACCAGCGGCTGGATCTTCTTCGAGCGCAGCACCTCCTCCAGCACCGGCCGGTCGGTGCTCGTCAGCACCAGGCCGTGCGTGGGGTGCTTGCTGAGCGAGAGCCTGCCGTACCGGGCCATCGTCTCGGCGATGTCCACCAGCAGCGCGTGCGGCACCGGGTACCGCGCGTACTCCACCAGCGCGTCCACCACCTGCTCGGCGTCGTGCCCGGCGGCCCGCGCGTTCCACAGCCCCAGCGGCGTCACCCGGTAGGTGTGCATGTGCTCCGGAGCCCGCTCCAGCTCCGCGAACGGCGCGATGGCCCTCCGGCACGCCTCGGCCAGCTCGTGATCGACTTCGAGCAGCAGCGTCTTGTCGCTCTGCACGATGAGTGGACCGTTCACGTACCTACTTCCCTTCCGCGCGCGCCAATCCTCCAGTCTGCCTTATGAGCCGCAGTACGGGCGGGAGGTACGCCACACACCCGGAGCACCGGCCGTCTCGCATTCAGAGTTCTGGCACTCTCCGCAACTGGGCACTTTCGTTCAGTTCATGTGTCTAAGTGGTCGACGAAGATTCCGATGAGAATGCGCCCGTCCAGCTGCTGCTCAGGTAGTGTGAAGTGCACGCGGTTCCGCGCAGGGTGCTGCTTTGCGTGCCACTCGCAGCGATAAGTCTCTCCACCGTGCTCCACGTCCCGTTGCCGCATCACCTTTTCTTTGGCCCGGGTGTTCGGGCTCTCCGGCGACAGGTCGATCCCGAAGCGGCCCAGTTCGGCCTGGACGTGACTGGGCAGCCCGGAGTGCCGCTCCAACGCGTCCGAGAAGTGGTCGTCCAGCACCGCGAGGACCTTCGCCACCCAGCCACGCAACTCCCGGTAAGTTCCGTCGAACTTCCGGAACGACAGGGTGTCCGCGAGGACAAGACCCGGGAAGGCATCCGCCGCCAGGGCGAGGAAGAGGTGCTCTGGCACATCTTCGCGTTCATACAGGCTGCGCCAAAAGGCGGTGAGCTCACGGGCTGCGTGCAGGAAGTACAGCTCTGTCTCGGTGTCAATTGTCGGAAGGCTGACCCGTTGCCACCCACTCATGACGGAATTTCCCCGAAACAGGAGGCAGGCCGTGGTGCGGCCGTCCAGCGTGCGACGCAGCGCATGGCCCAGAGTCCAGGCGAGTTCTCGGACCTGTCCGGCAAGGTGCACCGTATCCGGGACGTCCGTGATCTCGTCTGTGTCCCATGTGTGACAGCGGTCCATGAGCAGGGCGGTTCGGCGCCGGACGTCGGGCGACACCGTGTCACCCGGGCCTCCCCGTACGTAGAGGAACTCGGACAGATCGCAGCCGTCCAGGCATGTGTGCTCGTGCCACCACTCCGCCACGGCTACTGGCCGTTCGCGGAGGATGTCCGCGAGTGCCTCATTGAACTCATCCAGTAACTCGGTAAGCCGGTTGGGCCCCAGCTCTCGGAAGTCGAAGCTGGTCTCGTCGACGACCACCCGGTACGAACTGGTCCGGTGTGGTTCACCTTCGGCGACGGGCACGTGCCAGCCTCCCCAGGTCGTCCTCGATCTGGTCGAAGAAGCCGTTTGGCCAAGTGGCCAGTTCGCCCCGCGAGGTCAGTTCGATGGGAACGGTCTCCTGTCGGCCGAAGAAATGCACGATCGCCTCTTGTGACGACAACGGCCCTCCTTCGGCGACACTGAGTCTGGCGCCGTTGAGAACGTGGTCGCTGTGGGTCTCTATGACTACCTGGACCCCGCTGCCGGCGACCTGCGCCAGAAAGCGGCCCATGCGGGACTGCCCGGTGGGATGCAGGTGTGCCTCAGGGTTCTCTACGATCAGGACATCGCCGGGCTCTGTCATAAGCCCTGCGACGATGATGGGCAGGGCGTAGGAAACGCCGAAGCCGGTATTGGCCGGGCGGATTACCTCGCCGTATGGCCCGGCCTCCCTGAAGCGGATGGTGCTTGCGGCGATTCCTGGTGCCCACTGTGCTGTGATCTGAAGGGGGCGGATGACGTGCGAGGCCCATGCCTCCGCCTGGGTGCGCAGGAGTGGCACTTCCCAGTCTTGGTGCCGCAACGGTTCGCGAACGGTCAGCCGTCGTGTGGTCAGCCTTTCCTGATGGAGTGCCAGTACCTGTGCAGTGTGTTCCCCGCGTACGCCGACTCCGAGTTCGTCGGGCGGCTCGGCCGACACGGACAGCAGGTCGCGGGGGCCGAGACGTTCTGCGCAGAGGTAGGTGAAGCCGCTTCCTGGCTGTCCGAGGACGAGGGGAGGTTGCTTGGGCGACCTCTCCACCGTGAGGTGCAAGGCGCGCTCACTGGGGATACCGAATCGGTAATCCCAGTCGGTTTCCGTTCCGGCAATTCGGATGCGCACACCGAATTCGGGCTGCCCTGCTGCCGGGTGCAACAGTTCCTGCGCCTCGCCGAGGGCCAGCTCATATGGCCCGTTGAGCTGAATCGTGCTGCTGGTTGCCTGGGCCGCCTGACGAGCCAGTAGCAGAGCTTGAACGACGGTGCTTTTCCCTGAACCGTTGAGACCGGTCAGTACCGTTAGCGGACGCAGGTCGAATTCAGCGTCCGAAAAGCACTTGAAATTGCGGATCCTCAGTGATGTGATCACGCGCCGGCCTTCGCGTCCTCAGCCGCTGCCTGGAAACGGTACTCGACACGGCGTCGGTCGCTGGTGGAAGCGGTGATGGCATCGAGATATTCGATATCGTGGGTCATTCTGTCCCGGGCAGCCGCCACGATGGCTGTCCGGCGGCGTTCCAGATCCTCCGGGGTGTATGGGGCGAGTGCGATCGACCAGATCTCGAAGAGTGCCCTGTTGATCGGATTGCGACCCGTCACACCTTCCGGCCATTTGCGAAATGTGTGCTCTCCGAATACCAGATGAGCGTTGGACATGGCTGAACGGAACGCCTCATACAGGTCGTTGATCCGGGAATTGGGCAGCTCCTTTGTGTTGTCCAGCAACTCCGTGGCCCGCTCCAGAAAAAGGTCCATCGCTGGCCGTTCCATGTATGCATCCATACCTAGCAGCCAAAAGGCCGCGAAGCGAAGCGCCATCTCACGGTCGTTCATGCGGATATGACCGCCGATGCCGTTCGTCGCCGTGTTGAACTCACTCATGGACGTCATGGTTTTGAGGGTGTCGCGGCTCCGTGCCCGGCTCATGCAGTGACGGATCTCTTGCGCATTGAGCGGGGTGCCGCCGGTATTGATGCGCTTGAAGATGTCGTACATGACATCTGACGGTGTCGTCGGGTCGATGACGTTCACCACAAGCTGGGTATTGTAGATTCGGCGCTGCCACTGCAGGGGGAGGTCTGTGAAGGTTTTTTCGTTCTCGTCGAGATACTCCAGTCCCTTGAGTCTGAACCCCTCCCCCCTTTTCCGCGCGAAGGCGTGCAGTGTTGACAGTCGTTGCAGGCCGTCGACGACGCGGAACTTACCTTGGCTGTCCTCGGCGAAATAGAACGCGGGCAGCGGGATCTGCAGCAGCACAGATTCGACTAGCCGCGACTTCTGCTCTGTTTTCCACACCTGGCCGCGCTGGAAGTCGGGGGCCAGTTCCAGTGAGCCCTCGTCGATCATGTCCAGGATGTTGCGAAGCGAAAACTGGTTGGTGGACACACGAATCAACGCGGGATCCCATGGCCTGACGATCGACCCGTCAGCACCGCCGTCTCCCTCGACCTCGACTCCTGTCGCCAGGCCGTCGAAGACGTCTTCCACCACCTCAGGTTCTTCCTGCGCGTGAGCCGTCGTCATACGGGCGATCCTATCGGCGAGGCGCCGTGGCGGTTCCCTACTCTGGAGAGACGTCGGACAGCCCGACGGAGTACGTCCATCAGCGCCGTTCAGCGTGGGCGCCGCACTTGATCGCCTGCATGATCAGGGGCCACCGTTCACGCGTCACCCTTTCGACGTTCCGGCTCTGCGGGCCGAACGTCCAGTGTGCCTCAGCCCGGCCACGGCCCGGTCCCACTGTGCGGCGCACCTCACCCGCCTGTGCTGCACACCTCACCCGCCGGACGCGGGAAGCCCGTGCCGCCCCCTGCCCCGCCGCCGAGTGGCGGTCAGCCCTCCGCGACCTCCGCGACGCCGGTGATGCGGTGCAGGGGGTAGGTGCGGACCTCCTCCGCGGTGTGGTCGTAGCCGGTGACGAAGCCGCCCTCGACCTTCACCGGGGCGATGACGCGTTGCGAGGCGGCGCCGTCGGCGTTGACGTAGCCGATCCACACCGGGGTGCCGGAGAGGGTGGCGGACTGCATCGTGGCGAGGGTCTCGGCCATGACGGTGCGCGGCGGACCGCTCTCGGGCGGTGCGGCGGTGGGCGCCTTGGGCTTGTGGGCCAGGGTGGCGGCGTGGTCGCCGGCCCGGATGGCGCGGACGGCGGCCGCCAGCAGGGACCCGTCGGGCGGGGGCGGGCCCTCCGGTACCGGTTCGGGCGGGGTGCGGGGTGGTGCGCGGTGCGCGTCCGGGCGCGCCAGCAGCACATCGCCCTCGGCGGACTCGGCCGCGGGCGCGTACCCCGCCTCCCGCAGCTTCGCCAGGAGCTGGTCCGGCGGCGCGGGCGAGGCCAGCACCGTGGGGGCGAGCCTGCGCAGCCGCAGCGGCGCCGAGCGGCGGTCGGCGAGCAGCTCGGTGAGCAGGGCGTCGTCGTCGCAGCGCACGTACGAGGAGGCGGCTCCCACCCGGACCTGTCCGTGGCGCCGGGCCACGTCGTCGACCAGGTAGGTCAGCGGCTGCGGCACCGGCGTACTGGAGTGCTCGGCGAGGAAGGCGTGCAGGTCGGCGGCGGTGCGTCCGGTGTCCAGGGCGCGGCGCACCGAACCGGGCGTGAAGCGGTAGACCGTGGCGCCGCCCTTGGACTCCACGTCCGCCAGCACGGCCAGGAACGCCGCCAGCTCGCGCTCCAGCGGCCCGGGCGCCACGGCGGTCAGGTCCGCCTGCAGCAGGACCTCGGTCAGGGGTTCGGGGAGGTGCGGGGCGAGCTTCGCGGCGACGGCCCGTGCGGCCTCGCCGGTGGCTCCGGGCGCCCGGTGCGTCGCCCCGCCGTCCTGCTCCGCGACCAGCAGGGGACGTACGTAGGAGGCGAGGGCGCCCCGGCCGGTCACCCCCAGGGTCTCCGCCTCGTCCAAGGTCCAGTCCAGCAGCCGGGACCGCAACCGGCGTCCGCCGTCGCCCTCGCCCGCTCCGGCCGCCGCACCCGAAGCCTGTCCGGCGGGCTGTTCCGCGCGGGCCGCCGCCCGGTTGCCGAGCAGGGGGCGCTCCCAGCGCAGCCGGTCGCGCAGCGTGTCCCGGTCCGGGGCCGACCCGGGCGCCAGCTCGGCGAGCCGGGCGAGGGCCCGCTGCCGCACCTCGGGGGCCGGGCCGCGGTCCAGTCCGGGGCCCAGCGGCGCCAGGTTCCGGCCTCGCGGGTCCCGCTCGCCCACCAGTCCGGCCGTGCGGGTCGCCGCGTACCAGGCCGCGGCGAGCGCCGCCCACCGCTCGGCGGGCGCGGCGCGGAGCCAGTCGTCGTAGGCGGGGGTCGGTGCGTACGCCTCGTCGGCCTCGCCGTCCGAGGCCACCAGCCCGGCCACGTACGCCAGCTCGATCCAGCCCGCGGCGGCCGGTTCGGACACGTCCAGCGCGGCGGCGGTCCGCTTCAGGTCGCGGACGCCCAGTCCGCCCGCGCGCAGCACCGGCGGCGGCTCCGCCTCCCAGAGCCCCAGCAGTTCCTCGACGGTGGCCACCGCGGCCATCGCCTGCCCGGCCGCCGTGGCGTCCACGGTCCCCGGCTCGTAGGCGCGCGCCACCTCGACCTGCGGCGCGGTCGGCTCCAGCACCCGGTGCGCCCGGCCGCCGCGCAGCTGAAGGGCGGCCTCCCGGGGCAGGACGACACTGCCGGGCGCGCCGGGGCCGCCGCCCGGCTCGGCGCCGGTCGGTACCAGCAGGGCGCGGTCCAGCAGCCAGCGGACCGCCGAGGGCGGCGCCTCCAGGTCGACCGTGCCGTAGGGCGGCCCCCACTCCAGCTTCCGCAGCACCGCCTCGGCGCCCTCGGGGGCCCCGGCGAGCAGCTCAGCCATCCGGTCGGGGTCGTCGAACAGCGCCGCCAGCGCGGCCAGCGCGCTGACCGGGTCGTGTGTGCCCGCCAGTCCCGCCGCGGCCAGCATGTCCTGCAGCCGGGAGGGCGAGGGCTTGGCCGGTCCGGCCGCTGCCACCGCCTCCGCGAGGGTGGGTCCCAGGCCGGTGGGGGAGGGCGAGGTGAGCAGTTCGCGCGCGGTGCGGACGAGTCGCGGCCGCTCCTGCGGGCCCCACACCAGGGCGCGGGCCCGTAGCTCGGCGAGCGCCGGGCGCAGTCGTGCGGCGGCCTCCGTGCCGGGGAGCAGCCGGGCCAGGGCCGCTTCGGCGGTGGCCGCCCCCTCCTGGGGTGGTGTCCCGGGCGGTGGGGGAGCGCCGGGGGCGATCGCGAGCGCTTCGGCCGTCTGCAGCGTGAACCGGTCGAGGTGCTCCAGCGCCCGGACGACGGAGGCGCGGGTGCCCGCCCGGGTGGCGAGCTGGGTGAGGTCGCCCGGAACGGGGGAGAGGAGGTCGGGGCGGGCACGCAGCAGCGCGGCGAGCGCGCTGTCGTCCCGGGCGCGGAGATCCTCCGCGAGGGTGCGGGGCCCGGACGCCGACGCCCCCGGCGGCGCGTCCGGCTGTGCGGAAGAGCCCCCGTTGTGCTCACTGCTCATCCTCCCCACGGTAGCGGCACGCGGCGGCACCCCGGCCCCGAGCGCCCGGTGGCATCCCGCCCCCGCCGGGTGGGCACCGCTGCGGGGCGGGGGTGCGGGCTGCGGGCGTGGCCGGAATCAGGGTCCGCGGGCCGGAGCGGGCGTTCCGCCGAACGGCGGGCACCGCACCGGCCGGTACTCCCTTCCGGGCGGGTTCGCGCGGTACCGTCGGTGCGGAGGGCTTGAAGGGGCTTGAAGGGCTAGTGGGCTGCGGGGACTTGGTGGGGATCGAGAGCGATCAGCTTGTCTTCGACTATCTGAGCCGGGTCGGGGACCTGGCGCACAGTACGCGGATGACTGCTGCCGAACGGGCCAAGCTCGTCGGCGGGTTGCGCGGCGAGATCGACCGGGCGCGGGCCGCGGAGGGCGGCGCGGTGACGAAGGCCGCCGTGCGGAAGATCCTGGACCGGTTCGGCCGCCCCGAGGATGTGGTGGCCTCGGCGAACGGCGGTGAGGCCCCCCGGCCCGCGGCGCCGACGCCGTCCGAGGCGTCGGCGGACGGCGGGAGCGGTGCGGGCCCGCGGAGGGCGCGAACCACCGGGGCCGAGCCGCCGACGCCCTCGCTGCCCGCCCAGCGCACCGGCGGCGGAACCCCGACCGCCGCGTTCGGCGCCTCCTCGCCGCACCTCGCGAGCCTCGACGAACTGGGGCCCGAGGACTCCGACCCCGACTGGTGGCGGGTCGACCCCAGCCCGTTCGGCACCGGCCCCGGCGGCACCAACGCCGTGGCGGCCGGAGAGCCGGTACCCGGCTTCGTCGGCGGGATCGAACTGCCGGAGGTCCTCAAACCCCCGCCGGGAGACGCCCCGGAGGCGCCGGGCGCGCCCGCGCCTTCCGGGCGGGCCCCGGTGGCCCCGCAGGGGGCTGCGCCCACCGAGCCGGCTCCGGCGACCGCACCCGGGCTGGGCGTGGCCGTGCTGCTGGGGCGGCGGCTGCGCGGCAAGGGCGGCGGCGCCGGGCGGGGCGGAGTGGTCGAGTGGGCCGCCGTGGTGCTGCTGGTGGCGGGCGCCGTGCTCGGTTCACTGATCCCGCTGGCCCTGGGATGGCTGGCGGCCTGGTGGTCGCCCAAGCTGAGCGGTAACGAGGGCAAGTGGGCGGCTGTGGGCATGCCCGGCCTGGTGGTGGCCGGTACGGGGGTGTGGCTGTGGGGCCGGGCGGACGGCCGGTGGGGCGAACCGCTCGCCGAGGGCAGCGAGGCCCTGAGCGGAGCGATCAGTGACGCCTTTCCGGTGCTGCTGCGTCTGGCGGCGGTGGCCAGCGCCCTCTATCTGGTGTGGCGCGCCCGGCGGTCCGCGCCGGAGTGAGAGCTCGCGCGCGGGCGGGGACGGCCGAGTCTGCGCACGGTCGTCCCCGTATGACAGTGGTCCGGTGGCTGTCGGCGACCGCGCGGGGCGGCTGCTGCGCGGGTCGGGTCAGCCGCCCCGCGGGGTGACCGCTGCGCCGGTCAGCCGTCCGTACCGCACAGGGCGTGGTCGACCAGCTTCCGGGTGGCGGTGTTGAGCCGTTCCTGGTCGGGCAGGCCGCCGTCGCTGGTGATCGAGACGGTGACCGCGCGGCGGCCGTCCTCGGTGACCCCGGTGCGGGTGTAGGAGCCGAAGCCGTCGCCCTCGTGGTGCCGGTAGTGTCCCCCGCAGGAGAGCGGATTGTCGCGCAGACCCAGGCCGTAACCGCCCTCGGGCCAGGCGGCGCGGTCCTCGGGGTCGTCGGTCCGCTCGACGGTCTCCTTCATCTGGGCGAGCCGGTCCCGGGGCAGCAGCTTGCCGGTCATCAGGGCGCGGAAGAAGGTGTCGAGGTCCCGGGTGGTGCTGATGACGGCGGAGTCGGCGCCGTTCTGGAGGCTGTGCTCGGTCACGTCGAGCGGCTTGCCGTCCTTGCCCGGTATCGGCAGGGTGACCCGGGCGTGCGGGCCGGGCATGAACGGGTTCGCGCCGGAGACCCGGGTGCCGCGGAGGCCCAGCGGGGCGATCACGCGGTGCTCGACCTGTTCCCGCCAGGGGAGTCCGCCGGCCTTCTCGGCGATCAGCCCGGCCAGCAGGTAGTTGGTGTTCGAGTACGACCAGCGCGGGGTGCCGCCGGGACGCGGGATGAACAGCGGCCGGTGGCGCATGGCGACGGCCACGTACGAGGCCACCGGGGTCGCGTCGTGGCGGTGGGTGTCGAAGTCCCGCAGCACCCCGGCCAGTTCCGGGTCGTCGACGTAGTCGTACAGTCCGCTCGTCTGCCGCAGCAGGTCGCGGACCGTGATCCGGGAGCCGTCGTTGCCGTTCCCCGCGACCAGGCCGGGCAGCCACTTCTCCACCGTGTCGTCCAGCGACAGCTTCCCCTCGTCGGCGAGTTGGAGCAGGACCACGGAGGTGAAGGTCTTGGTGGTGCTGGCCGCGCGGAACCGGGCGTTCCAGGGTACGGGCCTGCCGGAACCCGCGCGGGCCCGCACCGTGGTGCGGCCGTCCCGCACCTCGGCCAGCACCTTGACCTTGCCGCCGCCCGCCGTGCGGACGGCCGCCACGTCGTGCCGCAGCACTGTGCGGCCGACGCCCGGCCGGTCGCCGCCGTGCCGCCCGTCCGGACCGTCCCCGGTGCCGGCGGCGCCCGCGTACTGGGCCCCGGCGAGTCCCACGAGTACCGCCGCCGTCAGCGCTGCGGTTCCCCTGCGAGTCGTACGTGTACGGATGCGCATCGTCCGTCCCCCTCGTCCCGCGGCCGCCCGAGTCGGCCGCCGGGCGGAACCTTCGCCCGCCCGGAGAACAGGCAACCAGCGGCGGACGAACCGGACGAGGGCGCTGGGGCCCGGTCGCGGGGTGTTCTCAGCACCACCCCCGCCGCCCGGGGGGGGGCGAGGCGCGGGGTGGCCCGGGTGCGGGGACGTGTGCGCGGCGGGCCGCTCAGCGGCGCCGGCCGACGAGGGACGCCATCCCGAAGGTGCCGCCTCCGGCGGCGGCGAGCCCGAGCAGCGCGATGCCGCCCTTGAGTCCCTTCCACCAGAACTCGGCCGGGGCGCCGGGGTCGTTCTCCATCATCGACTCGAACACCTCGCTGCCGCCCGCGTTGAGGAGCACGAACACGAAGCCGTTGGTGGTGCCCAGGAAGACCGCGAGCATGGCGAACAGCGACGGGACGACGTACGCGGCGGGGTTGGGCCCGCCCACCTTGCCCGCCACGCCGCCCACGAGCAGGGCGAGCGCCAGTGCGAAGACCACGTACATGATCCGCAGGCCGACCTTGGAGAGGTCCTCGTAGCTGGCGAGGAGCAGCACGGCGAACGCTGTCGCCCCGGCGCCGGAGATGAGCCAGCCGAACAGGAACGCCTTGACCCCGCTGCCGCGGCGCTGCGGCGGGAATCCGGGCCCGCCGGGGTGGTACGGATAGCCGGGCTGCATGGGTTGCATCGGCTGCATGGACGGCGGCGCGGGCGGCATCGGCTGCATGGGCTGCTGCGGCGGCCAGGGCTGACTCATCGTTCCCCCGTGTGTGAAGCGTCGGCCCCCGTGTGCGACGCGTTGGCCGAGCTGAGCTCTGAACACCCAAAATACCCAAGGCACCCGGGTGCGGAAGCCCTCGGTGGCAGGAGAGTCCGGGGCGTTCCCCGTCGGTTACTCTTCCGCTCCAGTGCACCGAGACTGTCATGAACTCGCAACGGCCATGACGTCGGCTCGGTGTTCCAGTACAAGCTTGGACAGGGCTGTCCAGTCCACGCGCTCACGCACACCGGGGGATCACATGCGTACACGCCGCGCCATCGGCGCCGCCAGTCTCGTCCTCGCCAGTACGGCCGTCCTCGCGGGCTGCGCCGACGATCCCAAGGACAAGGCGTTCGGCGGCCTGGGCGATCTGGACGACATGCCGTCGGCGCCGTCCGCGCCCTCGTTCCCCTCGCCCTCCGGCAGCCCCGGACTCAGCTCGGGCGGCTACAGCGGAGGCTCCGGCAGCGGGTCCGACTCCGGTGGTCTGACCGGCGGCAGCAGCCCCACGCCCACCGTGTCCGCGCCGCCGACCTACAACCCGAGCGCGATCGGCGAGGTCGACGGCGAGAGCTGCGACTACTCCCGGTCGAGCGGCCGGATCACCTATCAGGTGAAGATCCAGAACGCCTCCGCCGACCAGGCGTTCCGCTACAGCTTCACCGTCCGCTTCAAGGTGGGCTCCTCGCCGAGCTCCACGATCGCGACCCGCACCGTCGGCACCCAGTTCAAGACCGTGACGGTGCGCGGCGGCGCCGACCGCTCGGTCTCGGTGCACGCCTCTTACTCCAACAACCAGCGGTTCGTCTACTCCTGCCAGGTCACCACCGCCAGCAAGTCCCCGACCTCGTCCTGAGCCGTGGGCCGTGGGCCGTGAGGGCCGGGCAGCCGTGGACGAGGGGCGGGCCGGAGCGGGGGACCAGGGGCCGGGCACAATGACCGGTATGACTACGCCCGTCCCGCCACCCGCCCCGGCGCCGCCGCGCACCGGGCCCGGCCCCACCGTGGGCTTCGATCTCGACATGACGCTGATCGACTCCCGCCCCGGTATCCACGCCACCTGGCGGCGGCTGGCGGCCGAGACGGGCGTACGCATCGACGCGGACCTGGTCGTCACCCGGCTCGGCCCGCCGCTGGTCCAGGAACTGGCGTACTGGTTCCCCGAGGAGGAGATCCCGGCGATGGCGGCGCGCTACCGCGCCCTCTATCCGGACCACGCCATCGCACCGACCACCGCGCTACCGGGCGCCCGCGAGGCGCTCGACGCCGTACGGGCCGCGGGCGGGCGCACGCTGGTCGTCACCGCCAAGCACCGGCCCAGCGCCGCGCTGCATCTGGACCACCTCGGCCTCGCCCCCGACGTGCTGGTCGGCGAGCTGTGGGCGGAGGGCAAGGCGGAGGCGCTGACCGCGCACGGGGCCGCCGCCTACGTGGGCGACCACGTGGGCGACGTGCGGGGCGCGCGGACGGCGGGCGCGCGGTCCGTGGCGGTCGCCACCGGGCCCTGCCCCGAGGCCGAGCTGGCCGCGGCCGGCGCCGACGTGGTGCTGCCCGATCTGACGGCCTTCCCGTCCTGGCTCGCCGCGTTCACCCGCGGAGAAGCGCCCGGCGGTCGCCCGCCGCACCCCTCGTGCGCCGGGCACCTGAGCTGACCCCGCCCGGCCGGGGTGCCGTCGCCCGGAGTCCTGCCGGGCGCCCGCGGGGGGCGGTGTCAGACGTGCTGTGCGGCCCGGCGTCGCTGCGCGACCGCGGTGCGCACCACCCCGACGGCCGCCAGCAGGAACCCGAGGCCCATCAGCATGCAGACGAAGTACGCGGGCGCCGGGAACGGGTCGGTGCCCAGGAACAGCGGGGCGACCGTGACCAGGGTGGCCACCGCGCCGATCAGAAAGACGATCCCGCCGATACGGACGAGAAGATCACCGGCGGTCGGAGTTTCAGTGTTCACCCACACAGGGTAGGTCCGGAAGCGAGTGCTCTCCCAGCGGGCACTCGGGCCGCCCGGAGCCTTCCCGGCCGGGAGCCACCCGGCGGCACCCCGCCTCCGGTGGCACCTTGCCACGGCGCCCCGGGCCATTAACCTTGGTGGCGGCGGGTCCTACGGCCCGCCCGACTGCTGTTCCGGGGGATCGGGGGTCGGGTACGGGGAAGATCTCGGGGCGCGGACACCGTCCCGACGCAGCAGGACCAGCCAGTTTCCAGCAGCCGCAGCCCGGTGCATCCGGACGAGTACGAGGACGAGGACAGACGTGCCTACCGGCAAGGTCAAGTGGTTCAACAGCGAGAAGGGCTTCGGCTTTCTCTCCCGCGACGACGGCGGCGACGTCTTCGTGCACTCGTCGGTGCTGCCGGACGGCGTCGAGGCGCTCAAACCGGGTCAGCGGGTGGAGTTCGGCGTCGTCGCCGGGCAGCGCGGCGACCAGGCGCTCTCCGTCACCCTGCTGGACCCGGCACCCTCCGTGGCGGCGGCGCAGCGTCGCAAGCCCGACGAGCTGGCCTCCATCGTGCAGGACCTGACGACGCTGCTGGACGGCGTCTCGCACTCGCTGGAGCGCGGGCGCTACCCCGACAAGCAGCACGGCCGGAAGATCGCGGGCATGCTGCGCGCGGTCGCCGACCAGCTCGACGTCTGACCCCGGCGCCCGGACGGTCCCGGGCGCCGGCCCGCCGGGCGCGAACCCCGCGCCCGGCCGCCCGGCCCGCGGCGGCGTGGCGGAACGGCTCAGCGGAACGGCCCGGCGGAGCCGCTCCGCGGAACCCGCGCGCCGCACCGCCTCACGGGGAGGCCAGCGCCTCCGGCGCCACGGGCGGTACGAGCCCTTCGGCCGCTGCCCGCTCGAGCAGCCCGCGCACGGCGGCGTAGCCGTCCGAACCCAGTTCCGCGGTGAACTCGTTGACGTACAGGCCGATGTGCTGCTCGGCCACCGCCGGATCCATCTCCTGCGCGTGCTCCAGCACATAGGGCCGGGAGGCGGCCGGATCCTGCCAGGCCGCCCGCACCGAGGCGCTGATCGTCGCGGCCAGCGCGCGCAGCGTCGGCGCGCCCAGCGACCGCTTCGCGATGATCGCGCCCAGCGGGATCGGCAGCCCCGTCGTGGCCTCCCAGTGCTCGCCCAGGTCGGCGAGGCTGTGCAGCCCGTAGTCCTGGTAGGTGAACCGGGCCTCGTGGATGACCAGGCCCGCGTCCACCGTGCCGTCCCGCACCGCGGGCATGATCTCGTGGAACGGCAGCACCACGATCTCGCTCACGCCGCCGGGCACCTCGGCCGCGGCCCACAGCCGGAAGAGCAGATACGCCGTCGACCGCTCGCTCGGCACCGCCACCCGCCTGCCGCTCAGCGCCGCGGCGTCCGTCGTGCCGGGGCTGTCCGCGGCTCCGGGCCGGGTGAGCACGAGCGGTCCGCAGCCCCGGCCCAGCGCCCCGCCGCAGGGCAGCAGCGCGTACTCCTCCAGCACCCAGGGCAGGACCGCGTAGGAGACCTTCAGCGCGTCCAGTTCGCCCCGCTCGGCCATGCCGTTGGTGACGTCGATGTCCGCGAACGTCACCTCGGGCGGCACCGCGCCCGGCAGCCGCCCGTGCACCCAGGCGTCGAAGACGAACGTGTCGTTGGGGCAGGGCGAGAAAGCGAGGGAGAGCGGCGCTGCTATGGCGTTCGTGTCCATGGGGGAAGCCCTTCTGTGCGATGCCGGGAGCCGGCCTGGGCGGTGCCGGAAGGTCCTGCGGCGCGGTACTAGGTGACCAGCTTGCCGAAGGCGGCGGTGAGCGCCGCCAGCGCGTCCGGGATACGCCAGGCCGCCCGGTCCCGGGGGCCGACGGCGTTGGAGACGGTACGGAGTTCGAGTACCGGCAGCACGACGCCGCGGGCCGCCGCGTGCGCGGCAGCGGCCTGCGCGACGCCGAAGCCCTCCATCGCCTCCGCGGCCGCGTCCGGATGCCGGGCCAGCAGCTCCGCGGCGCCCTCCCGGGTGCCGGTGACCGTGGAGACGCTGAGCACCGCACCGGTGCGGGCGCCGGTCGCCTCGGCCACTGCCCGCACCGGATGCGGGGGCGGGGTGTGCTCGGCGGTGCCGAACCCCAGCTCCGCCACCGAGGTGAAGCCGTCCGGGGTCCGGGCGCCCAGGTCGGCGGCGACGATGCGGTCGGCGAGCACGGTGTCACCGACCCGCACGCCGTTCGCGGCGAAGCCGCCGCCGATGCCGGTGGACACCACCAAGTCGTAGGGGTGCGCCCGTTCGGCGGCGGTCACCAGCGCGGTCGCGGTCGCCGCCGCGGCCGCGGCCGGGCCCACCCCGCCGGCCAGCACATCGAGCTGCGGGGCGCCGCCGGTGGCGGCGAGCACGGCCTCGCGTTCCGCGGGGACCGCCGCGACCACCAGCACACGCCGGTACGCCGACAGCGGGGACAGCACTGGAGTGCCTCCTGGGTGGATGGATCGCCGTGAACCGCGCCCCGGAGCGGCGCCGGTGGGCTTCCGGGGCGGTCGGGCGGGGACGGCTGCCTACTCGCCCGCCGTGTTCTTCAGGGTGAAGTGCCAGACGCCCTTGAAGTCGCCGCCGGAGGTCTGCACCAGGGTCAGGTTGATGCTCTTCTTCGGGCCCGAGGGCTTCTCACCCGGCTGCTGGGAGCGGGGCTGGAAGAACACCTCGCCCACGAAGGAGTAGTAGGTCTTCTTCAGCGTCTCGGAGAGCATCGGCTCGCCGTCGGCGAAGATCTGCCAGCCCGCGTCGGCCGTCTCCGGGGGGACGCCGATGCGGACCTTCTCGGCCGCGTCGACGGAGATCGTCTCGCTGGGTGCCTTGCTCAGGCACTTGCGCAGCTCGTCCTTCGGGATGGTCTTCCCGTCGTTGTAGCAGGAGGCCTCGGCGGAGACCGAGTCGCCGCCGACCGTCGCGGTGGCCATCGGGCGCGGCTGCTCGCACCCGCTGAGGGCGACGAGGCCGAGCGAGGCGGCACCGAGGGCGGCGGCGGTGCGCACACCCCGCGGCGACTGTGACGACATGCGGCCCTGCCGCGCGAGCTTGCTCATGCGGGCAGGCTATCGGGCCCGCACCGCTGTGCGACGTGGGGGTACGGCGTGCCGCGCGTCTCGCGGCCGGCGTGCCTGTCCGTGTGCCGGGCGGTTTCCGGTCCGGTGCGAGGCGGGTTCCGGCAGCGGGCCGGCGGCCCCGGAACGGCGAGCCGGGTGTCAGGCGACCCGGGGGCGGGCCGCTCCGCGCCGGGCCGCGCCCAGCAGACCGCGGACGGCGGTGAGCACCCCGGTGGCGACCACGGCGGCCGCGACCGTCATCCCCAGCCATCCGACCAGCGGCAGCGCCATGGCCAGGGCGCCGCCGGCGACCCAGGACATCTGCATCAGCGTCTCGGAGCGGGCGAAGGCCGAGGTGCGGACCTCCTCGGGGACGTCGCGCTGGATGAGCGCGTCCAGCGACAACTTGCCGAGGGCCTGCACGATCCCGGCGGTCGCGGCGAGGACCGTCACCGTGACGCTGCCGTACAGCACGGCGGCGACGGCCGCCGCCGTGAGGGCGCAGAACAGTACGCAGGTGATGATCACCTCGGGGCCGCGGGCCCGCAGCCAGGCGCCGATGGCGGTCCCCAGCGCGTTGCCGCCGCCCGCCGCGACACCGGCCAGCCCGAGCGAGACGGCGGCCCCGAGTCCGTCGAACGGGTGCTCGCGCAACAGGAAGGCGAGGAAGAAGGTGAGGAATCCCGAGAGGGCGCGCAGCGCGGAGTTCGCGAACAGCGCGCTGAGCACCGAGGCGCCGACGGTGCGCAGCCCGGGACGCGCCTGCCGCTCCGCGGCGGACGGCTCCGGCCCTGGCTGCCGCTGTGCCGTGGACCCGTCTCCCCCCGGCGCGCCGCCGGGCACGGGCAGTACCGCGGCCGCGGGGGCCAGCCGCGCCGGACGTTCGCCCTTGGCGGAGTCGACCTTGGGGGCGAGCGAGAAGGACAGGAAGGTCCCGACGAGGAAGACCGCGCAGGCGGCGTACAGCGGCCACCGCTCGCCCAGCAGGTGCAGTCCCGCGCCGGCCGGTGCCGCCAGGCCGGTGGCGAGCAACCCGGCCAGCGTCACCCGGGAGTTGGCCTTGACCAGGGAGATCCGCGGGGGGAGCAGCCGCGGCACCACGGCGGAGCGGATGACGCCGTACGCCTTGGAGGAGACCAGCACACCCAGCGCCGCCGGGTAGAGCTCCAGCCCGCCGGTCGCCACGGCGCCCGCCATGGTCAGCGCCAGCAGCGCCCTGGCCAGCATCGCCGCGGCCATCGCGGCGCGCCGCCCGTGCGGGACGCGGTCCAGCAGCGGGCCGATCACCGGCGCGAGGAGGGCGAACGGCGCCATCGTCACCGCCAGGTACAGCGCTACCCGCCCGCGTGCCTCGCCGGTGGGGACCGAGAAGAAGACGGTGGAGGCGAGCGCCACGGTGATGAGCATGTCGCCCGCGGAGTTGACCGCGTGCAGTTCGATCAGTTTGCCGAGCCCGGACTCGCCCGCGCCCTCCGCGTGCGTGGCGCGCCGGACGCGGCGGGCCAGCGCGGCCGGGGGGCGGCGCAGCGCGCGCCCCACCCGTCCCATGGCGCTGGGTTCGCCGCGTGTGCGGGGTTTGCCGGGCTTGTCGACAGGCACGCCGTCAGTGTGCCCCGAAACACGCCGTTCAGTTCCTCCCCTCACACCGCTTCGCTCTCTCTTTCCGGCCGCTTCCCGGCCCGCCCGTGGTCCGCTTCCGGGCCGCCCCCGGCTCCGGTGGCCGTCCCCTGCGCGTGCCGGGAAGGCTGGCTGCGGATTCCTCGGGTGACCCCGTGGGGTAGCGTGGGTGAACGGTGCGCACCGTAGGGCCTTTGAGCGCGGGCGCGGACGTCGCAGCGGCCATCCGGTGCCGCTCCGTCCCCGATCCCGCCCCTCCACTCGTGGCCGTACGGGCAGCGCACGCCGACAACGGCGCGACGGCGTAGGAGAGACGATTCTTGTGAGTGCTGCATGAGTGCCGCGACGCGGAGTACGAGCCGTGGCGCGCGGAGCCGGCGCGCCCCCGACAGACTGTGTGCCGAGGCGGTGGAGCAGGCCAGGGCCGCGGCCGAGGAGGCGGCGGCGCCCGGTTCCGTCGGCCCGTGGCTGGAGGCCGTCGCCGATCCCGGCGCGGACCGGGTGGTCACCCACCTCTTCGAGGCGCAGGAACCCGGCTACCGGGGCTGGCGCTGGGCGGTGACCGTGGCGCGGGCCTCCCGCGCCAAGAACGTCACCGTCGACGAGTCCGTCCTGATGCCGGGCCCGGACGCGCTGCTGGCCCCCGAGTGGGTGCCCTGGAGCGAGCGGCTGCGCCCCGGCGACCTGGGCCCCGGCGATCTGCTGCCGACCGACGCCGAGGACCTGCGGCTGGAGCCCGGCTACTCGGGTGCGGACGAGCCGCCGCCCGACTCGCCCGTCGCCGACGAGCAGCCCGAAGCCCGGGGCCCCTTCCGCGCCACCATCGGCGGGGTCGCCGAGGAGATCGGCATGGAGCGCCCGCGGGTGCTCTCCCGGTACGGGCTGCATGCGGCTGCCGACCGTTGGGAGGAGTCCTACGGTCCCAAGACGCCGATGGCGCAGGCGGCCCCGGCCAACTGCGTGAGCTGCGGTTTCCTGGTGCCGTTGGCGGGTTCGCTGCGGCAGGCGTTCGGGGTCTGCGCCAACGAGTACAGCCGCGACGGCCACGTCGTCTCCCTCGCCTTCGGCTGCGGCGGCCATTCGGAAGCGGCCGTCATGCCCCGCACCCCCCAGCCGCCGCCCCCCGTCGTCGACGAGACGGTGACCGACCCCTTCGGCCTGGGACGCGAGTCGGACCTGTCTTCGGAGGAGTCCGCGCCCGCCCGGGCGGAGCAGGGCTGAGGCGCAGCCCCGGGGCTGCGGCCGGAGCGCTGACGCGGAGCCGGGCCCGCGCCCGCGTGCCGTAACCTTCCCTCTCGCCGCTGGGGGTGGCGGGTCCGCCCGCCCCTCCGCGAGCGGGGGAGCGCGACAAGCGGGACGAGGGGACGGGATGCGAGTGCCGAGGAGGCCGGTGGCGTGAGGGACACGTTCGGAACCGAGGGGTTGCGCCGGAGCGTGCTGGACGCGTGGACGGCGTCCGCGGCCCGCTTCCGGGAGGACGCCAACGCCGAGCAGGACCTGGCGCTGGGCGGCTACCGGGACCGGCTGGTCGTGGAACTGGCGCAGAACGCCGCGGACGCCGCCGCCCGCGCCGGTGCGGACGGCCGGCTCCGGCTGGTCCTGGCGGACGGCACGCTGACCGCCGCCAACACCGGGCAGCCGCTGGACGCCGCGGGCGTCGAGTCGCTCTCGACGCTGCGCGCCTCCGCCAAGCGGGACGCCGCCGACGAGGGCGCGGTGGGCCGCTTCGGCGTCGGCTTCTCCGCCGTCCTCGCGGTCAGCGACGAGCCCGCCGTGGTCACCCGCGCCCCATCCGCACCGGACGCCGCCGAGGGCGTGCGCTGGTCGCTGGCCGAGGCCCGCGAGCTGACCCGGCAGGCGGCCGCCGCCGAACCCTCACTCGCGGCCGAACTCGACCGGCGCGAGGGGCATGTACCGCTGCTGCGGCTGCCGCTTCCCGCCCCGTACGACGCCTCCGTCGTCCCCGCGGGCTACGACACCGCCGTTCTGCTGCCGCTGCGGGACGAGGCGGCCGAGTCGCTGACCCGGCGGCTGCTGGCCGCCGTGGACGACGCGCTGCTGCTGGCACTGCCCGGGCTCGCCGAGGTCGTCATCGAGACCGGTGAGGGACCGGTCCGTACCCTGACCCGGCATCAGGAGGGTCCCTACGTCCGGATCGAGGACTCCGCCGCGGGCGCCACCCGGTGGCGGCTGGCGGGCGACAGCGGCCTGGCAGAACCCGAACTGCTGGCCGACCGGCCGGTCGAGGAGCGGGCCCGGCCCGGCTGGACGGTGACCTGGGCGGTGCCGGTGGACGCCGAGGGCGCGCCCGGCAAGCCGCGTACCGCCGCCTGCCTGCACGCGCCGACCCCCACCGACGAGCCGCTGGGCTTCCCGGCGCTGCTGCTGGCCTCCTTCCCGCTGGAGCCCACCCGGCGCCATGTGGCGCCCGGCCCGCTGACCCGCTTCCTGCTGGCCCGCGCCGCCGACGCCTACGCCGCACTGCTGCGCGACTGGCGGCCGGTGGCCACCAGCACCGTGGACCTGGTGCCCGGCCCGCTGGGCGCGGGTGAGTTGGACGGTGAGCTGCGTGCCCTGGTGCTGGAGCGGCTGCCGGAGGTTCCGTTCCTGGCGAGCGCCGTCTCGCGCGGCGGCGCCGGGGAGGAACCCGGGGAAGGGCTCGGGGAAGAGCCCGGCGCCGACGAGCCGTACGCGCTGCGTCCCCGCGACGCCGAGATCGTCGAGGGGACGGGTGCGGCGACGGTCGAGGTGCTGGCCGAGCTGTTCCCCGGCCTGCTGCCCGCCGGGCTCGAACGCCGCACCGAGCTGCGGGTGCTGGAGGTCCCGCGCGTCCCGCTGGGCGAGGCCGTGGACCGGCTCACCGGCGTCGAGCGGGAGCCGGGCTGGTGGTTCCGGCTCTACAGCTCACTCGCGGGCGTGGACCCCGAGCGGCTGACCGGGCTGCCGGTGCCGCTGGCCGACGGCCGCACGGCGGTCGGGCCGCGGCATGTGCTGCTGCCGCAGTCGGACGGCGCCGTGCCGCCCGGGAGGCTGGCCCGGCTCGGGCTGAAGGCCGCCCACCCGGACGCCGTGCACCCGCTGCTGGAGAAGCTGGGCGCCACGCCCGCCACTCCGCGTGCCGTGCTGACGACCCCGCAGGTACGGGCCGCCGTCGCCGGCTCGCTGGAGGCGGAGGAGGCGTGGGAGGACGGAGCGGAAGCCGCCGGTCCGGACCCCGAGGAACTCGCCGAGACCGTCCTGGGCCTGGTCCGCGACGCGCATCTCGCGCCCGGCGACGAACCGTGGCTGGGTGCGCTCGCGCTGCCCGACGAGGACGGCGAGCCCGCGCCCGCCGCCGAACTGGTCTACCCCGGGTCCGCGTTCGCACGGGTGCTGCGCGAGGGCGAACTGGCCGCGTGCGACGCGCAGCTGGCCGAGCGCTGGGGCGAGCAGCCGCTGACGGCGGTCGGGGTCCAGGCCGACTTCGCGCTGGTGCGGGCCGAGGACGTGGTGCTCGACCCGGACGGCTTCGAACCCCGTGAGGGCGACTACCCGGAGCCGGACGACCCCGGGCTGCTGGACGCCGTGGACGTGTGGTGCGAGGACGTGCTGGACCAGGTCGCGGCGGACGGCGGCGGCGAAGCCGCACTGGCGGTGCCGCCGGTCGCGGTCGAGTTCCTGGCGGTGCGCGACCTGGACCTGGTGGACGACGCGCACTGGCCCGAGGCCCTGGCGATGCTGGCGCGGCCGCCGCTGCGGGACGCGCTGACGGCTCCGGTGCGGGTGCGGCTGGGCGACGGCACGGTCACCGACGTCCGCCCGTACACCGCCTGGTGGCTGCGCGGCCACCCGGTCCTGGACGGCCGCCGCCCGGCCGGGCTGCGGGCCGCCGGGGGCGATCCGCTGCTGCGCGGCCTGTACGAGGAGGCGGACCCCGGGGAGGTCACCGACGAGCGGGTGCTGCGCGCGCTCGGCGTCCGCACGACGGCCGCCGCCCTGCTCGCGGAGCCGGGCGGCCCCGCGGAGCTGCTGCGCGGGCTGGCCGACCCGGACTGCCCCGTCGACCCGGCCCAACTCCACGGGCTGCACACCCTGCTGGCCGCCGCGGGCCTGGACCCCGCCGAGGTCACGCTGCCCGAGGAGCTGCGCGCGGTGCGCGCGGGCGGCACCGTCGTCGTGGACGCCGCCGAGGCGCTGGTCGCGGACGCGCCCGACGCCCTCCCCCTGGTGGGGGAGCGGCCGCTGCTGCCGGTGGCGCCGCAGTACGCGGCGGAGCTGGCCGCGCTGCTGGAGGTGCGGTCGGCGGGGGAGGCGGCCGCCGGACTGGTACCCGAGGAGGCCGGGACCGAGCGCGAGGTGCCCGCCGCCGTACGCGAGCTGCTGCCCGGCGCCCCGGAGCACTACCGCGAGCACGAGGAGCTGCGGATCGCCGGCGTCGAACTGGACTGGCGCCGCACCCCCGACGGGACCCTGCACGCGGCCACCCTGGAGGGGCTGGCCTCCGCGCTGGCCTGGGCGGCCGGGGCCTGGCCCCGCCGCTTCGAGGTCACCGCCCTGCTGGAGGACCCGGAGCGGGCGGCGGAACTCGCGGCGGCGCGCTGGTTCGACTGAGCACGGCCGGCTGCCGGAGGGCCGACGGCCTCCGGCAGCCGGCGCGGTGCCCCTCCAACGGGTGCGCCCGGCCGACTGAGACGGGGTCCGGGGCGCGGTTCGCGGGGTAACGATGTGCTCGCTTCCGCACCCGATCCGAGGAGAGCCCATGCCCGTCTGCGAGGTCTGCGACAACGACTACCCGCACACGTTCGAAGTCCGTGCGGCGGGGCAGGTGCACGTCTTCGACTGCCTGGAGTGCGCGGCGCACAAGATGGCGCCCGTGTGCGAGAACTGCGGCTGCCGCATCCTGGGGCACGGCATGGAGTCGGAGGGGCACTACTACTGCTGTGCGCACTGCGCCCGTGCGCAGGGGCGCACTCAGCTGGCCGACAGCGCGCCGTGAGCCCGGCGGCGTGCCGCGCCCGCCCGTCCTGAACCGGCGGGCGCGGCGCGGACCCGGGCGGGGGGACCGGTTCGCCACCGGTGACCGGTCCGATCACAGGACTGGTGGCCGGGGCCGGGCACTCGGTCCGTCGAGTGGGGGACGGACCCAGCAGGTCAGCTGTCCCGGGTCTCCTGGGTCTCCTGGGACGCCGCCTGGCGGATGGCCTTCTCGCGGGCACGGACGTACCAGAGCCCCACGCAGCCCAGGGCGGCGCCCGCGGCGCAGGTCCACAGCCACCAGGTGTGGTCGTGGTCGGCGAACCAGCCGTAGAAGGGGAGCTGCGCCAGGAACAGGGCGAGCCACAGCAGCGTGCCGGTGACGACGGTGGCGGTGATATTGCCCTCCAGCGGCTCGGGCGCCTCGCGCTCGCCGTTGGTCCACCTGTCCATGAGGCTCATCGCCCTGGCTCCCTCGTCTCTCGCCCGTTCTCCGGCTCCAGCCTAGCGAGGGGGCGAGGGGAGGCCGCAGGCGGAGTTGGCGATCATCCTGTTCAGTTGTTCATACTGAACCGGGCTGCTTGTGGCCGGATTTTTTCGTCGGATTATCCAATCTGATCCCAAGGTCGCAGTCCGCCCGCCCGCCCGCACGCACCAGCACGTATCCGAGGTCACGCATGTCCGCTTCGGCCAGCCCGGTCGATTCCGGGGGCTCCCCGCAGGGAACCCCGCCCGCCGCCCCGTCCGCACTGGACCGCTTCTTCCAGATCTCGCAGCGCGGCTCGACCGTCAGCCGCGAGCTCCGGGGCGGACTGGCCACCTTCTTCGCGATGGCCTACATCATCGTGCTGAACCCGATCATCCTCGGGGCCGGTGAGGACAAGTTCCACCAGCACCTCGACAACGGCCAGCTCGTGACGGCCACCGCGCTGATGGCCGGGCTCACCACCCTGCTGATGGGCGTCATCGGCAATGTGCCCATCGCGCTCGCCGCGGGCCTGGGCATCAACGCCGTCGTGGCGCTCCAGCTCGCCCCCAAGATGAGCTGGCCCGACGCCATGGGCATGGTGGTGCTCGCCGGGATCGTGCTGATGATCCTGGTGGCCTCCGGTCTCCGGCAGCGGGTGATGGACGCCATCCCGAACGGGCTGCGCCGCGCCATCGCCATCGGAATCGGCCTGTTCATCTCGCTGATCGGCCTGGTCGACTCCGGCTTCGTCTCCCGCAACCCGGACGAGGCGGACACCACCGTTCCGCTCGGTCTCGGGACCGGCGGCCAGCTCCAGGGCTGGCCCGTGCTGGTGTTCGTGCTGGGCCTGGTGCTGATGTACGTGCTGCTGGTGCGCAAGACGCGGGGCGCCATCCTCATCGGCATCGTGACGATGGCCGTCGTCGCCATCGTGATCAACGCCGTGGCCGACATCCCGGACGCCGCCTGGGGCCTGGCGGTGCCGAAGCTGCCGGACTCGGTGGTGGGGAGTCCCGACTTCGGACTGATCGGCGAGATCAGCCTGTTCGGCGGCTTTCAGGAAGTGGGGTGGCTGACCGGCTGCCTCTTCGTCTTCACGGTGCTGCTGTCGGGCTTCTTCGACGCGATGGGCACGATCATCGGCGTCGGCGAGGAGAGCGGACTGGCCGACGACCGGGCGCACGGCCAGCTTCCGCGGATGGGGCGCATCCTGTTCATGGACGGTGTCGGGGTGGCCGCCGGCGGGGTCGGCTCCTGCTCGGCCAACACCTGCTTCGTGGAGTCCACCGCCGGGGTCGGCGAGGGCGCGCGCACCGGCCTGGCCAACGTGCTCACGGGCGGGCTCTTCCTGCTCGCCCTGATCTTCACCCCGCTCGCGAAGGTCGTGCCCTCCCAGGCGGCGACCCCCGCGCTGCTGGTCGTGGGCTTTCTGATCATGGCGTCCAACGTGCGGGAGATCGACTGGGGCGACTCCACCGTCGCCATCCCGGCCTTCCTCACCATCGTCTCGATGCCGTTCACCTACAGCATCACCAACGGCATCGGCATGGGAGTCATCGCCTTCATCGTGCTGCGGGCCGCCGCCGGGCGGGCGCGGGAGACGCCGTGGCTGCTGAACGTGGTGGGGCTGTGCTTCCTGGTCTACTTCCTGCTGAATCCGATCGAACAGCTCCTCGGCGTCTCGTAGGCCCCGGCAGGGGCCTCAGGCGAGGCCCCTGCTGCCCTGGGGCGAGGGGCCGTAGAACTGCTCGGTCCGTTCGACGGATGCCTTGAAGCGCTCGTCGAAGTCGTCGCGGACGAGCGTCCGGACCACATAGTCCTGGACGCTCATTCCGCGTTTCGCGGCATGCTCGTTGAGCCGCTCGAAGAGGGCGGCCTCTATCCGCAGGCTGAGAACCTGGGAGTCGGGCTGCTCGTGGTGGTCGCTGTCGCACGGCGGAGTCAGGCTGCTCATACGACAACGGTCGCGAACCGACCCGCCTCGCTGTCCGGCGAACGTGTGTTGACTCACTCGTACGTGTGAGCCACTGCGGGTAAACCCCTTGGTCTTTAGGGCGGGTAATGAGTTAAGCTAAGGACCATGTCGGAACAGCTCCCCGCCCCGCGCTACGCGGACGGGCCCCCACCGGGCGCGGTCGACCAGCTCGCCGGGCCGGACCGGCCCGCGTCGCCCGACGAGGGCGAACAGGACCTCGCCGAGCTCGACAAGGAAGCCGTCAACGCACTCCGCGCCGCGGTGATGCGGCTCTCCCGGCGGCTCAAGCACCAGCGCGTGGACGAGTCACTGAGCCCCACGGAGATGTCCGTGCTCGGCACCCTCGCCCGCTGCGGCTCCGCCACCCCCAGCGAGCTGGCCCGCAAGGAGCATGTGCAGCCGCCGTCGATGACCCGCATCGTCGCGATGCTGGAGGCCAAGGGCCTGGTCCGGCTGGACGCGCACCCCGAGGACCGGCGGCAGAAGGTGGTCACCCAGACCGAGCAGGCCGAATCCATGCTCGCCGCCGCCCGCGCCAAACGGAACGCCTGGCTGACCGAGCTCGTCCAGGAGCTGGACGAGGAGGACCGGGCGACGCTGCGCGCCGCCGCGCCGGTGCTGGAGAAGCTGGCACATCTGTAAGGAGCACGACCCAGAACAGGAGGCGACGCCGCTTTGAGTACGGGCCACGGAGCAGACTCCGCACCCGCACCATCCGCAGCCGACCACACCACCCCGCAGCAGCCCCGCGACGCCCGAGGCCCGGACTTGGCCCCCGCCCGAGACCAGGACACCGCGCCCGCCGCGTCCTCGCCCGCCGCCGCATCCGCGTCCTCGCCCGGCGTCCCGGCATCCGCCGCGGCACCCGGCGTGCCCGCGCCCGGCGCCCCCGTGAAGCCCTCGATGTTCAGCTCGCTGCGGATCCGCAACTACCGGCTCTTCGCGATGGGCCAGGTCGTCTCCAACACCGGCACCTGGATGCAGCGCATCGCGCAGGACTGGCTGGTGCACAGCCTCACCGGCTCCTCCACCGCCGTCGGCATCACCACGGCCCTGCAGTTCCTGCCCATGCTGCTGTTCGGACTGTACGGCGGCGTCCTCGCCGACCGCTGCTCCAAGCGCCGGCTGCTGTCCGTCACCCAGTTCACGATGGGCGTCATCGGCCTGGTGCTGGCAGCACTCACCCTCAGCGGGAACGTGCAGGTCATGCACGTCTACGTGCTCGCCTTCGCGCTCGGTCTGGTCACCGTCGTGGACAACCCCACCCGGCAGACGTTCGTCTCGGAGATGGTCGGCCCCAGCCAGATACGCAACGCCGTCTCGCTCAACTCCGCGAACTTCCAGAGCGCCCGGCTCGTCGGCCCGGCCGTCGCGGGAGTGCTGATCTCCGCGGTCGGCGGCGGCTGGGCCTTCCTGATCAACGGACTGTCCTTCGGCGCCCCGCTGCTCGGGCTGCTGCTGATGCGCGGCGCCGAACTCCACACCGGTAAGCGGGTGCAGCGCGGCAAGGGCCAGTTGCGCGAGGGCCTGCGCTACGTGGGCGGCCATCCGGAACTGCTGTGGCCGATCGTGCTGGTCGGCTTCATCGGGACCTTCGGATTCAACTTCCCCATCTGGCTCACCGCCTTCACCAGCGACGTGTTCGACGCGGGAGCCGGCACCTACGGCACCCTCAACTTCCTGATGGCGGTCGGCTCGGTGGCCGGAGCGCTGCTGGCCGCCCGGCGCGGGCAGTCGCGGATGCGGCTGATGGCCGGTGCCGCACTGGCCTTCGGCGTACTGGAACTCGCCGCCGCGCTGTCGCCCTCGTACTGGCTGTTCGCCGCGCTCATGGCGCCGATCGGGCTCGCCGGGCTGACCTTCAACGTCACCGCCAACTCCAGCGTCCAGCTCGCCTCCGACCCGGCGATGCGCGGCCGGGTGATGAGCCTGTTCATGATGGTGTTCGTGGGCGGCACCCCCATCGGCGGCCCGATCATGGGCTGGATCACCGACACCTGGGGCCCTCGCACCGGATTCCTCGCGGGCGGCCTCATCTCGGCCGCGGCGGCGATCGCGGTCGCCCTCGTGCTGGGCCGCCTCGCCGGACTGCGCCCGGCGGTGAGCCTCCGGCGGGGGCAGCCGCCCCTGCGGTTCGTCCGCCGCGAGCGGGGCGAAGCGGTGACGGAGGCCGCGTAGCCGGTGGTGCGCGCCGGACCGCGGCAGCACACACCACCCGGCGGACGGCGCAGCGCCACCATGGCAGGCTGCCCCCATGAGACTGTTCGCAGCCGTGTGGCCGCCCCCGGAGGCGGTGGGGGAGCTGGCCCGGGCGGTAGCGGCCCTCAAGGAGCTGCCGGGCGCGGAAGCGCTGCGCTGGACGCAGCCCGAGAGCTGGCACTTCACGCTGAGCTTCTACGGTGAGGTGGACGAGCGGACCAGGGCGGACCTCACCGTCCGCCTGGGCCGGGCGGCGCACCGGGCGCGGGGGCCCGTCCCGATGCGGCTCGCCGGCGGGGGACACTTCGGCGACCGCGCGCTGTGGGCCGGGCTCCGGCAGGAGCGGTCCGACCGCGAAGCGCTGCGGAAGCTCGCCGCGGCGACCACCGCGGCGGGCCGCCGCGCGGGCCTGGCTCCGGCCGAGCACCCCTCCTTCCACCCGCACCTCACGCTGGCCCGCGCCAGGGGCCGGGGCCGCGGCGCCTCCGGGGTGGATCTGCGCCCGTACGCGGACGCGCTCGGGCCTTTCCAGGGCTCCGGCTGGAGCGCCGGGGAACTGCTGTTGGTGCACAGCGTGCCGCCGAGGAGCGCGGTACCGGGCGAGCAGCCCCGCTACGAGCCGGTGGAGCGCTGGCCACTGGGCCCGTGACGAAGCCGCTCCGGGCCCGGGCTACCGTGGTGGGCATGAACGCCAAGACCAGAATGCGCATCGTGACGGGTGTGCTGGTGGTGCTCTTCCTCGTCGTCGTCCTGGCCTCGGCCCTGGGCGGTCGCTGACCCTCGCCCGCGGCCGGGCTACCAGGCGAAGGCTTCCGGTGAGGGGCCCGGTCCCGGGAAGACCTCGTCCAGTGCCCCGAGCAGTTCGTCACCCAGCCGCAGCTCGACGGCGCGGAGCGCGGAGTCGAGCTGCTCGGCGGTGCGGGGCCCCACGATGGGGCCGGTGACGCCCGGCCGGGACAGCAGCCAGGCGAGCGCGACCTCGCCGGGTTCCAGCCCGTGCTCGGCGACGAGGTTCTCGTACGCCTCCAGCTGCGCGCGGACCGCCGGGTCGGCCAGCATGGTGGCCGCGCGCCCGGAGGCGGTACGCCCGCTGCCGCCGCCCTCCCGTTCCTTGCGCAGCGCGCCGCCCAGCAGTCCGCCGTGCAGCGGGGACCAGGGGATGACGCCGAGCCCGTAGGACTCCGCGGCCGGGACGACCTCCATCTCGGCGCGCCGCTCGGCGAGGTTGTAGAGGCACTGCTCGCTGACCAGCCCGAGACAGCCGCGCCGGGCGGCGGTCTCGTTGGCCTGTGCCAGGTGCCAGCCCGCGTGGTTGCTGGAACCCACGTAGAGCACCTTGCCCTGCTGCACCAGGACGTCCATGGCCTGCCAGATCTCGTCCCACGGCGTCGCCCGGTCGACGTGGTGGAACTGGTACAGGTCGATGTGGTCGGTGCCCAGCCGGCGCAGACTGGCCTCCACCGAGCGGCGGATGTTCAGCGCGGAGAGCTTGTCGTGGTTGGGCCAGGGCGCCTCGCCGTCGGGCGCCATGTTGGCGAAGCCCTTGGTGGCCAGCACGGTCTTGTCACGGCGGCCGCCGCCCTTGGCGAACCAGCTCCCGACGATCTCCTCGGTGCGGCCCTTGTTCTCGCCCCAGCCGTAGACGTTCGCCGTGTCGAAAAGGTTGACGCCTGCCGCCAGGGCAGCGTCCATGATCGCGTGGCTGTCGGCCTCGTCCGTCTGCGGCCCGAAGTTCATGGTGCCGAGAACGAGCCTGCCGACCTTCAGTCCGGTGCGTCCGAGCTGCGTGTACTCCATGCCGACACGCTAGGCACTTGGAGCGCACTCGAAGCAAGGCGTACACGGCCGACTACCCGCTTTCGGGCTCCTCGTCCGCCCCGGCGCCGGTACGGAAGACGCCCTCGGCCGCCGCGAGGTAGGCGGTCTCGGCGGCGGTGCGGGCCAGGTTCGCGTCGACGGGGCGGCGGAGCATCAGCAGCCGGTAGTAGAAGGGCGCGCCGAGCGCGGCGATGACCTCGAAGCCGTCCGTGTCGGGCGCGACCTCGCCGCGCTCGGCGGCGCGGTCCACCAGGGAGGCGACGTGCCGGACGCGGCCTCCGAGGACGGTCTGCAGCACCTTGTCGGCGCCCGGATCGCGGGTCGCGGCCGTCACGACGGCCTCGATCAGCCGCTGGTTGCGCTGCTGCGCGTAGAAGTCGGCGAGGGAGCGTGCCAGGGCGTGCAGGTCCTGGCGCAGGCTGCCGGTGTCGGGCACCGGGATCGTCCCGCCGCTCCGGCTCAGCAGGTCGCTGATGACACCCTCCACCGTCCGCCAGCGCCGCCGGATCGTGGCGGCGTGCACGCCTGAGCGCTGGGCGATCCGCTCGATGGTGAGCGAGGCGAGGTCCTGGGTGTCCAACTCGTCCCAGGCCGCGGCGAGTACGGCCGCGCGGGTGCGCGCTGTGCGCCCGCCGGGGCGGGTGGCACCGTGCGGCCGTGGGTGCTCAGGCGGCCGGTCGGATTCCTGCGGTTGTGGGGGAGTCATGGGTCCGCGTTGCGTCGAGGCTGGGATTCCGATTACTGTTCCATTACTTAGTGCGCGCTCGCGTGCATTAGTCGGGGGATGCCGCGAGCGCCCCGTGAGTGGTCCAAACCATCGCACTCGGGGTGTTCGCGGCACACAAGGGGCCAGTCTGGCCCAGGGGTCCCCCTGTTGGCGTCCTGCGCGTCGGCCCGTGGGAGGTTCCGACGCGAAATTTACGGCAGCTGGCTGGATATTGCCGCACTTGGCCGTGCTTGACCGTACTTGACGGATCTTGGCTTGCATGCGCCGGTGCCGCGGCGTGCCGCGGCCCCATGCGCGCGCGGCGCCCGCCCCCGGCGGTCCGCTCTCGCGCGGTCCGTCCGCTCCGGCCGCCGGGCTTCACCGCGCTCCGGCGCGATACGGCCCGCCCACGTCCCACGCCTGGTGCAGCGCCCCGGCGAAGGCGGCGGCCATCCGGTGCTCGCCCTCGGCCGAGGGATGAGTGCCGTCGTAGGTGTCCCGCCGCGGGGACCAGTCCTCCGGTGCCGAGGCCAGCAGCAGCGGCGACCGCGGCTCCGACCGCTCCGCCACCGCTTTGGCCAGCAGCGTGTTGAACTGCGTACAGGCGGCGGCGAATCCGGCGTCGGTCACAGCGCGGACGTTGGGCAGGATCGGCAGCAGCACCGCGCGCAGCGCGGGGTTCGCGGTGCGCGCCCGGGTCAGGAACAGCTCGACGTTCTCCAGCGTCTGCTCCGGATTCGTGTAGAACCCGAGGTCTATCAGCCCGAGCGAGACCAGCAGCGTGTCCGCGTCGTGGGCCGCGACCGCCTCCTCCACGACGGGCGCCATGTGCAGCCACCCCGCACCCCAGTCCGCGAGATGGGCCCGCGCGTCCGGCGGGAAGCGCGGATCGGCGTAGGCGTCGCCGCCACCGTGCAGTGCCGAACGGGGACCGACGATCGACCAGCCGCCTTCGGGGACGGTGCGGGTCAGGTGCTGCCACATCCGGAAGCGCCAGGTGTGGGCGCCGGGCGCGCCGATCGTCATGGAGTCGCCGACGAAGAGAACGCGCATCCGCATATCCTCCGGGATGCCGACTCGCCCCGCACCGTGATGCTGGACACTGGGTGCCATGTCTGTGCGTATGCGTGGGGTCGGGGTCGGGGCGGCGGTCGCCGTGGTGCTGGGCGCGATGGCGGCGTCCCCGGGTGCCGCCGCCGCGGACGGGCCGGAGGGCTTCACCATCCGCGACTCCCGCATCACCGAGTCCAGCGGCCTCGCGGCCAGCCGTGACCACAAGGGCGTCTACTGGACCCACAACGACTCCGACGACGGCCCGTACGTGTACGCGGTCGACAGCTCCACCGGCAAGACCGTCTGCCGCGTGACGCTCCAGGGCATCGACCCCAGGGACGTCGAGGCGATCTCCCTCGGCCCGGACGGCGACCTCTACGTCGGCGACATCGGCGACAACCTGGACGGCACCTGGCCCGAGGTGTGGATCTACCGGTTCCCCGAACCGAAGGAACTGCGCCGGGAGGTGACGGTGACCCCCACCCGCTACACCGTCCGCTACGACGGCGGCGCGCGGAACGCGGAGTCGCTGATGGTGCATCCCGAGACGGGGCGCGTCTACATCGCGAGCAAGAGCGCGAAGGGCAAGGGCGGCGTCTATGCCGGACCGAAGAAGCTGGATCCGGACGGCGTGAACACCTTCTCGCGGGTGGCGAAGATCGACTTCGAGGCGACGGACGGCGCCTTCTCCCCGGACGGCACCCGGCTGGTGCTGCGCGGCTACTTCAGCGCCTACGGCTACACCTGGCGGAACGGCAAGCCGGAGAAAATCGGTTCCGTTCCGGTGCCGCTGCAGCGCCAGGGCGAGTCGGTGACCTTCGCGGACGACGGACGGACACTGATGTACGGCTCCGAGGGCACGAACAGCGGCGTCGAGCCCGCACGCCTGGAGGGCGAGGCGGTGCCGCCCGCCGCGCGCGAGGACGACTCGGCGGACTCCGCGTCCGACGGGAAGGGCGGCGGCGGGGACTCCTCGGCGGACGACGACCGGAACCTGGCGCTGGGCGCCGGCACCTTCGTCGCGGCGCTGATCATCTGGTTCGGTCTGCGCCGCCTCTTCACCCGCCGCCGCGACTGACGCCCCGGCGGCGGGGTGGCGGCACCCGCGCCCGGCCGGGCGCGGGTGCGGACGTCACTGGAGCTGGATCTCCACGCCGCCGACTCCGCTGCTGTACGCGGGGCACTCGCGGCCGGCGCCGACCCTGCTGCCGATCCCGGTCGCCAGCCACTCGGTGTACTGGTCGGGCGCCCACCCGCAGATCACGTGTACGCGCCAGACGTGGCCGCCGGTCACGTCAGTGCAGTTCGCGAAGCCGTACTTGATGTCGTGCTGGATGCTCGTCTCGCACTCCAGGCCCGGCGCCGGTGTGACGGGCGCGGCCTGTGCGGGTGCGGCGAGAGCGAGGGCACTCGCGGCGGCAAGTGTCGTTCCTGCGGCCAGCGTTGCGATTCGGCGCAGGTTCCTGGGCATGTCATTCCCCTTGAGACGTCCTGTGTTGCGGTGGGGCCGACGCACCGGGCCGTGGCCGGACGCGGCGTTCGGCGACCCCGGCGAGTGATCGTGACAGACCACCCGCCTTCTGCCGTACTGACGTTCGTCAGGGTGGGGCCGTCCGGCGGAGTGCGAGCGGCCGGTCAGGTGCCGCGCTGCTCCAGCAGGTGCTGGAGGCCGTCCAGGAGGGCGCGGACGGCGAAGCGGGTGCTGTCGGCCGGGTCGGCGGAGAAGGCGTCGTCGGGGAGGGCGGCCATGTGGGAGAGGCCGCCCTCTTCCATGCCGCGCACGATGTAGGGCTCTTGAGTGCGCCAGAACTCCTCGTCGGTGACGCCCGATTGCTGGGCCGCCTGCTGGTACAGGACGAGGGAGCGGGCGGCGCCCATGACGAGATTGTCGAGGGCGATCAGGATGGTCATCTTCTCCTGGCCGGTGAGGGGGAGGTCCTCCAGCGTTCCCAGGGCGAAGTCGAGGTTGGCCATGGAGTGGGGGCCCAGGACCGGGCGGGCCTGGTTGACCTGGAGCAGCCAGGTGTGGGTGGTGTAGAGCTCCCACGACGCCTCGGTGATCAGTTCCAGCGTCTCGCGCCAGTTCTTGCCGCGCCACTGCTCCAGGTCGCCCGGCGGTAGGGCGACCTGGTCGCACATCAGGGCGATGAGCTCGTCCTTGCCCGGCACGTAGCGGTACAGGGACATGGTGCCGACGCTCAGTTCGGTGGCGACGCGGCGCATGGAGAGGGCGGTCAGGCCCTCGCGGTCGGCGAGGCCGACGGCGGCGGTCACGATCTGCGCGAGGGTCAGCCCGGGCTTGGGGCCGCGCGCGGGGCGGTGCCGTCCCGTCCGGCCCCACAGCAGGTCGAGGCTGCGGACGAGCCGGGTGAGGCCGTCGGGACCGGGGTCCGCGGAGTCCGTGCTCGGGTGGTTGCTCGTCATGGTCGGGCCATCGTAGGAAATCCCCTTGCCGGTATCTGCGTAGGCTGTACGCTGTTTCATCTGAGTACGTCGTACCCAGATTCAAAGGAGGGGATGTATGTCCGCACCATCACCGGACCAGTACTCCGTCGTGGCCGAGGGACTCCGCAAGACGTACGGCGACAAAGCCGACGGACACGCGCTCGACGGCCTCGATCTGGCCGTACCGCGCGGCACCGTCTTCGGACTGCTGGGACCGAACGGGGCCGGCAAGACCACCGCCGTACGCGCCCTGTCCACCCTCGTCCGGCTCGACGGCGGTCGCGCCACCGTCGGCGGCTACGACGTGCGCCGCGACCCCCGTGCCGTGCGCCGCAGGATCGGTCTCACCGGACAGCACGCCGCCGTCGACCAGATCATCACGGCGCGGCAGAACCTGGAGATGTTCGGCCGCCTCTTCCACCTCGGCGCGGCACACGCCCGGCGCCGGGCGGCCGAACTGCTCGACCGGTTCGGGCTCACCGAGGCGGCGGACCAGCAGCCGCAGGGCTTCAGCGGCGGGATGCGCCGCCGCCTCGACCTGGCCTCCAGCATGATCCTCGCCCCGGAGGTGCTCTTCCTGGACGAGCCGACCACCGGACTCGACCCGCGCGGGCGCAGCGAGGTGTGGGACGCGGTGCGCGGCCTGACCCGGCAGGGCACCACCGTCGTCCTGACGACCCACTACCTGGACGAGGCCGACAAGCTCTCCGACCGGATCGCCGTCATCGACCGGGGCCGCAACGTCACCGAGGACACCCCGGCCGGACTCAAGCGGGCCATCGGTGGCGACCGCATCGAGGTCGTCGCCGCCGAGGCCCGTGATCTGCCCGTCGTGACCGCCGCCGTCGCCCGCGTCGCGCTGCGAGGTGCCGAGCCGGAGAGCGACACCGCCGAACTACGCGTCCACGCACCCGTCTCGGCGGGGGTCCCCGCGCTCACCGAGGTGGCGCGCGGCCTGCACGACGAGGGCGTGGTGGTGGCCGACATCGGCCTGCGCCGGCCCACGCTGGACGAGGTCTTCCTCGCCCTGACCGGCAGATCCGGCGGCGAGCAGCGGGAGAGCGCGGAGTACCTGGAGGCCGCCGTATGAGTGTCGTCGCGCCGCCCGCGGAGCGGCAGAACGCCGGGCGGCGGCTGTACTGGGCGGTGGCCGACTGCTGGACGATCGTCCGCCGCGACCTGACCCACCTGACGAAGCAGCCGTCCATCATCGTCTGGCAGCTCGGCTTCCCCCTCGTCTCCGTGCTGCTGTTCGTCTATGTCTTCGGCAGTGCGATGGATGTCGGCGAGGGAGTGGACTACAAGGATTACGCCATGCCGGGGATGTTCGCCATGACCATGGCGTTCGGCTTCATGAACACGGCGATGGCCGTCGTCGTGGACAAGGAGCGCGGTGTCACCGACCGCTTCCGCTCCATGCCGATGGCGCCCTCCGCCGTGGTGACCGGGCGCGGGGTCTCCGACGTCCTGCACGCGGCGCTCGACCTGGCCGTGATGGCGGCGATCGCGCTGGTCATCGGCTGGCGTTCGGACGGCGGGCTGCTCAGTACGCTCTGGGCGTTCGCGCTGCTGCTCCTGCTGCGCTTCTCACTCATCTGGATCGGTGTGCTGCTCGGCCTGCTCGCCAGGAACCAGGAGTCGGCGGGCAACCTGTTCGCCGTCGCCTTCCCCTTCGGCATGGTCTCCAGCGTCTTCACCCCGCCCTCCGCCATGCCGGACTGGCTGGGCACGGTCGCCATGTGGAACCCCGTCTCGGCCACCGCGAACGCCGTCCGCGAGCTGTACGGCAACCCGCTGCCCACCGGAGGAAGCTGGATCGAGGAGCACGCGGAGCTGATGGCGGTGGTGTGGCCGCTGGCGCTGACGACCGTCTTCCTGCCGCTGGCCGTCCGCAGGTTCCAGCGCCTCGGCAGATGACGGGCAGCACCCGGCGGACGAACCCCGGCAGGCGAACGGCCCACCCCTGCGGGTGGCCGACGCCCGGCAGCTGCGCGGCTACTCGCCGACCAGCCGCAGCTCGTAGTGGACCGGCCGGTCGAACATCAGCCGGTAGCCGAGCGGCACCAGGAAACCCTGGGTGAGCGGGTGTCTGCGGGCGAGCTGGACCGCGGCGTGCCGCGCCTCGCTGTCCCGCAGCTCCCGCACCCGGGCCTTCATCGGCGCCCCGGCGGGGGTGCCGGTCAGGGTGGCGGCGGCCAGCTCCACTTCCGGGTAGCGCTCGATGTGCTCCCGCTGCCGAGCCCTGGCGTGCGTGCGCACATACGCGCGATCCCCCTCGACGGCGATCTGCGCGCTGTGCCCGAAAGGCGTGCCTTCCCTCTCGTAGGTCGTCAGCCGTACCCGCCGTTCCCGGGCGAACAGCTGAAAACCGGTGCTGGGAGTGCTCATGCGGCATCCCGTACCCGATCGCGGGCGCGGGGATGCGCCGCGGCCGCACGCGAACGCCGGACGGGCTACCGCGTAGCCCGTCCGGCGCTCCGGTGCCCCGAGGCCGTCAGAGGCGCTCGATCACCCAGTCGACGCACGCGGTCAGCGCTTCCACGTCGGCCGGCTCCACCGCCGGGAACATGGCGACGCGCAGCTGGTTGCGCCCCAGCTTCCGGTACGGCTCGGTGTCCACGATGCCGTTGGCCCGCAGCACCTTGGCCACCTCGGCGGCGTCCACGCTGTCCGCGAAGTCGATGGTGCCCACGACCTGGGAGCGCTGGTCCGGGTCGGTGACGAAGGGCGTCGCGTAGGACGCCTTCTCCGCCCAGTTGTAGAGCCGCGCCGAGGAGTCGGCGGTGCGGGAGACGGCCCACTCCAGGCCGCCCTGCCCGTTGAGCCAGTCCAACTGCTCGCCGAGCAGGAAGAGCGTGGCCAGCGCCGGAGTGTTGTACGTCTGGTTCTTGCGCGAGTTGTCGATCGCCGTCTGCAGGTCGAAGAAGGCCGGGATGTGCCGGTCCGAGGCCGCGATCCGCTCCGCGCGCGCGACGGCGGCGGGCGAGAAGACCGCGATCCACAGCCCTCCGTCGGCCGCGAAGGACTTCTGCGGCGCGAAGTAGTAGACGTCCGTCTCGGTGATGTCGACCGGCAGGCCGCCGGCGCCGGAGGTGGCGTCCACCAGCACCAGCGCACCGTCGTCGGCGCCCGGCACCCGGCGCAGCGGCATGGCCACGCCCGTGGAGGTCTCGTTGTGGGTCAGCGCGTAGGAGTCCACGCCCTGCTCACCGCGGGCCTCGGGGTGGGTGCCCGGGTCGCTCTGGATGACGCTGGGCTCGCCGAGCCAGGGCGCCTGCCCGGCGGCCTTCGCGAACTTGGAGGAGAACTCGCCGAACGACAGGTGCTGGGACCTGTTCTCGATCAGGCCGTGGGTCGCCACGTCCCAGAAGGCGGTGGAGCCGCCGTTGCCGAGTACGACCTCGTACCCCTCCGGCAGCGAGAAGAGGTTCCGTACGCCGTCACGTACCTGCCCGACCAGGTTTTTGACGGGCGCCTGCCGGTGTGAGGTGCCCATGAGCGAGGTACCGGTCGCAGCCAGGGCGCTGAGCGCCTCCGGACGCACCTTGCTGGGGCCCGAGCCGAAACGGCCGTCGGCGGGCTTGAGGTCAGCGGGAATCTGGAGATCAGCCACGAGGGTCAGCCTAGTGCCGCCGTCCAGACCGCATCGGCAGCCGTCCAGCGCCTGAGACGGGCGGCGGATCGGCACAGGGCCGGTGCGGACCGGGCTCGGGCCCATAAGCTGGGCGTATGACAGCAGGTCACAGACCCGGTCCCGACGATGTGCGCCGCCTCGCGCTCGCGCTGCCCGAGAGCAAGGAGGTCGAGGCGTGGTCCATGCCGACCTTCCGGGTGGCGGGGAAGATGTTCCTGACCATGCCCGACGACGAGTCCTCCTTCGCGGTGCGCTGCCCGAAGCTGGAGCGCGGCGAGCTGATCGCGGCCGAGCCGGAGAAGTTCTGGGTGCCGCCGCACGAGGCGGGCTCGAACTGGGTGCGGGCCCGGCTGGCGGCCCTGGAGGACATGGCGGAGCTGCGGGACATCGTCGTCGACTCCTGGAAGCAGGCCGCGCCGCCCCGGGTGCTGGAGACCTTCACCGCACCCGACCCGTACGAGGGATGAGGCCCGACCCGTACGAGGCCCGATCCGAACGAGGGACGGCACACCGCACCGTGCGGGGGGCGAGTCCCCCACGGTGCGGTATCCACCGCTTCCCGGCCGCTCTTCAATGGCCGGGGTGGACAGCTCCGCAGTCGCCACTCGGCCAGATCGGCGGGCTGACAAGAACCGGTCTTTCCGCAGGTGGGACCCGTTTCGGCGGGGACGGTGCAGAGTGACGCGGACCACAGACACGAAAGATCCCGCAAGGGCAGCGCGGGGCGGGCTCCAGCGTGCACGCTGTGCCCATGGGAGACGCACGTAGGGCAGACGCACAGGAGCTGGAGCGGGCGCTGCGCGCCGCGGTGCGCGGCGGTGAGGTGGAGTTCGGCGCCCAGGACAGAGCACTCATGACGATGGACGCCTCCAACTACCGGCGGGTGCCGCTGGGCGTGGTGGCGCCGAAGGACGACGACGACGTGGCGGCCGTGCTGGCCGTCTGCCGCGAGCAGGGCGTGCCCGTGGTGGCGCGCGGCGCGGGCACCTCCATCGCCGGGCAGGCGACCGGACTCGGCGTCGTGCTGGACTTCACCCGGCACCAACGCACCATCGAGCACCTCGATCCGGAGGCCCGCACCGCCGTCGTACGCCCCGGCGTCATCCTGGACGATCTGCGCGGGGCCGCCGGAGCACACGGGCTCACCTTCGGCCCCGACCCCTCGACGCACGCGCGCTGCACACTCGGCGGGATGATCGGCAACAACTCGTGCGGCTCCCACTCGGTCGCCTGGGGCACCACCGCCGACAACGTGCACGAGCTGGAGGTCCTCACCTACGGCGGCGAGCGGGCCCGGCTGGCGCGGGGCGGCTCCGGGGTTCCCGAGCGGCTGCGCGCCGGAGCCTCTTCCCTGGTCCAGGGCGAACTGGCCCGGCTGCGCACCGGGTTCCCCGAACTCCCGCGCCGGATCTCCGGCTACGCGCTCGACGAACTGCTGCCCGAGAAGGGCGAGGACTGGGCGCGCGCCTTCACCGGCAGCGAGGGCACCCTGGGCGTGCTCACCCGGGCCACCGTCAAGCTGGTGCCGACCCCCGGCGCACGGGTGCTGGCGGTGCTCGGCTACGCGGACGAGTCCGCCGCGGCCGAGGCCGCCGCCGGGCTGCTGCCCTACGGTCCGCTGACCGTCGAGGGGATGGCCAACGACCTGGTGGGCGAAGCGGCGCGGGCCTCGCTGCCCAGGGGCGGCGCCTGGCTGTTCGTGGAGGTCGGCGGCGACGACGCGGCACAGGCCCGGGCCAACGCCGAACAGCTGTGCCGCGCGGCGCGCGAGGGCACCACCGATTACACGCTGGTCACCGAACCGGCCGGGCAGCGCGCGCTGTGGCGGGTGCGCGAGGACGCCTCCGGCACCGCGACCCGGATGCCCGACGGGTCCGAGGCGTGGCCCGGCTGGGAGGACTGCGCCGTCCCCCCGGCCCGGCTCGGCGCGTATCTGCGGGACTTCCGCAAGCTGCTGGGCGAGTACGGGCTGCGCGGGCTGCCCTACGGGCACTTCGGGGACGGCTGCATCCATGTGCGGATCGACTTCGATCTGCTGGGCGAGGCGGGCATCGCGAAGTTCCGGGACTTCTCCACCGCGCTCGCCGACGTCGTCGTGGCGCACGGCGGCTCGCTCTCCGGCGAGCACGGCGACGGCCTGGCCCGCGCCGAGCTGCTGACCCGGATGTACGGCGAGGAGATGGTCGGCCTCTTCGGCCGGTTCAAGGACCTGTGGGACCCCGCGGACGGCCTCAACCCGGGCGTCCTCGTACGGCCCGACCCGCTGGACGCCAACCTGCGGTTCGCGCCGCTCCCGCGCAAGCCCGTCGACGTGGAGTTCGGCTATCCGCACGACGGCGGTGACTTCTCCGCCGCCGTCCGTCGCTGCGTGGGCGTCGCCAAGTGCCGGAACGAGTCGGCCGGGGCGAGCGTGATGTGCCCGTCCTTCCGCGCGACCGGCGAGGAGAAGCACTCCACCCGCGGACGGGCCCGGCTGCTGCACGAGATGCTCGCCGGGGAGGTCGTCACCGACGGCTGGCAGTCCGAGGAGGTGCACGACGCGCTCGACCTGTGCCTGTCGTGCAAGGGCTGCCGCAGCGACTGCCCGGTGGGCGTCGACATGGCCACCTACAAGGCCGAGTTCATGCACCACTACTACGAGGGCGACGCCGCGTCCGGCACTCCGGGCAAGCGCCGGCCGATGGCGCACTACTCGATGGGCTGGCTGCCGCGCTGGCTGCGGCTGGCCGCCGCCACCCGCACCGTGCCGCTGCTGAACGCGGGCGCCAAGGTGCCGCCGCTGGCCGCCCTCGCCAAGCGGCTGGGCGGGCTGGCCCCGGAGCGGGACATCCCGGCGCTGCCCCGCACGCCCTTCACCCACTGGTGGCGCAAGCAGCCCGGCCGCGCCGTCGACGGCGGCAAGCCGGTCGTGCTGTGGCCGGACACCTTCACCAACTACCTCTCGCCCGAGGCCGGCTCGGCCGCCGTGCAGGTCTTCCAGGACGCCGGGCTGCGTCCGGTGGTGCCGCCCAAGCAGGTGTGCTGCGGCCTCACCTACGTCTCCACGGGCCAGCTCGACCGGGCCCGCGCGGTGATGCGGCGCACCCTGGACGTCATGGAACCGGCTCTGGACGCGGGCCTGCCGGTGGCCGTCCTGGAGCCGCCGTGCGCGGCGGCGCTGCAGACGGACGTCCCCGAGCTGCTGGGCGACGACCCCCGCGCGAAGCGGCTGGCGGAAGCCGTCCGCACGTTCGCGCAGACCCTGGAGGAGCAGGCACCGGACTGGGAACCGCCCCGGATCGACCGGCCGGTCGCCGGGCAGACCCACTGCCACCAGCACGCCGTCATCGGCGACGCCGCCGAGCGGCGGCTGCGGGACCGGGCCGGCCTGGCCGGCGACCTCAGCGGCGGCTGCTGCGGACTGGCCGGCAACTTCGGCTTCGAGAAGGGCCACTACGAGGTGTCCGCTGCCTGCGCCGAGGACCAGCTCCTCCCGGCCCTGCGCGCCGCCGAGCCGGGCACCGAGATCCTCGCCGACGGCTACTCCTGCCGCACCCAGATGGACCAGCTGGGCGGCTTCCGCAGCCGGCACCTGGCGGAGGTGCTGGCCGAGGGCCTGACGGCGGGGCCGACGGCCGGCGCGGCGGCGGACGCGACCGAGGGCCCGGCCGCCGGGGAGTGAGGTCGCGGTGGGGCCGGGGGCGGCGGCCCCCGGCCCCACCGGACCATGCGAGCCCGCCGGGCTAGGCGTTCACCACGAAGTCGAACGAGCCCGCCAGTCCGCCGCCTTCGGTCCGGACGTCCATCAGCAGCCGGGAGTCGAAGATCGCGTCCGTGCCGTTGCGCGGCTCACCGGGGAAGTAGAGCTGGGTGGTGAGCACCGGCCGGTAGGGCGCCTGCACCTTGACGTGCAGATGCCGGGTGCGCCCCGGGTACAGGCCGGGCCGCAGGGTGGTCAGCCGGAAGGCGCCCTGTGCGTCGGTGTACTGGTGGCCCCGGAACCGGTACCCCTTGTTGTCGTAGGCACCGTTCGGGTCGGCCTGCCACCAGTCGAGCAGCACGTGCGCCAGCGGGGCGCAGCTCCGTCCGAAGACGTAGCCGCTGACGACCAGCGGGGTTCCCGGGGTGCCCGGCGGCACGAGCGAGTCCCGCTCGGGGGAGTAGGGCTTGAAGTACGGGCCTTCGGTCTGCGGAGGTGTCGGGTCGTCGCCGTCGTCGCAGGAGGGGGTCGGCTCCAGGCGCTCAGCGGACCCGCGCCGTTCGCGGGCGAGTGCCGGGGTGCTGGCGGCCGCGCCGCCCACCAGTACCGCGGCGGGCCCGGCCGCCATCGCGGCGCGCAGCACGCTCTTGCGGCTCACTCCGCGGCGGCGGGCCGGTTCGGGCTGGTCGTCGTCCGAGTGGGACATGGTCGGTTCCTCGCTCTCCTGGATGGGGGGAAGTGCGGGGGACGGACGCGTCCGGCCGGGTTCGGCCGAGTGGGGACGACGCTACGGGCGGCGTGCGGCGGGGTCGATGGACGGAACTACCGGAGCGTGGTGTTTTCGTCGCCGTCCGGCATTCCGTGGTTCTCGCGCCGGAACTCGCCCGGGCTGGCACCGGTCTCGCGGCGGAAGAAGCGGCAGAAGTAGGCGGGGTCGGCGAAGCCCACCTCGTGCGCCACCTGGCGCACGGTCATGGCCGTCCCGGCCAGCAGCCGCTTGGCCTCCAGCACGTGGGCGTGCCGGATGAGCTCTCCGGGCGTCCGCCCGGTGCCCGCGCGGACGGCGGTGGTCAGATAGCCGACGGAGACGCCGAGTTGCGCGGCGCAGGCCGCGACCGTGCGCGCTGCGGCGGCCTCCGGGCGCTCCAGCAGCCGGACGAACTGCCCGGCGACGGCCGCGGGCCGGGAGCAGGCGGCTTCGCCGTCCGGTGCGCCTCCGGGGTGCTCCTGGGCCGGTAGGCGGTCGGCCTGGACGAGCAGGATGTGCAGGTATGCCTGGAGGACGGTGCGCATGCCGGGCTGCCCTTGGCCGTACTCGGTCCGCATGCCGGCCAGCAGTTCCTCCACGCGGGCTGCCGCGGGCGGGGACAGCGGGAGGGAGGGGTGTGCGCTCAGCCGGCGTAACAGGGCGCGGTCGCCGGGGTGGGCGAGCAGGAACGCCTCGTCGAAGAGGACCACGCAGCCCTGCACCTGCTCGTGCTGCTGCCAGTGGTGCGACTGGCCCGGCGCGATGAAGCACAGGTGCGGTGGACGCAGTGTCCACCGCCGCAGGTCGATGACGTGGGCGCCGCTGCCGCCGGTGACGTAGGCGATCTCGTGGAAGGTGTGCCGGTGCGGGTAGGCGGCGCGGGAGAGCGGGCCGATCGAGTCGAACGTGCCGATGGCGAAGGGGAGTCGGCGCGGCGCGGGGACGTCCAGGCGGTGCAGCGGCATGGTGCGGTGCGTGCGTCGGGAGCTGTCGGTGGCCACCACGGTCGCCCTCTCTTCCGGTCTGCCGGACGTCTCGGCGCGGCGCTGCGCCGTGCGGCCGTCAGCCGCGGATGTCCGCTCGAGGAGCTACCCGAGGGGAGCTGCGGGTCACCGGAAAGAAGTCATGCAAGCACGCTTGCTTGTTTTTGGTCCGGCTGTCAGTCTCGGTGCCACGGACGGCGATCGGCGCGTCCGCGGGGCGGCGCGACCCCCGGCGGGCCGCGCCGTGGAGGGAGGGCGGGGCTGTGGCCTCAGCGACGGACGTGCTCGGCGAAGTACTGGCGGACCTGCGCGCCGAGAGCGCGGAGGCGGACCGGCTGGTCGCGGACCTGCCCCCGGAACGCTGGACGGCGGCGACACCGGCTGACGGCTGGACGGTGGCCCACCAGATCGCCCACCTGGCCTGGACGGACGAGCAGGCGCTGCTCGCCGCGACCGACCCCGCCGCCTTCCGGCGCCGGGTCGAGGAGATGGCGGCACGCCCCGACGCGGCGGCCACCTTCATCGACGACTCCGCGGCCGAGGGCGCCAGGGTGCCGCCCGGCGAACTCCTCGCCCGCTGGCGGACCGGACGTACCGCGCTGGCCGAAGCGCTGGCCGCGGTGCCGGCCACGCAGCCGCCCGGGACGCGGCTGCCCTGGTTCGGGACGTCGATGAGCGCGGCGAGCATGGCGACCGCGCGGCTCATGGAGACCTGGGCGCACGGCACCGACGTCGCCGACGCGCTCGGTGCCGCCCGCGAGCCGACCGCCCGGTTGCGGCACATCGTCCGCATCGGGGTGCGCGCCCGCGACTTCGGTTATGCCGCGCACGGACTCCGGCCGCCCGCCGAGCCGTTCCGGGTCGAGGTGACCGGACCCGGCGGCGAGGTGTGGGCCCACGGCCCGGAGGACGCGGCGCAGCGGGTGACCGGCAGCGCCCTGGACTTCTGCCTGCTGGCCACCCAGCGGGTGCACCGCGACGACACCGGTCTGCGGGCCGAGGGCGCCGAGGCCGAACGCTGGCTGGGCATCGCGCAGGCGTTCGCGGGACCACCCGGGGCCGGGCGGGCGCCAGGCGGCTTCGCGGTACGGGAGGTACGGGAGGGAGAGGCATGACAGCACCGGAGCCCGCCTCGCGCGAGCCGCTGCGGATCGGGAACGCCTCCGGCTTCTACGGCGACCGCGCCGACGCGCTCACCGAGATGCTGACCGGCGGCCCCCTGGACATCCTCACCGGCGACTATCTCGCCGAACTCACCATGCTCATCCTCGGCCGGGACCGGCTCAAGGATCCCGCGCGCGGCTACGCCAGGACGTTCCTGCGGCAGCTGGAGACCGGACTGGGCCTGGCCAGGGACCGCGGCGTCACCCTCGTCACCAACGCGGGCGGCCTCAACCCGGCGGGCCTCGCCGACGCGGTACGGGAGTTGAGCGAACGCGTCGGCGTGCCCGCGCGGGTCGCCCACGTGGAGGGCGACGACCTGCTCGCCGACCGCGACTGGGGCGAGGGCGTGCTGACGGCCAACGCCTACCTGGGCGGTGCCGGGATCAGCGCCTGCCTGCGGGCCGGTGCCGACGTCGTCGTCACCGGGCGGGTGGCTGACGCCTCGCTGGTCAGCGGCTGCGCCGCGGCGCACTTCGGCTGGGCCGACGACGACTGGGACCGGCTCGCCGGAGCCGTCGTCGCCGGGCATGTACTGGAGTGCGGGACGCAGGCGACCGGCGGCAACTACGCCTTCTTCGCCCGGGACGGAATCGACGCGCGCCACCCCGGTTTCCCGCTCGCGGAACTCGCCGAGGACGGCTCCGCGGTGATCACCAAGCATCCCGGGACCGGCGGCGCGGTCACCGTCGGCACCGTCACCGCGCAACTGCTCTACGAGACCGCGGGGCCGCGCTACCCGGGCCCCGACGTGACCGCCCGCCTGGACTCCGTGCGGCTCGGCCAGGCGGGCACCGACCGGGTACGGATCGAGGGAATCCGCGGCGAACCCCGCCCGGACCGCCTCAAGGTCGGCCTCACCCGGCTCGGCGGCTACCGCAACGAGGTCACCTTCGTACTGACCGGGCTCGACGTGCCCGCCAAGGCGGACCTGGTGCGCGAACAGATGGAGACCGCCCTCTCCCGCCCCGGGACACGGCGCCCGGCCCAGGTGGACTGGAGCCTCGCCCGCACCGACCGGGCCGACGCCGCGGCCGAGGAGGAGGCCAGCGCGCTGCTGCGGCTGGTGGTGCGGGACCCGGAGGAGAGCGCGGTCGGCCGTGCCGTCTCCGGTCCGGCCGTCGAGCTGGCGCTGGCGAGCTACCCCGGCTTCCATGTGACGGCCCCGCCCGCGCGCGGAGCGCCGTACGGCGTGTTCGAGGCGGCGTACGCGGACGCGGGGTCGGTACCGCACGTGGCCGTGCTGCCGGACGGCACGCGGCTGGACGTCTCCTTCCCCGCCGCCGTTCCCCGGCGGCCGCCGACCGGGTCGCCGGACGACGCGTCGCAGCCCGGATCGCCGTCGGAAGCGCCCCCGACCGGCGCCCCGACCACCCGCCGGGCCCCGCTCGGCCTGGTCGCCGGGGCCCGCAGCGGCGACAAGGGCGGGAGTGCCAACATCGGCGTGTGGGCGTACGACGCCGACCCGGACCTCTACATGTGGCTGCGCGAGACCCTGACCACCGACCGGCTGCGCGTGCTCCTGCCCGAGGTGCGGGACCTGCCTGTCACCCGGCATGAGTTCCGCAACCTCGCGGCGCTCAACTTCGTGATCGACGGCATCCTCGGCGACGGAGTGGCCTCCCAGCACCGGTTCGACCCGCAGGCCAAGGCGCTCGGCGAATGGCTGCGGGCCCGCCACCTCGACATCCCGGAGGTATTCCTCCCATGAGCCCAGCGACGAGCACCGACCCGGTCACCGCGTCCGGCCCCGCGTCCGGCACCGGCCCCGCTTCCGGCACCGGCCCCGCGGGACCGCCCGGCCCGGCCGCCCTCCGCAGCGCCCTGGACACCGCGTCACCGGAGTACGCCGACAACCGCGCCGCGATGCTCGGCAAACTGGCCGAACTCGACACCGAGCAGGCCGCGGCGCTCGCGGGCGGCGGCGAGAAGTATCTGACGCGGCACCGCGAACGCGGCAAACTCCCGGCCCGCGAGCGGATCGAGCTGCTCCTCGACCCGGACACCCCGTTCCTGGAGCTGTCGCCGCTCGCCGCGTGGGGCAGCGACTACACCACCGGCGCCTCGCTGGTGGCCGGGATCGGCGTCGTCGAGGGCGTCGAGTGCCTGATCACCGCGAACGACCCCACCGTCCGGGGCGGTGCCAGCAACCCGTGGACGATGAAGAAGGCGCTGCGGGCCAACGAGATCGCCTACGCCAACCGGCTGCCCTGCATCAGCCTGGTGGAGAGCGGCGGCGCCGACCTGCCCAGCCAGAAGGAGATCTTCATCCCCGGGGGCGCGCTCTTCCGGGACCTCACCCGGCTCTCGGAGGCCGGCATCCCCACCATCGCCGTGGTGTTCGGCAACTCGACGGCGGGCGGCGCCTACATCCCGGGCATGTCGGACCACGTCATCATGGTCAAGGACCGCGCCAAGGTGTTCCTCGGCGGGCCGCCGCTGGTGAAGATGGCCACCGGCGAGGAGGCCGACGACGAGGAGCTGGGCGGCGCCGACATGCACGCCCGCACCTCCGGGCTGGCCGACCACTACGCGCTCGACGAACCCGACGCGCTGCGCCGCGCCCGCCGCGTCGTCGCCCGGCTCAACTGGCGCAAGGCGCACCCCGACCCGGACCCGGCCGGCGTGCGGGAGCCGCTGTACGACCCCGAGGAGCTGCTGGGGGTGGTGCCCGGTGAGCTGAAGGTGCCGTTCGATCCGCGCGAGGTGATCGCCCGGATCGTGGACGGCTCGGAGTTCGACGAGGTCAAACCGCTGTACGGGCCGAGCCTGGTGACCGGCTGGGCCCGGCTGCACGGCTACCCGGTCGGCATCCTCGCCAACGCGCAGGGCGTGCTCTTCAGCGAGGAGTCGCAGAAGGCCACCCAGTTCATCCAGTTGGCCAACCAGCGCGACATCCCGCTGCTGTTCCTGCACAACACCACCGGCTACATGGTCGGCACGGAGTACGAGCAGGGCGGCATCGTCAAACACGGCTCGATGATGATCAACGCCGTCTCCAACTCGAAGGTGCCGCACCTGTCGGTGCTGCTGGGCGCCAGCTACGGCGCCGGCCACTACGGCATGTGCGGCCGCGCCTACGACCCGCGCTTCCTGTTCGCCTGGCCCAGCGCCAAGTCCGCGGTCATGGGCCCGCAGCAGCTCGCGGGCGTGCTCTCGATCGTGATGCGCGAGTCGGCCGCGGCCAAGGGCAAGGAGTTCGACGAGGAGGCGGACGCCGGACTGCGGGCCATGGTCGAGCAGCAGATCGAGAGCGAGTCGCTGCCGATGTTCCTCTCGGGCCGCCTCTACGACGACGGCGTCATCGACCCGCGCGATACCCGCACCGTCCTCGGCGTCTGCCTGTCCGCCATCCACACCGCGCCGGTGGCCGGGGCCCGCGGCGGCTTCGGCATCTTCCGGATGTGAGCCGCGCACCGTCGCAGAGGGAGCAGCGAATGATCCAGTCCGTCCTCGTCGCCAACCGCGGCGAGATCGCCCGGCGCGTCTTCCGCACCTGCCGCGAACTGGGCATCGCCACCGTCGCCGTGCACTCCGACGCGGACGCCGAGGCCCCGCACGTCCGCGAGGCCGACGCCGCCGTGCCGCTGCCCGGCAGCGCCCCCGGCGACACCTATCTGCGCGGCGACCTCGTGGTGCGGGCCGCCCTCGCCGCGGGCGCCGACGCCGTCCATCCCGGCTACGGCTTCCTCTCCGAGAACGCCGGCTTCGCCCGCGCCGTCCAGGACGCCGGACTGGTGTGGATCGGGCCGCCGCCCGCCGCGATCGAGGCCATGGCCTCCAAGACCGCCGCCAAGAAACTGCTGGCCGGCACCGGGGTGCCGCTGCCGCCGTCGCTGGAGCCGGACCGGGTGCGGGAGGCCGACCTGCCGGTGCTGGTCAAGGCCGCGGCGGGCGGCGGCGGCCGCGGCATGCGCGTGGTGCGCGACCGCGCCGCACTGGAGGACGAACTCGCCGCCGCCCGCGCCGAGGCGGCCGCCGCGTTCGGGGACGGCGACGTCTTCGTCGAGCCCTACCTGGAGCGCGGCCGGCACGTCGAGGTGCAGGTCCTCGCCGACGGCCACGGCACCGTCTGGGCGCTGGGCACCCGGGACTGCTCGCTCCAGCGGCGCCACCAGAAGGTCGTCGAGGAGGCGCCCGCGCCCGGACTGGACGACGCGCTGCGCACCACCCTGGAGGAGGCGGCCGTCGCCGTCGCCCGCACCGTCGACTACACGGGCGCGGGCACCGTCGAGTTCCTCGTCTCCGACCGCGGCGAGCCCTCCTTCCTGGAGATGAACACCCGCCTCCAGGTCGAGCACCCGGTGACCGAGGCCGTCTTCGGCCTCGATCTGGTCGCCCAGCAGATCCGGATCGCCGAGGGCGCGGCCCTCCCCACCGAGGGCCCGCCCGCCGCGCACGGCCACGCGGTCGAGGCCCGGCTGTACGCGGAGGACCCGGCCCGCGACTGGCAGCCGCAGACCGGCAGACTGTGGCGGCTGGCGATACCGGGCAGCGGCGCCGGACAGCTGCGTGTCGACTCCGGCGTCGAGGACGGTAGCCTGATCGGCGTCCACTACGACCCGATGCTCGCCAAGGTCGTCGCCTGGGCGCCGACCCGCGAGGCCGCCGTACGGAAACTCGCCCGCGCCCTGGAGCAGGCGACCGTGCACGGCCCGGTCACCAACCGGGACCTGCTGGTGCGGTCGCTGCGCCACCCCGACTTCGCCGACCCCGCCGCCGGCCGCCTCGACACCGGCTTCTACGACCGCCACCTCGCCGGACTCACCGCGCCCGAACTCGCGGACACGCCAGGCGGCGCCGGACACGCGGTGCTGGCCGCCGCGCTGGCCGAGGCCGTCCGGGACGCGCCCGGCAGGCCGCGGCTCGCCGCCCGGGTCGGCGGCTGGCGCAACCTGCCCTCCGCCCCGGCGAGCCGCCGCTACCTCGACGGCGACGGCACCGAGCACGAGGTGCGGTACGTGTGGGGCCGCGGCGGCGTCGCACCGGAGCCCGCGGCCCACCCCGGGGTGCGGGCCGTCTCCGTCCGCGCCGACCACGTCGTCCTGGAGGCGGACGGGGTGCGGCGCGGGTTCGACGTCGCGGTGCACGGTGACCGCGTCTTCGCCGGACGCCACGCCTTCACCGCCCGGCCGCGGCTCGCCGAGCCCGCCGCCGACACCGCACCCGGCTCGCTGCTCGCCCAACTGCCCGGCACCGTCGTCCGGGTGGCCGAGGGGATCGCCGAGGGCGCCGAGGTCGCCGCCGGCCAGCCGCTGCTGTGGCTGGAGGCGATGAAGATGGAGCACCGCGTGGTGGCCCCCGCCGACGGGACGGTCACCGAACTGCGGGTCGCCGTCGGCCGGCAGGTCGAGGTGGGCGCCGTGCTCGCTGTCGTCACCCCACCAGCCGCGGCCACCCCATGAGTCGGCATTCCACGGGCCACCACCCCATGAGCCTCAGTCCACGAGCCGCCGCCACCTCATGACAGGGCTCCGGCCCGCGGCCCGCGCGCCGGCCGGGGCGGAACCGCAACCGTGCCAGCAACCTCAGGGAGTCGCACATGACCGGCCTGATCGAAACCGAGGAGCACACCGCACTGCGCGCCTCGGTCGCCGCACTCGGCAAGCGCTACGGCCGCGACTACTTCGCGCAGGTCGTCGCGGACGGCAAGCACACCGACGAGCTGTGGGCGGAAGCCGCGAAGCTCGGCTATCTGGGGGTCAACCTCCCCGAGGAGTACGGAGGCGGCGGCAGCGGCATCCAGGAGCTGTCCATCGTGCTGGAGGAACTCGGCGCCGCGGGCTGCCCGCTGCTGATGCTGGTCGTCTCCCCGGCGATCTGCGGCACGGTGATAGCCCGCTTCGGCGCCCAGGAGCAGCAGCGCACCTGGCTGCCCGGACTGGCCGACGGCACCCGGAAGATGGCCTTCGGCATCACCGAGCCTGACGCCGGCTCCAACTCGCACCGCATCACGACCACGGCCCGCCGCGACCCGGCCACCGGCGACTGGCTGCTGACCGGCCGGAAGGTCTTCATCTCCGGCGTCGACATCGCCGACGCCACCCTGATCGTCGGCCGCACCGAGGACGCCAGGACGGGGAAGCTCAAGCCCTGCCTGTTCGTCGTCCCCCGCGACACCCCCGGCTTCACCTACAACATGATCGACATGGCGGTCGACGCGCCGGAGAAGCAGTTCGAGCTGGTGCTGGACGATGTGCGCCTCCCGGCCGACGCCCTGGTCGGCGACGAGGACGCGGGGCTGCTCCAGCTCTTCGCCGGTCTCAACCCCGAACGCATCATGACGGCCGCCTTCGCGCTGGGCATGGCGCGCTGGTCGATCGAGCGGGCACTGGAGTACGCCCGCACCCGCCAGGTGTGGAAGGAGCCGATCGGCGCCCACCAGGCCATCGCCCACCCGCTGGCCCAGGCGCACATCGAGGTGGAGTGCGCACGGCTGATGATGCAGAAGGCGGCCCGGCTCTACGACGCGGGCGACGACACCGGCGCGGGCGAGGCGGCGAACATGGCCAAATACGCCGCCGGAGAAGCGTGTGTGCGGGCCGTGGACCAAGCCGTGCACACCCTCGGCGGCAACGGGCTCACCCGCGAGTACGGGCTCGCCGCGATGATCGCCGCGTCCCGGGTGACGCGGATCGCCCCGGTCAGCAGGGAGATGATCCTCAACTACGTCTCCCACCAGACCCTCGGCCTGCCGAGGTCGTACTGATGGCCGCGCCCGAGAGGACGCTGGGGACCGCCACCGCCGGCGGCGTCCGCACCCTCATCCTCGACTCCCCGCACAACCGCAACGCGCTCTCCACCCGCCTGGTGGCCGAGCTGTACGCGGAACTGGAACGCGCTGAGGCCGACCCCGGCGTCGGCGCCGTGCTGCTCACCCACACCGGGAACACCTTCTGCGCCGGTGCCGACCTGAGCGAGGCGCGCGCACACGAGGGCCCGACGGACGCGCCGCTGGAGCTGGCCCGCCTGCTGCGCACCGTGGTGGCCTTCCCCAAGCCCGTCGTCGCCCGGGTCAGCGGCCACGTCCGCGCGGGCGGCACCGGGCTGCTGGCGGCCTGCGACATCTCTGTCGCCGGTCCGGGGGCGACGTTCGCCTTCACGGAGGCCCGGATCGGGGTGGCCCCGGCGGTGATCTCCCTGCCGGTGCTGCCGCGCACCGACCCGCGCGCGATGTCCCGCTACTACCTCACCGGCGAACGGTTCGGCCCGGCCGAGGCCGCCCGGATCGGCCTGATCACGCTGGCCGCCGACGACCCGGACGAGGCGCTGGCGCCCGTCCTGGACGGGCTGCGGCAGGGCTCCCCGCAGGGCCTCGCGGAGTCGAAGCGGCTGGTCACCAGGGAGGTGCTGGCCGCCTTCGACCGGGACACCGGTACGCTCGCTGAACTGTCGGCGCGGCTGTTCGCGTCCGACGAGGCCCGCGAGGGCATGACGGCCTTTCTCGAACGACGGGAGCCCGAATGGGCAGTGCGGCAGGCGCCCGTGCGGTGAACACACGGGCCGGGCGCGAACGGACGACGACCGGCGGCGCGGGCGGCGCGCGCGGCGCCGCCGGGATCGCGGGCGCCGACGGGAGCACGGCGCCGGCTGAGCAGGGCCGGACCGGAGCTGAGCAGGGCCGGACCCGGGGTGCGGCGCCGGCCCGGCAGGACCGTACCGCCCGGGGCGCGGCGCCCAAGCAGGACCGCAGCCGCGCCACCCGGCAACGCCTGCTGGAGTCCGCCGTGACCTGCCTGGCCGAGCACGGTTGGTCGGGCAGCACGGTCAGCGTCGTCGCCGAACACGCGGGCGTCTCCCGCGGCGCGGCCCAGCACCACTTCCCCACCCGCGAGGACCTCTTCACGGCCGCCGTCGAATACGTCGCCGAGGAGCGCTCCCGCGCCCTGCGGGAGCTGCCGGCCCCGGCCGGTGCGCGGGCCGTCGTCGAGGCGCTGGTCGCCCTCTACACCGGGCCGCTGTTCCGCGCGGCCCTGCACCTGTGGGTCGCCGCCTCCAACGAGCCCCAGCTCGGCCCCCGGGTGGCGGACCTGGAGGCCCGGATGGGACGGGAGACCCACCGCATGGCGGTCGACCTGCTCGGCGTGGACGAGCGCCGCCCCGGCGTCCGCGAGACCGTCCAGGGCCTCCTCGACATGGCCCGCGGCCTCGGCCTCGCCAACCTGCTCACCGACGACAGCGCCCGCCGCGAGCGCGTCGTGGCCCAATGGGCCCGCCTGCTGGAGGACAGCCTGCGGGACTGAGCCGGGGAAGACGGGAAGGGCCGGCACGGGCCGGCGGTGAACGCCTCGCGGTGTCCTCGCGTTGTGGACGGGCAGGAGAACCCGTCAGCCCGCGAAGGAGGCCCCGATGCACCGCCTGCCGCCGCCGGACCCGCGTACGTCGAATCCGGGGAGCCCCGGAATCCCGCGCCGCCGCCTGCTGCTCGGCGCGTCCGCCGCCGCGCTGCTGGCGGCCGGGTGCAGCGCGGAAGGCGACGGAGAGGGCGGGGACGGCGGACACGAGGACGGCGGCTCCGCGCAGCGCCCGGCAGCGGCGCCGAGCGGTGTCCTGGGCGCCAACTTCAACGAGGACCCCGGCGAGGTCAGCTTCGCCCGGCTGCGGGGCGTCTCCGCGAGCTGGCTGCGGGGCTTCCTGCCGATGCCGCAGGCCGACCGGGGACCGGTCCGCGAACAGCGCGCGGTGGCCGCCCTGCTGTCCGCGCACGAGCAGCACTACGGCACCGTGCTGTCGCTGAAGTTCCCCTACCGGCAGCGGGCGCTCCCCGCTCCGGGGAGCCGGGCGATGGAGGCAGAACTGGCGCGGGTGGAGAAGGCGGCCCGCGCGGTGCTGGGAAAGGTCGACATCCTGGTGATCGGCAACGAGCCGTTCCTGGAGAGTCGGCGCGCCGACCGCGACGGCACCGCCCTCAACACCTTCTACGAGCACGTGGCCGAGCACGTCATCGCGTACCGCAGGAAGCACTTCCCGGACGGCTGCCGCACCCGCCTGTACATGGGCGCTCTCAACCACCTCGACGACCCCGCCGAGCGGACACCGGCCACCCGCCGCTGGCTCGACTTCGTCCACGGCGCTCCGGAGATCGAAGGCGTCGACATCCACCCGCACGTGACCTCCCTCGACGCCGCCCAGCAGTACCTGGACTACGTCGTCCCGCACCTGCGCTCCGACCAGAAGTTCCTCGCGACCGAGTTCTCCCTCGTCCACCACTGGCGCACCCACCTGCGGGACCGCATCCCGCCCCGCTTCGCCCGCCGCTACGACGTCGCTCCGGACACCCGGGTCTGGCAGCTCCTGAAGACCGCGGTGGACAACCCCTTCCCCCAGGAGAAATGGGACGCCTTCCTGTCCGCGAGCCCCTGGTTCCACAAGAACCGGCACTACCTGCGGGACCAGGTCCAGCGGTTCCGCGACACCGGAAAGCTCGCCGTGGCCACCTACGGAGTCGCCCAGGCCGACGCCATGGTCCGCGACATCGGCCCCGACAAGCAGCCCTGGCTCCTCAACAGCGTGTACGCCACCCGCACCGTCCGCGCCCACGAGGACGGCGCAACCGGACACACCACGGCCTGGTTCGACGACTTCACGGCACTGCAACGCCTCCGCGACCGCCGCCCGGTCCGCACCAGCCGGACGTCGACCTGAGTCGACCTGCCTCCGCCCGGCGCCCTGCGGTTACGGAAGTGCCCGGTACTCATGTGGCGGGCCGACCAGTTCGGGATGCTCCACGACGTAGCGATCACCGTGGATCGCCAGCATCGCCCAGTGCCATGCCTCGTCATGGAAGACGAGCCCCCGGAACGAGGCGTCAGGCGGCTCGTACGGGTACTGCTCCAGGGCGGCTTGCTCGGCCTCCACCGGCGTCAGCCCTCCATGGTGTTGCATCACCCATGCATACGCCCGCCGCTCCGACCGCAGACAGTCGCGGTATTCGTCCTCATCCCACGTCATGGCTCACCACCGAAGAGGGCCGTCGAACGGCTGGTACTGACTGGACGGGTTGTGGGAGCAGCTCCAGCGACTGCCCACTGGCATCGTGCAGCATGTGCACTGCGGGTAGGGGACTTTGGCCATGTTCCGCTCATGGTGCTCCCTCATGCGACGCATCGTGCGGTCGAGTTCCCGTTTCTGTTCCGCCCGGCGCTGTTCCCGTTCGGCCGGCGTGAGTTCGGGTGGTGCGGACGCAAGGTCGCGTTCCGCCGCCGGCGCGCGGACTGTGACGGCATCAGTCCTGGTCAGGGGCGCCGTCTGCCGGCTCGGCTCGCCGCCTGGGTCCTCCCGCGCATTCGGGGCCTGCGCCGCCGATCCGCCCGAAGCGCTTCGGGCGGAGGACGTCTCGAGTCGCGGCGGGTGGCCGGAACCGCGGGTGGAGCTTTGCCCACACTGGAGCATTCGACCACTCGGTGAACCAGTAGCTCTCCCGGCCTCGTAGACCTCATGAAGCTGCCTTGTCGGAACCAGGAAGAGCACTCGGCCGCTCACCCGGCAGCGCCAACTCCGCCCAGAGGGTCTTGGTGATCCGGTCGTCCGTCCTGTCGCCCCAGCGGTCCGCCAGGGCGTCCACCAGCAGCAGCCCGCGCCCGGACTCCTCCTCGGGGGACGGTGGTTCCGATACCCGGGGCGGGAGCGGTTTGTCCGCGCGTGCGTCGGTGACCTCCACCCGCAGCCGCCGCCGGGCGGACGCCGTCCCGGTCAACGTCAGACGCAGCCGGAAGTCCCGGCCGATGCTGCCGCAGTGCCGTACGGCGTTCGCCGCCAACTCCGCCACGACCAGCGCCGCATGGTGCGAGCCCGTGCTGCGGTACGGGATCGCGCGCTCGTCCAGCCACTGCGTCGCGAGCAGCCGCGCGAGCCGCGCTCCGCGCCGAGTCGAGCTGAGCTGCACGCAGAACGTGGCCGACGGCACCTCCGATCCGGCCCCCACCTGGGGTGGCCCGGACTGGCGAATTTCCTGCGTTCGCGGATTCATAGCGTGACGGTCTCGTCACCCGGCTAGCGTGGCCCATGTCAGGAGCGCGTCCGCCGGCCGCCGGTACGGTCACGCGCGCGTTCTTGCGCGGGGATGTACGGGCCGTCCGCCGTGACCGACCCACGGCATGACGGCGTTGACGCGGAGACCCGTAAGAGGGCGCACGAGGACGTGAGAGCGATGACCGACCCGAACCAGCACACCCCCTCCCCGCAGCCGGACCGGAAGAAGGACGGCCGCGCCGTCCCCGCACCCCGCACGGCCGCCACCCCGCAGCAGCGCAAACGCGAGGACGACCGCCCCGGCATCTGGGTCGGCTACGGCAAACTGCTGCGCAAGTTCCGGCTGGCCGCCGGGTACTCGCAAGAAGCCCTGGCCCCGCTCCTGGGCTACTCGACCGAACAGCTCGCCTCCGTCGAGCAGGGCCGCCGCCCCGCGAAGGCTCCGCTCACCCTGGCGGCCGAGCGGGTGCTGGACGCGGGCGACGTCCTCTCGACCCTCCAGGAGGATGTTGACTTCGCCAAACTGCCGCCCTTCTTCCGTGACTTCGTGCTGTTGGAGATGGAGGCGGTCAGCCGGTTCGACTACGACCCGCTGCTGATCCCGGGCCTGTTGCAGACCGAGGGGTATGCGCGTGCCCTGTTCGAGGGGCACGTGCCCATGCTGGACGAGGATGCGATCGAGGACAGCATCGATGCCCGGCTGAGCAGGCAGAAGATTCTCACCAAGCGGCCGATGGTGGACTTCTCTTTCGTCATCGGAGAGGCGGCTCTGCGGCAGGAACTAGGTGGTCCGGAGGTGATGAGGGAGCAGTACCGGCACCTGCTTGCCCTGGGGGCGCTGCGCAACGTGGCCATCCAGGTTGTGCCGATCGGCTGTGGCTTCCACACCGGTCTCAACGGCGGATTCGTCCTCGTGGAAACCTCGGGGCATCAGCAGTACGGCTACTTTGAAGCGCAGGACATCGGGTATGTCGTCAGCGATCCGAAGCAGGTCAGCACATTCGCCTTGCGGTATGGCAAGCTGCGATCCCAGGCGCTGAACGTCGAGGAGTCAGCCGTCTACATCGAGCAGTTGGCAGGAGAACAATGACGAACGAGCAGGAGGCAGCCCGGCTCGACGAGCTGTCATGGCGCAAGAGCAGCTACAGCGGTTCGGGTGGGGGCAACTGCCTGGAGGTTGCTCACAGGTCCGCCACTGTGTACGTCCGTGACTCCAAGCAACAGCGCGGCCCCCTCCTCTCCGTCCCGTCCACCCAGTGGGCGGCCTTCGTCGCCTTCGCCCGGCGGGGGACGCAGGACTGAGCACACGACGTCCCCGCCACCGCAACTGAGTGGGGGCGGGGACGCACGACCAAGACCACCGGCTCGGCTCCACCCGGAGCTTCTGGGTGCTTGTCCACCCGCCCGGTCTTGATGTGTCCGCCTCGACCCCGTGTCTCCTGTCGGTGCGCCTGCAGGCGCTGCGTCGGGAAAGTGGAACACGATGGAGGCAGCCGGGGCGCCGGATGCCAGGCTCTGCCCGTTCTCGCGTACCTGCGCTCCGGTCACGCGTACGCTCAGCTTGCCGCCGGCTTCGGCGTGGGCGCCATCACCGCATACCGCTCATTACAGAGGCCGGCGATGGCCTGGTCCCTCTCGCCCCGAACCTCGCATGGTGGACGGCGACGCCCTCAACGACGCGGGGCACGATGCCTGCTGGCCAAAGCAGCACGTCCGCCGCTGGCATTGGTTCAGCAGTGCCGGTAGAGCTGCGCTCAGCGTTGGGCTCCCGCCGCGATTCCGTCGAGCAGGAATCCGAGGCCGAGTCGAAAGTTGGCGTCCCAGTCATCGTCTGCGATGTAGCTGTTCGCCGCGACTGTCGGATACTGCTCACGTCGGCTCTCCAGATACTCCTGCCCCATCCGAGTGTCCTCGGCGGAGAGTTGCAGGCTGGACTGGGTGGCGGTAGCGCCCATCACGTGGTTGTAGAGCGCCCATGTCGCCGCGTTGAGCCGCTTCCCGGTCAGTCCCGCGCGCACCAGGGCGGTCTGGAGGAATTCCATCCAAGCGAGGAAGTTCGGTCCCATGAGCGGCCGTTGACGTGCGGGCACAGTGGCTGCCCAGGGGTGCCGGAGCATCGCCTTGCGCCAGTTGTGGACGAGCGTCGCGATGTCCTCGCGCGCACTCTCCGCGTGCCGGCCCGGCACCTGGGTCTCACCGAAGATGGCGTCTACCGCGAGGTCGATGACATCGTCCTTGGTCGCCACGTGCCAGTACAGCGTCGTCGCGCCCACTTGGAGCCGTTCGGCCAGCCGTCGCATCGTCAGCCGTTCCATGCCCTCGTCGTCCAGCAGCGCGACGGCCGCTTCGACGATGCGTGCCCGGGTCAACGGAGGCTCGCCATTGTTCTCCCTCGAGGGGCGCAGCCAGACATTGCCGACCTTCCCGCCGGACCGGCTCTTCGTGCCCTCTTTGTCTGCGATGACGTTCACCTCCGAAATCACGCGGCTCGGGCCGCGGCGCAGCAATCCGCACCGAGGGTGCACCGGAGTCTTGCATGCCCGCACCACCGGCGCGTGCGAGGTGGTCGTCGCTCCCTGGCCGCGACACGTCCCCCCACTTTCTGAAAAATCTCCCAACCCAGCGTTCACCTGGGGTTTTGACGTTGCGCGGGCCACTTCCCCCGGGGGCTTGCGACCACGTTCCGTCATGCCCCACTGCGCTGAGTCGTAGTACAGTCACAGCCACTAGACCAATGTTCGAGCCACTCGACCATAGTGCGAGTGATCGTGACAGACATCAAGCAAGAAGCCCCGGCTCCCGCCGCACCGCCTGCGAAACGCTGGTGGGTTCTCCCCGTGGTGAGCCTCGCTCAGCTGATGGTCGTGCTGGACGCGACCATCGTGAACATCGCCCTCCCTTCGGCCCAGCAGGACCTGGGGATGACGGACGCCGACCGTCACTGGGTGATCACCGCGTACGCGCTGGCCTTCGGCGGCCTGCTCCTCGTCGGCGGCCGGGTGTGCGGAGCCCTGGGGCACCGGCGCTCCTTCACCCTCGGGCTGATCGGATTCGCGGTGGCCTCCGGAATCGGCGGGGCAGCGAACTCCGGAGGCGTACTGTTCGCCGCCCGAGCGGGGCAGGGGGTCTTCGCCGCTCTGCTGGCGCCGGCCGCTCTGTCCCTGCTGATCCTGACATTCACCGACGGACGTGAGCGCGGCAAAGCCTTCGGTGTCTTCGCCGGTGTGGGGGCTGGCGGGGCAGCGCTCGGCGTGGTGGCCGGCGGTCTGCTCACCGAATACGCCGACTGGCGCTGGTGTCTCTACGTCAACATCCCGATGGCCGCGATTGCCCTGCTGGGCGTGCCCCTCATCAAGCGGGACCGCCCCAGCGGCAGCCTTCGCCGTCTGGACCTTCCCGGGGTGCTGCTCAGTGTCACGGGTCTCGTCTGCCTGGTCTACGGCTTCACCCAGGCCGAACCGCACGGCTGGGGAGACCCCAAGGTGCTCGCCCTCCTGATCGGCGGAGTTGTGCTCCTGGGACTGTTCGTCCTGGTCGAGGCCCGGGCAGGGCATCCGCTGCTGCCGCTGCACATCCTCACGCACCGGACACGGGGCATCGCCTTCGCCTCCGTGTGCGTGATGTTCATCGCGATGTTCGGCTTCTACCTGTTCGTCAGTTACTACACGCAGACGATCCTGGGCTACTCGCCTGTCAAGGCAGGGATGACCCTGCTGGTGAACGCGGTCTGCACCACCATCGGCGCCATGCTGATCGCTGGGAAACCGAACGGACGTGTCCCCGCGAACGTGCTGATCGCGGGCAGCCTGCTGTCCGCCGGACTCGGCATGCTGATCCTCACGTAACTGGAGACTGACAGCTCCAACGTCTTCGCCGCCTACCTGACGCCCTCGATGATCCTCACGGGTCTCGGCCTCGGCTGCTTGCTGGCCACGGCGACCGACAGGGCGACGGTGCAACTGGGGCACGCCGACGCAGGTGTTGCCTCAGCGGCGTACAACACAGTGCAGCAGGTGGGCGCCGCGTTCGGTACCGCCTTGCTCAACTCGATCGCCACCAGCGTCACCGGTGAGTACCTCAAGGAGCACGGGGCCGGCCGCGCAGCCGTCAACGCAGGAACGGTGCACGGATACACGGTGGCGCTGTGGGTGGCGTTCGGCATCCTCCTCGCCGGCGCACTGGCCGTCGCCGTGTTCTCCCAGCGCCGCAACCGCGACCCCGAGCCCGCCCTCGAGTCCGCGCACGAGCCTCGCGCTTTCACGAAGTGAGCTGTCCAGCAGGTGATCAGCGAAGTAGAAAGTGCCCCCGAACAGCGAGATGAGGATTGTTGAGGTCCCTGTTGATGAGAAGTCAGCAGCAGACAGCCCGTCTCCGGGAGCTGTCGTGGTTCAAGAGCAGCTACAGCGGCCCCGAGGGAGGCAACTGGCAACTGTGTCGAGGTCGCGCAGGCCCCCGCCACTGTGCACGTCCGTGACTCCAAGGACCGGCACGGCCCTGTCCTCTCCGTCTCGTCCACCCAGTGGGCCTCCTTCGTCGCCCAGTTGGCGAGGTAGCGGCCCGAAGAAGCGCGAGGCCGCGTGAACTTTCTCGCGGGGGACGGCATCGAACTCCCTGCAAGATGATCATTTGCACGTCGTTCATTCGGGCGTGCAGGCAGAGAGGGAGAGCATGCGCAAGTTCAAGCGTGCAGCAGTTGTCGGTGCCGGTCTCCTGGCCTTCTCGGGCATCGCCGTCGGCGCGGCCCAGGCTGCTCCGGCGGTCCACCAGGGTGAGGACATCGTCGTTCCCGGCACCAGCATCCAGGACTGCCAGGCGGTCGGCGACGAACTGCAGAACGCGGGCTGGATCGAGGGCTACGCCTGCATGGTCAACTCGGACGGCACCGTCTCAGTCACCCCGTACTACCGGGACTGAGCATTACCGCGACAGACGCGGCCGTCCCCGCTGTCGCAACCGGCGGCGGGGACGACGCCACCTGGTCGGACATGTTCCGGAGACCAGTTGATCACCGTTGGCCGCGCCCTCCGCGCAGCGGGCACTCCACGCGCACCGACGCGGTATCCCGAGTGCGTCCCCGGTCACGTCAGTCACCGTGATCACATCCCCGACCTCGAGGTCGCTCCTGCCGTATCCCGCTCAGCGTGAAGCCTCGAGCGAAGGCCGTGAGGGAGCCTGGGTGCAGGGGTTGGCCGGCCCGGGGACACTGCGTGTATGAGCTTCGACTCCATCCGGACGCCGCAAGAACGGGCTCTTGAGCACGTAGCCGGGCTCTCGTGCGGACCGCCGATGGACCCGACGCTGCGGGTAACCCTCAACGTCCATCCCGACCGCCTGGCAGGTGGAAGGCCGATCCTCGACTCCCTGCTCGGGTACGGTTCCTACGTCTCGCAGTTCGTCACCGGAACAAGCAATGGCGGGCTGACTGCCTATCCCGGCGGAGACCGGTGGCAGTGGGAGAGCCGGATCTTCAACGGCGCCTACGACGCCGCTACTGCCGGAGAGCGGCCCGTCTACGGGGCACTGAACTTCCGCAAGAGCCCGATCGGTGCGGCGCCGCGCTTCGGCTCCTCCCACTTCCGGCTCACCGCCCGGACACTACGGCGTACGACGTTCTGCTATCCCGACAGTTGCCTGAAGCCCTCGGATTTCGGTACCGCAGAAAGCATGAGGCTTGTCGAGCTTGCTCAGGCCGATCATCGGGATGCCCTCGACGACTGCATCGAAGCTCAGGTTCATGGACCCGTTCGCCTCGACCGCGACGTCGAGGCCCTGGTTCTGGACCACTGCTACCGGGGCACGACTGTCGAAACGGCTGCGGGCCGCCTCCCGTGCCCCGTGGAGTGGCACCCGGGGTTCCGACTCACCGTCCAGGAACTCCGGCGGCATCCCGAGTATCGAGGCCAGGAGATCGTCGACTTGGGCCCCCAGATCGCAGTTGGTGGCCTTATCGATCCGAGCCTTGTCGGAGACGCCGCACGGACCGGACGTTATGACGCACAGGAGGTCAAGAAGGTGTGGCACTGCCTGGCTCGATTCGGAGCCGCGTTGGCAAGTGGCTGACGGGGCGCGCCACGCGGAGCAGGAAGGGCAGAGCGAGCTCTATCGCGCTCGCTGACGTTCGGTGATCCTGCTTCATTCTGGCTCTGAGCTGGCCAGTTGTGGCCAGAGGGCGCATTGGTCGAGCCTCGTGATGCTGATGCTCGCGCAGCTGAACTTGCGGACAAGCCGCCAGGGCGCGAGGGCGGCCATGGCTTGTTCGATGAGGTGTCGAAGATGCGCGGTGTACCGGTTCACCGTCCGAGGAAGGTGAATCCCGGTACTTCGACTAAGGCTGTCCCGTAAGTCTCGAAGGCGCTGCACTGCCCGTTCGGATAGCTCGATCCGTCGTCGCTCGCGAGCCGCCGTGCCAGCACGCACCGGGGGCCAAAGCCCCCGCGGGGACGGCCGTTAGAGTGGTCCGATGGATGTCGGTGCGATAGTGATCGCAGTCGCCGGTGTCGGGGGACGCTCGGGGGTGCGCTGTTCACCCAGCGTGGTGCCGACCGGGTCAAGCGGCCGAGTTGGAGATGACCCATGCTTTCGAGGAAGCTCGCGAGCACCGTGAACTGCGGCGCAGTTGCTATACGGAGCTTCACAGGGCCGCGCGGCAGTTTTCCACGGCGCTCAGCTATCACTTGTACGTCATGCGGGACCGTACGGCCGAGGCCGAGGATATTCGTGCGCTGGAAGCATCCAAGGACACCTACCGCGACCGTTGGTCCGAGACATTGATGATCGCCTCTGACGCGGTGATCCCTTCGTCTCACGGCGTGAATGAGGCACTGACCCTCGTCTAAGGGCTGTCCCGCAAATGATCTATGAGTCGGCCTGGACATGGTCGTTGTGATGGCGGCGTGCTCGCTCACCCGGCGAGGGTGAGGTTATGTAGGCGGGCGATGCCGAGCATGGCGTGGTGGACGCCATCGCCCTTCAAGCGGCAGTCGCGGAGGATCTTCCCGCTCTTCATGCGGGCGAAGGTGTGCTCGACGCGGGCGCGTACCTTGCGGTGGGAGGTGTTGTGTTCCTCTTTCCAGGCCGGGAGCTCGGCCCTGGCCGGGTTCGCGGCGGTGTGGAATGACCAGGCCGGTGCCGCGGTAGCCGCCGTCGCCTATCACCGTGGTGCGTCCACCGTGGTGCGTCCGACGGCTGCCTTGGCGCCAGACATTTCCCACGCCTTGCAGTTGTTGCGATTGCCGGGGCCGGTCGGCCGACGGTGACGCCGAGACGGGTGTCGGCGTCGATGACGACCTGGTGGTTGGTGGAGTAGCGGTAGTTCTTCGACTGCTCCGCGACGGTGTGGTCGCGGGTGGGGACCAGCGTGCCGTCCACAATCAGCACGGTGTCCTTGCGGAAACCGCCTGGGGGCTGGAGCGAGAGCGACGGGGCGAGGTGGTCGATGATGCGGTCGGCCGCGGACTTCGAGATCCCGAACAGCGGGACGAGTTGCCGCGAAGTCAGGTTCGTCCGCCAGTACGCGGCGACCAGCAAAACCCGATCCTCCAACGGCAGGCTCCACGGTCGGCCGCGGCGAACCGGATCGGCACCCTCGCGCCGCAGCGCGGTGACCGGCTTCCTGAACTGACGCGGGCTCAGCCTGGTGAACGGGGCTATCCAGGAAGACTCTGACGCCGTAATCACACCAGCCGCCCCAAGATCATCCTCGGTGTTGGCGTGGCTCTGTACGATATCCGTGGAACCCGATGGCGCGACGCAGCCCTGGCGCCAAGAATCGCCAGATGCATGACGTGAAGATGTCCGACGGGATCATCACCCTGTCCCCGCTGCGCCTGGACGATGCGGAGGCGCACCTCGCAGGGGAGGATGATCCGCTGGTTCGCTGGCTCAGCGGCGGTCCCGGCACGCGCGAAGGCGTCGTCGCCTACATCCGGCACTGCCGGGAACAGTGGGACACGGCCGGGCCACTCCGCGCTTTCGGTATCCGGGCAGGCGCCGACAAGGCGCTCGCAGGGACGATCGACCTGCGATTCGCAGCAGAGGGCTTGTCCGCTGGCCAGGTGAATGTCGCCTACGGGCTCTACCCATCCTGGAGGGGGTGCGGCCTGGCCACCCGCGCGGTCCTCCTGGTCTCCCGATACGCGGCAAATGAGGGCGGGAAAGAGGCGGTAATCCGGGTAGATCCGGAGAACGCCGCATCCGCTGCTGTCGCCCAGCGGGCGGGGTTCATCCCTGGCAAGCACACGCACGGCGTGGACGGGACACGGCTCGACTGGTACATACGGGACCTGCGCATCGATACCCAGTGACGACTCCCAGTACCCACAAGCCAGCATGAGCGCGTTTAGCAACACGTGACCAGCGATTCCGGGACAGCCTTAGACATAAGAACCAGCACCGGGGGACAGGTAAGGACACTTCAGCAGCTCAGGGAACAAATTAGAGTCAAAATGTACGAGTTCTATGGATTGCACTAGAGCGAGACCGTCACGGAGGAACCTGCATGGGGAGCAACCTGTTCCTGAGTCGGCGCATGGTCCTGCGCCCGGGAACCGATGAGGAATCTGTCGACGAGCTCGCCGCCCGTCTTGGACTGGCCAGACACGCAGACATTCCAATGAACGAGGAGGAGGGTGTCCCTCGTCAGGTGATCTGGCACGCAGAAACCGGTCCCGCCCTCAACTATCGCGAAGACGTGTTTTCCGCTCTCCCGTACGTTGTCGTCACGGCAGAGAACTCTCACGATCTGAGCGAATTCGTCGATATAGTGGAGGCGGTGCTGGACACCTGGAGGGTCCCTGAACTATTGCAGACGGTGGACGCGAACGCAGAACCGAACGCACTTCCCGAAGCAATTCTGCGGATGGGATTGGGGGCTCCGAAAGAATTTGATCAGGACTTCTTTTCTCATGTGCGAGACGCCCTCGGAGTTGACCGCGAGGACGTGCGTGAAGCCGCCCTGCTCGCAATGACATACCAGCCGTGGAGCCAGTACGAGACTCTCATCGAGAACTTCTTGGAGCAAGAAGGAATGAGCGAGCCACTCGAAGAGACCGCTCGGATCATTCTTGACGAGTTGGAAGGCATGAATTCGTGACACGCTACCCGGACATACCCAAGCCGATTCGGTCGGGGATTGTGATCGTGGATCCCGAGCGGGGGACCACGAAGGGGATCATCGTGTTGCAGTTCAATCCGGACAGCCTGGAGCGCTCGCTAAGACCTGTCCCGTAACTGTTGGTCAGGGGTGAGATGATCTTGCTGTGTCTGGTGTGATCACGGCGTCGCAGCCCTCTTGGATAGCCCCGTTCAGCGGGTTGAGCCCGCGCCAGTTCGGCAAGCTGATCACCGCGCTCCGGCTTGAGGGTGCGGATCCGGTGCGCAAGGGCCGGCCGTGGAGTCTGCCGCTGGAGGACCGTGTGCTTCTGGTCTCCGCCTACTGGCGGACGAACCTGACCTGCGCCAGCTGGCGCCGTTGTTCGGGGTGTCCAAGTCCGCGGCCGACCGCATCATCGACCACCTCGGGTCGTCGCTCGCCCTCCAGCAGCGTAAGCGGTTCCGCAAGGACACCGTGCTGTTCGTCGACGGCACCCTGGTCCCCACCCGCGACCACAGCGTCGCCGAGCAGTCGAAGAACTACCGGTACTCCACCAACCACCAGGTCGTCATCGACGCGGACACTCGGCTGGTCGTCGCGGTCGGCCGCCCTCTGCCCGGCAACCGCAACGACTGCAAGGCGTGGGAACTGTCCGGTGCGAAGGCTGCTGTCGGCCAGACCACGGTCATCGCGGACGGCGGCTACCGGGGCACCGGCCTGGTCATCCCGCATCGCCGCGAACCCGGCCAGAGCGAACTCGAGGCATGGAAAGAGGGACACAACACCTCGCACCGCAGAGTCCGAGCCCGTGTCGAGCACGCCTTCGCCCGCATGAAGACCTGGAAGATCCTCCGCGACTGCCGCCTCAAAGGCGACGGCGTTCACCACGCCATGCTCGGCATCGCTCGCCTGCACAACCTCACCCTCGCCGGGTGACGAAGGGAAAACGCAGGTCAGCGAGCACGCCGTAGATCATTTACGGGACAACGCTTAGATATGGGCGTCAGCGAAGAACCATTGCGGTACGACTTCATCTTCACCCCACCCGAAGAGGACGCCGCTGGCTGGAACCTCACTCTTTCCGGGTTCGGTCAGGCTCTGAGTCAGTCTTTCCCGGACTCTTCGGTCTCTCAAGAAGAGGGTGCTCTGGGGCCCCGTGAGGCGCAGTCACTGAGCTTCGAAATCGAGCTCATGCCGGGTGAGTGGCTGGAAGGCATCGTGAGCACGCCCTTCCCCCGGACCGGCTCGGTCTTGCTCAGACTGGCAACGCCCCTCCACGGTGCGGGGTTCGCGAAGTGGCTGCGAGACGCATATGTCCCCCAGCCCGCTCGGATCGAGGCGGTCGTCTCCTTGGCCCTGGAGAACGGAGTGGACGATGTCCGGTCGATTCCCCCAACGGGAGACCTCGGCGCCATTGTGGAGGTACTGCGGGAACATATCGCCGTGGTGGAGCAGCAGCTCGGCGGCTGACCGGGCGGGTCGCCTTCGCCGGGTGGCGCCCGCATCGCTGAGCCGACACCCGACGTCCCCGCCCCCGCGAGAGCGCGGGGCGGGGACGGCGGGGGCCGGGCCGGGGGTCAGGCGGAGAAGCCGGCCACCTCGCGCGGGTCCCGGGGGCCGGGGCCGACATAGCGGGCGGAGGGGCGGACGAGGCGGCCGGTGCGCTTCTGCTCCAGGATGTGCGCCGACCAGCCGGCGGTGCGGGCGCAGGTGAACATCGAGGTGAACATGTGGGCCGGGACCTCGGCGAAGTCGAGGACGATGGCGGCCCAGAACTCGACGTTGGTCTCCAGCACCCGGTCGGGGCGGCGGGCGCGCAGCTCGGCGAGGGCGGCCTTCTCCAGGGCCTCGGCGACCTCGAAGCGAGGGGCTCCCAGTTCCTTGGCGGTGCGCCGCAGCACGCGGGCGCGGGGGTCCTCGGCGCGGTAGACGCGGTGGCCGAAGCCCATCAGCCGCTCGCCCTGGTCGAGCTGCCGCTTGACGAAGGCGTCCGCGTCGCCGGTGCGCTCGATCTCCTCGATCATGCCGAGCACCCGGGAGGGCGCTCCGCCGTGCAGCGGGCCGGACATGGCGCCGACCGCGCCGGAGAGTGCGGCGGCCACGTCGGCGCCGGTGGAGGCGATGACGCGGGCGGTGAAGGTGGAGGCGTTCATGCCGTGCTCGGCGGCTGAGGTCCAGTAGGCGTCGACGGCGGCCACGTGCTTGGGGTCGGGCTCGCCGCGCCAGCGGCGCATGAAGCGCTCGACGACCGAGTCGGCCTGGTCGATCTCCTTCTGCGGCACCATCGGCAGGCCCTGGCCGCGCGCGGACTGCGCGACGTAGGACAGGGCCATGACGGCGGCGCGTGCCAGGTTGTCGCGGGCGGTGCGCTCGTCGATGTCGAGCAGTGGTTTGAGGCCCCAGACCGGCGCGAGCATGGCGAGCGCCGACTGGACGTCCACCCGGATGTCGCCCGAGTGCACCGGGATGGGGAACGGCTCGGCGGGCGGCAGTCCGGGGGTGAAGCCGCCGTCGACGAGCAGGCCCCACACGCTGCCGAACGACACGTGGCCGACCAGGTCCTCGATGTCGACCCCGCGGTAGCGGAGCGAGCCGCCTTCCTTGTCGGGTTCGGCGATCTCCGTCTCGAACGCGACGACTCCCTCGAGTCCGGGTACGAAGTCGGACATCTGGCGGCTCCCTCGTAAAGCGCTGTCAGGGCGGGCTGACGGCGGACGACCTCTGGCGTGGCTGCACAGGGCAGCGGTCTGGCGTGGCTGCGCTGAGGCAGCGACTCGGCGTGGGCTGCGCGGGGCAGCGTGGTCTGCGGTGCGGGTGCGGCTGAACGGTTCCGCTGCCGACCTCGCGGCTCACGGACCGGGCCGTCACCTCGGTCATGCCCGCCCCGATGGCTGCTCACGCTCCCGTGCCTGTGGCCTGGAGCACGCTGCTGGGCGGAGCGGCAACGATAGCCCTTGGTGTACGACTGCCACAGCTCTCGGGGCAGGATTCTGGCGGTTCCGGCGGCTGCGCGGGAGGGTGAGATGAGGCACAGGGGCCGATTCCGGGCGTTCAGGTGTGCGGCCGGCGTCCACCGGGCAGACTGTCCGACCGCGGCCGGGACGGATGCTGCAAGATGGCGGCGTGCCTCACGCTGATGACGTTGACGACGCTGCCGCCGACCCCGCCGACGCAACCGCCACCTCGGATCCGACGGATCCGACCACCCTCGATCCCGCCGCGATGCGCGCCCACTACCGGTACGAAGGGCTCAGCGAGAGTGAGCTGGCGCCCGACCCCTTCGCGCAGTTCGCGCTCTGGTTCGCGCAGGCGTCCGCAAGCGGGCTGCACGAGCCCAACGCCATGATCTGCGCCACCGCCGACGAGCGCGGCCGCCCCAGCACCCGTACCGTCCTGCTCAAGCGCCACGACGAGCGGGGCTTCGTCTTCTTCACCAACTACGGCTCCCGCAAGGGCCGGGAGATCGAGGCGAACCCGTACGTCTCGCTGCTCTTCCCCTGGCACGGCATCGCCCGCCAGGTGATCGTCTCCGGTACGGCGGAGCGCACCGGACGCGACGAGACGGCCGCCTACTTCCGCACTCGCCCGCACGGCTCGCAGCTCGGCGCCTGGGCGAGCGAGCAGTCCTCGCGGGTGGCCTCCCGCCAGGAGCTGGACCGGATGTACGCGGAGCTGGCCGAGCGCTACCCGGAGGGCGAGGACGTTCCGGCCCCGGCGCAGTGGGGCGGCTTCCGGGTACGGCCGGAGACCGTCGAGTTCTGGCAGGGCCGGGCGAACCGGCTGCACGACCGGCTGCGCTACAGCCGGTCGGAGGACGGCGGCTGGGACATCGAGCGGCTCTGCCCGTAGGGGCGTCCCGCTCGTGCCGGACCCCGTGAGCTTCGTGGCCGACCCCGGGCCCCGTGCGGGCCCGGGCCGTCGTCGGGCTGCCGCGATGCGGCCGGGCGGGTCTGTGAGGGCGGTGGGACAGGTCAGCGGGGCGGAGGGTGGCGGCAGGAGAACAGCAGACGGCCCGTGGGCGACTCCTTCCGCCCCGCGCGAGACGCGCACGGCGGACGGCGTCGGTCGGACGAGTCCGACGAGCCCACGGGCCGGGTGACTGCTGTGGATTGGCCGGCGAACCGGCGTCACGCTAGTGGCGTCGGCCTCAGGCCGCAGCCACCTCACACGTCCGGTGATTGATCATCAGCCGGATCACCTCCTTTCCTGTGTACTCCCCACCGTAGGCACCGCCCCGAGGGGCGGCAATCGAATTTCGGGGCGGCAACGATTTCCGGGAACTCGCTGTGCCGTGCGTCACGTTCAAGTTGAATGATCCGTACATGAGTCGTGGCGCTCCGCGACGGGCGCCGCGCCGCGACCTGCGGGCGGACGCACAACCGACGGACAGCCACAGCGACAAGGGGGTGCCGAGGTGGCCGCTCGACCCGAGACTCACTCCGCGTCGTCCTCGGACGACGAGGGCGGGCCCGACGACGAACTTCTGCTCGCCGCGCTGCTGGACGGCATGGACGCGGCACTGTGCGCCTTCGACGCGGACGGCGTGGTCACCCACTGGAACCGCGAGGCCGAGCGGATGCTGGGCTGGACGCAGGAGGAGGCCGTCGGCCGCAAGGGCCTGGCCGGCTGGGCGGTGCGCCCGGCCGACGCGCCGGAGGTCGAGGGCCGGCTGCTCGGTGCGATGAGCTCGCCCGGTCGCCAGGTCCACGAGTTCGCGCTGCTGACCAAGGACGGCGGGCGGGTGCTGGTGCGGATCCAGTCCTCCGGCGTCACCGGGGCCGACGGGCGGCCCAAGGGGGTCTACTGCGCGTTCAGCGAGGTGCACGCGCAGATCGATCTGGAGCGCTGCATCGCGCTGAGCGAGGCGCTGCTGGAGGACGCCTCGTGGGGCGTCGTCCTGGTCGACGCCGACCTGCGGCCCACCGTCGCCAACGCGTCCGCGGCCCGCGCCTTCCGGGTGCCCGCCCGCGCCGCCATGCTCGGCCGCCCGCTGGGCGAGCTGCTGGAGCAGGGCATGGAGGAGCTGGAGGGCGCGCTCCAGCACGTGCTGGGCGAGGGGGCGCCGCCCGGTCCCGCCGAGCTCTGGGTGACGCTGCGCCCGCCGGCGGGCCGCGCGGGCGGCGGCGCCGACGCGGCGGACACCGGCCGGGAGGACGCCGCCGCCACCCAGGACGACTCCGGCGGCCCCGGCCGCAGCGGCGGCTCCGGGCGCGCGGGGACCGACGGGGACGACGCTGGCGCCGTGCCCACGGAGTCGGCCCGCCGCCGCTGCTGGCGCAGCGGCTTCCTGCGGTTGGCGTCCCCGCTGGCCGAGGAGCCCGTGCCGCTGGGTGTCGCCTGGCTCTTCCAGGACGTCACCGCGCAGAAGCGGACCGAACGGGAGGCGGCCCAGCTCCGCTTCCGGGACAGTCAGCTGCACCGGGCGGCGCGGGCGGCGGCCGAGTGCGCCGACCCGGCCGAGGCCGCCTGTCTGCATCTGGAGTTCGCGCTGGCCGGTTTCGCGGATCACGCGCTGCTCGATCTGGCCGCCGACCCCGGCCCCGAGCCCTCGCGCACCCGGGACGCCTCGCTGGACGCGCTGCCGCCCAGCGACCCGCGGCTGGTGCGGGCCGCGCTGACCCCCGCGGTCGAACGCGGACGGCCGCCGTTCATCGAACCGGGTACCGCCAGCGGCATCCCCGTCGCCTACCCGGAGGGGCACCCGGCGCTCCAGGCGTACCAGCGCTGCACCTCGGTGCGGGCCAGCAGTGGCGAACAGCGCGGCCCGGAGGCGGCGGAGTGGGCGCGGTCGCGCAAGTGGCCGCGGGGCAGCGTGCACGGACTGTGCACGGTGCTGCGCTGCCGCGGCCGGTCGCTCGGCGTGGTCACCTTCCTGCGGGACGCGGGCCGCCGCCCCTTCGACCGGGAGGACGCGGACTACGCGGAGCAGATCGCCGCGCACGTGGCGGCCGCGGCCGATCTGGCGGGCGTGCTGGAGAACGGTCGGCGGTAGAAGTCAGCGGTAGAAGATCCGGTCCGCGTACTCGGCCATGACGCGGGCGTTCCAGTCGTGTCCGCCGTCCACGTTCCCCGAGCGGAGCATGGGCGGCTCCACGCCGCGGCGGGCCAGCGCCCCGGTGGCGGTGGCGACGATGGCCTGCATCACCGCGCTGGTCACCACCGTGGAGGCGGGTGCGAACGGCGCGTCGACGCCCTCGGCGGTCAGTTCGGCGTCGCCGAGCGGGATCCGGCTGTCGACGACGAGGTCGCAGTGGTCCTTGAGGAAGGTGCCGGTGGTGTGCCGGGACCGGGTCTGCGCCGCGTACGCGACCGAGGTGACGCCGATGACCTTGAGGCCGAGCGCCCGCGCGTTGAGGGCCAGCTCCACGGGGAGCGGGTTGCGGCCGGAGAGGGAGATGACGATCAGTACGTCGCCGGCGCGGGCCGGGCTGGAGTCCAGCGCTGCCGCCGCCAGCCCGGAGACGCGCTCCAGGGCGCTGCCGAGGGTGGCGGGGTGCACATCCACGCCGACCGCGCCGGGAACGTTGAGCAGGTTCATCACCGCGAGGCCGCCCGCCCGGTAGACGGTGTCCTGCGCGGGCAGCGAGGAGTGGCCCGCGCCGAAGGCGAAGATCCGGCCGCCCTCGTCGACGGTCTGCGCGAGCAGTTCGCCCGCCGCCGCGATCCCGGCCGCCTCCCCGTCCCTGACTTCCCGCAGCAGCGCGACGGCCGCGTCGAAGAAGTCCTCGGCCAGGGTGTTGTGCGCCTGCTCCGGCAGCTCGGCCTTCTCGCCCATCGCGCGCCCTTCGCGTCCGTGGTCCCCGCGGCCCTCGTCCGTGCTGCCCGCGGCCCGGTTCCGTTGTGTAGTACGCCGCTCACGTTGCGGTCCGTACGGCGCTCACGTTGAGGTCTGGACCATTCTTCTGTCAACCGCTTCTGTCAACCGCCGGGTGCCCGCCCGCCGGTCCCGGCGCGCGGGCGGGACGGCGCGGTTGTCGGTGCGATGCGTCAGAATTGCTTGAGGGCCACCGCACGAGCTGACTAGGGGCTACGCAATGTCAGGACTCATCGACACCACGGAGATGTATCTCCGCACCATCCTGGAGCTTGAGGAGGAAGGTGTGGTCCCGATGCGTGCCCGCATCGCCGAGCGCCTGGACCAGAGCGGTCCCACGGTCAGCCAGACCGTCGCGCGGATGGAGCGGGACGGGCTCGTCACGGTCGCCGGGGACCGCCACCTGGAGTTGACGGACGAGGGCCGGCAGCTCGCCAAGCGCGTGATGCGCAAGCACCGGCTCGCGGAGTGCCTGCTGGTCGACGTCATCGGCCTGGAGTGGGAGCAGGTGCACGCGGAGGCGTGCCGCTGGGAGCACGTGATGAGCGAGGCGGTCGAGCGCCGGGTGCTCGACCTGCTGCGGCACCCCACCGAGTCGCCGTACGGCAACCCGATCCCGGGCCTGGAGGAGCTGGGCGAGCCGGCGGAAGCCGACCCGTTCCTCAACGAGGGCCTGGTCAGCCTCAACGACGTGGAGACGGGCGGGGACGGCAAGACCGTCGTGGTCCGCCGGATCGGCGAGCCGATCCAGATGGACGCGCAGCTGATGTACACCCTGCGGCGGGCCGGGGTGCAGCCCGGCGCGGTCGTCAGCGTGAACGCGGGCTCCGCGGGCGGCGTCCAGGTGGGCAGCAGCGGCGAGGCCGCGGAGCTCGGCACGGACATCGCCGCGCACGTGTTCGTGGCCAAGCGCTGAGCGTCGTGCCGACCGGCTGCCCGTCACCAGGTCGGGCGTGCCGGTCGCGTCGGGCGCCCGGGGGTGCGGTTCGGGGGCGCCGGCTGTCCGAGGGGCGCGCGGCACCGTGAGGACCGGCTGCCCGCGCCGACCGGCCGCCGGTACCGATCGACTGCCCGTACCGTCCGGCCGCGCGCGTAGTGCGCTCTGGCGCCCTCTTCGGGGCGTGTGGGAGCGAGGCGCGGCCCGGTGTGCCGGGCTGCGGCGGGGGCGCGTCGGGTCGCGAACGCTCCGGCTCCGGTCCGTCGCGCCCCGGCGCTGACCAGTGCGCCCTGCGGCCCGCTGAGCGCCGGGCGCCGCCCCCGGGGATGGGCGTCTTCCCAAAATCTGCCCGCCGTACCAGAGTTGCCCGGACACAAGCGGTCGCGTGGGTACCGTGCGACGTTGTCGCTGCCGGGAGGGGAGCCATCGATGCAGTGTTCCGCGGGCTCTGCGGCGCCCCGCTCGGGCGGACCGAGCAGGCGGGACTCCGGTGCCATCGGCTCCCGGAGCCCCGCCTCCCCATGTCCCCCCGCGGCGACCCGGAGCCCCGAGCTCTCAGGGTCGGCCGCCCTCCCGGTTCCTGTCTCCCCCGGGGGAGGGCGGGCAACCCCGCGACGTTGTCACTCGAAGGTGGGGTATTCGCCGTGAGCCCCGGCTGTTCGAATAAGGGTTCGATAGTCTGACGCGGCGGTCACGGGAGTGGGGGTGTCACGACGCATGGTGCGACGGATCGATGTGACGGGTGTGGACGGAATCCACCTGGCGGCCTGGGAGTTCGCCGACCCGCCCAAGGCCGTTCCCGAGGCCGTGGCAGGGGGCGCCCCCGAGCCCGGTGCGGCCCCCCGCGTACCCGACGGCGGCCGGGGCGGGTCACAGCGCCGCAAACCGCCCGGAGTGCTGTTACTGCACGGACTCATGGGCCGTGCGTCGCACTGGGCGAGCACTGCCCGCTGGCTCACCGACCGCTACCGCGCGGTCGCCCTGGACCAGCGCGGCCATGGCCGCAGCGACAAACCGGACGAGGCCCGCTACGACCGGGAGGCGTACGTCGCGGACGCGGAAGCCGCGCTCGAACAGCTCGGCCTGGCCCCCGTCGCGCTCGTCGGCCACGCCATGGGCGCGCTGACCGCCTGGCAGCTCGCCGCCAAACGGCCCGACCTCGTCCAGGCCCTGGTGATCAGCGACATGCGCGCCTCGGCGCTCGGCGAGCAGTCGCAGCGCGAGTGGCAGGAGTGGTTCACCTCGTGGCCGGTGCCCTTCGCGACCCTCGCCGACGTCCGCAGATGGTTCGGTGAGGACGATCCCTCGCTGGAGCGTTCCCGGCCCTCGCGCGGTGAGTTCTTCGCCGAGGTGATGGCCGAGCGCGAGGACGGCTGGCGGCCGGTGTTCTCCCCCGAGGTGATGATGCGGGTCCGCGAGGCGTGGGTGCACGACGCGCACTGGGACGAACTCGCCCAGGTCCGCTGCCCCACCCTCGTCGTCCGCGGTCTCGACGGCGAACTGGGCCGGGCCGAGGCCCAGGAGATGGTGCGGGTGCTGCCGCGCGGAATCTACGCGGAGGTCACGGAGGCCGGGCACCTGATCCACTACGACCAGCCCGACGACTGGCGCCGCGTCGTGGAGCCCTTCCTCCGGGCGACCCTCCCCGCGGGTGGCTGACCGGTCCGCGGCGCCGACCCGGCCGGCGCGCGTCGGCCGGGCGGATATCCGAGCTCCGGAGCCCACCGCGCCGTCACCGCCGCGGAGGCCGCGGGGTCGTCGGCGCGGTGGTTCCGGCCACCCGGTGCGGGGCTCCGGCCGGGCCGTTCCGCACCGGATACCCGCGGGGGGCCGCTCCCGGCATCGGGCCCGGCGCCGGGCCGCCGGGGGCCGTCGCGGCCGGGCCGGTGGCGGCGGGTGAGCCGCTCGCCGGGCCGCTCGCCGTTCCGACGGGCCCCACCGTGCGGCCCGGACCGTCCGCCGCCGACTGGGCCGCCCCGTCCGTCGCAGTGCGGTCCGCGCGTCCCGCCGCCTCCCGGCCGCACGCGTAGGCGAGCGTGGGCAGCAGCTCGTCGACGTCCGGCAGCCAGCGGTTGGCGGCATTGGGCTCGCGGGCCCATTGGACGGCCCCCCGGGTGCCCAGCCGGGTGGGCGGCGCCGCCACCCAGTCCCCGGCACTCTTGCTGCGCAGGTCCAGCGCGGTCGGGGACCAGCCCAGGCGGCGCAGGACGGCGGGCACCTTGGGCGCGACGCCGGGCAGCACGAAGAAGAGCATCCTGCCGTCCGGGGCACAGGTGACCGGCCCCAGCGGCTGCGCCATCCGCTCCAGCCGGGTGAGCGCCAGGCAGCCGGCCGTCTCGGAGACCTCCAGCGCGTCGAAGGCGCGTCCGGTCGGCAGCAGTACGGCGGCGCGCGGCTCGGTCGCCCACAACTGGCGCGCGGTCGTCGCGCTCCCCGTCGTCTCGTCCGCCCAGCGGGCGCGCGCGGGATGTGCGCCGGGCGCGGGGCAGGAGCGCTCCCCGCAGGAGCAGTGCGGCACGCCGTTCACCGTCTCCAGCCAGGTGCCCGGGAAGACGTCCCAGGCCCGTTCCTGGGTGTAACGCACCGCGTGTTCCAGCGGAGCGGCGTGCGGTGCCGTGCGCTGCCCCGGAATGCGCGTGCGCGGGGTCGCTCCGGAGGCATCAGAAGTATCAGAGGTAAGGGTGATGGTCTCTTCCACGACCATCACAACTTTCGTCCCCCCCAGGGGTTACGGGCGCGGAGCGGGGCGGCTCGGGGCACGACGGCGCATACGCCGGTCGAGCCGTCGCTGTTTCCGCAGCCCAGGGGGCAGCCCGCGCTCGGAACGGCGCATAGGGGCATGTGTAGGGGCGCGTACACAGAAGGGCGGCCCTGGGTGGGTAGTCCCCCTGCGGTGCATTGCGCTGTGAAGGGCGGGGTTCGAGGGAATCACGGGCATATGCGCCGCGCAGGAGAAGTGACCGGGCCGGGTCAGCACGGAAACCACGGAGGGGGATCTCATGGCCGCCAGGCCGCTCGTCGCGAGGCAGCCCAACGAACGCCTGCAGGCGCTCATCCAGGAAGCCGGGTGCTCGAACGCGGGCCTGGCCCGCCGCGTCAACGTGTGCGGATCCGAACACGGACTGGATCTGCGCTACGACAAGACCTCCGTGGCCCGCTGGCTGCGCGGGCAGCAGCCGCGCGGCCGGGCCCCCGGCATCATCGCCGAGGCGCTCGGCCGCAAGCTGGGCCGGACCGTGACGATCGACGAGATCGGCATGGCCAACGGCAAGAACCTCGCCTCCGGAGTGGGACTGCGGTTCGCCCCCACGGTCGTCGGCGCCATCGAGCAGGTCTGCGAACTGTGGCGCAGCGACGTGGGCCGCCGGGACTTCCTGACGGGCTCGACGGTGGCGGCGTCCGCGCTCGTCGAGCCGAGCCGGGACTGGCTGATCACACAGCCCGACCACCAGGTCTCGCGCTCCTCCGGGGCCCGGGTGGGCGAGCCGGACGTGGCGGCCGTCCAGGCGATGACCGAGGCGCTCTCCGATCTGGACCACCGCTACGGCGCCGGTCATATCCGCCCCGTGGTGGTGCACTACCTCAACAGCGTGGTCTCCGGGCTGCTGGCCGGCTCCTACAAGGAGGCGGTCGGCAGGTCGCTGTTCGCCGCCGTCGCCCGGCTGACCGAACTGGCGGGCTACATGGCCGTGGACACCGGGCAGCACGGGCTGGCGCAGCGCTACTACATCCAGTCGCTGCGGCTGGCGCAGGCGGCCGGGGACCGGGCCTACGGCGGCTATGTGCTCGCCGCGGGAATGAGCCACCTCGCCGCGTCGCTCGGCAACCCGCGGGAGATCGCGCAGCTGGCGCGCGCGGCGCAGGAGGGCGCGCGGGGGCGGGTGACCCCGCGCGCTGAGGCGATGTTCCACGCCGCGGAGGCCCGCGGGCATGCGCTGATGGGGGACGAGCGGGCCTGCCAGGGCTCCGCTTCCCGTGCGCTGATGGCGATGGACGGCGCCGAGTCGACAGCCGGGTCCGGCGACGACCCGCCCTGGATCGCGCACTTCGACCGTGCCTACCTCGCGGACGAACTCGCCCACTGCCACCGCGACCTGGGGCAGTCCGAACGTGCGGCGGCCCGTGCGGAGGAGGCCGTCACCGGCCACCCGGAGGGGCGCGCGCGGCGGCGCGCGATCGGACTGTTCCTGCTGGCGGACGCGCAGGTCCAGCAGCGCGAGGTGGAACGCGGCTGTCACACGGCCGGCGAGGCCGCGCGGCTGCTGGCCGGGCTGCGGTCGGACCGGGGAGCGGAGTATCTGGAGGACTTCCGGCTGCGACTGGAACCCTACGGCGCGGAGCCCGTGGTGCGGGAGTTCACCGAGAGCCTGGAGCCCACTCCCGCAGCGTGAGGAGCGGACGCCGGCCTGCGAGCCGGCGCCGGGTGCCGAGGTGCGAGACCCTTCGAAGAACTGCCCCATCCATCCCCTTCTGGATGTTTCATGCCGACATCAGGTGAAGGAAGGGTGTCCGCACATCTGGGTGCGTGGTCGCCCGTCGGGGTGACCCGGTAGCGTGACCCGACGCTTCCGCTGGCCATGCGAACGAGGAGTCTTGGTGACAACGCACAACGGACGCGGACAGGACGGGACTTCCGGCTCTCCCGGTGACCCGCTGCCCGCCTCCACGACCCCCTACGAGGGGATCGTGCTGCCGTCCAACGGCGACCCGTGGACTCCTCAACAGCAGCGCCAGGTCCAGTCCGAGCGCGACCGCGTGCAGCCGCCGGCCGGGCAGCCCTGGGGCCGCCCCTGGGGGCCCGGCTCCGAAGCGGCCGAGGGCGCGACCCCGGAGACCGGAGCCGCGCCCGGCGCGCAGAGCGCTCCCGGCTACTGGGGCGCGCCGCCGGAAGGAGACCGGCCCGGCGCGCTGCCTCTGCCACCGGAGGGCACCCCCGCCCGTCCGCCGCACCCCCCTTCGATGCCGCCCGAGGGAGCTCCCGGATACGACCGGCCCGGCCCGGACGCCTACGGCCGGCCGCCGTCGCCCGACGGCGGCACGGGATATCCGCAACCGGGCGGGGCCGATCCGTACGGGGCGCCCGCGCAGGGCGGCCCCCAGCCGCCGCCCCGGCAGCCGCCGGCGTATCCGACGTCGACCGGCCCGGCGGACGGCCCCGGATGGCACGCCCCGCCCGCGGCGCCGCCCGCGCCGCCCATGGCACCGCCCGGCCCGCCGCAGGAGGGGGCCGCGGACGGCGACGCCACCCAGATGCTCCCGCCCTTCCCGGCGGACCTGCCGGCCGCCGGCGGCGGCGCCTCTCCCGGTGGAGCTGCCGTACCCGGCGGCGTCGGGCCCGACGACGGTACGCAAATGCTGCCGCCGATGTCCGCCGGGCCGGTGGGCGGCGGTCCGGACAGCGAAGCCACCCAGTACATGGCGCCCGTTGCGGGCGGTGACTCCGAGGCCACCCAGATGCTGCCGCCGATGTCCGCCGACGCGGGCCCGCCCGGCGGCGGGGGCCAGGGCGCGGGGGAGCCGGAGGCGCGCAGGCCGCTCCCCGAGTTCGAGAACCTCTTCCGTTCCGACTCCCCGCGGTCCGGCGGGCCGGGGCAGTCCTCCGGAGGCCGCGACGAGCCGGGCTCCACACAGAACCTGCCGGTGTTCGACCAGGGGGCGGGGCCGCAGAGACCAGCCGGTGGCTACGGCTACCCGCAGCCGGGCCCGCAGGGTGGTGGCTACGGCTACCCGCAGCCCGGCTCGCAGGGTGGTGGCTACGGCTACCCGCAGCCGGGCTCCCAGGGCGGTGGCTACGGCTACCCGCAGCCCGGTTCCCAGCAGTACGAGCCGCAGCCGGGCGGCCGGGCGGCGCGCCGGGACGCCGACCGCAGCCGTCGCCGCACGCCTCCGTGGCTGCTGATCGGCGGCGGGCTGGCGGGGGTCGCCGTGGTGGGGCTGGTCGTCGGCCTCCTCCTCGCCGACGGCGGCGACAGCTCGGGCGACGACAAGCCGAAGGCGTCCACGGCCCCCGCGGGCGAGGAGTCGAGCGCTCCGGCCGACCCCGCCGAGGCGCAGGCCAAGAAGCTGGACGCGCTGCTGGCCGACAGCAACAACAGCCGTTCCCAGGTCATCCGTTCCGTGCAGAACATCAAGAACTGCACAGCGCTGGGCAAAGCGGCCACCGATCTGCGGTCGGCCGCCAAGCAGCGGACCGGACTGGTGCGGCGGCTCGGCGAGCTGAAGACGGACAAGCTGCCCGACAGCGCGGAGCTGAACTCCGCGCTCAAGAGCGCGTGGCGGTCCTCGGCCTCCGCCGACAACCACTACGCGGCCTGGGCGGACCAGGCGGCGGGCAAGAAGGGCTGTCACAAGGGCAAGGCCAAGACGACCCGGCAGCTCGCGGCGGCCAACCGCGCCAGCGGCTCCGCGACCACCGCCAAGAAGAAGGCCGCGGGACTGTGGAATCCGACAGCGAAGAAGTACGGCCTCGAGGAACGCCCCTTCGGCTCGCTGTGAGCACCCCGTGCGCGGGTGCCGGTGGAGAGCGAGGGCCCGCGCCCGGGCGTGCGGCAGGCGGAACGTAGGGTCGGTGACCATGCAGCAAGCAGGTTCGGTGAAGTCTTCCCGACATGGGCGTCGTTCCACCACCATGGACGGCATGCCTGTCAACGACGTGCCCTGGTGGCGCTGGCGCAGCAACGTGCGCTCCGCGCTGCACATGCTCTCCGACCAGACCTTCCAGCACGAGTGCTGGCTGGCCGGACGCCCCGGATACGGCGATGTCACGGACGCCGTCTACCGCCTGGTCGAGGACACCTGGCTGGACAACTGGTCCGCGGAGAAATACGTCGGGACGATCTTCCGCGACGCGCAGGAGGCGCAGTCGGTGGACGCGGCGGTGCTGCGGGTGCTGCGCATCATGCACCAGGTCGGCGCCGACGCACCGGTGGCCTCGTACCTGGAGCATCCGGAATGGCCGGAAGCCGTCCGGGCCGCGCGGGAGGCGCACCTGCTGCTGGCCGGCAACGACGGCGACGACCCCGACGAGCCGCCCCGCTCGCTGGAGGTCCTGGCGATCATGCTCAGGGCGGTGTGACCGGAGGTACCGGGCGAGGGTGACCGGTCGCCCGGCTGCGCGCACCGGGTGCGGAGGCGCGGCCGCGATGTGCCAATCTTGGGGCCATGAGCCAGTCGCACCCCGCTCCCGAACGTTCCGCCGAAGCCGTCAGGGGCACCGCAGCCGCCGGCGCCGTCGAGGGCGGGCAGCCGGGCCAGTTCCTCCTCACCCTCTCGTGCCCGGACAACCAGGGCATCGTGCACGCCGTCTCCAGCTACCTGTTCATGACCGGCTGCAACATCGAGGACAGCCAGCAGTTCGGGGACCGCGACACCGGGCTCTTCTTCATGCGCGTCCACTTCACCGGGAACACCACCGTGGAGAAGCTGCGCGCCAGCTTCTCCGCCGTCGGCGACTCCTTCCGGATGGACTGGCAGATCCACCGGGCCGAGGAGCGGATGCGGGTCGTGCTGATGGTGAGCAGGTTCGGGCACTGCCTCAACGACCTGCTCTTCCGCTCGCGGAGCGGCGCGCTCCCGGTCGAGATCGCCGCGGTGGTCTCCAACCACACCGACTTCGCCGAGCTCGTCGCCTCCTACGACATTCCGTTCCACCACATCCCCGTGACGAAGGACACCAAGGAGGCGGCCGAGGAGCGGCTGCTGGAACTCGTCGAGGAGGAGCGGGTCGAGCTCGTCGTCCTCGCGCGCTACATGCAGGTCCTCTCCGACAACTTGTGCAAGCGGCTGTCCGGGCGGATCATCAACATCCACCACTCGTTCCTGCCGAGCTTCAAGGGCGCCAAGCCCTACCACCAGGCACACGCCCGCGGGGTCAAGCTCATCGGTGCCACCGCGCACTACGTGACGGCCGACCTCGACGAGGGCCCGATCATCGAGCAGGAGGTCGAGCGGGTCAGCCACGACGTCACCCCCGAGCAGCTGGTCGCCGTGGGGCGGGACGTGGAGTGCCAGGCGCTGGCCCGCGCGGTGAAGTGGCACAGCGAGCACCGCGTGCTGCTGAACGGCCACCGCACCGTCGTCTTCACCTGACGCCTGACGCCTGACGCCTGACGCCTGACGCCGCTGACGCAGGCGCCCGACGACCCTGACTCGGGACGCGTCCGGCGGCCTGCGGATGCCGGGACCGCGCGCCGGTCAGAGGCGGGAGAGCGAGGCCGTGGCGTAGAGGACGTCCTGGATGGCCTGCGGATCGCCGTCCTGGCCCGCGGCGGCGTCCAAAGGCGGGACGTGGCCCGCGGCGAGCTGGCAGAACTCCAGGTCGTCCAGTGCGATGTGGGCGACGGTGCGCTCGGGCGAGGCGCGGGCGCCGGGGGAGTCCAGCGGGATGTACCAGTCGCCGCCACCGCTGCCCTCGACCTCCAGATGCAGCGTGCGCCCCGGTGCTCCGGCGGCGGCCAGCCCGCGCACCGGCGATGCGAGGCCGCTGCGCCGACGGGCCGCGATGGCGCCGGGCAACTGCCGCGCCGCGAGGTCGACGAGCTGGGTCAGATGCGCGTGGCCGGGCGGCTCGTACGGGTAGTCGACGGCCTGCGCGACGTCCCCGGCGTGCAGCCAGCACTCGAAGGCCCGGTCCAGGAAGGCGTCCCGGAGCGGGAGCGAAAATCCGCCGTAGTCCACGCGCCGGTCCGGCGCGGCGGGGTGCTCGCCGCCGAGTCCGGCGTCCTCTGCGGCGAGGAACGACACGTCGCGGATCAGCGCGTGGCTCTGCTCGCGCCAGCGTTCGCGGGCCGCCTGGGCCCGATGTCCGGCATCGTCCAGCGCCCAGTAGACCTCCGTGCGGGTCTGCGGTCCGGCGCCCGGACCGGTCGGCAGGGCGCCGGAGGGCAGCGGATCGGGCAGCCCGATGCCGGTCGCGACCAGCCCGTCCACCGCGAGCAGGTGGCCCAGGACACCGGCCACGGTCGTCTCCCGGGCGGCCTGCTGCTCGCCGTCGAACCAGCGCAGCCGCACCGGAGCGCGCCACTCCGCCTCGGCCATGTCGCGCAGCAGCGCATCCAGCCGGGCCGTCTCGGCGTCGTACGGAGCCGCCCAGGCGGGCGTCGGTATACGGGCCGGACGGCGGTCGAGACAGCCCTCCAGGACCCGGGAGCGCAGCATCGGATCCAGGTCGAGGCTGTCCTCGGAGTGCAGCAGGCCGACCGCGTCCCGTAGCCGCAGCGCCTCCTCGGCGCAGGGCGCGCAGTCGGTCAGATGCGCTTCGACGGCGGCCGTCTCCGCAGCCGAGCAGGCCGCCAGCGCCCAGGCCCCGAGCAGCGAGGTGAGCACCCGGTGTTCGTGCGGGCCGGGCGGGGCGTCGGCGGTGCCGGTCGTGGGCGCGCGCCCGCCCGGCTCCGGCCCGGCGGGCTGTTCCGGTCCCGGTCGGGCCGGCGGCCGGCTCACGGCCGGTGCCCCGTGCCGGGTGGCGCCACGGCGGGTCGGGGCATGGCGGAGGAGAGGAGCTGGAGGCCCAGCCGCAGCCGGCGCCGGGCCTCGTCCTCGGTGACACCGAGGGTGCGCGCGGCTTGCCGGTAGTCGTGCCGCTCGAAGTAGGCCAGTTCGAGCGCGGCACGCAGCGAGGACGGCATGGAGGTGACGATGTAGTCGGCCCGGGCCGCGGCGGCGGCCGCACGGACCTGCTCCTCGAACCGCTCGTCCTGCTCCGGGGAGCCCGGGTCCGCGCCCCGCCGCTGCTGCCGGCGGAGTGCGGCGGTCGCCGTCCGCTGGGTCAGTGCCGCCACCCAGGCCCGCATGGGGCCCTCGCGGGGGTCGAAGGCGCGCGGGTGTTCCCAGATGTACGCGAAGACCTCCCGCGTCGTGCTGTCGGCCGCCGCTTCGTCGTCCAGCACCCGGTGGGCGAGGCCGTGCACCAGGGAGGCGAAGCGGTCGTAGAGCTCGCCGAGCGCCGCGGCCTCACCGCGCGCGAGCCGTTGCTGCATCTTCCGGTCCCAGCGCGGTGATGTGTCGTTCGCCAAGGTGGCCCCCAGTCTTCCGGTTCCGCCGTACCGCTTCCGTCCCGCTTCCGTTCCGCGTTCGCTCCTCGTCCGCTCCGCTTCCGCGCCGCGGTCCTTACGCTTCCGTGCCGTGGCCGTTCCGCTTCCGTCCCGCGGCCGGCGGTGTCGCGGCCGGCGGTTTCCCTTCCGCTCCCGTGCTGTCCGTCAACCCCTCGAATGTAGTGCGAGCCGCCGACAACGCACGCCCCTTTCGACGCAACTGGGGTGCTGCGCGTGCGGGAGGCGTCGCGCCGGCCGAGGCGTGACCGGATGCGACCCCCTGCCCGCCCGCTGAAGCCGAGGCGTAGCTCGGAAGCTACCGCCGGGTGGCCTGTCCGCTGGTATCCGTGCCCGGAGTCCCGGGCTGTGACCGGGCGTCGCGGGAGGGGACAGCTTTCCGGACGGCGAGGGCCGCGATGAGGCACACGGCTCCAGCCACAGCCATCCCGGATGAGGGACCGAGCGCCGCCATCAGTCCGGTGGCGGCCGCCAGGGTGAAAGTTTCCAGACTCATCCGCGTCGTGCTGAACAACGCGGCGCCGGCCCCTCCACGTTCGAAGGGTACGTAGTGGAGTGCTTGCCCGTCAGGCACACCTTGGGTGAGTCCAAGGCACAGCCCGATGACCGCCGCCGCGAGGAGAAGCGCCGCAGGACGGTTGGTCGCCTGGAGGACGACTGCGGTGACGGCGCAGGTGAGCAGTGCGGTGGTCACCAGCGGTCGTGCCCATCGGCGCGCGATCCGTGCGGCAAGAAGCGGAAGCAGCGTCGAGGGCACCGTCAGCAGGCTCAGCACCGCTGCCGCCTCGCCTGCGCCGATGCCCTGGGCGGAGCCAAGCCGGGGGAGCACGGCCAACGTCACCACGAGCATTCCCATGAAGGCGCCCGTCGCCAGCGCGTACGCCCGGTAGGCGGGGATTCGCAACAGGCCGATGGGTATCGCCGGATCGGGTGCACGCCGTTCCACGCGGACGAGGCGGATTGCACTGACCACCGCGGCGAGGAGGAGTGCGACCGGCACCCACCACGGGATGCCGGCCCCGAAGCCCAGCCCGAGTGCGGTCACTGCGGTGGCGACGGTCGCCCCGAAGAGGGCAGCGCCGACACCGTCGAAGTTCTCTGACACCGCGGGGCTGCGAAGGCCCGGAAGCGTGAGGGTGGACAGGGCGGCGACGGTGGCAACGGCCCCCGGCGCGACGAAGACGAGGGGCCAGCCCCCGGCGGCTATGAGGGCTTGGGCGATCAACGGTCCCAACGCCAGACTGCTGCCCAGCACGGCACCGGCGTAGCCGTACACCCGACGCCGCTGCTCCGGCGGGTACACGGCCAAGAGCATCGACGAACCACCGGCGGCGCACATGGCCGCTCCGATGCCGGCGACCGCGCGAAGGGCCACCAGAGACACAAGGTCCGGAGCGAGTGCGGACGCAAACCCGGTAGCTGCGACAACGACGTTTCCGATGGCGAAGAACCGCGTGCGGGCGCTGCGGTCCGCTAGCGCTCCCGCCAGCAGCAGAGCAGCTGCGAAGAGCCCGTTGTAGGCGAGGACGATCCACGGGCCCAGGGCATCCGCCCCCGGCAGGCCACCGGTCACAGCGGGGACGACAGCCGTCGATCCGGTGATCGCGAGGGGGAACACGGCTGTGGAGATGAGGTCGGCGACAAGGACACGCCGACGGTGACGAGCAGACAAGGCAAACATGAAGTGCGCTCCGGAACAGGGAAGTCCGAGCGCCACAAAGGCGCTCCTGGCCAGAAGTCAGGAGCGGCGGCGAGAACTCGGGTTTTGCGCCGCCACTCTCAGTGACGGCGCACCTTGTCTGTTTTCGGCACGCGCACACGCTAGCAGCCCCTCGGGCGGGGAGGCACTCACTTGAGGGTCCGAACCCAGCCTCGCTCTCCCGACCGAGCGTCACTACGACTGCGGAGAATGGCTACGGAGGGCTACATGTCACCTCGCCGTCACTTCGGGGGCCGGGGGCTGGTCACCGAGGATGTCTCTCGCGTTACGTTGCGCGTGGTTCGGGTGCGAAGTGAGAGATTGGAGGGGTGGTTGCGGTCCGGCGTTATGGGGGCGTGACCACAAGTTCCCGCAGGTTCCCGCGGGTAAGGGCAGGGGAACGCATAGGGTCGGTTCCCTGGGACCAGTTTCGGAGGGGTGGGCCAGGGCAGCCGACTGCTGTAGGCGATCGACGAAGGGGTTGCGGGGCGTGTCGTTGAAGGTGCTGGAGGAGGAGCGGGACGGGTGGGCCGTGCTCCGGGTCTCCGGTGAGCTGGACCTGGTCACCTCACCCGCGGTGCGGCAGCATGTGCACGATGCCGTCGCGGAAGGGCGCAGGAGCCTCGTGCTCGACCTGTCCGACGTCCTCTTCTGCGATTCCAGCGGGGTGGGCGTCCTGATCGCCTCCCGTCGGCTGATGCGCTCCTGCGCGGGACGGCTCCGGCTGATCCTGCCCGCGCGCGGCGCCGAGGACGGTTCCCACGTCAACCGGGTGCTCTCCGCGCTCGGTGTGCGACGGCTCTTCGACTGCTACCCGGACCTGGCCGCGGCCACCGCCGCGCACACGACCACGGACCCGCTCACGGCGTGATGTCCGCGTCGCGCGGTGTGGCGGCACAGCGCGCAGCAGACCGTTCCCCCGCGCCTCACCCTGCCCACTGACGTGCCGTCAGGTCGCCGCGGAACACGGGACCGTCCCCGTTCCGGGGCGTTGCTGACGGGCCATCAGCTCTCGGTGCGGCGAGGGGTCACGTCGGTGACCGAACTGCCGCGCATCGCCAGGTCGATCCTGGAGTCGGCGAGTGCCCTGCCGGCCGAGACGTTCGATGTGTATGACTACGCTGGGTTACGACTGGCTTGCGTGTGACTCTTGATCACCGTGAGCGGAAGATCGTATTCCACTCGGATACGCTCCCTGGGAGCGAGTGCGGCGGCCGCGGGTCGCCGGCGGAAGGCGCGGGCCGCGCCGCCGAGCGGTGTGGGTCCCGACGGCCAAGGGGTGTAAGGGTGTCCACGAGATGCGGGTGCGGTCGTTCGAGTCCTTGTGCTCGGCGTCGCACAGTATGCCGTGCGTCTACTCCTTTGCGCCGGAATATGCCTGAAGCGCTTGTTGGCTTCACTACGAGTCAACCATGCTGTTCTCGCTGGAGTCACAATCCGTGACTACATGGAGACGCGAGGCGATGTGTCCGCCAGTTCGGATGGTGTGAGCGGTGCAGGTGCTTCTGGAGCAGTTGGAGATCGGATCCGATCCGACGGAGGTGGCCCGTGCCCGGAGGTGGGCCCGGGCCCGGCTGGCGGGATCGGGGGTGGACGCCGATGAGCCGCTGGCCGAGACGCTGATTCTGTTGATCTCGGAACTCGTCACCAACGCGGTGGTGCACACCGGCTGTCCGGCCGTCCTGTGCATGCTGCTGCCGCGGCGCTGCCCGGCCGGGGCCGCGCACGAGGTGGCCGGGTCGGTACGGGTCGAGGTGGCCGACGCGAGCAGCCGCGCGCCGCGCCGCCGCCTCGCCGAGGGGGAGGACACCGGCGGTCGCGGCCTCGAACTCGTCTCGGGCCTCGCCGACCGCTGGGGCTGGGAGCACGAGCCGGGCGGCAAGCGGGTCTGGTGTGAGCTGGACACCGCGCCGCTGGGGGCGGTGGATCCCGCACCGGTCGACGGCCGGGAGTCGGGCGCCCGTCGGGGGGCCCGGGCGAACGGTGAGCCGCGTGCCGGGGTGGACGTGGGTGCGCGGGTCAATGTGGCCGGAGCGGGCGCTGGCGCGTTCGGCTGAGCGCGCGCCGGGCAATACGGGCATAACCCCCAAAGTCCAGACCAGGTGTTGACGTCTCGTACCGGTTTGATCACCCTTGGGGTGGAGCGATTCGTCGTGAGGGGACGACGAGGTGCCTGAGGTTCCTCGGCGAGTGCGGGTCGCGTCCCGGCGCCAGCCTCCGTCCGAGGGCAGGTCCCCGAGCGCCGGAGTCGGGTGGCGGCACACCGTGCCGTGCTCGGGGCGCGCACCGGAGCGCCGCCGCCCGACTGTGCCGGGCCCGGCGACCGCCCCCGGGCCCCGCGGGCAGCCGCCGTCACAGCACCGCGCTCGTACGGCAGGCCGTCGCCCTCATCGGGCCGCCGCGCGGTCCGCTACGCCGCAGCGCCCTCCGCGCTCGCTCCCGCCCCCGTCCGGGCCCGGAACGTCCGGCGGTAGGCGCGGGGGGAGACCCCCAGCGCCGTGTGGAAGTGCTGGCGGAGGGAGGCGGCCGTACCGAACCCGGCGCGGGCGGCGACCCGTTCGACGGGCAGGTCGGACTCCTCCAGCAGGTGGCGGGCGCGTTCGATGCGCTGCCGGGTCAGCCAGCGCAGCGGCGTCACGCCGACCTCTTCGCGGAAGCGGCGGGTGAAGGTGCGGACGCTCATGGATTCCCGTGCGGCGAGTTCGCGGAGGGTCAGCGGGAGGTCCAGGTGGTCCAGGGCCCAGGAGCGGGCCGCTCCGGTGGCGGAGCGGCGGGGCTCGGGGACGGGGCGGCGGATGAACTGGGCCTGCCCGCCGTCGCGGTGCGGCGGGACGACGGTGCGTCGCGCAACCGCGTTGGCGACGGCCGCCCCGTGGTCCTCCCGCACGATGTGCAGGCACAGGTCGATCCCGGCCGCCTCGCCGGCGGAGGTCAGCACGGAGCCCTCGTCCACGTAGAGCACGTCCGGGTCCAGATCCACGGCCGGATACAGGGTGCGGAAGCTGTCGGTGGACATCCAGTGGGTCGTCGCCCGCCTGCCGTCCAGCAGTCCGGCGGCGGCCAGGACGAAGGCGCCGGTGCAGATGGACGCCATCCGGGTGCCGGGGCGGACCCGCGCGAACGCCTCGCGGAGTGGTGCGGGCAGCCTGCCCTCGGTCTCCGTCTCGTCCGGCTCGTGGGTGGCGGGGACGACGACCGTGTCGGCCTCCGCCAGCGCTTCGGGGCCGTGCGCGACGTGGATGGGGAAGTCGGCGTCCGTGCGGACGATTCCCGGGGCGACGGCGCAGGTGAGGACCTCGTACAGCGGTTCGCCCTCCGCGGTGGCGGCGCGGCCGAACACCTGGTGCACCAGCCCGAGTTCCATCGGCAGCACTCCGTGCCTGACCAGCACGGCCACCCGGTGCAGTCCGGGGCGGGTGAAGGCGGCCATGGCCTGATCCTCGCACACGGCGCTCCGCCGGCCACCTGATCCGCCCGGCTCCCCGCGCATCCTGTTCCGTCCGGTCGCCGGGCCGCGATCCGCCCGGTTCTCTTCCGCCGGCCGGTTCGCGGGTGCCCGTGGGGTGGCTGGAATCTTTCACTCGTCGTCCATCCGGCCACTCGTTCCGGTCCCCGGCCGGACGCAGGATCGGTGACATGCAGACGACGGAGACGACGGAGACGACCCCGAAACCGAAGAGGACGCCGCGGAGGACGCTGTGGATCTTCGCTCACCCCGAGGCGCGCTCCCTGAACGCCGCGCTGCGGGACACCGGCGTCGCCGCACTGCGGGAACAGGGACACCAGGTGCGGGAGTCCGACCTGTACGCGATGGGCTGGAAGCCGGTCGTCGACGGCGCCGACTTCCCCGGCAGGGCACCGGAGGGGGAACGGCTGCTGGTCGGGGACGCGCAGGAGCACGGCTACGTCACGGGCGGGCTCAGCGCGGACATCCGGGCCGAGCAGGAGAAGATCGCGTGGGCCGACACCGTGGTCTTCCACTTCCCGCTGTGGTGGTTCGGGCCGCCCGCCATCCTCAAGGGCTGGTTCGACCGGGTACTGGTGCAGGGCTTCGCGTTCGGTGTACGGGACGCGGAGGGGGGCATCCGCCGATACGGGGACGGGGGACTGGCGGGCAAGCGCGCCATGGTCGTCACGTCGGTCGGGGCGCGTGCCTCCGGTTTCGGGCCGCGCGGCGTCCACGGGTATGTCAACGATGTGCTCTTCCCGCTGCACCACGGCACGTTCTGGTACACGGGCATGGCGGCGCTCCCGCCGTTCGTGGTCTACGGGGCCGACCGGGCGACCGCGGCCGACGTCAAGGAGCGCCAGGAGGAACTGTGCGAGCGGCTGCGCACCCTGGACACCCTCGCCCCGCTGCCCTTCCGGTACGAGGCGGGCGGCGACTACGACGCCGATCTGGTGCTGCGCCCGGAACTCGCCCCCGGCCGCACGGGGCTGGAGGTGCACTCCGGGTGACCGGGGAGCCGATGGCGGGGACGGGCGACCGGCGAGGGGGCCGGACCGCCGCGGCCGCCGCACTCAGTCCCGGCCGTCGACCGGTGCGAAGGTGCCCAGGCGGCCGCGGTGGAAGACCAGCGGGCCCCCGGCGTCCTCGGCGGCGTCCAGCGCACGGACCCGGCCCACCACGATGAGGTGGTCGCCGCCGGTGTGCACGGCCTGGATCTCGCAGTCGATCCACGCCGCCACGCCCGCCAGCAGCGGCGATCCCGTGGCCGGCGCGGGGCGGTGCGAGACCCCGGCGAACTTGTCGGTGCCGCTCACCGCGAAGGCACGGCACAGCTCGCCCTGGTCGGCGGCGAGCACGTTGACGCAGAAGACGCCGGCCCGTGCGATGCGCGGCCAACTGGTGGAGGTGCGGCCCACCATGAACGACACCAGGGGCGGTTCCAGCGACAGGGAGGCGAAGGACTGGCAGGCGAACCCCGCCGGCCCCGGCGCCCCGTCGGGCTCCGTCGCGGAGGCTCCGTGCACCGCGGTGTGTTCCGCGGGGTCCTCCGGGGCGGGTGCGGTCACCACGGTGACTCCCGAGGCGAAGCCGCCGAGCACGCGCCGGAAGTGGGCCGGATCGAGTGGGGCACGCTCGTCCTCGCGCACGGCGCGCAGGTCGGCCTTGGGGAGCGTGCCGGACTCCGTGTCCGGTCCGGTGCCCGGTCGCTCGGCGCCCGGTCGGTCCGTGCCGGGCCGGGTGTTGCGCGCACGGCGTGTGCCGCGGGCGGCCGGTGCGCCTGCGGCGCGCAGATAGCGCACCGCGGTGGCTGCCATTCCAGCGTGTCCCATCATGGATTCATCGCACCTGATGCTTCGTCAGATCGGAAAGGTTGCGGACTCTTTCTCGCTGTCGTGCCGACGCGCACGGCGACTCCAGAGTAACCACGGTGCTCCACGCCGCCTCGAAGCCGGGTCCACGGCACCGGGGGCAAGCGCGCCGGGGTGACCTGGGCCCTCACCGCCCCGCAACACCCGCCCCGCGGCTTGCGGCGCTCCGCTCAGCGCGCGGCGCGCGCCACGGCCCTGGCGATCCGGCGGGCGTCCAGCGAGAGTTCGCGCAGGGTGCCGCTCAACGGGTTCGTGAAGCCGGTGAAATAGAGAGCCGGCGCGGTCGCGTGGGTGCGGCGACCGTGCGCGCGGGGCAGCCCGCGGGAGTCGAGCACTCCCAGATGACCGACCAGGTCCTCCAGGCCGCGCCGGTATCCGGTGGCGGCGACGACCACCTCCGGGGAGAGCGTCTCGCCGTCCGCGAGCGTCACCTTGCCGCCGTCGAAGGACTCGACGGCGGCCACCGGCTCGACCTTGCCGCGCCGCACCGCGGCCACGAGCCCGACGTCCAGTACCGGGGTGGCGCCCTGGCGGGCCCGGGTGTAGAGGCCCGTCTCCGGGCGGGGCAGCCCGTGCCGGGTCAGGTCCGGACCCGACGCCCTGACGACCTGCGCGGCCAGCCCGTCGCCGAGCCGCACCGGCAGCCTGCGGCCCAGGATCGCGCTGAGTTGCGAGGGCCAGCCGAGGGTGGAGCGGCGGAGGATGTGCGGAGGGGTGCGCACGGCCAGCCGGACCCGCCCGGCGCCGCCCTCGGCCAGGTCGGCGGCTATCTCGGCGCCGGTGTTCCCCGCGCCCACCACCAGTACGTCACGGCCGGCGTAGGGCGCGGGGGAGCGGTAGCGGGAGGCGTGCAGCAGCTCCCCGGTGAAGTCGTCACGACCGGGCCAGGGGGGTAGGCGGGGGGTGTGGTTGTAGCCGGTCGCGACGACGACGGCGGGTGCGGTCAGCCGCCGTCCGCCGTTGGCGTGCAGGATCCACCGTGGGCCGCCCGCGGTGGCCGGTGCGCCCTCCGGGTCGTCGACCCGTTCCAGCCTGTGCACCTCGACGCCGGTGGCCAGTTCGATCCGGTGGTGCGCCGCGTATTTCTCCAGGTAGCGCACCACGTCGTCGCGGGCGACCCAGCGCCCGTAGGCGCGGGGCAGGGGCAGTCCGGGGAGTGCGGACCGGGCCCGGGTGGTGTGCAGGCGGAGCCGGTCGTAGTGGCCGCGCCAGGAGGAGCCGACGGCGTCGCTCCGCTCCAGTACGACGGAGCTGATGCCGCGCTCCCGCAGGGCCGCGGCGGTGGCCAGGCCCCCGGGGCCGGCCCCGAGAATGTGGACGGGTGTGCCGCTTTCGGACATGGGCATGACCACATACTAGGACGACCAGGTCGGCGCCTGTGGTGAGCGCCTGCAAGCGCGTGGAACTGACCTGCCGTCACCTCGTGGGCGGCTCCGGGGCACGGCCGCGGCGGCACCGGTGTCGGCGTGGGAGCAGTCGCTGCGGAGAGTAATCGCTGGTGCGAAGGGGGCACCTGCCGCATGCTGGCCGGATGCAGATCCGAACCGCCACCGAGGCCGACTGGCAGGGCATCCGTCCGTTCCTCCTGCGCATCGTCGCCGCGGGGGAGACCTACACCTACCCCCGCGACATGGACGAGGACGCGGCCCGCGGCACGTGGATGCTCCCGCCGCCCGGTCGCACCGTCGTGGCCGTGGACGACGACGGAACGGTGCTCGGCTCCGCCAAGATGAACCCCAACCACATGGGCGGCGCAGCGCACATCGCCGGCGCCAGCTTCATGGTCGACCCGGACCACGCCGGGAAGGGTGTCGGCCGGGCGCTGGGGGAGCACGCCCTGGAGTGGGCCAGACGGGAGGGTTACCGGGCGATGCAGTTCAACGCCGTGGTGGAGACGAACACCGCCGCCGTGGCGCTGTGGAAGTCACTCGGCTTCGAGATCGTCGCCACCCTGGAGGAGGGGTTCCTGCACCCCCGGCACGGTTATGTGGGGCTGCACATCATGTACCAGCGGTTCTAGCTGTTCTGTCTCGGGAGGTTGTGGACGGGTGATGCAGGTCTCGGCTGAGGGATCTTGAACGGGTGAGGGCCTTCCGGGTTCGGTGTGGATTGCGACGTCTACACCGACCAGAAAGGCCCTCGTGCCCCACCGTAATGCACCCCTGACCGAGACCGGACGTCTGCGTCTGGCCCGTTGCGTGGTCGAGGACGGCTGGCCGCTCCGGCGGGCTGCCGAACGCTTCCAGGTCTCGCCGACCACGGCTCAGCGGTGGGCTGAGCGCTACCGGCTGCTGGGCGAGGCCGGGATGACCGACCGCTCCTCGCGTCCCCGTCACAGCCCGCGGCGGACGCCGACACGGACCGAGCGAAGGATCATCAAGGTCCGCCTCCTGCGCCGGTGGGGCCCGGCCCGCATCGCGCACCTGCTGGACCTCGTGCCCTCGACCGTGCACCGCGTGCTGACGCGGTTCGGGCTGGCCCGGCTGACCCATCTGGACCGTGCGACCGGCCGCGTCATACGCCGCTACGAACGCGAACATCCCGGCGAGCTCGTCCACGTCGACATCAAGAAACTGGGCAACATCCCCGACGGCGGCGGCCACAAGGTCCTCGGCCGCCAGGCCGGCCGCAAGACCCGCAAGAACGCCGGCTACAGCTACATCCACACCGCCGTCGACGACCACTCCCGCCTCGCCTACAGCGAGATCCACACCGACGAGAAGAAGGACACGGCCACCGGCTTCTGGGCCCGGGCACACGCCTACTTCACCAGCGTCGGCATCACCGTCGAACGCGTCCTGACCGACAACGGCGCCTGCTACAAGTCCCACACCTGGCGCGACACACTGGCAGCGGCCGGGATCACCCACAAGCGAACCCGGCCCTACCGGCCCCAGACCAACGGCAAGGTCGAACGCCTCAACCGCACCCTGCTCGACGAATGGGCCTACGCCCGCCCCTACCGGTCAGAACAGGAACGACGCGACGCGTTCCCGCAGTGGCTGCACACCTACAATCACCACCGCGGACACACCGCACTCGCAGGCAAACCACCCGCCAGCCGCGTCCCCAACCTCACAGAGCAATACATCTAGCCCTACCGGCGGTTCTCACAGGTACCGGTCGACCCGCGCGATCCCGTCATGGCTGCGAGCGGGAGCAGCCGGCCGCGCGGCGCACGCCCGGCGTGCCTGTCCGAGGGGAGCCGGCGGAGCCCGATGGTCGCGGGCGGCAACGCCGGCAGTCCGGGCCGTACTGCCCGGACGGGTGATCTGCGCAGAACCCGTGGAGGTGCGGATCGGCTGCCAGGGGCCGGAGATCGCGGCGAGGGGCGCGGCAACTGGAGGGGGACGAACGGGAGCGGGTGCGGCGGGAGCTGTCGTGGTTCCGGCCGTCGTACGCGGCGTACCGGTCCTGAACGGAGCGCCGGATCAGCGTTCTCCGGCTCGAACGCCGTGAGCCGAGGGGGTGAGCCCGGGAGCCGCGAATCCGCGAGTCCGGAGGTCGTGGGCCCGGAAACCGTGAATCCGGAAGCCGTGCGGCCGTGCGGCCGTGGTGCGTGAGGCCGGAGCAGGGACGCCATGAGTCCGCGAACGCGGATCAGAGCGCGGGCCTCGTGGGGCCGGGGGCCCGAAAACCGGTGACGGCACCGGTGGTTGCCGGGGGAGCGGCCGGGGCGGCTACTTCGCGGGCTTCTTGCCCGTCACGCCGAGGTGGACCAGCAGGGCCAGGCTCGGCTTCAGCTCCGCCTGCTTGACGCCCCAGCTCTGGAAGCCCTTCTGGTGCCCGGCGACCGAGGCCAGCATGGCGACCAGGGAGCCCGCCACCGCGGCGGCGTTGACCTCCTTGTCGACCCTGCCCCGGGACTGGAGGTCCTTGACCGCGTCGGCGAGGGGGCCGTTCACCGAGTTGAGGACCTTCATGCGGATCTTGTAGAACCGCTTGTCGCCCTCGGCGGCGCCCAGGTCGACCACCCGCAGGATCGCGTCGTTCTTGCGCCAGAACCCCAGGAAGCCCTCGACCAGGTCCTCGGCCGTCTGCCGGCCCGCCTTGCCGGTCCAGGAGCGTCCGGCCACCAGGTCGGTGAGGGCCGCGCCCTCCTTGGCCATGGCTTCCGCGATCTCCAGGACGGCGCCCTCGACATCGGGGAAGTACTGGTAGAAGGTCGCCGGAGAGGTGCCCGCTCTCCGGGCCACGTCGATGACCTTGACGTCGCGGTAGGGCGAGGAGCTGAGCATCTCGCTGAGGCAGTCGAGCAGCTTCTGCCGTGTCGCCTGACCGCGGCGTCCGGCCACCCGGCCGTCGACGGTTCGCACTTGTCCTGTCATGCCGTCAGCTTACCGAGGGGTGATCGGCCCGCGATTCGTCAGCGGGCAAACGGGGTGCGCTCACTTCTCCGGCGGGGGTGAGGGCAATCGGGGTGATACTCGTCCGAGGGGGCAAGCCGGATTCTCCGGCTCATCCGGGGCTTTGTCCGCCTGCGACGACACGTACGTGCCGCCCCCGGGTTCGCAACCGGCGCGTTCGCCAGGAAGAATCAGCGTCCGGACCGCCAGGTCCGGCACGGCAGTGAGAGGCTGCACGGGGTGGGAACGGGCAGATTTTACGGCCCCTACGGGGAGGTGGCAGGACAAGTGGTGGAGCAGCTCACACAGCACGATCCGCGGCGGATCGGCCCGTTCGAGGTGCTGGGCCGTCTCGGTTCCGGCGGTATGGGGCTGGTCTACCTCGCCCGCTCGGCGTCCGGCCGCCGGGTCGCGATCAAGACGGTGCGCACCGAACTGGCCGAGGACCAGCTCTTCCGGGTGCGCTTCACCCGTGAGGTCGAGGCGGCCCGGGCCGTGAGCGGCTTCTACACCGCCGCCGTCGTGGACGCCGATCCGCGCGCCGCCGTGCCGTGGCTGGCCACCGCCTATGTGCCCGCACCCTCCCTGGAGGAAATAGTCACCGAGTGCGGACCGGTGCCCGTGCAGGCCGTGCGCTGGCTGGCGGCGGGGGTCGCCGAGGCGCTCCAGTCCATCCACGGCGCGGGCCTGGTGCACCGCGACCTCAAGCCGTCCAACGTGCTCGTGCTGGAGGACGGCCCCCGCGTCATCGACTTCGGTATCGCCTCGGGCGTCTCCAACACCCGGCTGACCATGACGAACGTCGCCGTGGGCACCCCCGCCTACATGTCCCCCGAGCAGGCGCGGGACTCCCGCAGCGTCACCGGGGCCAGCGACATCTTCTCGCTCGCCTCCACCCTCGTGTTCGCCGCCACCGGCCACGCGCCCTTCCACGGCGCCAACCCCGTGGAGACGGTGTTCATGCTGCTGCGCGAGGGGCCTGACCTGGAGGGGCTGCCGGAGGATCTGCGGCCGCTGATCGACTCCTGTATGCGGATGGCCGCCGAGGAGCGGCCCACGCCCGCCGATCTGCAGGCGCAACTCGCCCCGCACCTCTTCGGCGCCGGGAGCGACGACAGCGGCACGGTGTCGGCGTGGCTGCCGTCCACGGCCGTTTCGCTGATCGAACGCCGCAGAGGCGGCCGCACGATGCGGCGGCAGAACGCGGCAGCGGCCGACGGTGCACCCGCAGGGCCCGGACCCGGCGCTGCCGGGGGCGGGCCGGGTGCCGCGGCCGCCGCCGGAGGCTCGGCCCTGGGGTCCGTGGGGCCCGGTGGGCCGCCCGCCGCCGGACGCGCCGCCTCCGGGCAGGACCCGGCGCCTTCCGGACCCGCGGCCGCCGTCGCGGAGTGGGACCAGGGCATTCCGCCGGGGCCGCGTGCCGTCGGCTCGACCGGGCTGTCCGGCGCCGGGAGCGGCTTCGCGTCCGACGGGGCGCCCGGCCCGGCCTCCGGCTCGGCTCAGGGGTCGGGCCCGGACGCGGGGCCGGTCGTCTCGCGTCCGGCCGCCCAGCCCGGAGCTCCGGGCGCCGGGTCGGTGCAGTTGCCCGGTGCGCAGGTGCCGATCGGCCCCGGCCCGCGGCGCCCCGACGAGACCGGCCGGGACGCCGAGGCGGCCGCCACCTCCGGCTGGGTGCGTCCCCCCGGCGGGCAGGACGGTGCCCCGCAGGCTGCCGCCCGGCCGTACGCGCAGCAGCCGCCCAGGCCCGCCTCGGCGGCGGTGCCGTCGCTGTCGTCGGCCGAGCCGGCGGCGCCGCCCGCGCCGCATCCGCCGGCCCGCCCCTACGGGGCTCCCGGCCCGCGGCACGCCGGGAACTCCGACCACGCTCCAGGCCCGGGGCAGCCCTCCGCCGTGCCCCCGCCCACCGGGCAGCCGCTCCAGCCGCACTCCGGGATGCCGCAGTCGCCGCCGTCCGCGGGGCCGGGGCAGGCCGGCGGCGGCCCGCAGCCCGAGGGGCCGCAGCGCTGGCGTCCGTGGCGGTTCCGGATGTCGAACGATGTGTGGGGCTCGCCCGTGGTCGCCGACGAGCTGGTGTACGTGACCTCCTTCGAGGTGCACGCGCTGGATGTGGCGAGTGGGCGCAGGCAGTTCAAGACCCGGGAGGTCGCCTGGTCGATGGCGGTCTCCGGGGGCCGGGTGCACGCCTCGGACGGGCCCAGCCTGTACGCGCTGGACGCCACCGACGGCTCCGAGCGGTGGCGGCTTGCCACCGACGGCTGGGTCTACTCGCTCCAGGTCGATCGCGGCACCGTGGTCACCGGAACCCGCGGCGGCGGGGTCCAGGCGTGGGAGGCCGCCAGCGGCGAGAAGCTGTGGGAGCTGACAGGCGCGCAGGCCGACTTCGAGACCCCGGAGGCGGGGCCGGTCATCGCCGACGGCGCCGTCTGCACCTGGGCCGACGGACGGCTGTACGTGCTGGAGGCGCGTACCGGCGCGGAGCGCTGGACCTACCCGGTCGGCGACGCCTCCGCCACCGGCGGGGTTCCCGTTCGGGTGACGTCGGCGCCGGACGGGGCCCTGTACGTGTGTGCGGGCTCCCGGGTGTTCGCGCTGGACGCCGCGACCGGGCGCGAGCGGTGGCGGTTCGACGCCCCGGCCGCCTTCCTGTGCCCGCCCGCGTTCGTACCGGGCCCCGGGGTGACGGGCGGGGGCATCTACCTCGCGGACTACCTCGGCACCGTCTACGCGCTGGACTCCGGTACCGGCCACGACCGCTGGCGGATCGCCACCGAGCCGCGGCACTCGACCGAGCCGGTCGTCACCGCGGACGGGCTGGTGCACCTCGGCAGCGGCAGTGCCCTGTACACGCTGGACGCCGTGAGCGGGACACCGCGCTGGCGCTTCGCGACCGGCGCCGATGTGGTGGGCGCGCCCGTCGTCGCCGACGGGCGGGTGCACTTCGGCTCCGCCGACCACTGCCTCTACACGGTCGACGCGGTGGGCGGCCAGCTCCGCTGGAAGCTGGCGACCGGCGGCGAGATCACCGGGTCGCCGGTGGCCGTGGGCGGGGTGGTGTACGCGTGCAGCAAGGACCGCTGCGTCTACGCGCTGGACGCCACGAAGGGCACCGGTCAGGCCAGGCACTCCGGCTGACCTCCGCTTCCGCCGGTCCGCGTCCCGGGCGTCCGCCGCGGCGCGACCGGCAGGGTGCCGGGAGCGGGGCGGCGCGGTCGCTCAGGCCGCGTCCCGACCGCGGTGCGGCCAGGTGTCCTCGTCGTCGGGGTTGCCGGACTCGCCGGGCCGTCGGCTCCCGGCGGGCGGCCACGCGTCCCCGGGCCGACGCTGCTCGTACGGTTCGTCCAGCGGAGCCCCCTGCGTGCCGGGCTGCGGCTCGTACGGCTCGGGACCTTCGGGCAGGGGCGGCTCCGGGTGCGTCCCCCGGGGTCCGCCGTACGGATGCTGCGGCGGGGGAGCCCCCGGCTCGGGCGGCGGCGGCCCGGGCTCGGGCGGCGGCGGCCCCGGGTACGCCTGCGGCGGCGGAGGCGCGCCGCCCGCGCCCGGTCCCGGGGGCTGCTGCCACCGGGGATCGGCATAGGGCCGCTCCGGCGGCGGGGGGCCCACGAACGGCTGCTCCAGGGTGTCCTCGGTGCGGTCCGGTGCTCCCCGGAAGGGCGGCGCGGCGGCTGCCGGTTCCGCCGCGTGCCGCCGCCGGGCCGCGGTGCGGCGGCCCGTCATCAGGGCCCCGGCGAGCAGCAGCAGCAACGCGCCGCCCAGGGCGAGCCCGGCTCCGGAGGCGAGCCCGCCGGTGTTGCCGGCGGTGAGGCTTCCGGCGGCCTGCCCCTGCCGCACCATCCACAGGACGGTGACTCCCAGGCCCAGTACGCCCGCCAGCGTCACGGTCAGCCGCGAGCGCAGCAGCACCCCGAGCACGGCGATCACCGCCACGACCAGCATCAGCACGAACAGCCCGGTGAACAGGGCCGCATCGGCGCTGGTGACTCCGGTCCCCGTGAAGAGGTCGTCGATGCGGAAATCACGCCCGAGGCGGCCGTCGTACCACGGTCGGAAGGGGCTGTATACGGCGGCCGCCGCTCCGATGAGGGCGAGCAGGGACCCGAGAAGGTTCCGGATCATGGTCTCGCCTCGCTTTCCGGCGCCGCTCCCGGCGCCGCACGGGTGCGTGATCCGCATTCGACGCTACGCCGCCGGGAACCCCCTCGCCACTGCGCGCGTCCTGAGCCGATGATAGGAGTTGTACTGCACGCGACAACTGTCGCCGGGGCGTCCTGCCCCGGGTGCCGGGGGCGCGCAGCGCGCACCGAAGTCGCGGAACAGTCGCAAACGACGTCTCGGGGGAGTCCCAATGAAGCGGATGCGCCATCTCAAACTGATCGCCGCCGTCACGCTCGTGCTGGTGGCGCTGAGCGGCTTCAGCCCGGCCCGGTCCTCGGGCGGCCGCGGTGGCGGCAGCAAGAGCCACAGCAAGAGCCGCAGCGGACACGGCGGCGGCGGTTGCAGCAGCAAGAAGTCCAGCAGCCACAGCTCCAGCCGGGACTACGACAACGACTACGACGACAGCTACGGAACCACCACCTCCGGCAACTCCAGCAGTTCGCGCCAGAACCAGGCCGACGGCTCGGGCACCGTCACCGAGTGCGCCGCGGCCAAGGGCAAGAACCTGAAGAACCGGGACGAGCCCGGTGCCACCGTGCGGGTCCGCAACTCCGGTGGGAGCAGCGGCACCTTCGACGTAGAGGTGGCCTTCCTCGACGGCAACAGCGAGACCGTCGACACGGGTTCGGCCATCGCCGTGGTGCGCCCCGGCCGCAGCAAGACGGTCCAAGTGCCGATGGACCACCCCGACCGGCTGCGCAAGGTCCGCGAATGCGAGGTCACCTCGGTCTTCTGAAGCGATCGGCCCCGCAGGCGACCGCTCCTCCGGGGCCGCTCCCGGGACCGTCCCCGGGACATCACTTCGGCAACTGCGGCCGCCCAGACGGGACGTGCGCCGGAGCCGGTGACAGATCCGCGCCGGGGCCGACGGTGCGGCCCCGGCGCGGGGGGAGCGGTCGTTCCGCCGCGTGGGCGGCACCGGCGCTCAGGTGGAGTGGTTGTTCTCCGTGTGGGCGGCACCGGCGGTCAGGTGGTGCTCCACGGACGGCTGGTCGGCGGTGGCGGCGAGGGAGGGCCCTGCCAGCAGGCCGACGAGGCCGAAGGCGAGCGCCGTTGCGGCAAGAACGCTTCTTACACGACTCACGGTGACTCCAGGTCGATTCGGGATCGAATGCTTGTGCCTTGACTGTTGAGTACCCAACTCCGGGCGTTCTGCCCGGAGAACCGGCGACCGGTCCGCACCGGTCCCGTGCGGACCGGTCGCCGGTGGGCCTGGCCACCGGGTGCGGGTCCGGGCCCGCAGGCCCGCACCCTGGCGGCGAAGGCGCGGGTTGCCATCGACGACTCCCCCTCTACGCCGTCGATGGCGACCCGCGCTTCTTCCCCCTGCGGTGATGGTCTCGCTACCGGGCGCCGACTTCGGCCTGCTCGGGCTCCCCGGACTCCTCGGATATCCGGGCCTCGTCGGACGCCCCGGGCTCCTGCGACGCCTCAGGAAGGATGGTGCCGTGGTTGTTCTGGGCGACCATCGGCGTGCTGGTGCCGTGGTTGTTCTCCGTGCTGGGCGCACTGGTGTCGTGGTTGTCCTCGGTCCCCGTTGTGGACTCTTCCTGCTCGTCCACGGTCTGCTCGTGAGTGGCCATGGTGGCTAGCTCCTCGATCTAGGGCGTTGCGTCCCTGGTGGAAACCCGCCCGGCAGCTCCCCCGAGGACCGCCGGACGGGTCTGTCGCGGCCGCTCACCGTACCGGGGCCAGCGGCTTCCCCCCTGACCCGCCTGCCCCCCGACGCGGCGGATCGTTGGGTAAAAGCATCGCCGAGGGCGATAAACGATTGATGAACGCCCGATAATCGAGGCCGCGAGGCGGCGTTCAGCGCTCCGCGACCCGCGCCAGCACCTCTCTGACCTCGGCACTTTCGGGCGAACCGAGCGGCTCGAAGATGGCCAGCGCCTCTTCCAGGCAGGCCCGTGCACGGCGGGACTGGCCCAGCTGGGCCAGCGCCTTGCCCAGGACGACGAGCACCGTCGCCTTCCGCCACTCGCCGCCGATGACGCGCAGCGCGATCGCCTGCTCGGCGTGTTCGGCGGCCCGGGCCGCGTCCCCGGACAGCAGGTGCGCCTCGGCGATCCGGAAGTGGGTGACGCCCTCCCAGCGCGACTGGCGGCTGACGTGGAAGATCTCGCGCGCTTCCGTGAGATGCCGCAGCCCCTCCGCCACCCGCCCTGCGGCCGACAGCGCGGAGCCCAGCGTGTAGAGGGCGTTGGCCATCCGCAGCGTGCTGTCCATCTCCTCGTAGATCGTCACGCCCTGCATGGCCAGCTCGACCGCGCTGTCGTGCCGCGCCAGCGCGGTGTGCACCCGCGAGAGGTTGCACAGCGCGCTCGCTTCCGAGGGCCGGTTCTCGTCGGCGCGGAAGGCCAGGATGGCCGCTTCCAGGTGACTCTCCGCCTCCTCGTGCCGGCCGAGGTAGGTGGCGAGGATGCCGAGGTCGTTCGGCGCGTAGGAGCAGGAGAGCGGGTCGTCCGCGGAGCGGCCCAGTTCCAGGGCGCGCACCGCCTCCTTCTCGGCCTGCGGGAACCGCCCGCCCAGTGCGTGGGCGTGGGTCAGCATGATGCCCGCGCGCGCTCCCGGGAGGGCCTCGTGTGCCCGCTCCGCCGCCTCCCGTACCACTGCCGCCGCCCGCTCGTAGCGGAGCGAGTGGACGCCGGAGTCCGCGAGATCCTTGGTGGCCACGAGCAGATCGGCGGCCGGACGGAGGGCCCCGCGGGAGGCTGCCTGCCCGATCGCCGCCATCAGGCACTCCCCTTCGGTGAAGAGCCACTCCAGGGCGCTCTCCTGGCCGGGGAACTGAAGCCCTTCGCCCACCGGCGGGCCGAGGTGGTCGACGGTCCGGTCGCGGGGGTGGTCCCAGGCGAACACATGTCTCGCCGTGGCCAGGTAGAAGTCCAGCAGCCGGGCCCGCGCCGCCTCGCACTCGCCGGTGGGCTGCTCGTCCCGCTCAGCACACGCCCGGGCGAAGAGGCGCACCAGGTCGTGGAAGCGGTAGCGGCCCGGCGCTGCGGACTCCAGCAGGGAGGTGTCCACCAGAGATTCCAGCAGGTCCTCGCTCTCCTCCGGGGCGCGGTCCAGGAGGGCCGCCGCGGCGTCCAGGGAGATGTCCGGCCCCTCGGCGAGGCCCAGCAGCCGGAAGGCGCGGGCCTGTTCGCGGTCGAGCTGGCCGTAGCCGAGTTCGAAGGTGGCCTTCACGGCCTGGTCCCCGACCTGGAGTTCGTCCAGCCGGCGGCGCTCGTCGCCGAGCTTGGCGGCGAGCGCGGAGACGGTCCAGGTGCGGCGGGCCGACAGCCGGGCCGCGGCGATCCGGATCGCCAGCGGCAGGAACCCGCAGGCCGCCACCACGTCCATGGCGGCCTCGCGCTCGGGGAGCACCCGCTCCGCGCCGACGATCCGGGTGAAGAGGGCGAGGGCCTCCTCGGGGTTCATCACATCCAGGTCCACCAGGTGGGCACCGGCCAGGTCGACCATCCGTGCCCGGCTGGTCACCAGGGCCGCGCACCCGGAGGTGCCGGGCAGCAGGGGCCGTACCTGGGCGGCGTCCCGGGCATTGTCGAGCAGGGCCAGCACCCGGCGTCCGGCCAGCAGCGAGCGGAAGAGCGCGGAGCGCTCCTCGGTGCCGCCGGGGATGGCCGAGTCGGCGACGCCCAGGGCGCGCAGGAACGAACCGAGCACGGTCTCGGGGTCGACCGGGGCGGCCCCGGCGCCCTGAAGGTCGACGTAGAGCTGGCCGTCGGGGAACCGGTCGGCGGCGGCGTGCGCCACATGGATGGCGAGGGTCGTCTTGCCGACGCCGCCGATGCCCGCGACGGCGGAGACCGCCATCACCGTCCCGTCGGTCTGCGCCAGTTCGTCGCCGAGTTCGGCCACCACGGAGGCCCGGCCGGTGAAGTCGGCCACGGTCGCCGGGAGCTGGGCCGGCCGGGTGGTCTCGGCGCCGGGCGCGGACGCGTCCTCGGCCGACTGGTAGGCCAGCTCGTCGTCCGCCTCCAGGATGCGCTGCTGGAGTTCGGACAGTTCGGTGCGCGGGTCGACGCCGAGTTCGTCGGCGAGCAGCTTCCGGGTGTCGGCGTAGACAGCCAGCGCCTCGGCCTGCCGTCCGCTGCGGTAGAGGGCGAGCATCAGCAGCTCCCGCAGCCGCTCCCGGAGCGGGTGCGCGGCGGTGAGCGCGGTCAGTTCACTGACTGCCTCGGCGTGCCCGCCGACCTGGAGGTCGAGGTCGAGCCGCAGCTCCAGCAGGCCGAGCCGCCACTCGCCCAAGCGGACGCGCTGGTGTTCGGCGTAGGGGCCCGGGACGTGGGCGAGCGGCTCGCCGGCCCACTGGGCGAGCGCGGAGTGGTACAGCTCACGGGCCGCTTCGCGGTCGCCCGCCGAGGCCGCTTTCTCGGCGCGTACGGCGAGTTCGTGCGCCTCCTCCGCGTCCAGCGTGGCCTCGGGTCCGGTGCGGACGGCGTAGCCCCCGGACTCGCTGACCAGGATCCCGGCGGCGGAGCCGAGTGCCTTGCGGATGCGCGACGCGTAGGTGCGCAGCGCGGCCTTGGCCCGCTCAGGCGGGTCCTCGCCCCAGATGGCGTCGATGAGCTCCTCGGCTGTGGAGGTGCGGCCTCCGGGCAGCAGCAGCGCCGCCAGCAGCGCCTTCTGCTGGGGTGAGCCCATGGGCAGCTGCTGGTCCCCGCGCCAGGCGCGGACTGGACCGAGCACAGTGAAGTGAAGCCTGTTCCCCTGACGCTCCGTTCCGACCTGTTCCTGGTCCCCGGCGCCCATTGGTGTGCCCCCTGCGAATCCGCACTCCTCCGTTCCCCGCACGGGTCAGTCTGCCTTGTTCTCGGCAATTCCGTCAGCTGAGTGCCGGGCTCTCTACGAACCCTTCGAATTCGGAGGGGAAACGAGCCGTCGCGGAAGGTGTCCTCCTCGCCGGCGCCGGCCGCCGCGTGCGCCGAGCCGGGGGAAGGCTGCCGGCCCGGTCCCGCCGTGCCGTCCGCTCCCGCCGACGCCGGCTCGGAACCCCCTTCGGGGCTCAGCCCAGCGGCCGCACCGGCAGGGTCGCGAAGCCGTGTGCGATGGCCGAGGGGACCTGGGCCAGTTCCTCGGGCGGTACGGCCAACGCCAGGTCCGGGAAGCGGTCGAAGAGCGCCGGCAGCGCGGTCCGCGCCTCCATCCGCGCCAGCGGCGCACCCAGGCAGAAGTGCACGCCGTGGCCGAACGCCAGGTGCTCACCGGCCGACCGCAGAACATCGAACTCCGCAGCCGACGCACCGTACTTGCCCGGGTCCCGGTTGGCCGAGGCGATGGTGGACACGATCGCGTCGCCCTGCCGGATGGTGGTCCCGTCCGGCAGCTCGATCTCCTCGACCGCGAAGCGCAGCGGAAGGTTCGCGATACTGGGCGCCCAGCGCAGGGTCTCCTCGATCACATCGTCCCAGGACGCCTTCCCCAGCCGCACCAGGTCGAGTTGCTCGGGATGGGTGAGCAGGGCGTGGACCGCGTTGCCGATCAGGTTGACCGTGGTCTCGTGCCCGGCGCCGATCATCAGCAGCAGGGTGTCCAGCAGTTCCTTCTCGGAGAGTGCGGTGCCCTCGTCGTCCCGCGCCGAGACCAGCACGCTGGTCAGATCCTCACCCGGCTCCGTGCGCTTGGCCTCGGTCAGCGCGGTGCAGGCGGCCTGCATGTCCACCGCCGTCTGCCCGGCCTGCTCGGCCGTCAGCGTGGTGTCCATGATCAGGTCCATCAGCCGCTTCATCTCGGGCCGCTGTTCCTCGGGAACCCCGAACAGCTCGCAGATGACGTTCATCGGCAGCGGATGCGCGTACGCGGAACGCAGGTCAAGCGGTTCGCCGCCGGGCCCGGCCTGCCGAGCCCGGACTTCCATGGCGTCCAGCAGTTCGGTGGTGATCCGCTCCACACGGGGCAGCATGGCGGCCGTCCGGCGCGCGGTGAACGCGGGCGCGACCAGCTTGCGGAGCCGCTTGTGGTCCTCCCCGTAGGAGCACAGCATGTTCTCCCGGTCGAGCCAGGTCAGCAGCCAGGTGTCGCGGAACTCGCCCCGCTGCCAGGGAGGCCAGTGCTGCCGGGGGTCCTTGGAGACCCGAGGGTCCCGCAGCAGCTGCTTGAGCACCTCGAACTCGCTGATGTACCAGGCGTGCACCCCGGCGGGCAGCTCGACCAGAGCGGCGGATCCCAGCCCCCGTATGTGCGTGGCCTCGCCGTGGATGTCCCGACCCAGCGGATCTATCCGGACTGTCTGCTGCTGCGCTTCCACGGCTTTCCTCCTGCGGAGTCGGGACTGACGGGGCTGAACCGTGCGGGCAGCGCGACGAGCCCGCGCTGGAACGGGCCCGGCCGCCAGGCCAGCTGGTCGTAGGGCACCGTCAGTTCGATGTCCGACAGCCAGGCGGTGAGCCGCTCGATGGCCGTCGTGGCGATGAGCAGCGCGGGCTGCTGCGCCGGGCAGGCGTGCGGACCGGCGGCCCAGGCCAGGTGCGCGCCGCCGCCGGACCCGGCGGCGCCGGTGCTCTCGCCCGGTGCGGACCGCCCGCTCTGCGTGGAGGCCGCCGCGTAGGAGACCAGCACGAGCTGGCCAGCCCGCAGCCACACCCCGTGGAAGTACACGTCGCGGCGCGGGTAGTGCGCCGAGTAGTTGGCCATCGGTGGCTCGTTGCGCAGCACGTCGTGAAGTGCGTCGCGAGCCGTCAGCGCACCGCCGGAGAGGTTGCCGTAGTAGCGGTCGTCGACCAGCATCCGGCTGAGCGCGTTGCCGATGAGGTTGGAGAGCGGCTCGTAGCTGGCGCCCAGCGTCAGCACGATCTGGTGGATGATCTCCTCGGCGCTCAGCATGGCGGGGTGCTGCATGAACCAGGACGTCAGGTCCTGGCCGGGCTCCCGCTGCTTGAGCTGCGTCAGTTCGGTGACGTAGCTCATGTAGGCGGCTTCGGCGGCAGCCGCCTCCTCGGGCGTCTTGCCGTCGAACATCCCCATGATGCCCCGGATCAGCAGCTCGCTCTCCTCGTCGGGCAGGCCGAACGCCCGGTTGAAGTAGAGCAGCGGCAGCACGCGGGCGAACTGGCCGATCAGGTCCGCCTCGCCGTCCGCGGCGAAGCTCGCGATCAGGGAGTCGGCGACCTCCTGGACGTTCTTCCGCATCTCGTGCGGTTCCTGCCGCCCGAAGCTGTCGGCGATCACCTTCCGGTAGCGGGCATGTGTCTCACCGTCGGTGAACAGCGCGTTGGGCCTGCCGCGCAGCATCGGCATCACGGCCGAGTCCTCCGGCACACTGTTCAGCCAGATACTGGAGTCCTTCGACCAGGTGGCCGGGTCGTGCAGCAGGTCCAGTGCGGCCCGGTAGTCGATCACCAGCATGGCGCCCACGCCGGGGGCGATCTCCACGGGCGCGAGGGCGCCGTACTTGCGCAGCCGGTCGTAGACGGCGTACGGGTCCGCCGCGAACTCCTCCCCGTACAGCTGGGTGACCTGGTGGTTGGGCCGGGACAGCGGCGGCGGCATCTGGCCGGAGGACGGGTGCCCCGGCGCTGGGACGGTGCTCAAGAAGGCTCCTGGGACGGCTGCGGCTGGTCTTGCTGTTGCTGGTCGAGGGCTTCCAGGACATGGCTGACGAGCGCGATCAGCGCGTCCGCCGACTGGCTCCGGTCGCGCGCGTCGCACACCACCAGCGGGGTGTCCGGGTGCAGGTCGAGGTGGTCGCGCAGGGTCTCGGCCTGGTGCTGCGGGGAGTCGGGGAAGGAATTGACGGCCACCGCGTACCGCAGCCCCGCCTCCTCGATCATGTCCATCACCTCGAAGGAGTCCGCGAGGCGACGGGTGTCGGCGAGCACCAGCGCGCCCAGCGCGCCGCGGGCGATGTCCTGCCACAGCGGGCGGAACCGGCGCTGCCCCGGAGTGCCGAACATGTACAGCACCAGATCCCCGGGCAGGGTCAGCCGCCCGAAGTCGATGGCGACCGTGGTGGTGGTCTTGTCCCGCACCCCGGCCAGGTCGTCGACCAGCGCGCCGGTGCGGGTCATCACCTCCTCGGTGTGCAGCGGCTGGGTCTCGGACAGCGACCGGATGAAGGTGGTCTTGCCCACCCCGAACGGACCCGCGACCAGCAGCTTCACCAGCGTCTGCGGCTTGTCGTCCAGGTATATGGAGCCTGTCGGCGCCGCGGAGCCCGACGGGGTCTCCGGACTAGGAGGACTTGAGAGTGCGGAGTCCATTGAGAACTTTCTCCAGAATCTGCCGCTCCGGCAGTTCGGCGTCGGGAATCGGGGCGCGGGCCATCAGCCGGCCCGCGTCCACCAGGTCGGCCACCAGGACCTTGACCACACTGACCGGGAGCCGCAGATGCGCGGCGGCCTCGGCGAGCGACAGCGCACCGCCGCGCAGCAACTCCAGCAGCCGGATCTCCTCCGGGCGGAGCCCGGAGACCGTCGCGGGGTCCGCCGCGCCGTGCAGCACGGTGAGGCGGTCGAGAGTGTTGCGGCTGGGCCGGGCTCGTCCGGTCGTCGCCAGATACGCAGGCACCAGGCGCCTGCCGTCACGGGGCGGCGGAGTCATGTGGTCGTGTCGTTCCTCGCCGGGCTGCTCATGGTCTTCGCACCCAGCGACGCGACCTGTACCTGCATCTGGTGAGTGACCACGCCCATGTTCACATCGGGGCCGGCGAAGACGGCCAGCGTGGTGTTCTCACCCGCGGGGATGGCGAAGACCCAGCCGTGATCGGACTCCACCACGGTCTGGCGCAGCCGCGCCTCGAACGACCCGGCGAACGCCGCCGTCGTCGTCCGGGCCGCGCCCTGGAGAGCCGAGAGCATCGCGGCCACACCCTCCGCGGCGTCCCGCTCCAGGTGCGGCGAGCGTCCCTCGATGAGGCCGTCGCCGGAGATGACGGCCGCGTGGATGACGTGCGGCAGCTCCAGCAACGGGCCCAGCACCCATGAGGTGTCGTCCCGGAGTGCCCTGCGTGCGGGGATTGTCATTCCTGCGGATTCCCTTCAGCGGAACGGGGATCGGCGTAGGGGTCGTCGGCGACCGCTGAGCCGTGTTGGGGGGACGGTGCTGCGGACGCCGGGCCCGCGCCACCCGCCTCGGTGCCCTCGTCGACCGCCGCGCGACCCGAGTTGGTGCCGCGCTGGAAGGCCGCCCAGCGTTCCGCGGTCTGCTCCGGCGACGCCTGCGGCTGCTGCGACGCCTGCGGCTGCTGCGCGTGCCGCCCGGTGGGCTGCGGCGCTTCCTCGGCCGGTACCTGGCCCGAGGCGCCCGACGGGCCCCCCAGGGTGGCGTCGGGCACCGGCTGGCGGCGCCTGCGGCGCGGCAGGTGCTCCTCGGACGAGGGAGCCTGCTGCCCGGCGTCCGGCCCGGGCTGCGCGTACGCCGAGGCGGTGGTGCCGGCCGCGGGTTCGCCCTGGGGCGGACGCTGCGGCACCGCGTGCCCGGGCAGCGCGGAGGGGACCGGTGGGGCGGCGCTCGCGTTGCTGCGCGGCACCGGGGCCATGGGGGACATCGGCTGCTCCTCCTCGTCGAGCAGCGTCAGCAGCGGGTCGCCGGGAATGTGGACGATGGCGCGTACACCGCCGTACGGGGACGGCTCCGCGGACGCCGTGAAGCCGTACTGCCGGGCGAGCTGCCCCACCGCGGCGAAACCGGTCTTGGGCGGGTCGCCCAGCTCGGTCAGGAGCGTGGTCTCCTGGCCCGACATCATGCGCTGGGCACGTTCCATCTCCTCGGCGTGCATGCCGACGCCGGCATCATCGATGATCACCGAGGCCCCGCGGTTGCCCTGCTGAATCGTCACTGCCACGGGGAGCTCGGGGTGCGAGTAGTGGAGCGCGTTGGCGAGCAGCTCGGTGAGGACCACGGCGCCGGGCTCCACGGCCCGTGCCACCACACCCACCGGGTCCCGAAGCTGGTTGGTGACCTGGACGCGCTCGTAGCCGCTGAGCCGGGACATCGCGCCGACGACGATGTCGCCCAGATGCGAGTTCTGCCGGGTCAGCCCGGGCCAGGCGCCGCAGACGATCGCGGTGGACTGGATGCGGCGCAGCGCCTGTTCGTTGAGGAAGTCGGCGGCGAGCAGGTCCTCGGCCACGAACGGGTCGTCGTAACGCTCCTGCATCGTCTGCAGCCGCGTCTGCAACTGGTAGAGCAGCGCCTGGATGGTCGTCGTCGCGCCCCGCATGGAGGCCTGCGCCGCTCCGTCCACGCGCAGCCGCTCCTTGGTGACCGCGTTGCTGACCTGCTCCAGTACCGCGGTCAGCCCACGGTCCAGCTCGGTACCCTGGAAGCCCGGGTCGAGCAGGCCCCGTACGGGGACGTTGGGATGGGCGAGCGCGGCGGTGAGGTCCGGGACGCGGGCGGCCGCAAGGTGCCGGACCTCCGCCTCGGTCGCCTGCGCCCGCCCGGCGAGGGCCGCCTGCTGGCGCAGCGCGTCCTGCAGATCCTTCTCGGCGGTGGCGGAGCGCTGCCGCAGCCGCTTCGCCTCCCGCGCCGAACGCGCCAGCAGGAGGGCGAGTGCCACGGCCGCCGCCGTCCCCACGGACAGGATGACGGTCAGCGCCACCGGTATCTCGGTCATCGGCGTCCTTGAGCGATTGGATTGTCGTGCGGGCGGCCAGTCCGCGGACTGCTCGCGAACTGATCAGTGAACAGCAGTCGTGCCATGTTCCCTCAGTGGCGTAGCGCGCGCAGCCAGATGCGGAATCAGTACTCCTGATTGCCGGGCGCAAACACGCCACGCGGCGCTGAGGCTAGCACCCTTGAGCGATTCTCAGGCACCTGGTCCGTCGGGTGGATTCCCGGAAGCCGGTGCGCAGTCCGCTGCCTGACGTAGCGTCATGTCGCGACACGTGCCGGATGCCCCGGGTCGTCCGCCCGGGAGGGGGAACCAGCCCCGCACCACCCGTTCCCCCTTCGCGTGTGGAACGTCAGCCCTTGCGCAGGTGGCAATGCGCCGGATTCCGCCAGGAAGACTTCGCAAGTCCTCCCGGTGTCGGTGATCGACTCTTCACCTTTCCTTCACGGGTGCGACGCGCCCCTTCCCCGTCCGGCCGCGACACGGAGACCGTCAGCACCCGGTTGTGGGTTCCCGCAACCGGGCACCGCTCTTCAGCGTCGCCGCAGCGCCGCGTCCGCGAGCGCCGGCGGGGTGTAGTAGAAGTCGTCCGGGTTCAGGTTCGTGCCCGGCGGGACGATCTCGTCGATCCGGTCCAGCACGTCCGCGCTCAGTGTGACCTCGGTACCCGCCAGCAGCGTCTCCAACTGCTCCCCCGTGCGCGGGCCCAGCAGCACCGAGGTGACCGCCGGGTGGGTGCGGACGAAGGCGGTGGCCAGGTGCCGCAGTGCGATCCCGGCCTCCCCCGCCGGCTCGGTCAGCGCGCGCACCGCCGCCAGTTTGCGCGCGTTGCCGGGCAGCCCCACATCGAACTTGTGCCGCTCGACGGCCGCGCGGCCCGCACTCAGGTCGATGTCCTCGGCCGAGCGGATACGCCCCGAGAGCCAGCCGCCGGACAGCGGGCCCCACACCAGCACACCGTGCCCGTAGCGCTGCGCGGTGGGCAGCAGCGCGGCCTCGGCGCCGCGTGCCAGGACCGAGTACGGCGGCTGTTCGGTGCCCGGCCGCACATGGCCGCCCCGCTGCGCCGCCCACTGGGCCTCCACCTGCAGCTCCGCGGGAAAGGTGGAGGTTCCCACCGCGCGCACCTTGCCCGCGCGGACGAAGTCGGAGAGCGCGCCGAGCGTCTCGTCGATGTCGGTGAGCGGGTCGGGGCGGTGCAACTGGTAGAGGTCCACATGGTCGGTGCCGAGCCGGCGCAGGCTCTCGTCCAGCGCCCGGGTCAGCCAGCGGTCACGGAGAACAAGGAGACGCTGGAGATCGGTGCCTTCCTGAAGTCCCGCAGGGCAGGGCTCGCCCCGGAGGAGCCGGGGCTGCCGCCGGTCCACAACCGGCGCCGTGTCCCGGGCCTCCGCCGCGAGGAGGTCGCCCAACTCGCGGGCATCAGCGTGGACTACTACATCCGTATCGAGCAGGGACGCGCCCGGAGCATCTCGGCCCCGGTACTGAAAGCGCTGGCCCGCGCCCTGCGGCTGACCGACGACGAGCACACCTATCTGCGCAACCTCGCCGACCCCCGGTTCGCCGACGGACCGCAGCCCGCTCTCGTCGTCAGCCCCGAGATCCGGCGGCTGCTGGACGCGATGGGCCCCTTCGTGCCGGGCTTCGTCTACGGACCGGGCCTCGACTACCTGGCCTGGAACACGCTGGGCGCCCGTATCGCCTTCGACCTGGACGCGCTGCCGCCGCCGCAGCGCAACGCTCCGCTGCTGGTCTTCGGCCACCCCGAAAGCCGCGACCTGCACCCCGACCGGGAGGCCGTGGCCGCCGAGACGGTGGCCGCCCTGCGCGCCGACTGCGCGCGCTACCCGTGCCATCCGCGGGTCAAGGCGGTCCTCACGGAGCTGCTCACCGGGAGCCCCGCGTTCCGCGCCCTGTGGGAGGACCAGCAGGTGCGCGAGAAGTTCGCGGGCAGCAAGCGCATCCGCCACCCGCGGGAGGGCGAGCTGGAGGTGGCCTACGAGACGTTCCAGGCCACCGTCGACCCCCGCCAGACGCTGTGCACCTACACCGTCGAGCCCGGCTCCCCCTCGGAAGCCGCACTGCGCCGGCTCGCGGGCCGGCCGGAGGAGACGGCCGCGCTCGTGCGCTGAGCCGCCCGGGCCCGCCGGCCGCGGTCCGGAGCGCGCGGGGCGCGCCCCGGTGCTCCGGCTCCGGTGCACCGCCGGAGTCCGCAGGTCACCCCGCTCCCGGCCGTCCGCGCCGCGGGCTACGCTCGGAGGATGACCTCACACGGACAGACGCCGACGGCCAACGCGATGCGGCGGGCCCTGAAGCGGGCGCGGGACGGGGTCGCGCTCGACGGGACGGAAGCCGCGGTGCTCCTCCAGGCGCGAGGCGACGACCTCGCGGACCTCACCGCGTCGGCGGCCCGCGTGCGGGACGCCGGTCTGGAGGCGGCCGGCCGGCCCGGTGTCATCACGTACTCCAAGAGCGTCTTCCTGCCCCTCACCAGGCTGTGCCGCGACAAGTGCCACTACTGCACCTTCGTCACCGTGCCCGGCAAGCTGCGCCGCGAGGGGCATGGAATGTACATGTCGATGGATGAGGTCCTCGACATCGCCCGCCGCGGCGCCGAACTGGGCTGCAAGGAAGCGCTGATCACCCTCGGCGACAAGCCCGAGGACCGCTGGCCCGAGGCGCGCGCCTGGCTGGAGGCCGAAGGATACGACGACACGCTCGCCTACGTCCGAGCGGTCGCCATCCGCATCCTGGAGGAGACCGGCCTGCTGCCGCACCTCAACCCCGGGGTGCTGTCCTGGACGGACTTCCAGCGGCTCAAGCCGGTGGCGCCCTCCATGGGCATGATGCTGGAGACCACCGCCGAACGACTGTGGAGCGAACCGGGAGCCCCGCACTACGGCTCACCCGACAAGGAGCCGGCGGTGCGGCTGCGGGTGCTGGAGGACGCCGGCCGCTCGAACGTCCCGTTCACCAGCGGACTGCTCATCGGTATCGGCGAGACGTACGAGGAGCGCGCCGAGTCGCTGTTCGCGCTGCGCCGGGTGCAGCGGGCCTACCACGGCGTCCAGGAGCTGATCATCCAGAACTTCCGCGCCAAGCCGGACACCGCGATGCGCGGCATGCCGGACGCGGAACTGGACGACCTGGTCGCCACCGTCGCCGTGGCGCGACTGCTGCTGGGCCCCTCCGGCTGCCTCCAGGCCCCGCCCAACCTGGTGGACGCCGAGTACGCGCGGCTGATCGAGGCGGGCATCGACGACTGGGGCGGCGTCTCCCCGCTCACCCCCGACCACGTCAACCCCGAGCGCCCCTGGCCGCACATCGACGAGCTGGCGGAGCGCAGCCGCACCGCGGGGTTCGAGCTGCGTGAGCGGCTGGCCGTCTACCCGGAGTTCGTCCGGCGCGGCGAGCCGTGGCTGGACCCGCGGGTGCTGCCGCACGTACGGGCGCTGGCCGACCCGGAGACGGGGCTGGCACGCGCCGAGGTGCGCCCCCAGGGGCTGCCCTGGCAGGAGCCGGACGAGGGCTTCACCCCGATGGGCCGCACCGATCTGCACCGCAGCATCGACACCGAGGGCCGCACCGCCGACCGCCGGGACGACTTCGACGAGGTGTACGGCGACTGGGAGGAGCTGCGCGAGCGCGCGGCGCCCGGCATGGCGCCCGAGCGGGTCGACGCGGATGTGCGCGAGGCGCTCGGCCGGGCCGCCGAGGACCCCACGCGGCTCACCGACGAGCAGGCCCTCGCCCTGCTGCACGCCGACGGACCGGCGCTGGACGCGCTCTGCCGCACGGCGGACGACGTACGCCGCGACGCGGTCGGCGACGACGTGACGTACGTGGTCACCCGCAACATCAACTTCACCAACGTCTGCTACACCGGCTGCCGCTTCTGCGCGTTCGCGCAGCGCCGCACCGACGCCGACGCCTTCACCCTCTCCCTGGAGCAGGTCGCCGACCGCGCCCAGCAGGCGTGGGACGTGGGCGCCGTCGAGGTGTGCATGCAGGGCGGTATCCACCCGGACCTGCCGGGCACCGCCTACTTCGACATCGTCCGCGCGGTCAAGGAGCGCGTCCCGGGCATCCACGTGCACGCCTTCTCCCCGATGGAGGTGGTCAACGGCGCCTCCCGCACCGGCATGTCCGTCCGCGAGTGGCTGACGGCCGCCAAGGAGGCCGGGCTGGACTCCATCCCGGGCACGGCCGCGGAGATCCTGGACGACGAGGTCCGCTGGATCCTCACCAAGGGCAAGCTGCCGACCGCGACCTGGCTCGACGTCGTCACCACGGCGCACGAGGTGGGCCTGGGCTCGACGTCCACGATGATGTACGGCCACGTGGACCAGCCCCGGCACTGGCTGGGGCATCTGCGGCTGCTGGCCCGCACCCAGCAGTCCGCGCGGGAGAAGGGGCTGGCCGGCTTCAGCGAGTTCGTGACGCTGCCCTTCATCCACACCAACGCGCCCGTCTACCTCGCCGGTATCGCCCGCCCCGGCCCCACGGCACGGGAGAACCGCGCGGTCACCGCCATGGCCCGGCTGCTGCTGCACCCGTGGATCCCCAACATCCAGACGAGCTGGGTCAAACTCGGCACCGAGGGCGCCGCCGAGATGCTCCGCTCCGGCGCCAACGACCTGGGCGGCACCCTTATGGAGGAGACCATCTCCCGGATGGCGGGCTCCTCCTACGGCTCCTACCGGTCCATCAAGGACCTGGTCGCCATCGCGGACGCCGCGGGCCGGCCGGCGCGTCCGCGCACCACCGGCTACGGCGAGGTCCCGGCCGAACGCGTCGCGGCCGCACACGCCTCGGACGGCCGGCTGCCGGAGCTGCTGCCGCTGGTGTGACGCCGCTCCGCCCGGTCCGGTCCCGGAACTCCGGGAGCGGACCGGGCGGCTCCCGCGGCCCCTCTCCGTCCGGCCGGATCCTTGACTAGAGTGCGGGGGCCACGCGAACGGAGGAGGGGGCGGCGGATCGTGACAGGCGCGGGCGGCGGGGACGGTGGCGTGACGGCCATATGGGGCCGGTCCGAGCAGCAGGACTTCCGCAGCCGGGTGCGCGGCTGCCTGCTGGGCGGGGCGCTGGGCGACGCGCTCGGCGCCGGGGTCGAGTTCGACTCGCTGGCCGCCATCCGCGACAAGTGCGGCCAGGAGGGCGTCACCGACTATGTGCCCGCGTACGGGCGCAGAGGAGCGGTCACCGACGACACCCAGATGACGCTGTTCACCGTCGACGGCCTCATCCGCGCCCATGTGCGCCGGGACACCGGAGCGTGGCATCCGCCGACCGATGTGCACGCCGCCTACCGCCGCTGGGCCGCCACCCAGCGCGACTGGGGCCCGGACGAACGCCGCGCGGACGACGGCTGGCTCGCCCGCGAGGAGTGGCTCTACGCCCGCCGGGCACCGGGCAACGCCTGCCTCAGCGGGCTGGCGGACACCCGCATGGGCACCCTGGAGCAGCCGAAGAACCCGGAATCCAAGGGCTGCGGCACGGTCATGCGCTCGGCGCCGTTCGGGCTGCTGGTCGGCTGGGAGCCGGGACTGGTCTTCCAACTCGCGGTGGAGTGCGCCGCGCAGACGCACGGGCACCCCACCGGCTGCCTGGCCGCCGGGGCCTTCGCCGCGATTGTCCACGCCCTCGCCCGGGGCGAGGACCTGGACACCGCCGTCCAGCGCGCTCTGGTGCAGCTGGCGGCCCGTCCCGGGCACCAGGAGACGACCGACGCGCTCAAGCGCGCACTGGGCGCCGTCCGCCAGGGCATGCCCTCGCCGGAACGGGTGGCGGCGCTGGGGGAGGGCTGGACGGCTGAGGAGGCGCTGTCCATCGGGGTCTACTGCGCGCTGGTGGCCGAGAATGTCCGGCACGGTCTGCTGCTGGCCGTCAATCACGGCGGGGACAGCGACTCCACCGGTTCCGTCTGCGGGAACCTGCTGGGCGCGATGCATGGAGAAACGTCACTTCCGCCGGGCTGGGTGGCCGAGATCGAGGGCCGCGCGACGATCCTGGAGCTGGCCGACGACTTCGCCATGGAGATGACGCAGGGTCCCGCGCTGCACGAGCCCGGCACCGCGTCCCCGGGGTGGCTGGCCCGCTACCCGCGCGCGTAGCCCTTCGGCCGGATCAGCGGGGCGCGCCCGCCATCCGGCGACCGCCTCGCGGGGCCCCGGCCGCCCCGCGAGCCCCCCCGGGTCCTGTGGCGGCCGGCCGCCGGGCGCGCCGGCCGCCCGGAGCACCGCCGCGTGCTGCGCGGTCCGGCCGGAGTCACCCGTCGATCGGCACGGCATGGCCGCTGACCCGCACCTGAGCGTCGTCCGGTGCGACGCGGACGGTCAGATCGCTCGGCCGCCCCATGTCCTCGCCCTGCCGCACGGCGACCTCACCCGAGGCGGGCAGCAGCCCGAGGGTGCGCAGATAGCCGCCGAAAGCGGCCGCCGCGGCGCCGGTCGCCGGGTCCTCGACGACCCCGCCGACGGGGAACGGGTCCCGGGCGTGGAAGCGCTCGTCGCTCTCGCGCCAGACCAGGTGCACCGTCGTCCAGCCGTGCTGCCGCATGACGCCGGTGAGCGCGTCGAAGTCGTAGTCCAGATCGGCCAGCCGGGCCCGGGAGGCGGCGGCGAGCACCAGGTGTTCGTTGCCGCCGAAGGCCACGTGCGGGGGCAGCGCCGGATCCAGGTCGGCCCGGTCCCAGCCCAGCGCCGCGAGCGTCGCGTCCACCTCGGCGTCCTCCGCGGGACGCGACCTGGTGGGGACGCTGGTGAGGGCCGCCCGCACGGCACCGCGGTCGTCGGTCGCGGTCGCCACCCGGATCTCGCCCGCTGGGGTCTCGAAGACCAGCTCACCGGGGCCGAGCAGCCCGGCGAGGGCCACCGAGACGGCGACGGTGGCGTGCCCGCAGAACGCGACCTCGGCGAGCGGGCTGAAGTAGCGGAGTATGAAGCGGCGTCGCTCGTCGTCGCGGGCCGTGATGAACGCCGTCTCGGAATACCCCACCTCGGCGGCGATCGCCAGCATCTGCCGCGCATCGAGGTGCGCGGCGTCGAGGACGACACCGGCCGGGTTCCCGCCGTCGGGAGTGGAGGTGAACGCCGAGTAGCGGAGGACATCCGTACCGGCTGTGGCTGCGGAGGTTGTCGAGACTGCTGAGGGCGCGGAAGCCGTTGAGGAAGTCATGTCTGAACTGTTGCACCCGCGCGGCATTATTACCAACGATAGTTATGCATGAGAGCGATCGTATATCTCGATGGCATTGCTAGGGTCCGAGGATGGACACCCGGCTGCTGGAAACCTTCGCCGCGCTCGCCAGAACCGAGAGCTTCACCGGTGCCGCCGCCGAACTGCGGCTCGCCCAGTCCACGGTCACGGTGCAGATCAGATCCCTGGAGAAGACGCTGGGCACCCGGCTCTTCGACCGGGTCGCCCGGGGAGCACTTCTCAACGACGCCGGACGGCGGCTGCTCGTCCTCGCCGAGGAGGTCCTGGAGGCCGAGTCGCGGCTGCTGACGGCCGCCACCGAGGACGGCCCGGTCAGCGGCACCGTGGTGGTCGGTGCGGGCGAGACGCTGTGCTCGGCCCACCTGCCCGCAGTGATCGTCGCGCTGCGCCGCCGCCACCCGCGGGTGGAAGTGCACCTGGAGCCGCACGGCACCGCGGACGCCGTGGCGGCGCTGCGCGCGGGCAGACTGGACTGCGCCCTGCTGCTGGAGGACGTGGTCGACCAGCCCGGCGTCACCGCCGAACGCGTCGCCGAACAGCCCCTGGTCCTGCTCTGCGCACCGGAGCATCCGCTGGCCGGCCGCGAGCGGACGGCGACCTGGCAGGAGTTGGCACGGGAGAGCTTCTTCCTCCACGAGCAGGGCTGCTCCTACAGCGACCAACTGGCCGCGCGTCTTGAGGCGGTCGCCGGTACCCCACCGCGGCTGACACGGTTCGGCAGCATCGAAGCCGCACGCTCCTGCGTGGCCGCCGGGCTCGGGCTCACCGTCCTGCCGCGTGCCAACGTCGCCGCGGCGCTGCGCGACGGCCGTCTCGCCGAGGTGCCCGGCCCCTCACTCCCGCACATCTCCGTCCACCTCGCACGTGCCCGGCGCCGTCGGCTCTCCCGCGCGGCGCACGCCGTCGCCGCCCAGATCGTGCGGCACTTCCAGGGCGAGGACGCGGACCCCGTCGTCGGCACCGAAGCGCCCGGCCGGATCACCGGATGAGTGCGCCGCGTTCCCCGGTGGACACGGGCCGGTGCTCCAGCGGGCCCGTGCCGAGGCGAGGCAGCCCTCCGGCTCGGCACGGCCATCCGTACCGGGGCCGGTGTCGAAGACACAGCCGGTCGCGGTGTTCGACACCCGGCCGACCCGGCTCCGGTTGCTCCCGGAGGATCCGCGGGACGCTGGGAGGCATGATGCGCGGATCCGGACGAAGCCGCCGCGGGCGCGGGGGAGGCGGAACGGTCGGTCGCGCCCTTCGCCCCGACGATCCCGGGGACGGACACCCGAGGGGACCGGCTGCGCCGATCCGGCGCCGGGTCGGCAGTGCCGAGCCCCCTCGGCCGGGACGGCGGGCCAGTCGAGAGGGCTCCGGTGCCGCGGGTGCGGCACGGTCCGGCACGGGGCGGACCTGCGGCGGGCGCTGTACGGACTGCTGCTGCCGGTCTCAGGCCCGGCCGGTCGCGGGGCCCCCGGAGTTCACGCGGGCCACGAACGCGTCCCACGCCTCCGGCAGGAAGCTGAGCGCGGGCCCCTGCGGCTCCTTGGAATCCCGTACCGCCACCGTGCGCACGGACGGCGACTTCACCTCCACGCAGGCCCCGTTGCCCGTGGAGTAGCTGGACTTGGTCCAGGCATGGGTGGTTCCTTGCTGAATCGGCATGTCTGCTCCGGTTCTTCCGGGATGTTCCTGACGTGCGAACGACATTACGCGGCGATTCGGGCGCGCGACGTTGTCGTTCACTCAACCGGATGGCATATTCCAAGCTGCTCTTCACATCGCGGTGCGGTGCGGTGTAGCCTCCCCGCTTTTTCCTGCACTTCCGCCCGGCACATGCCGGACAGCCCGGCAGCTCCAGCCGCCGGGCCGTCCGTTCCGCGAAACCGTGCTCCCCGTTCCTCCCCGCGTTCCTCCCGTGTGCGGGGCTCGCGCTCGACGCTCAGCCCCGCGCGTATTCCTTGGCCACGTCCTCGATGAACTCGCGCGTCTGGTCCGGGTTCAGCGCCTGCGCCCGCAGGTGCTCGTACATGACGCTGTAGTTCTGCACGTCGTTCGCCTTCTCCAGGTAGAGGTCACTGGTGACGCCCTCCAAGTAGATGACGGTCGAGTCCGACGCCTCCGGGAACTCCAGGATGGCGTACTGCCCGTTCACCCCCGGATGCGCGCCCATCGAGAAGGGCATGACCTGAAGCGTCACATGGGGCTGCTGCGACATCTCATTGAGGTACTCGAGCTGTTCGGCCATCGTGTGCCTGCCGCCCACCTCGCGGCGCAGCACCGACTCGTCCAGCACCGCCCACAGCCGCAGCGGGGTGCGGTCCTCCCGGATGCGGTCCTGACGGCGCATCCGGACCTGCACCCGGCGCTCGATGTCCGCGGCACCGGCCTCCGGCAGGGCACCGGCGACCACCGCTTCCGCGTACGGGCGCGTCTGCAGCAGACCCGGCACGACCTGCGGCTCGTAGACGCGCAGCGAGGCGGCGTCCGTCTCCAGACCGATGTAGACGCTGTAGGGGATGTCCCCGAACGCGTGCCACCAGCCCTGCTGGCGCGACTCCTTCGCCATCTGCATCAGCGAGTCGACTATCCGCCGGTCCTCGACCTCGTAGACGCCGCACAGATCGCGCACGTCCCGCTGGCTGATGCTGCGGCGGCCGTTCTCCAGCCTGCTGATCTTCGACTGGGAGACCAGCAGCCGGTCCGCGACCTCCTCCGCCGTCATGCCCCGCTGCTCGCGCAGACGGCGCAGTTCCTGACCGAGTCGGCGACGCCGGACTGTGGGGTTGACGTTCGACGCCACGGGACCGCACCTCCGTGTAAGTACGACTACTCCAGCAGATTGCCACCAACATGGGCGCTCGCGCTGGAAAATGACAACAGAGAGTGCGGATTCGAGTACAGCAGTGGGCGCAGGCGGGGACGAAAACGCCGGCGCGGCGACGCGGATCCGGCCGTCGCTGTGGGACGGCCGGACCGCGAGCCCGCGCATGCGTCCTGGTACCCGCACCGCTCCGAGGGCGCCCCGACGGTCGGCGCGGTTGCTGGTGGTGCTGTGCTGCGTGCTCGTACTGCTGCGCGTGCCCCGGAGGGTGCCGTGCCCCCGGCTGGTTCCGTGCCTCCCGCCCGTACGGGACGGCCCGGACAGCGGGGGCGACGGGTCAGCGTGCTCCCGCTCGGACCATGCCGCCCGCCATGTGCCGGGACTGCTCCGGCAGATGCCGGGCCGGACCCGCCGCGGCGGACGCCGTCGCCCGCGCGGCCGGGCGCGCCGACGAGGGACCGCTCGCCGCGCTCGCCTGAGCGCGCCGCGGCTGTGCCCCGACACCGTTCTGGACGTCCATCACGGCGTGCGCGACGAGGCCGCCCATCGGGTCGTGCCTGATCAGGTCCCGCAGCCGGGATCGGCAGGACCGTCCTTCGTTGCCGGGGTAGAGGTGCTTGCCGAGTCCGACCGCGTGGGCCAGCGCGGCGAGCGCCGCTGTCCGTGGGTCCGGTGGGACCCCGGTGCGGATCGCGGTGTCGAGCCGGGCCCTGATCTCCCGGCTGATGGCCGTCTCCGTCGCCTGGTAGCGCGTCGTCGGCAGTACTCCGCACATCTGGCCGGAAACGGCGTGCACCATGCCACACCGTTCCAGATGTGTGAGATAGGTTTGGCGCAGCCCCAACCGGGGCCCGCCGATCCAGTGGACCGCGCGCACCGGGCTGCCGCGTCTGCGCAGCAGTTCCAGCGCCGAGTCCAGCGTCGGATCTCCGGTCGGCCGTGGCAGCACCACGGCGATACGATCCCCATCAGGGGCTATCCGTCCGGCCAGAGCCAGCTCTACTAGCTGTGCTCCGGCCAGGCCGAGGTCGAGCGACTGCGGCTGCGCCGTGGTACCCGTGGCCGGGTCCAGGGCGAGCAGCAGCAACTCCTCGGGAATTGTTCTGCGGCTCCTGCCCATCCATGCCTCCCCGCGTGGATGAATGACAGGGTGACCCCTCTCACAATGGTCTGTCGAGAGTGCGCGGACCTTATGGGAGGGAACCAGTAGGTATGTCGTTCTCGTCTGCTGCAGAGGGAGGCCCCGACGGCCGCCCTCCGGGGGAGAGCCGTCACGCCGGTGACGCCCTCGGTGCATAGGACACTGTTAACTGGTATGGCGAGCGGCGAGCAGCAGCATCAGGAGGCATCGGTGGCGGGCGAATCCCCCGACAGGTCGGAGCGGGAGAGGTCGTCGGGGGAGACGACAGGGAGCGGCGGGTCGGTTGCGCGACCCGACGAGACGGCTGAAAAGAAACCGTCGCCGGGCTCCGCAGGGCAGAACGGTGCGGGTACCACGACGACCCAGGACGCCACACCCTCGGTGATTCCCTCCCCAGCGCCCCCCGCCGGGGAACCGGACAGCACGACAGGAGCGGACGAGCCGAGCGGGGCGGACGAGCCCGCAGAGTCGGACGGGAGCGCCGACGGAGCGGACCGCGGCGCGGACGACGGCGAGGTTTCCCCGCAGGACGACGGCTCGGCGCAGGGCGATGCCAAGGACGAGCGGCTGAAGTCCGCCGTGGCCGCCTGGGTGTCGGGCGACAGCGCTCCGGAACGGTCGTCGGACAGCGCCTCGGACGGAGCAGACGACGCCCCGGGCGGTACCTCGGGCGACGGTGACCGCGGCGCCGCCGGGCGGGCCGGGGAGGCCGGCGACGGCGCTCCCGCCACCGATCTGCCCTACCGGCCGAAGCCGGAGGGCGGGTCCGCCGTGGCCGCGGGAACGGACGCGGACAACGGCGCCGACGCCGCCCCCGCGGCCCCGCAGGGTGACGCGCCGACCGCCATGTTCGGCGTCCTCCGGCGCGGGGGCGAGGCTGCGGACAAGAGGGACGACGCCACTGCCGCCGACCGCGCCGAGAGGCTGACATCGGCGTTCTTCGGGGCCTCCAAGGGGGCCGAGGACGCAGCGGACGCCGGAGAAGCCGCGGACACCGGAGCGGGCGACAGGTCCGGCACGACCGACGGGGCCTCCGAGAACGGCGGCCGTGCGAAGTCCGTCGATCAGCCGACCGCGATCTTCCGCGCACCGGGAACGAAGCCGGGCGAGGGCTCCGGCGGCGCCGACGGCGAGGCCGCCGAGCCCGGGAAGCAGGGGAAGCCGGGCCGAGCGGAGCAGCCCCGAGGAAAGGGTTCGGCTGCACCCGCGGGCGCTCCCGACCCTCGCGCATGGAGCGGCGAGAGCGACAAGGCCGACGAAGCCGGCCGGGACAGCCAGGACGGCAAGGACCGCCGGGCCGACACAGCCGGCAAGGACGGCAAGGACGGCAAGGACGGCGGGAAGGCCCGGCGGGAGGGTTCCGCCGCGGGCGGGACCGGCGCCGCGGAGTCCGACGCCGAGCGGACCAGCCAGTTCGTCCCGCTCCGGTCCACGGACGAGCCCCGTACCGCCACCGCGTCGGCCCCGCCGGAGGCGGGAGCCGGCGCGCCCGCGCCGGGCAGCCCGGTGTCGCCTCCGGCGCCTCCCGCCTCCACCACGGCGAACCCGTGGGCGGCGGCCCCGGCCGCGCCGCCCGCTGCGGGCACGTCCGGCACGCAGGCACCGGCGTCGAGCCCCGCGGAGAGCGAGCCGGAGCGCACCCGGCAGCAGCCGATGCCGGGCAGCCCGGAGGCGGCGGGGAGCGGCGGCGGTCAGCCGCAGCCGCTGGACCTGCTGGCGCAGCTCACCAACAGCCCGCCGCCGCCCGAGACGCCGATCCGCACCTTCACCCGCCGGGTGAAGATCTGGACACCGCTGGTGCTGCTCCTGGCGGTGATCTTCGTCGTGGTGCAGGCGGTGCGTCCGCTGCCGGATCCGGAGCTGTCGATGACGGCTTCCGAGACGTTCACGTTCAAGGGCTCCGAGCCCGAGATGCCCTGGCCCTCGGAGGGGCAGGCGGTGATCGACGTGGACGGTCTCGGCTCGTTCGGCAGCCACGGCGAGCAGAAGCCGGTGCCGATCGCGAGCGTCGCGAAGGTGATGACCGCCTACGTCATACTTCGCGACCATCCGGTCAAGAAGGGGTCGAAGGGCGAGATGATCCCTGTCGACCAGAAGGCCGAGGACGAGGCGGGGCTGAGCGCGCAGAACGAGTCGACCGTCAAGGTCCGGGCCGGCACGAAGATCACGCAGCGCGAGGCGCTGGACGCCATCATGATCGCCTCCGCGAACAACGTGGCGCGGCTGCTGGCCCGCTGGGACGCGGGGTCGGAGAAGGCGTTCGTGAAGAAGATGAACGCTGCCGCCGAGGACCTGGGCATGACCAACTCCCACTACACCGACCCCAGCGGACTGACCGCCTCGACGGTGAGCACCGCCGCCGACCAGGTCAAGCTGGGCAAGAAGGTGATGGAGAGCCCGCTGTTCCGAGAGGTGGTGCGGCAGCCCTCCTACCAGGACACCAACGGCAAGAACCAGTCCAACTGGAACAGGCTGGTTCCGGTGGACGGTGTCGTGGGCATCAAGACGGGCACGACCACCAAGGCGGGCGGCAATCTGCTGTTCGCGGCGGAGAAGGAGATCGGAGGCACCAGGCAATTGATCATCGGCGCGGTGCTGGGCCAGTACAAGCCCTCGATCCTGGACACCGTGCTCGCCGCCAGCAAGAAGCTGATCGACGCCGGGCAGGACGCGCTCACCGCGCGGAAGGTGGTCGAGAAGGGCCAGGTCGTCGGCTATGTGGACGACCAGTTGGGGAACCGGACCCCCGTGGTGGCCACCAAGGACGTGACCGCCGTGGGCTGGCCGGGCCTCAAGGTGAAGCTCGCACTGACCGACAGCGGGAAGACGATCCCGCACGCGGCCGAGCCGGGCGCCAAGGTCGGCAGCCTCACCGCCGGGGACGGTCCGGGCCAGGTCAAGGTGCCCGTCGCGCTGCAGGAGGACCTGACGGAGCCCGGGTTCGGGGACAAGCTGGCCCGCGTCGGCTGAACCATTCCGTGCCGCACTGCGTCCCCCGTTCCGGTCGGCATGTCCGGCTCACGGCTTCGCCCGTGCCCCCACGCGACCGCGGCGTACGCGCCGCAGCGCGCGGGGGCAGGGGCGAGCGCGGGGGTGTCGTCCGGTAACGTCGTGCGGATCTGAGCCGCACATCCGTACGGGGAGGACTGGGAGAGAGCGCAGTGGCCACTGTGCACCCACCGCGGACGCCGGAGTCGGAGCCTGACCCCGGCGCCGGTGAGATAGCCGGGAGTCCGGGCGTGGACGACGCCACGGGCACCGTTCGCACGCCCGTTCCCGGGCAGCGCCCGGAGCGGAAGCGGTCGGTGCCGGAGGGCGAGACGGAAGGGGACGCCGCGGACACGGACCGGTCCGCAACCGCCCCGGACACCTCCGGCGACGAGACGGACAAATCCTCCGGGACCGGCATGGGCGAGACCTCCGGGTCCGAGGCGGGGGCCGACGGCACGGAACCCGGGACCGGGACCGGGTCGGGCGCGTGGGCCGGGGGCGAATCCTCCCGGACCGGCGCCGGCGTGGAGGCTCCCCGGAGCGGCACGGATGCCGCGGGGTCGAGCAGTGGCCGGAAGCGCCGCCGCGAAGCCGTCACCCGGCCGCTCCCCGTCGTCGGCATCACGCTGGCCGTCGCGGTGGTCCTCCATCTGCTCTGGCTGTGGTTCCTCGCCAGCGGCGGCGGCGACCTGGCCGCGCAGGACGCCTGGGCCGAGTTCGCGGGCGAGCATCCGGGCTCCGCCTACAACCTCGCCTGGTACGGCGGGCTGCACCCCTTCTCCTACAGCGTCATCTCGCCGTATCTGATGGCCGTCATCGGGGTCCGCACCACGCTGATGGTCTCCGGCGTGCTGTCGGCGGGCCTGCTCTCGCTGCTGCTCGCCCGCACGGTGCCCCGGCCGCTGGTGCCCTCGCTGTGGGGCGCCTTCGCCTTCGCGTGCAACGCCGCCTCGGGACGGGTCACCTTCGCGCTCGGTGTGCTGTTCGGGCTCGGGGCCGTGGCGGTTGTGTGGACCTGGCCGGCACGCTGGCGCGGCGGGCGTGCGAGCCGGCTCGCACGGTACACGCGGGCGGCACTCGCGGTGCTGCTGGCCGCCCTGGCGACGGCGGCCAGCCCGGTCGCCGGACTGTTCCTGGAGGTGGTGGCGGCCTCGCTGCTGCTGGCCCGCCGGCCCGCCGCGATGTTCGCGGTCGCCCTCCCGCCCCCGGCGGTCGTGGCCTGCTCGGCGCTGCTCTTCCCGTTCACCGGTGTGCAGCCGATGCCGTTCGTGTCGCTGATCTTCCCCGTCCTGGGCGCCGTCGCCGTCGTCCTGCTGGTCCCCAGAACGTGGACGGCGGTGCGGGTCGGGGGCGCCATCTACACCCTGGGCATCGTGCTGACCTGGGCGATCCCCTCGCAGGTCGGCTCCAATGTGGAACGGTTGGGACTGCTGTTCGGCGGCGTGGCGCTGCTGGCGGCCGTGCCGATCGTGGTGGGGCGCGGATGGCAGCCGTGGAAGTCCCGCCGCGGGCTGGCCATGGCGCTGGCGCTGCTGGTGACGTTCGGCTGGCAGATCGGCAAGCCCACCTGGGACGTGCTGCACACCACGCCGGACACCGACTGGTCCCGCGAGCTGAAACCGTTGCTCACCCAGCTCAGGAAGGCGGACGCGGACCGGGCACGGGTCGAGGTCGTGCCGGTCAACAGCCATCGGGAGGCGTCGGCCCTCGCGCCGTACGTCAACCTGGCCCGCGGCTGGAACCGGCAGGCGGACCTGGAGCGCAACCCGCTCTTCTACGAGGAGGACCTCAGCCCCGAGCGCTACCACGCCTGGCTGCGCCGCTGGGCCGTGCACTACGTCGTCCTCCCCGCCGACCCGCCCGACATCGCCGGGGGTGTCGCCGAGGCCAAGCTGGTGGGGGAGGGCCAGCCGTACCTGAAGGAGATCTGGTCCGACGACAGTTGGCGGCTCTTCCGGGTCAAGGATCCGGTGCCGCTGGTCGACGCCTCCGCGTCGGTGGAGCGTGCCGACGCGGAGAGCGTGACCGTGCGCGTGCGGGAGAGCGGGCGCGTGCTCGTGCGGGTTCCCTACTCCCCGTGGCTCGGACTCGTCGACGCGGACGGCGACCGGGTGGCGCCGCCCTCCCACGACGGCGAGAACCTCAACGGCTGTCTGCGCAAGGCCGAGCCCACGTTCGGCGGCCCGCCCCCGGAGGGGAGGGACAAGCCCGTCCTGGACACCTGGACGGTGCTGGACGCGCCGCGCCCGGGGGTCTACCGGATCGCGGCCCCCTACAAGCTGCCGCGCGGTACACCGTGCCCCGGGAACGAGGACGGCGGTGACTCCGACGACTGAGCTGTACTGAGCCGCACCGAGGCGTGTACCGGTGCGGGAAGTCGGCGGAGGCGGCGGAGGCGGCGTCCCGGGCCGTCATTCGCCGCCGTAGTGCCGGGTGATGATCTCCAGGACATGTCCGTCCGGGTCGAGCCAGTAGAGGCCGCGGCCCCCGTCGTTGCGGTTGATCTCACCGGGGCGGGTGCGCCTCGGGTCGGCGTAGTAGGTGAGCCCGGCCTCCTCGATCCGGCCGAAGACGAGGTCGAACTCCTCCTCGGAGACGAGGAAGGCGTAGTGCTGCGGCGCGATCGGATTCTCCCCCGCGTCGGCGAAGTCGAGCGCCACGTCGTTCGCGGTGACCACCGGCAGGAACGGGCCGAACCGGGGCCGCACCTCCAAGCCCAGCAGACCGGCGAGGAACTGCGCGGACCGCTGCTTGTCGCTGGCGTACACGATCGTGTGGTTGAGCTGGACCGGCATCCGGTGTTCCTCCTGGATCGAGTGTGGGCCGAGGCCCGGTGTCCGGCGCCCCGACAGGCCGCTTGCCCGGTACAACTCCGGTTCCGGTGCCGGAATGCCGGGATCCGCCCCGGACCTTGGTCGTAGGACCGCAGGCTCAGTCCGCGTCCGCGTCCGCTCCGCTGTGTCCCGTCCCGCGCTCGTTCTCGTTCCCGGGTCCGTCCGGGCATCCGCCTTCGGCCAGCCGGCGGATGATCCGGCGCAGCTGTTCGGTGTAGAACTCCCGGAACTCCGACGACGACGGGTCCATGCCGAGTACCGAGCGGACCGTCTGCGGGGTCACCGCGGGGGTGGCGACGGCGCCCATCATCAGCAGCAGGACGGCGCCGGGATCCAGCTCCTCCGCGATCTCGCCCGCCTGCTTGCGGCGCTCCATGCCCGTCAGGTCCTCGCGTTCGGCCTCCGGCTCCGCGCCCGTCAGCCCCGTCCAGGCGGACAGCCTGGGGCCGCGGGGGTCGTCGAGGGCCTGGTGCAGATAGTGCGCCATCACCTCGTCCAGCGGTACCTCCGGGCGGTTGAATGTCTCCTCGCGCCGGGCCCAGCGCCGGTTCAGGGCGTTCCACAGCCCTTCCTTGCCGCCGAAGTGGTAGGCGATCAACTGCTTGTTGAGTCCGGCCCGGTCGGCGATGTCCTGGACCCGGGCCCCGGCGTACCCCTTGGCGGCGAACTCGTCCATCGCCGCGTCCAGCAGCCGTCGGCAGGAGCGTGCCGGGTCGAGTCTGCGCTCCTCGGCGCGTGGCGCGCGGCGCGGGCTGCGGGAGCCGGGCGGGGGTGCGGATTCGTCGCTCACAGGGACCAGCGTAGCGGCAGTCCCATCCGGTTCATCTATATGGTTGACGTCTTCATCCAGTTGGTTGAATGATGCGGGGCGGGGCGTCCCGCTGCGGCAGGCACCGCAGGCGCCCCACGCCACAAGCCGACGCCGTACGGCCGCCGAGGTGTCGGCAGCGCCGTACGAGCCGTCACAGCAAGGGGGAGCAGCATGATTCTGGTGACCGGAGCGACCGGGAACGTCGGCCGACCGCTCGTCGAGCGCCTCACCGCCGCAGGACACAAGGTCCGCGGTCTGACGAGGTCCCCGGACCGCGCCCGGCTGCCCGACGGCGCCGTACCGGTCGGGGCCGACGACCTGGACGCCGCACTGGACGGCGTCAGTGCCCTCTTCCTGAACCCCGCGGCGTTCTGGCACGGTACCGGCGAACTGCTGCGGCGGGCGGCCGAACGCGGGGTCCAGCGGGTGGTGACCCTCTCCTCGTCCTCGGTCGTGCCGTCCGCCATGCCGCTGGAGCTGGACAACCCCATCGCCGCGCACCACCGGACGATGGAGGCCCAGGTGGAGGAGGCCGCGGCAGCCGCCGGTATGGCGTGGACCCACCTGCGGCCCGGCATGTTCGCCACCAACACGCTCGCGTGGGCGGATTCCCTGCGACGGGACGGCGTCCTGCGCGCCGCCTACGCCGGTGCGCACGCGGCTCCCATCCACGAGGACGACATCGCCGCTGTCGCCGCCCTCGCGCTCACCGGAGAGTTGCCGGGCGACGGCCCCACCCCGGTGCTGACCGGCCCCGAGTCGCTGACCCAGGAGGATCAGCTCCGGCTCCTCGCGGAGGCGACCGGGCGGAGTCTGCGGTTCGAGGAGATTCCGCACGCGGAGGCACGCGCGGACATGGTCGCCGCCGGCACGCCGGGCGAGTTCGCCGACGTCCTGCTCCAACTCGCCGCGCACTCGGTCGACGTGCCCGCGGAGGTGTCACCGGGCGTCGAGCAGCTCACCGGCAGCCCCGGACGCAGCTTCGCGCAGTGGGCCCGCGACCATGTGGAGGACTTCCGCTGAAGCGCACCACCGCCTCCGCCCCGGGCGCGCCGCGCCCGGGGCGGAGGCGGGGCAGGTTTCGCTCCGCGGCGGGGGAGTGCGGGAGGCGCCCGTGCTCGCCGCTGCCCGCACGGACACCGGCGAGCCGACCGGTCAGCCCTGGAAGGCGGCCGGGTCCATCCACATGACCTCCCAGATGTGGCCGTCCGGGTCGGTGAAGGAGCGCCCGTACATCGGGCCCTGCTCGATCGGTTCGCCGTGCGCCGCCGCCCCGGCCCCCAGAGCGGAATCCACCAGCGTGTCGACCTCCGCGCGGCTGTCGGCCGACAGGGCCACCAGCACCTCGCTGGTCCGCGCGGTGTCGGGGATCTCCCGCTGCGAGAAGGACATGAAGAACGGCTCCACCAGCAGCATCACGAAGATGTCGTCGCTCACCACCATGCAGGTGGCGTTCTCGTCCGTGAACTGCGGGTTGAAGGAGAAGCCGCACGCGGTGAAGAACTCGACGCTGCGGTCCAGGTCCTTCACCGGCAGGTTGACGAAGATCTTCCGGGACATGGAGTGCCTCTTCTCTGCGCTGCGCGCTCTCGGGCGTCACTCGGCGACGCCTCTCGGTTCCGTCCCTCCTCCCGCGGCGGGTGGAAGGCGCTACACAGGTTGGACGGCGCGCGACGGCAGAACTCATCGCAGCCGGAGAAGATTCTTCGCGGAGTCGCCGGAAGCTCGCCGGGCCGGCGCGGAAGGCGAGGCGTGGGGAGCCGGGGCGGCCCCGTGTGATCAGGAGCGGTCCACTCCGCCGTTCTCCGCCGGAGGCACCGCTCCCGTCGCCCTCGGGGCCGCTTCTTCTCGGGGGCCGGACGCGGCTGCCGCCACCGCCTCGGCCGCGGACCTCAGCGCGCACTCCCAGGGAAACGCGTCGGGGCGGCCTTCGCCGGGCGCGTTCGGGGTGAAGCCCTCCGCCCCGTACAGCACCCGTACTCCGGCGCGGCTCAGGATCTCGAGGGAGGGCGCGAACTGCGGGTGCCGGGCGTAGGCCGCGTTCACGCACGGCATCGTCACCAGAGGGATGCCCTTGCCGATCGCCTCGGCGGCGAACCCGACGACGAACTTGTCCGTGAGTCCGAGAGCCCACTGGTTGACCGTGTTGAAGGTCGCGGGTGCCACCACGGCGGCCGTCGCGGGCGGCCAGACGTCGGCCCCACCGGGCATCTTGTAGCGGGAGCGCACCGGATGTCCCGTCCGGCGCTCCAGCTCCGGGAGGTCTTCCGCCAGCCAGTGCGCCGCGGTGGGGGTGAGCCCCAGGCACACGTCCCAGCCGGTCCGTTGGGCGCTGCGGACGGCGTCGGCGATCCGCAGCACAGGTGGCGCCGCGCAGCCGAGCAGATACAGGACGCGTGAAGCCATGCCGCATTTCACCACGAAGCCTGCGGCCGTGCGGCCGCGCAGCCCGCAACTACCCCGGCGTCGACGGCACCTGCGACGCCCGTGCGTCGCAGCGCGCCTGTCACACTGTGACGCGCTCGTGCAACTCGACTGCACCCGATCGAGTGGTGATCGCGGCTGAAATCCACCGCTGCCGCTCACCGTGCGTACGGTTCCGGGGCCATCGAGGAACGGAGTCGCGGATGCGCGGGCAGCAGGAAGAACACGCGGGCGTCCGTATCGCCCACCAGCGCAAGCTGGCCGGGCTGACGCAGCGCGGGCTCGCCGCGCGGCTCCCCTACTCCTACAGCCTGTTACGGCAGGTCGAGGAAGGCCGCAAGAACGCCTCGCCCGACCTGGTCTCGGCGGTGGCGCGGGTGCTGCGCATCGACGTGACGGTGCTGACGGGCCAGCCCTATGTCACCGAGCTCCAGCAGGACCGCCTCGCAGCCCTCATCCGTCCGATCCGCGAGGCGCTCGACCTGTACGACCTGCACGACGTGGACGACCTCACCCCCGCGCATGAACTGCGGGGCGCGAGCGGGCAGAGCGAACGCGCCGGGGTGCTGCCGTCGGCCGAACTCGCCGCCCGGGCCGACGACCTGTGCCGCATGGTGCGTGCCACGCAGCTGAGCAAGGCGGCGCACGCCCTGCCGCCGTTCATCGCGGAGGCCACCGCGGCGGCTCACCGGGAGCGCAGCACAGTGCGGTGGCAGACGCTCGGTTCCGCATACCGCACGGCGCACGACATCGCCACCAAGCTCGGCTTCTACGATCTGGCCACCATCGCGCTCGACCGGCTGGGCTGGGCCGCGGAGCGCGGCTCGGACCCCCTGCTGGCCGCCGTGCGCCAGTACATGCGGGCGCTCTCCTACTTCCGCGAGGGCGAACACACCATCGGCCTGCGGCTGATCGAGGCGGGGCACAGAGTCCTCTCCGGGGTCGGCGGCGCGGGCAGCGCAGCCCCGGAGGCCCGCGACACCCTCGTCGTACGCGGTCAGTTGCACCTGGGGGCCGGCGTCATCGCGGCTCGCGCACACGACGGCGACGCCGTGGAGAGCCATCTGCGCGAGGCGGCCTCCTACGCCGAGCGCACCGGAGAGGCCGGACGAGTGCACTGGCTGAGTTTCGGGCCGGCGAACGTGGCTGTGCACGAGGTGTCCGCACAGGTCGAATTGCGGCGCTACGGGAAGGCGTTGGAGAAGTCCCGCGACGTCCGTCTTCCGCACGGCTGGCCGATGTCGCGCAGGGCACACTTCTACGTGGACCGCGCGCGTGCCGAGATGGAGACGGGCCACTGCGACGCGGCACTGGAGTCCGTGGTGACAGCGCGCAAGCTGGCGCCGGAGCAGACCCGATACCACCCCGGAGCGCGCGAGACCATCAACGGCCTGGTGGCCCAGCGCCGTCGTACACCCGATTCGCTGGACAACATGGCCGCGTGGCTCTGCCTGTGACGGCCCGCCAAGCAGGCGTGTTCATGACCACGGTGTGCGACGGGAGTGTCACACATTGGTGACACTTTCCGGTCTGCGCTGTCGGCAAAGTGGGGCGCGTCCCCACACGTAGAGACATGCGAAGAGCGTGAGGAACGTGGAACGCGCCCGACAGCGCGGGGACGACCAACGCCACGCCGTGGGTGGCGCCGAAGAGGCCGAAGCCGCTGAAGACGCACAGGAGAAGCCGTGACCGTGTGGTGGCCACTGCCGAAGGGCCTGGATGCCGTGCTGTTACCCGCCGGGGAGTGGTGGGACGCGGTGCGCGTCCCCGCCTACCTGGGGGAGGGGGTACTGACCCGGCTCGGTTCCGCCTCCGGTGCGGTCATCCGCGACCCCTACGGCAGCAGGCTGTACTGGCTCGTCGAGCCGGAGAGCGCCCAGGAGTGGTCCTTCTGCGAGTTCGCCGCCGTGCAGGTACTGGGCGAGGCGAGCTGGGTGACGGTGCCGCCCAGCAGCCGCCTGCAGCCGCCCGGGCCGCACTGGGCCGTTCCCTGCACCCCCGCCGGTTCCCTGACGTCGACGGCAGCCCTGCACGCCGCCCTGCACGCCACCATCACCCAGGCCCTCGGCCCCCGGCCCGGTCCCACCCCGTCCCGGCAGGCCGCGCCTGCGCGAGAGCGGCGCTGAAACCGCGGCGTCCCGACCGCCGTTCCGGCCGGTGGACGCCCCGTGCGCCCCCCCCGCACACCGCCCCGGGCGTTCCCGCGCACCGCCCCGGGCGTCCTCGCGTACCCGATCAGGTCCGGGAGCGGGCGCGGGATCAGCCGAGCTTCGCCTCCTGCGCGTCGATGACGGCAGTCGGCTGCTTGTAGTCCTCGCCCCGGCTGACCGATGCGATGTTGAAGGACGAGAACCCGGCGAGCGTGGTGCCCTGCCGGAAGACGACGACCTTGGTGTCGGCGGCGGAGCCGTCCTGCTCGGTGCCGACCGTCCAGGCGACCGCGTCCTCGCCGACCGAGACCTTCTCCTCGGTGACCTTGGTGACCTGCTGCTTCTCGCCGTCGGCGGTCATAGTGAAGCCTCCGGCGCACTTCTTGCCGGCCTTCCGCAGCGTGGCGAGCGCCTGCTCGGCCCCGTCGGCGTCGTAGGACCACAGGGAGGTCAGCGTCTTGGTGATGTCGAGCGAGTCGAGCGTCGCTTCCTCGGCCTCCTTCTCCGTCATCTTGCCGAGCTCCTCCACCGAGGGCATGCCCTTCTCGGCGGCCTTGGTCTTGTGGACGACGAGCCGCTGCGCGGTCGCCGCCGGGTCGCCCGCGGGCAGGGCCGACAGCGCCTGCGCGACGGGCTTGCACTCGGCCTTCTCGACGGAGACGGAGCCCGGCTCGAACGCCTCGTCCTTGCCCGGCTTCTTGACCTCGTGGTCCTTGAGATCATCCTTGGTGACCACGAGCTTCTCCAGCTTGTCGGCGGACAGCGCCTTCGCCGGCGGCTTCTCGGACGCCCCGCCCTTCGCCTTCTTGTCCTCGTCGCTGCTCTCGCCACCACCGCAGGCAGTGGCCAGAAGCGCGAAGGAGACCGCGGAAGCGGTCAGGACCGTACGACGAATAGCGACTCGCACTGTGCATCTCCCTGTACTCAACGCTCTGTGCTCATGTGCGGCGCAGAGCTCCACAGGACGAGACCAGTGCCTCGGGCGCGGGGATGCACACCGAGACCATCTGTATATCCATCTGTATATCGTTCAGTTATGCGCCACGTTCGGGGATGTCGCACCGTCGGCGGATGATGCCGGTGCGTGACGGCAGCGGGGTCACTGGACGGTCGTACCCAGGTCTGACTCCGCAGATCACCTCTCAGTCCGACGCCCCGCAGGAGCGGTCGAGGGCATCGTCAGCGAGGTGATGAAACCGATGAGATCCACGGGTGCCTCGGCCGCGACGCTCGGTGCCCGACTGCATGACGTGCTGCCTGTGGAGCGTTTGGAGGGCACGGGTTTCCCGGGACGTTGGGTGGGAGGGGCGGCCATGGTGCTCGGCCCGCTGCTGATGCTGGCCGGCGCGTCGCTGCGGGCCCGCTTCCCCTTCTTCTTTCCTGACCAGCTCGCCGCGTACGAACGGCACCCCCTCCTGATGGCCACGGCTTACGGTCTCTTCGCGGCCGGCAACCTGCTGCTCTGGCCCGCGGTGGCGGTGCTGGCCGCACGGATCGGGGCCCGGAGCGTCGGGTGGGGGCTATGGGGTGGTGCGCTGGCCATGTTCGGGCTGTTCACCCGTGCCTTTCATGCCGGAGTGGACCATCTGGCCTTTCAACTGGTGCGTTCCCAGGGAGTCGAGGAAGCCACCGAGGCGGTGTCCGCCGGTTACGGTGCCTTCCACGTCTTCGCCGCGCTGAATCTCGCCATCCTCGCGGGATGGATCGTCCTCGCCCTCGGAGCCTGGCGCACCCGGGTGCTCGGCCCGGTCCGCGCTGCCGCACTCGGCCTCACGGCGGCACTGCCCGTCGGAGTGCTCAAGGGGACCACCCCTCTCTCGTTGGTCGCCTTGGCCGGACTGTGTGCCGGGCTGCTCCCGACGGGCCTGGCGCTGCTGCGCGAAGGTACCCGTCCCCGCCGGACGTCGGCGCTGCGCTGGGTGACTCTGGTCATGGTGACGCTCTGCCTGATGGTGCTGCTCGGACAGGCAGGCTGAATGCGCACTGTTGGATATGGTCGGGCCATGACGCCCAGGGGGCAGCAGCATCTCCACGTCCTCGACCTCGCCGCGGCTCTGGCCCTGACCACCGCCTACATCGGTTTCGCCGGGCTCAACGGCGACGACGGCCAACCCGCGTTCACCGGGCCGTTCTGGTTCGGCTGTCTGCTCGCCGCCGCGGTCGGCCTGCCGATCGCCGTGCGCCGTCGCCGACCGCTCGGTGTCCTGGGGACGGTGCTCGCGGCCCTCGTCACGGCGACGCTCCTCGACATCCCGCGCGAGCCGTTCATCGCTGCCGGCCTGGCGGCCTACTCGGTCGCGGCCGCCGAGCCGGCCCGGCGCTCCGTGCCCGCGGTCGTGGTGACACTGCCGGTGGCCTGCGGCGCTGTCTACTTCGGCGAGGGGGTGGTCACTCCCGCCGAGGACTGGCGTGGTGCCGCAGGAGTGGCCGGGCTGGTGCTCGTGGTGATCGGCGGAGCCTGGAGCGTGGGATACACCGTGCGTCGGCGCCGAGCAGAGGCGGAGCGGGAAGAGCGGCGTCGCTCCGAACGCGCGCTGGACGACGAGCGCCTGCGGATCGCCCGTGAACTGCACGACATCGTCTCGCACAGCCTCAGCATGATTGCGGTCAGAGCGGGCGTCGCAGGCCACGTGGCGGAAGCCGACCCGCAGGAGACGCGTGCCGCGCTCAAGGCCGTCGAGGAGGCGAGCCGTTCCGCGCTGGCCGAGATGCGGCGCACTCTCGGACTGCTGCGCACCGAAGGTACGCCGCTGGGCCCGATACCGGACCGCGATGGCCTCGCGTCCCTCGCCGCGGAGGCGGGTCGGGCCGGAGTGGACGTCGACATGACACTGCGCGGTACGCAGGATCTGGCCGGGAGCGTGCGATTGACCATTTACCGCATCGTTCAGGAGGCCCTCACCAACACCGTCCGGCACGCTGCCCCGACCCGCTGCCGCATCATGGTCGAGGCCGATGCGCACGATATCCGCATCGACATAGCGGACGAGGGGCCTCCGTCCCGGCGTCCGTCGGCCGATCGTGAACTCCGCGGTGGCCACGGCCTCCTGGGGATGCGGGAGCGGGCGATGATGTACGGCGGCAGCTTCGAGGCGGGGCCCCGGCCCGAGGGCGGCTTCGCGGTGTCCGTCCGGCTGCCCGCCGAAGGGAAGCACCACGCATGACCGACGAGTTCCCGCTTCGGGTACTGATAGCGGACGACCAGGCGATGGTGCGCGGCAGCTTTCGCGTCCTCGTCGACCACACGCCCGGCATGACCGCCGTGGGTGAGGCAGCCGACGGAGCGGAGGCCGTGGAGCTCGCCCGCCGTGAGCGGCCGGATGTCGTGCTGATGGATGTACGCATGCCCGAACTGGACGGCATCGAGGCCACCCGGCAGCTCTGTTCCGATCCTTCCCTGTCCGGCGTCCGCGTTCTCATCCTCACCACTTTCGACCTCGACGCATACGTGTACGCCGCCCTGCGCGCGGGAGCTGCGGGCTTTCTGCTGAAGGACACCCCGCCGACCGAGGTCCTCGCGGCCATCGGCGTGGTCGCCGCCGGTGAGGCACTGCTCGCCCCCTCGGTCACCCGTCGCCTGATCGCGGAGTTCGCCCGCCGTCCCGAGCCGGTGCGACCACCGGGCAACTCGCTGGACGCGATCACCCGTCGCGAACTGGAGGTGCTCGGCCTGATCGCCCGCGGCCTGTCCAACACGGAGATCGCGGAACACCTCCACCTGAGCCTGGCCACGGTCAAGACCCACATCGGTCGCCTACGCGCCAAACTGCATGCCCGCGACCGCGCCCAACTCGTGATCGTCGCCTACGAGACCGGGCTCGTGGGCAGCAGCCGGTGGGGAGCGTGACGTGCCGTACCTGCTCATCACATGATTTTCGGCGGTGCCGGTGGTGTCGGCGGCTGTGGGGAGGGCGGCGCCGGCGCCGGGTCGCGGTCCCTCGGTGGTGGCTTCGATCCGGGCCCCGGTCCGGCGGACGAGCCGATCGGGGAAGCGGCTCGATGCTCTGTGGCCGGCCGAACGGGCAGACGGCACGCGGGCCGGGGCGGAGGTCGCTTACCCAGCGCGCCCCGAGGAGCGAGGCCGACGCGGTCGCCGACTCCGCTTCCCGCCCGGCCCCAGCGCGCCGCGCTCTCCCGCAGCGGCGAGGAACGGCTGCCGCAGAGCCGTCGGCCGCCGTTCCTCTTCTTGTCGGGCTGCTCACGGGGTGCGGAGGGCGGGGGTACTGGGGGAGGTCGCCCGTCCTCCGCACCGGTCCGGCCGGTGTCAGCCGGAGATCTCCTTGCGGCCGGATCCGACGCCGACGGAGATCTTGCGGGGCTTGGCGCGCTCGGCGATCGGGATGCGCAGGGTGAGCACGCCCGCGTCGTAGTCGGCCTGGATGCGCTCGGTGTCGAGGGTGTCGGCGAGCGTGATCTGCCGGGAGAAGACGCCCAGCGGGCGTTCCGAGAGTTCCATCTGCACGTCGTCGGGCTTCGCCACGGGCCGGCGCTCGGCCTTGACGGTCAGCATGTTGCGCTCGACGTCGATGTCGATCGCGTCCGCGCTGACACCGGGGACGTCGAAGGCCACGACGTACTCGTCGCCCTCGCGGTAGGCGTCCATCGGCATCGGGGACGGCCGGGACCAGGTCCCCGGTCCCACCAGGTGCTGTGCCAGCCGGTCCAGCTCGCGGAAGGGGTCAGTGCGCATCAACATCGTGAAAACACCTCCAGAAGGTCGGGCAGTTGCTGCCAATGCGCCGCACAGCCATTGTTGTAGCATGTCATCCAGTAGATGACAAGCAGGATGTCAACGACTAGATGACTCCCGAGGGAGGTGGCCCGTGACCACAGCAGACCAGCCGCCCGCAACCAGCTCCGACGCCCCCAGCCCGGCGTCGTTCCTCGCTGCCGCAGCGGCCCTCAACGCCATAGACGACGCCCTGCACACCGCCCAGCACGAGACCCCTGACGGCCCCAGCCCCGGCGCCGGGCCGGACCCCGAGCAGGCCCTGGCCTCACTGCTGCTGCTCCGGCAGGTGCGCGAACAGCTCGCCGGATGGGAGACCGGCCTGATCGAAACCGCCCGCGACGCGGGCGCCAGCTGGGCCGACCTCGCCCAACCCCTCGGTGTGACCAGTCGCCAGGCCGCTGAACGCCGCTACCTGCGCGGTCGCCCCGGCCCCGCCGGAAGCACCGGCGAACAGCGCATCACCGCCACCCGGCAGGCCCGCGCCGCCCAGCGCAGCACCACCGCGTGGGCCCGCCACAACGCCGCCGGCCTGCGTCGCCTCGCAGGTCAGATCACCGCCCTCACCGACCTGCCCGCAGCCGCCCGCCACCCGCTCGACGAACTCCATGCGGCCCTCGCCCACAACGACCCCACGGAACTCATCACCCCCCTGGCCGCCGCCCGCCCCCACCTGACCGCCACCCACCCCGACCTCGCCGCCCAACTCGACACCCTCACTCCTCCCTGACCCCCTGCCCGGCCCGGGGCGGGTGTGCGTCCGGGTAGGGAGCCCGGTACTCCGCGGCAGCGTCGAGAGGACCGCAGGCAGGCGGCGGGGCCCGCGGGCCCCGCCGCCTGCCTGCCTGCCGTGCTGCTGTGTCAGTCCACGGGGAGCCGGTCCACCAGCAGCGCCACTCTCGACTCGGTGTCCTCCGGAGGCAGCCGCCCGGACCGCGTCAGGGTCGCCACCCCGTGCAGGGACGCCCAGAACACCTCGGTGAACAGACCCGGCGCGACGCCGTCTCCGGCGACCTCGCCGAGGCACTCCAGCAGCGCGGCGAAGGCGTCCTTGAGGGGTTCCGGGGTGTCCTCCCGCGCGTACGCGAGGCCGCCGTCGAGCTGGAAGATGGCGTCGTAGACCGCCGGGTTGCGTTCGGCGAAGTCGAGATAGGCGCGGGCCAGCGCGTACACCCGGGCGCGCGGGCCGTCCGCGACGGCGGTCGCAGCTCGCACCGCCGCGGCCATCTCGGTGGAGCCCTGGAGGGCGACGGCGCCGATGATTTCCCGCTTGCCGCGGAAGTGGCTGTAGAGGACTGGCTGGCTGTACTCGATGCGCTCGGCGAGCCGGCGGGTGGTGACCGCGTCCCAGCCCTGGTCCTCGGCGAGTTCGCGGGCCGTCGCCACGATGAGGCGCTCGCGCTCCGCCCGCTCCCGTTCCTTGCGTTCCTGTACCGACATGATTCGATCCTAGCAGCGCTAGACAATCGAGCAATAGAAGGACTAGCGTTGATTCATCAGCTAGCAGCACTAGATATCAGGGGTTCATCATGGTCAACGCACTCGAGGTCGTCACCACCGTGATCGTCGGACTGATGGTGGGGGTGGAGTTCTCCGTCGCTTTCATCATGAACCGGATCCTCAACGCCCTCCCGGAGGACAGCAGCCAACTCGGCCACGCCCACGGGGGCCGACTGCTCGGCGCCGTGATGCCCGTCTGGTACATCGGCTCGCTCGTCCTCGTCGCCGTCTGGGCGGCCGCCGGGTGGCACCACCACGGCACCGGCCTCGTCGTCACCGCCGGCGCGCTACTGGCCCTGAGCGTGGCCATGTCGATCCTGCTGCTCGTTCCGATCAACAACCGGAACAAGACCTGGACGCCCGACAACCGGCCCGCCGACTGGAAGCAGCAGCTGAACCGCTGGGGGCGCTGGCACTACGTTCGCCTCGCCGACATCATCGCCGCCTTCGCCCTGCTGGTCACCGCCCTCACCTGAGCCCACGGACCCGCCGTCCCGGCCCCAGCCGCCGGGCACCGGATGATGCGGCTGCTGCCGTTCCGCGACCTGTGACCTACGGTCTCGCCACCCCCTTCACCCACCCGGTCCGAAGCCTCGCGATGCTGCTCGCGGTGGCGTTCGGCACGGTCGCGGCCACCTTCGCGGTGGGGCTGACCTCGTCGCTGACCGCGGTCGGCACCTCACAGGACCCCGAGAGCCGCGCGGCGGTCACGGTCACGACCACCAGGCTGAACACCCTCGCAGCCCCTCCGCCTCCTCCCGCGGGGAAGACCGCGGCAACCCCGACTCCGTGCTGGCCTCGGTGACCGTGATCGGGGTACTCGGCGGGCTGATCGGCGTGCCGACCGGGTACGCGCTGCACGGCCTCGTCATGCCCCTGATGGGACGCGCCGCGGGCACCAGCATGCCCGCACCGGTCATCGACGTGTACGAGCCGTGGCAACTGGCCCTGCTGGGGTCGGGCGGGATCGCGATCGCTGTGCTGGGCGCGCTGATCCCGGCCGGCTGGGCTGCCAGGGCACGCACGGCCACGGCGCTGCGCACCGAGTAGCGCCGGCGAAGCACAAGCCGCCGCGGCGCACCCGTCGGGCCCTCGTCCGCGGGCAGCGCGACAGCGTCGGTGCGCACCGGGCATACAGCAACCGCCCCGGCCCGAGTGTCCGCGGTGCCGGGGCGTTCGGCCCACGCTTCCGGCGAAGACCGACAGCCGGACCGTTCGCCTGCGCAGCGGCCACGAGAGGGACGGCACCGCCTCCCCGGCACGCTGACCACGGCGTCGCCGGTCGTCGGTTGCGGTAGACCGCTTGACCCTCACGTGACGTCATGCCGCATCGTCGGCGGCATGCGGGAACACCTCACTGTGGGCCGCGTGGCCGAACTGGCCGGCGTGAGCGTCCGCACGCTGCATCACTACGACCGGATCGGCCTCGTGCCACCGTCCGCACGGACCGCAGCCGGGTACCGGGCCTACTCGCCGAGCGACATCGAGCGGCTGCGGGAGGTGCTCGGCTACCGGCGGCTGGGCTTCGGCCTGCGCGAGATCGCGGATCTGGTGGATGACCCTGCCACCGACGCCGTCGCACACCTGCGCAGGCTGCGCGGCCTGCTCCAGGAACAGCGCGACCGCGTGGCGGGCATGTTGACGGCCATCGACGAGGAACTGGAGGCACGAGCGATGGGGATCCGGACGACTCCGGAAAATCAACTGAGAGTTTTCGGCGCACAATTGTACGAGTCCATCGGGTCCGCCTACCCGGCGACCCGGCGCACCGAGCAGCGGATCGCCGCAAGGATCTGGGACGCGCTCGGGGACGCCCGTACGGTACTGAACGTCGGTGCCGGCACCGGCTCCTACGAACCTCCCGACCGCGACGTCATCGCGGTGGAACCGTCGGCGGTGATGCGAGCGCAGCGCCCCGCGGACGCGGCGCCGTGCGTGGCCGCCGGCGCGGAACGCCTGCCGTTCGCCGACCAGTCCTTCGACGCCGCAATGGCCGTCAGCACCGTTCACCACTGGCCGGACCCGGTCGCCGGGCTGGGCGAGATGCGGCGAGTGGCCCGACGTGTCGTGGTGTTCACATACGACGCCAGCTCGACCGGCTGGCTTCAGCGGTTCTGGCTCACCCGCGACTACCTGCCCGAGTTCGCCGGCCTTCTCGCCGACTGGCCCTCACTGGCCGACATGACCCGCGCGATCGGGGGCCGCGCCGAACCGGTGCTCATCCCGTGGGACTGCGCTGACGGCTTCTTCGAGGCCCACTGGCGCCGCCCCGAGGCGTATCTGGACGAACAGGTGCGCCGCGCGGTATCGGTATGGACCCGAGTCGGACCGCGGGCGGAGCAGCGGGCCGTGGACAGCCTCCGCGACGACCTCTCCTCGGGCCGCTGGACCGAACGCAACCGGGACCTCATCTCCCTCGACGCGGCAGAGCTGGGCCTGCGCCTGCTCGTGGCCTGACCACTCGCACCCGAGAACGGCACCCAGCAGCCGGTCGCCCACGAGCGGTGCGCCAGGCCTCCATCCGAGGCCGCGACCCGCCTCGCATGCTGTGCGGCGCATGCCGGCCGGCTGCCCGGCCCTGCAAGGCCCCCGCCGCTGAGGATCAGAGTGCCGCCCTCACCTCTTGCCGCGCTTGCGGCCCTTGCCGCTTCTCGGCTTCGTCTTCCGCCACCCCGCGGCTTCCCTCGACCAGGAGCCGCAATGGATCTCGCAGCGCGAGGCACCGATCAAGGCCAATCGCTGACAGCGTGTGCCCTTGGTCGTCAGTGCACCGCACTTGGACTGTGTCCGTGCCACGAACGCTCGCCCCCTTGTCCCGACCCGACTGCTCCGGCAAGGGCCAAGGTTCCAGCGCGGACCGCCTGCCATGGAAGGCGCGTGCAGTGGCAACGGGTGTGCTCCGGCGCACCATAGGGCGGGCCACACGCGACGGCTCCCGTGGCCCGCACGATCAATTCGTGTCGAGGTCAAGCCGGCGGTGAGCCTCAGCTTGGGAAGCTTGGGTGTCTTGGGGCGGTTGTTCCGCTGACCTGCGGTGGGGCGGCGCTGCGCCACCCGCCAGGCGCTGTCTCCGCTGCTTGCACTGCACGTTCGGAGTGCGGCGGCTGCCGTTCGGTGCCCAGCATGGCAACTGTCCCCACCGCGATGCTGAAGGGCCTGGCCACCCACCGGACGGATCCGCTCCAGGCGGCGGTCGTCCTGGCCGCCACCGTGGGGCTGCGGCGGGGCGAGACCGTGGCGGCTCCGCTGGTCGGACGTGGCCCCGGAGAACCGCGTCCTGTACGTCCGCCAGTAGACGCAGTCCAGGATGCCCGGCCCGGCACGGCTGCGTCACGCTGCTCGTCGCTGCCGGGGTGGCTCCCCGCGTCGTGAGGGAGATCCTGGGGCACAGTCAGATCAGCATCACCATGGACGTCTATACGCACGTGGTGCAGGACACCCAGCGGGAGGCCATCAGTCACATGGACCGGCTGCTCGAGAGGCGCCCCGGCACGGAGTCCTGACCGTGGCTGAACGTCGCCGTTGATGTCAGATGTGGATGCCAAAGGCCCCGGACCATGATCGGTCCGGGGCCTTTTCGCTGGTGCCCCCGGCGGGGCACGACGTAGATGGGAAACGCGTGGACCTACGCGGGGGCGGTGCAATTGCCGTGATTGAGGCAACCTATGGGACCGCGTGACGCCGGGCCTCAATCTGGGTTGTTCGCCCAGCAACAGGCCGGATGCCTCTATTGCCTGCCTCGCGGCCCCGAATATGGCTCCCGGCCTCTGGAGTCGGCATGAGGATCTCCTCCTTCCGAACGAGGCTCCCTGCCTGCGGTCGGACCGGAGGTCATCACGGTGCACCTGTCCGTGGTGGTCGAGTATGCGTCCGACGCGTATCCCCGTGAGCGCGGAGACGATCAGGGCGAGGGAGAAGGCTGCCGTGGTGGCGCCGGCCGGCCAGCCTGTCTCCGTGGTGATCTGCGGGTTCAGTACCGGGAAGGCGTAGGAGGCGATGCCCCAGCTGGTGATCTGTGTCAGGCAGGGCGGCGTGGGGCCGCGGCCGCTCCCCGGCTCCGGTCGTGGCCCCACGGGTTCCTGCGTCGGTCACGAACCGCAGCATCCGCCTGACGGTACTTCCGCAACGGCTGCCGGTGACGGAGCCGGGGCGCCGAGCCGGACCAACTCGGGTGCCGGAGCGCAGCACCCACCCTCGGCGGTCTGATCGGATTCGGGGATTTCCGAGAGGCCGGCCCCGCTGCATACGCCGGTTTCCGGCAGGGTCAGTTCGACCCGGTCGGCGGACTCGATGTCCCCGGCGATGGCGGCGGCCACGGAGCGGACCTGCTCGTAACCGGTCATCGCGAGGAACGTCGGCGCGCGGCCGTAGGACTTCATGCCGACCAGATAGATGCCCTGTTCCGGGTGGGACAGCTCACGGTGGCCGTGCGGGTAGACGGTGCCACAGGAGTGCACGTTGGGGTCGATCAGCGGGGCGAGTGCGACCGGTGCCTGGAGGCGCTCGTCCAGGCCGAGGCGGAGCTCGGAGAGGAAGGACAGGTCCGGGCGGAAGCCGGTGAGCACGATCACCTCGTCCACCGGCTCAAGACGCCGCCCGTTTTCGGAGACCAACACCAGGCGACCGTCGGTGTCCTGCTCGATCGCGTCGGTGCGGAACCCGGTGACCGCGTCGGCATAACCGCCGTCCACAGCGGCCTTGGCTGCGAGGCCGAGGGCGCCTCGGGCGGGGAGTTCGTCGGCTTCGCCGCCGCCGAAGGTGGAGCCGGAGATGCCCCGGCGCAGGATCCACACCGCCTTCGTACCGGCCCCTTCGTCCGTCTTGGCGAGGTCGGCCAGGTAGGCGAGGGCGGTGAAGGCGGAGGCGCCCGAGCCGATGACGGCGGTGCGCTTGCCCGCGTAACGAGCCCGTACGGCAGGGTCCTTGAGGTTGGGAACGCGGTAAGTGATGCGGTCGGCCGCCGTCTTCTCGCCGAGAGCGGGCAGACCGCTGCCGCCCGCGGGGCTGGGAGCGCTCCAGGTGCCGGAGGCGTCGATCACCGCACGGGCGGTGACGCGCTCCTCACGTCCGTCGGCGTACTGGAAGTGGACGACGTAGGGCTGTGCCTCGCGGTCGGCGTCCACGACGCGGTCGCGCCCGACGCGGGAGACACCGGTGACCGTGGCGCCGAAGCGGACCCACTCCCCGAGAGCCTCGGCGAGCGGCTGGAGGTACTGCTCCGCCCAGTCGCCACCCGAGGGGTACGTGGCCGCGTCCGGCTTGACCCAGCCGGTAGGAGCCAGCAGCTTCTCGGCCGCAGGGTCGGTCACCTCGCCCCAGGGAGAGAACAGCTTGACGTGGGACCACTCCCGTACGGCCGCCCCGGCGACCGGGCCGGTCTCCAGGACGAGCGGCTCGATGTCCTGCTGCATCAGGTGCGCGGCGGCGGCCAGGCCGACCGGACCGGCTCCGATCACCACGACGGGAAGCTGCTGAGTCTCCATGACGGGATTTCCTCCTGGGTGTAGGCGGGGGAAGCGGTGCGGGACGGGCGGCTGGCAGGTCAGCGGAGGGGAAGCGGAGCCAGCACAGCTGCCTGAGCGCTCCGGCGCCGGGCCTCGGCGCGGCAGGCGGCATCGCACACCTGCGTGCAGCTGTCGCAGAACTCCACTCCGGCCAAGTGGCGGGCACACCTGCGAGCCCGGTAGGCGGTCACGACGGTGCGCAGTGCGGCGGACATGTCGGGCTCCTGTTTCGATGTGCGTCTATGGCTTGCGCTGCCAGCATGACACCTGATTCGATGTGCGTCAACATAGACGTACATCGAAACAGGGGGTTCGTTCATGGAGCACGTAGACGTTGCGGTGATCGGCGGAGGCCAGTCCGGGCTGGTCGCAGCACAGGTGCTGACCGCGGAGGGGCTCAGCCCTCTCGTACTGGAGGCATCCGACCGGGCAGCCGGATCCTGGCCCCGGTACTACGACAGCCTCACACTCTTCTCGCCTGCCCGCTTCAGCGGGATACCCGGCACGCCGTTCCCCGGGGAGGGAGATCACTCCCCGCACCGGGACGAGGTGACCGACTACCTGACGGGGCTGGCCGCCGGTCTGGATGCGGAGATCCGGCTCGGCACACGCGTGGAGAGCGTCACGGCGAGCGGTGCCGGGGGCTTCCTGGTGCGCACCGAGCAGGGCGATGTACTGCGCGCTGCCGGCGTAGTGGCGGCCAGCGGCTCGTTCGGCAATCCGCACCGTCCCGAGCTTCCGGGCCAGGGAAGCTTCTCTGGTGAGTTGCTGCATGTAGCCGACTACCGCGAGCCCAAGCCGTATGCGGGCAAGCGTGTGGTCGTGGTCGGCGGTGGCAACTCGGCCGTCCAGGTCGGCTACGAGCTCGCCCAGATCGCCGAGGTCACGCTCGCCACCCGCGCCCCGATCCGGTTCCTGCCGCAGATCAGGGACGGCAAGGACATCCACCACTGGACGACCGCCAGCGGCTTCGACCAGTTGCCGCCCGCCTGGCTTGCCCAGGCCGTCCCCGGCACGCTCGTCATGGACACCGGCGACTACCGCCGCGCCCTGGAGGAGGGCCTGCTCAAGCGGCGGGAGATGTTCGCAGCCCTGGAGGGCGAACACGTCGTCTGGGCCGACGGGGAACGCGAGCGCACTGATGCGGTTCTGCTTGCCACCGGGTACCTGCCCGACCTGCCCTATCTGCGCCCCCTTGGCGCCCTGGATGAGAGGGGAATGCCGCTGCACAGTGACGGCCTGTCCCTGACGCACCCAGGGCTGGTCTATCTCGGCCTGGAGTTCCAGCGCTCCTTTGCTTCGAACACGCTGCGGGGCGTGGCCCGGGACGCAGAGCACGTGATCCGGCCGCTCGTTGCCCACGTCCGCAAGGCCCCCGCCGCTGTCGGCCTGTAGCGACGGTTGCGTGAGTTCGGGGGTGCGGCACCAGTACCTGGAAAGCAGTGGCGATCCGCACCCCTGGCTTACTATTTCGACCCGTGTCAAAATAGAGCTATGTCCAAGACGAGCCTTCCGCTGGCTGAGGTGGTGCCGTGCTGCCCGCCGCTGACCGAGCGCCCCATGACCGCGGAGGAAGCCGAGACCGCCGCGCGGATGTTCAAGGCGCTCAGCGACCCGGTGCGACTGCGGCTGTTCTCCGCGGTCGCCTCCCACGCGGGTGGTGAGGCGTGCGTATGCGACATCTCCGACGTCGGCGTCTCCCAGCCGACCGTCTCCCACCACCTGAAGAAGCTGAAGGAAGCCGGGCTGCTGCTCTCCGAGCGGCGCGGCACCTGGGTCTACTACAGCGTCGCCCCCTCCGTGCTCGCCGCGATGGGACAGATCCTGACGACCGCCCCGGCGGCTGCCTGACAATGAGCCGCCACCACCCGTCGAGCACGCGCGTCCTCCCGCTGACCCGCCGGCACGCCGACGAGGTATTGGCGATCTACCAGGCGGGCATCGACGAGGGCAACGCCACCTTCGAGACCACCGCCCCCACCTGGGACGCCTTCGACGCGGCCAAGCTGCCCGACCACCGCTTCGCCGCCCTCGACGCTGACGGAGCTGTGCTCGGCTGGATCGCGGCCACCAAGGTCTCCGACCGCTGCGCCTACGCCGGCGTGGTCGAGCACTCCGTCTACGTCCACCCCGCCGCCCGCAGCCGGGGCATCGCCTCCGCGCTGCTCAAAGCACTGATCGACTCCACGGAGGCGGCCGGGATCTGGACCATCCAGTCGGGCGTCTTCCCGGAGAACACCGCCAGTCTCGCTGTCCACCAGCGCGCCGGGTTCTGCGTCCTCGGCACCCGGGAGCGCATCGGCCGCCACCACGGCCGCTGGCGCGATGTCGTCCTCATCGAGCGGCGCAGCCCGACGATCGTCTGACCCGCGCCGTACAGAGCCGGGTCGGCTGTCGGTTGGGGCGTGGATGATGGGCTGATGAGCATCGACATAGCCTGGGCGCGTCAGGAGCTGGCTCAGTTCCTTCTCCTGACCGAGCTCTACCGGCCCCCGGACCCTCCCGGTACGGCCGTCTACAGCAGTCGACTGTCCAACCGTGGCCAGCAGTCGGACATCGTCGCCAGCGCCCATGTCGTGGAGAAGATCCTCGACCGGGTTCTGCCCGGTTGGCGGACGAGTGTCCCTTCCGAGCGGAACAAGAGCGTCAACCGGTGGTGCCAGCACCGGGAGGCCGCCCAGCGCGCGGACGCAGCCCTCCAGCGGGACGTCGAGATCAGCGAGCGCCTGGGCGATGACGCGCCAACGCTCAGCGCGGGCACGATGCACCCCTGGGCATGGGAGGGGGCGCGGGCACTGTGGCGAAGCGGCCACTTCCGGGAGGCGGTCACCGCCGCCGCCCGGAAGGTCAACGCCGAGACGCAGAACAAGGTCGGCCGCAGAGATGTAAGCGAGACCGCTCTGTTCCGGAACGTGTTTACCAAGGACGCGCCCAAACCCGGGCAACCGCGCTTGCGTCTGATGGCCGACGACGGTAGCGACACGTTCCAAAGCGTCCACCGTGGCGCCGCGGCCTTCGCTGAGGGTTGCTACGCCGGTATCCGCAACCCCAACAGCCACGAAGACGGCCTCCCGGAACTGCCCGAGCATGAGGCGCTGGAGCAGCTGGCGGCCTTCAGCGTGCTGGCTCGCTGGGTGGAACAAGCACAGGTCTCCCGCTGATACCGGCCTCCCTCAGCGCAGTAGGTCGCTGATCTGACTGACTGCCTCCCGCGCCGGGCGGCCGACTCCGATGAGGGTGGCGGAGGCAGGGCCGGTCCAGTCGCCGTAGCCGAGCAGATGCAGACGCGGCTCGTCGGTGGCTCGGGTGCCGTCGGTAGCGATCCGCCCGCGCGGGCTGCGCAGTCCAAGCGGGGCGAGGTGGGACAGGGCGGGGCGGAAGCCGGTGCACCAGATGACTGTGTCCGCTTCTGCCGTAGTGCCGTCGGCCCAGGAGAAGCCGTGCTCGGTGAGATGGTCGAACATCGCCCGATGGATGAGCCGCCCGGCGTCCCGGGCGGCGCGAACCGGGGACACCGCGACGATGTCGCCTAGCGAGGCGACCCCGCCGGTGTCCGGTCGCCCAGCCTCCAGAGCGCGGCGGCGGGCCGTGGCGGCGTCGAAGAGGGCACGGCCGTCGATGTCGTCCGGCAGATAGCGCGGCGGGCGACGGGTGACCCAGGTCAGCCCGACGTCGTCGACCCCGGCGAGGTCGGCGGCGATCTGCGCTCCAGAATTTCCGCCGCCCACCACGATCACGTGCTGGCCCGCGAACTCCTTGGGCGCCCGATAGTCGACCGTGTGCAGTTGCCGTCCGGCGAAGACGTCCTGGCCTGGCACGGCCGGGACGAAGGGGCGCCACCAGGTGCCGGTCGCGGAGATCACCGCCCGCGCCTGCCAGGTAACGGTGTCTCCCTCGACGCACAAGAAACCGTCTTCGCAGCGGACCTCACGCACCTGAACGGGGCGCTGTACGGGTATCTCGTAGCGCTGCTCGTACGCGGCGAGGTAATCCACCGCGTGCGCGGCCTCCGGGTAGGTGTGGCCGGGCTGAACCGGCATGGGGCGACCGGGGAGGGAGGAGTACGCGGCGGGTGAGAACAGGTGCAGGGAATCCCACATGTGGCGCCAGGCCCCGCCGGGCCGGTGCTGGGCGTCGAGGATGACGAAGTCCAGCCCGGCCCGGCGAAGGTAGAAACCCGCGGCAAGCCCTGCCTGACCACCGCCGACCACCACCACGTCGGCCTGCCGCGTCACCGCGCGGCGAACTTCCTGCGCCAGGCCAGGGATACGTAGACCAGCGCCACCAGCACCGGGACCTCGATGAGCGGGCCGACGACGCCGGAGAGGGCCTGGCCGGAGGTGACGCCGAAGGTGGCGATGGCGACGGCGATGGCCAGCTCGAAGTTGTTGCCGGCGGCGGTGAAGGCCAGGGTGGCGGTGCGGTCGTAGGCCAGGCCGATCGCCTTGCCGAGTGCGAAGGTGCCGAACCACATCAGCGCGAAGTACACCAGGAGCGGCAGCGCGATGCGGGCCACGTCCAGGGGCTGCGAGGTGATCGTCTTCCCCTGGAGGGCGAAGAGCAGCACGATCGTGAAGAGCAGCCCGTAGAGCGCCCACGGTCCGATCTTCGGCAGGAACTTCTGCTCGTAGGGTTCGCGGCCCAGCTTCTTCTCGCCGAGGCGGCGGGTGAGGAATCCGGCCAGCAGTGGGATGCCGAGGAAGACGACGACGTTCAGCGCGATGTGCCAGACGGAGACGTCCAGCCCCTGCCCGTTGCCGAGGTTCAGCCACTGCGGCAGCAGGTCGAGGTAGAACCAGCCGAGCAGGCCGAAGGCGAGGACCTGGAAGACGGAGTTGAGGGCGACGAGCACGGCGGCGGCTTCCCGGTCGCCGCAGGCCAGATCGTTCCAGATGATCACCATGGCGATGCAGCGGGCCAGGCCAACGATGATCAGGCCGGTGCGGTACTCCGGCAGGTCGGGCAGGAACAGCCACGCGAGGGCGAACATCACAGCCGGACCGAGGACCCAGTTGATGGCCAGGGAAGAGATCATCAGCTTCTTGTCGCCCGTGACCGCATCCAGCTTGTCATAGCGGACCTTGGCCAGGACCGGGTACATCATGATCAGCAGGCCGATGGCGATCGGCAGCGAGATGCCGCCGACCTCGACCTTGGACAGGGCGTCATTCAACCCTGGAATCGCCCGGCCCAGGCCCAGACCGATGGCCATGGCGGCCAGGATCCACACGGCCAGAAAGCGGTCGAGGATGGAGAGTTTGCCGACGACACCCCCGACTGCGGCGGGGGCGTGGTCTGCGGGTGGGCTGGTGGTCTCTTCGGTGGTGCTCATGGGCAGGCCCTCTTGATGTCGGCGGCGGCGGTGGCACGGGCGGTCTCGGCCAGCTCGGTGAACTGCCCGGCCAAAGTGGCGATGGGGTCAGGCCGCAGGCGGTAGTAGGTGAACCGGCCACACGGCTCGGTCTCCACCACGCCGGACTCGCGCAGTACCCGCAGATGGTTGGACAGGTTGGTCTGGCGCGCGCCGGTCTCCTCGACCAGGTGCGTGGTGCACAAGGTCTCGCAGGCGAGCAGGTTCACGATCTTCATCCTGAGCGGGTCGGCCAGCACCCGGATCAGGTCAGTGTCGACTGACGTCAGCATGAGCTGATACTGTCACATCATTCGAAGCTGATGCCAGCCCGGCCCCTGGCCGCCACCCGGGACGGTCGGCGTCCGCCCGCAGCTCCGAAAGCCCATGGAGGGTTCCCATGACCGCATCCCCATCCCCTGCTCTGCCCGACCAGCGCCTGGCGACCGGTGCGGCCCGTCTGGCCACCCGGCATGCCGGGCACTTCTCACCGGAGACTGTGCAGCACCTGCTCGCCGACTCCTACCAGCGCCTGGCCCGAACCGCGCAGGTGCCCACCCACCTGGTCGTGCTCGCCGAGCGGCTGACCGCCGAGCGCCTGGACGCGCTCGCCCGCGCCCACGCTGCCCCGGGCTCCGGGGTGCCCCGGGTGCTGTTCGTGTGCAGCCACAACGCGGGCCGCTCCCAGATGGCCGCAGCCCTGCTGGGACTCCGCGCGGGCGGGCGTGTCATCGTCTCCTCCGCAGGGACCGATCCGGCCGCCGAGGTGGAGCCGGAGGTGGCCCAGGTACTGGTCGAGGCAGGTGTCGCGCTCCACGACGCGTACCCCAAACCACTGACCGACGAGGTGATCCAGGCCGCCGACATCGTGGTGACCATGGGCTGCGGCGACGCCTGCCCCGTGGTACCCGGCCGCCGGTACCTCGACTGGCCCGTCGCCGACCCCGAGGGCGCGCCGATCAATGCCGTGAGAACGATCCGCGACCAGATCGACACCCACATCACCGAGCTGCTCGCCTCCCTCCCGCGCACATGACTCTTCCCCTCGCCCGCACCCGCATCACCTGCTGAACCGAACCGCGAAGCTGCTGAACCAACCCTCGAAGGATGAACCGATGTCCTCCTCCACCCCCGCCGCGTCCGTGCTGTTCGTCTGCGTCCACAACGCCGGACGCTCGCAGATGGCTGCCGGATTCCTCACCCACCTCGCGGGCGACCGCGTCGAGGTCCGCTCCGCGGGCTCGATCCCCGGCGACCAGGTCAACCCTGCGGCGATCGAGGCAATGAGGGAGGTCGGCATCGACATCTCCGACCAGAAGCCGAAGGTGCTCACCTCCGAGGCCGTCCAGGCGTCCGACTACGTCATCACCATGGGCTGCGGCGATGCCTGCCCCGTCTTCCCCGGCAAGAAGTACCTCGACTGGGCACTGAAAGACCCCGCGGGCAAGGGCGTGGAATCCGTACGCCCCATCCGCGACGAGATCAAAACCCGCATCGAGGCACTCATCGCCGAGATCGACGCGGCAGGCCCCACGGCTACCGTGTGAGTGGGACACGCAGGTCGTCCGTTCACCGCACTACCATCGCGTCAGCCGTGGACGCGGGTCGGCAACCTGATCGAAAGGGGCGCGGCCCGGCCCCGGTCGATCTTGCTTCGGCCAGAGGGTTGCCGGTGCGGGCCGCGATGCGGCCGCGGACGAGTACCCCTGCCAACGCTGGAGAGTGAGGGCGCGCCGTGAGCACGGAACGAGGCCAATGCAAACGGCTCAACGTGACCTGGGAGATCGAGGTTGTGGAAGGTGAGGAGGACGAGGTACTCGCGCGTCATCAGGCTGAGGTGATGCGTGATGTCTTGTTGTGGATCGTCGAGCAACGACGCGAGCAGGAGAACACTGAGACCCCTTGGAATGGCTGACGCACACGATTCCCTTTTAGGTGTGCCCAGGAAGGGTTCGAGCCTGCGACCACGAGTGGGTCCTGACCTGATGTTGCGACACGCCCCTGAGCTGGAGTTTTGGTGAATGCGCTACGGACGGGCCGTCTGGCATGCCATAACCCACTTGAGCCTCAGAAGTACCAGCGCTTCCAGCTGCGGCGCCCTGACCTGCACAATCAGCGCGTCGCAGCATGGTGCCCCCGGCAGGATTCGAACCTGCGACACCCGCTTTAGGAGTTTTCCCTGATCAAGGCGATGACCTGCGGGAACGTGGCTCGCACTAGCCTGGCCTGGAAAAACTCCTCTCCGTAGTTGTCACGTGTTCGCAGGGCTTCCGGTCCTCATGTGTACGAAATCCGTCCTGCTGATCGTCCACCCAGGGCATCAACAACAGACGGCGCAGCCGCACCTTCGGTCCTGGCACACCTGGTCATGCCCGGTTCGAAGAGCGGGGCGTACGCCTCCACCATGTCGTCGTTCGAGGAGCATGTGTAGGTCGAGGTCGGCTCGGCCGCGCAGCGAACTGAGTATTGGCGTCTTCCCTGCCAGGGTCGGCCTGTTGGGCCGTGAGCGTGGGACGGACAGCCACGACCAAAACCCGGTTGAGCCCGTGGATCTCCGGCCTTCGCCTTTCGTGCGGTCAGGACAGTGCGGTCGGTCGATGTGGAGGAGGGATGCGTCCCAGGAGTTCCCACAGCGGTCGGGAGCCAGCCGCCCACTCGCCGAGGAGGCGGCGGTCAACCAGTTGGATGTCGTGCTGCTTGCCCCATGGGATGGCCTTGGAGGAGAAGCGTCCGTTGGTGAGGACGACGGCTATATCGGCCTTGTGAACCTGCCGAGCGGTGCCGTTGACCTGTTGAAGCACCCCGGTCCCTACGGCGGCGCCACGCTCTCCATCGCGTCTGTGCTTGCACTGAATCGCCCAGACGCGCCCCGCTGGGTCGACCGCCCGCACGTCGCACGCGTCATCTCCGGCGCCACCGAGCCGCTCCGCTTCGCAGCCGTCCCGCCGCATCAAGTCGCGCACCGCGAACTCGAACGCTCGGTGATCCAGCGCATCGATCTCGGCTATTCGTATCCGCAGCGCCTGCATGCGTACCCGTTCCCACGCCGCTCGCTGCCGGACCTGCTGCAGCCACAAGCCGCCTCCGCCAGCGGCGGCCAAGGCCGCGATTAGCAGGACCCACCAGTGCTCCAGTAGCCACTGCACAATGACGACCACGCACAGCAGACCGATAACGGCGGCTACCAGGAATGCCGCCTGCTCGTTCTGCCTCCTCTGCCGTCGGGAGGGCCGACGCCTCCTGCTGCGGCGTACGGGCCGCCGACTCACCGCGCTCCTCCGGGCTGGGCTGGGCCGTTGGAGACGGGCCGGTGCGGTGGCGGCGGTTCCATCTCACCCTTGACCTTGATGCCGCCTTCCGTAGCGCCCCACACCAGGATGGCGATGAGGCCCAGCACGGCGAGTTGGCCCGCCGAGCCCGGATGGGATCGGGTGTGTGCCCGTACTGGGGCGCCACCTCGTACGTGCGCCCTGACCTGCACGGTCATAAGTCTCCCCCTCGCTTCAACGCACCGGATTCCGCATGTCGTATGACAGCACGTGGCACTGACAGACAGTCAGTGATGGATCACGTGAAGCAAACACATCCGGCTAGCCACGGCGCCAGCCTCCCCGGCGGAGGGGCTGGTGAACGATGCGGCCCCTTCAGCAACCGAGGGACTTCAGCCGAAACATACGTCCTTGCCGCCCGCGAGACCCGTCGGCGGAATCGATCTCCGGGCTGGAGCTGCACATGACGTGTTCAATGAGCGGCTCTTCTTCCGCGTCACCGCGCGAGACCCGTGGATACGGTGACTGGTGGGCCCGGCAGCACTTAGAGCTGGGTGGGGCGAGAGTGGCAGGGGGTGGCATGAAGAACCGGTTTGCGGGCGGTTGTGCGACGTGCTCGGTATGGGTGTTTGCGGGCGGTGGTTTTCTCCTCAAGGCGGAGACCGGGTGGCAGGTGCAGTGCGAGGAATGCCACCGTCTCGATGAGCTGGCGCAGTCGGACGACTTCGATCCCGAGGAGATCGAGCCGCCGACCGCACCGCCATCAGGCTGCAAGAACGCACTCGCCCTGCGAGTGCTGGGCATGACGCGGGAGTGCTGGAAGTGCGGACACCCCACAATCTGCCTGGTGGGGCTCTATCCTCAGCAGCCGGCTCGCGGCTACGTCGGACTGCACACAACCGAAAACGAACAGACCATGATCTTGGCCCAGCGACTGCTCCAGGAGCACGGTCGGTCGGACCTGGCCGCCACGGTCAAGAGCCGATACAGCAAGACCGCACGCGAACGCAGACTGAGCAATGGCTGCGGTCATTGCGACGCGCTGCAGGGCAACTTCCCGGTCCAGGAGGAAGCCTTTGCCCGGGTCGTCTCGGCCGGCGGGGCGGACGGCCTGGAGACACTACTGGTGGCGGACTGCCCCATGCTGGAGTGGCAAGCCATCGTTAATGATCAAGGTGGCGGCGTGATCTGTGTGTGAGAACTTGCCGACAGGGCCGGTTCTGCCCGTCAGGTGGGCGTGAGCCGGGCTGCACCGGCAGCGTTGTCCAGCATGCCAGGGAAGCCGGGATCGCATGCTTCGACTTGCAAGAGGGGTGGTGTCGGCTTCTCTGGCGGTGCCACGCTGGGCAACATGGACGAGCAGCCGCCCATGGGTCTGATGCACGATCGGGTGACATCTTGACCTGCCCTCGTCGACGGGCCCGGGCACTGGCTGGCGGCGCTCGTCCATGCGGTCGGCGGTGTCTCGGCTTGCCCGCTCGTAGATCTTCTCGGGGACGTCCCGTTCGTCGACCACGAAGAGCCGGTCGCCTACAACCTTCGTGGTCGGCTCCCCTCCCCGGAGGCGTCGGCCGGCCTCGCGTGCCACGCGTCGAATGTCATCCAGCTCGCCCAGCTCCGCGCGGTCATCCCCGCTGAGGATCAGTTGTCCGTAGTAGCCCTCGTACTCGGGCTCAGCCCGGCTCCCATCAGGCCCTCAAGGCGACCAACGAGAGTGCGGTACCGGCGCTCGGACAACTCGTCCTTCTTGGGCATCGGGCACGGCTCCCAAGAGGGAGGGCACAGTCGGGGTGTGCCACATGTGTACGGCAAGCCGGAGGCCCTGCCGCCCTCTCGGGCGACAGGGCCTCTGACCTGCTGCTTCGCTGTGCCCCCGGCAGGATTCGAACCTGCGACACCCGCTTTAGGAGAGCGGTGCTCTATCCCCTGAGCTACGGAGGCGCGCGGATCCGGGAGATCCGCGCGCCTAGCCTAGCGGATGGGGGAGCGGCGTCGGCAACGTCGTTGTGTCTGTGGTGGTGCTGTCAGTAGTGCAGGCCGTGGCCGAAGGGATACAGGTCACGGTTCGGGTCGTCGAGGGCCGGGATGGGGACGGGGAGCGTGCCGCGGGGGGCCACTTCGCCGGAGAGGGTGCGGGCGAGGGCGGTCATGGAGGGGGTGCCGTAGCTGTAGGTGGCCAGGTAGGCGGGGACGTCGGGAAAGCGGCGGAGGTCGTACGGGAGGCGGACGCCCGCCACGATCACGCGGCGGCCTGTGGCGGTGAGGGAGTCGATCAGTCGGGCCTGGGCGACACCTTCCTCGCTGCCTGCCGCGGCGGCGTTGGCGAGGACGACCGTGGCGTCGTGCGTACGGGCCGCCTCGGTCACCTCCGCGATCTTGGCGGTGTCCGGTCGGGTGCCGGTCTCGATGGTGGTCGTCCGGCGGCCGCGCTGGGCGTCGAGGGCCTGGGCGAGGGCGGCGAGGGGTGCGGTGCCCCACCCGGTGACGAGGATGGTGCCGAGGGTGCGGGGGAGAGGGAGAGCGCCGTTCTCGTTCCGTACCAGCGTGATCGTCCGCTCGGTGATCTGCCGGGCCCGGGAGCGGTGCCGCCGGCTGCCGACGGTGCGGGCCGCGCGCCGTTCGTTCACGTACGGCGCGGGGAACAGCTTGCGCCGCAGTTTGTGCTCGAGGATCCGCTGTACCGAGTCGTCCAGTCGCTCCTGGGGGACGGCGCCGGAGCGCACGGCCTCTCGTACGGCTCCGAACGCGGTGTCCAGCTTCGGGGCCAGCACGAGCTGATCGCAGCCCGCCCGGAGGGCGCGCACGGGTGCGACATCGGGCGGGAAGTCCGCGGTGGCGCCGCGCATGTCCAGGGCGTCCGTCGCGATCAGGCCGGTGAAGCCGAGTTCCTCCCGGAGCAGCCCGGTCACGATCCGGTGCGACATCGTCGCGGGCGCTCTGGAGGGATCCAGGGACGGGACGACGATATGGGCTGTCATGATCGTGTCGACGCCGCGCCGGATGGCGGCGCGGAACGGCGGCAGGTCGATCCGGTCCAGTTCGGACCGGGTGTGCTTGATCTCCGGCAGCCCGGTGTGACTGTCGACATCCGTGTCGCCGTGTCCGGGGAAGTGTTTCGCCGCACTGGCGACGCCGCCTCGGTGGTAGCCGCGTACGGCCGTGGCCACGAAGTCCGCGCACAGTGCGGTGTCCGAACCGAACGAGCGGACGCCGATCACGGGGTTCGCGGGGTTGATGTTGACGTCGGCGACCGGTGCGTAGTTCTGGTTGATGCCGACGGCGGCCAGTTCGGTGCCGATGATGTCGGCGCTGTCCTGGACGGCGCGGGTGGAGCGGGTAGCGGCCAGCGCCATGTTGCCGGGGAGCTGGGTGGCGGGCTCCAGCATCCGGTAGACGACGCTGCCGCCCTCCTGGTCGATGGAGATGAGCAGCGGTACGCGTGCACCGGCCCGCCTGGCGGCGCTCTGGAGTCCGTTGGAGAGGCGGGCGATCTGACGCGGTTCCTGGACGTTGTCGGGCCCGCGGCGCGCGTCGAAGTAGATGACGCCCCCGGGGCGGTACTTCCGGACCACTTCCGCGGGCGTCGGCACGCCGTACAGCTCGCGGTTCCCGTCGTGTTCCGTTTCCGCGGTCGCGCCGTAGACCTCGATGACGAAGAGCTGGCCGATCTTCTCGTCGAGGCTCATCCGGCGCAGCAGAGCCGCCGCGCGAGCGCGGACGGCGGCCGAGGAGGCATGGGCCGACCGGCCGGGCCGAGCGCCGGACATGGTGCCGGCGAGCTCTCCGCTGCCGGCTGCGCGCGCCGCGGCCGAAGCCGGCGACGTCGTGGCGCCGAGCGCGGCGGCGGTGCCGGCCGCGGTGGCGAGGAGGTGTCTGCGAGAGGTGGGCTGTTGCATCGGAACGCTCCTCACCTGTGCATGTGTGGGTGGAGCACGTGGTCATGTGCAGGTCACCGCTGGATGCAGCAGCATCGTCCCAGCGCGGCGGCGTCCCGGGCCAGACGCCGCGCGGGACTTCTTGGGTCCAGTCCAGTGGCATCCGGCCCGGTCGGTCGTCCGGCGCCCGGCCTACTCCTCCGCGAGCCCCGCCTTGAGCGCCCGCGTGGTCCGGACCACGCGCTCGGCCTGCACGCGGGCCGCCTTCAGTGCGGTGCCGTCGACCGGCTTCTGGCCCTGCGCGTCGACGTGCGAGGTGCCGTAAGGGTTGCCGTCCTCGAACTTCGAGGGGTCGGTGTAGCCCGGCGGGACGATGATGCCGCCGAAGTGGTGGGCCGAGTTGTAGAGGGCGAGCAGCGTGCTCTCCTGCCCGCCGTGCAGGGTCGAGGACGAGGTGAAGCCGCTGTAGACCTTGTCGGCCAGCCGTCCCTCGGCCCACAGCGGGCCCAGGGTGTCGAGGTACTGCTTGAGTTGCGAGGTGACGTTCCCGTAGCGGGTGGGGGTGCCGAGGATCGCCGCGTCCGCCCAGTCGATGTCGTCCGGGGTGGCCTCGGGGATGTCCGCGGTGTCGCGGGCGTTGGCGGCCCAGGCGGGGTTCGAGTCGATGGCCGACTGCGGCGCCAGTTCCTGGACGCGGCGCAGCCGGACCTCCGCGCCCGCCGACTGCGCCGCGCCGGCGATCTCCTTGGCGAGGGAGGCGATGGTGCCGGTCGCGGAGTAGTAGATGACCGCGACCTTGACCGGGGTGGACTTGGACATGGCGCTCCGTTCTTTCGTGAGGGCGTCTTCTCCGGCGCCTCTTGTGCGGGAACCGGTTCCGTTACTTCGCTTGTGCGGCTCTTTGTCTCACTGCGTCCTTTGTGCTGTCCGTTCTGCCGTGCGGCTTCGTCCTCCGGTGCTGCCGTGGTTCGGGACCGGGGTCGGGCTCGGACTGGGCTGGTCCGGAGTCGAGTCGGTGCCGGGTACCCGGTTGGGCGGGGTGGCTGTGGTGGTTGTTGCATGAGTGAGGTGAGTCACAGGAGTCAGGGAAATAACCGGGGAGCGCGTCCCCGTTTACATAGCCGTCTCCGCAAAACGGGGACCAGGTCCCCGGATGGAGGACCGCAGCACCATCTCCAGTGCCACCAAAGCACTGCTGTCATGCCGACCCTGGTACGACGCACAGCACCACGCCCGCACGTCACACTCATCGGCGGCAACACGCCGACCGAAATCCACAACCGCACGCGATCCCATGTCCAGTAGCAACCGAGACCAGACGTAGCAGCCCCCGAGGGAGCGAAGGAGTCACAGATGGGCAGCGCCACCGATGCCACCGAGCACGTCACTGTCGCCTGCGCGGCTCCCAAGGGCCGAGCCGACGCGGCGCGCAACCGCGAGCGCATCCTCACCGCGGCCCGTGAGGCATTCGTCGTCCACGGGGCGGACGCCTCCCTCGATGAAATCGCTCGCACTGCCGGGGTCGGAAATGCGACCCTCTACCGGCACTTCCCCGACCGGGACTCGCTCGTGCACGGCGTCATGCATGCCGTGACCGAGCGGATCGCGGTACGGGCGGAAAAGGCGCTCGCCGAGGAGGAGGATTCCTTCGAGGCGCTGCGTCGCTTCGTCTTCGCCGCGGTGGAAGAGCGCATCGGTGCGCTCTGCCCCATGCTCTCGGGCCGCTTCGACCCCACGGAGCCGCAGTCACTGGCTGCTCGCACCCGGGTCGAACAACTGACCCAGGAGCTCATCCGGCGGGCCCAGCAGGCGGGCGAGGTGCGCACCGACATCGACGTCGGCGACGTGATGGTCGCGCTCAGCCAGCTCTCCCGGCCGCTGCCGGGCGTCGGCTGCCAGCGCATCGAACGCTTCGTCGAACGCCATGTGCAGCTCTTCCTCGACGGGCTGCGCGCCCCCGCCAAGTCCCGACTACCCGGCCACGCCGCGACTCTGGAGGAACTGCGACAGGACCACTGAACTCCGTAGCCGCAGCGCCGAGCGGTTGCCGCACCGCTCACTCTTCCTCCTCTGGCGAGTCCACACCTCCAGCACTCCCCGTACTCCCGACACCTGGGGAGGTACGAGCGCGGGGGGCTCGTACCTCCCCGCGGCGCATCTCCCGCACCAGACGAGAGCCCAGCTGAGAGCTCAGTTCAGCAGCCTCTCCCCGACGTCCCATTTTTCGTACTCCGCACCGTGAGGTAGGCACATCCATGCCACAAACGCCATCTCCGGCCGATGCGCAGGCCGGGCTCGACCCCCGGCGATGGAAGGCGCTGGCCTTCATCGCCATCGCGCAGCTCATGGTCGTCCTCGACGCGACCATCGTGAACATCGCGCTTCCCTCCGCCCAGGTCGACCTGGGCATATCCGACGCGAACCGGCAGTGGGTCATCACCGCCTACGCCCTCGCCTTCGGCGGACTGCTGCTCTTCGGCGGCCGAATCGCCGACATGTGGGGCCGCAAACGCGCCTTCGTGACCGGACTCATCGGCTTCGCGCTCGCGTCCGCCCTCGGCGGAGCCGCGACCGGAGAGGCCATGATGCTGTCGGCGCGTGCTCTGCAGGGCGCGTTCGGCGCACTGCTGGCACCGGCTGCGCTGTCTCTGCTGGCGGTGATGTTCACCGACGGCAAGGAGCGCGCCAAGGCGTTCGGCATCTACGGCGCCATCGCCGGTGGCGGCGGCGCGATCGGGCTGATCCTCGGCGGTGTACTGACCGAGTACCTGGACTGGCGCTGGACCTTCTACGTCAACGTCCCGTTCGCGGCCATCGCCGCCCTCGGCGCGATCAGCGTCATCCATGAGCCGTCCGGGACCCGGAACCGGTCCGCACTCGACATCCCCGGCGTGGTCCTCTCCACGCTCGGCCTCGTCTCGCTCGTGTACGGATTCACCCGTGCGGAGACGGACGGCTGGAGCGAGGGCGGCACCATCGGCATGTTCATCGCCGCCGTCGTGCTGCTGGCCGCGTTCGCGCTGGTCGAGTCGCGGCTCCGGGCGCCGCTGCTGCCGCTGCGCGTGGTCACCGACCGCAACCGTGGCGGGGTCTACCTGTCGCTCGGCCTGGCGGTCATCGCCATGTTCGGCCTCTTCCTGTTCCTGACGTACTACCTGCAGGTGGTCAAGGACTACTCCCCGGTGCGCACCGGTGTGGCCTTCCTGCCGATGGTGGCCGGCATGATCACCGGCTCCACCCAGATCGGGGCGCGGCTGATGACCCGCGTACCGGCCCGCCTGCTGATGGCACCGGGCTTCCTGACCGCGGCGGTGGGCATGCTCCTGCTGACCCAGCTGGAGGTCGACAGCTCCTACCCGGCACTGATCCTCCCGGCCGAGGTGCTGCTGGGCCTCGGTCTCGGTACGGCGTTCATGCCCGCGATGTCGCTGGCCACGCACGGTGTACGGCCGAGCGACGCCGGTGTCGCCTCCGCGATGGTCAACACCTCGCAGCAGGTGGGCGGCGCCATCGGTACGGCGCTGCTGAACACCATCGCGGCGAGCGCCACCACCTCGTACGTCACCGCGCACGTCGCCGAGGCCACCACCAAGCCCGCCCAGCAGATGCTCAAGCTGGAGGCCATGGTGCACGGCTACACCTCGGCGATCTGGTGGGCGGTGGGCATCCTTCTCGTCTCCGCCACGATCGTCACGGTCTTCGTGAACGCGCGGGGCGGAGGCAACCCGGCCCCCGGAAAGACGCTCGACGGCGAGGCAGGCAGTGACCGTCCGGGCGACGAGCCGGAGCCGGTGCTGGCGGCCATGCACTGACGAAAGCCCCCCGCCGGTCACGGTGCCGGCCACTGGGCTACCACGGCCCCCGTGTCTCCGATGGGACACGGGGGCCGCTCTCGTGTTCCGGCCGCTCCTCCCCGGGGGCCCGGCGGCTGTCCGGGCTGCCCCGGGCGGCAGAGCCCCTGAGCGACCGCTCGTATCGCCGGCTGCCGTCCGGGGCGGACCCGCGGAGGCCGTCGCCCGGATGCCGCAGGTGTGCCGTGGGTGGCAGCGGGCAGGGGCACGCAACCAACACGGAACATCAGCCGTCTACACGGGTGAAGGGCGTCGACGACGACGCCCTTCAGGTAGCCGCGGAACGGGTTCGGGAGACCGTCAGGAGCAGCTCCATACCGCTCCGACCAGCGCCTGAGTGCGCTCAGTCACCGTGCTGTCCGCACGGGTAGCGGCGCAGTTTACTGCATGATCCGAAAAATGTTGCGCAGGTTGGGAATTTAGTCCGGATTCCAGCCGTTGACATCTACGCAAGGCGGGCACCCGTGAAGTGTCCGAAGTCAGCCACCAGGCCAAAGTTTCAGATCACTCGCAAGGGAGCACGCATGGCAACCCGTGCCGTCGCCCGTCGTCAGGAGAACACGACCGGTGTCTCCGACACGGCAAGCAGTGTTCGCACCGCTGGCAGCGAAGTCGCGGACCGCGACCTGGTCGGCATGTATCTCGACGAGATCGCTCGCACCCCGCTGCTGGACGCCGCCAAGGAAGTCGATCTGTCCCTCGCGATAGAGGCGGGTGTCTACGCCCAGCGCATTCTGGACGGACTCGAGAAGCCGGTCTCCAGCGACTCGGCCAGTGCCACCTCGAGCCGTGAAGACCTGGAGGCCATCGTCGCCGAGGGCGAACGGGCCAAGGACGTCTTCATCCGTTCCAACCTGCGCCTCGTGGTGGCTGTGGCCCGCCGCTACCCGCGCAGTGGCCTGCCTCTGCTGGACCTGATCCAGGAGGGCAACGCCGGACTCGTGCGCGCGGTGGAGAAGTTCGACTACACCAAGGGCTTCAAGTTCTCCACCTACGCGACATGGTGGATCCGCCAGGCCATCACCCGCTCCATCGCCGACCAGTCCCGTACGATTCGGCTCCCCGTCCACCTCGTGGAGGAACTGGGGCGCATCCGCCGGGTCCAGCGCGAGTTCAACCGCGAACACGGCCGCGACCCGGAGCCGGCGGAGGTGGCCGCTGAACTCAACTCGACGCCCGAGCGCGTCACCGACGTGCTCGACTGGGCGCGCGACCCCGTCAGCCTGAACATGTCCGTCGACGACGAGGGCGAGACCCAGTTCGGCGACCTGCTGGAGGACACCTCGGCCGCCTCCCCCGAGCAGTCCGTACTGACCGTGCTGCGCCGGGAGGAACTGGACGACCTGATCGGCAGGCTCGACGACCGGACGGCCTCCATCATCAAGGCCCGTTACGGCATGGTCGACGGCCGCGAGCGCACCCTGACCGAGGTCGGCAAGCAGCATGGCCTCACGCGCGAGCGCATTCGCCAGATCGAGAAGCATGCCCTCCTGGAACTGAAGAAGATGGCCCATGACACGGGCTTCGACGAGGCGGCGTAGCCCCTCAGACCGACTCTCCGGCCCACCTCCGTCGTCGCCCCCCAGGACGAGCCCCGGTGCCCTCCCCCGAGCACCGGGGCTCTTTGCTGTCCGGCCTTGGCCCCTCTGCCCACCTCTGGCGTCTGTCTCCTTTCCTCTCCCCCGGCCCCCGCCCCGCCCTCCCGCCGCCTCCACCATTCCTGGGTCTGTTCGTGCCCGAGAGCATGCCCGAGTGTGTTTACTTTCTGGTTTCCCGGTCGTAGTCTCGCGGAGAAGTCACACGATCGGGCATGGAATGGACCTGAACCCACATGTACGCACCGGAGCGCCAGCAGGCCATCCTCCGTACCGCCGAAGAACAGGGGCGGGTGGACGTGCTGTCCCTGGCCGCCGAGTTCGACGTCACCGCCGAGACAGTGCGCCGTGACCTCAAGGCCCTGGACCGTGCCGGACTCGTACGACGCGTCCACGGCGGGGCCATCCCCGCAGGCCGCATCGACTTCGAGCCCGACCTGGCCGCTCGCGAGTCGGCGGCCACCGAGGAGAAGGGACGCATCGCGCAGGCCGCCCTCGCGCACCTGCCCAGGAACGGCAGCGTGATACTCGACGCAGGCAGCACCACGGCCCGGCTCGCCTCGGACATGCCCGCCGACGTCTCGCTGACCGTCCTCACCCACGCCCTGCCCACCGCGGCCCGCCTGGCCGACCACGCGGGGATCGAGCTCCACATCGTCGGCGGGAGGGTGCGGCACCGCACCCGGGCCGCTGTCGACGCGTGGGCCCTGCGGACCTACGGCGAGATCAAGGCAGATGTCCTCTTCCTCGCCACCAACGGGTTCTCCGTCGAGGCCGGCCTCACCACCCCCGATCTGGCCGAAGCAGCCGTCAAGCGCACGATGATGGCGGCCGCCCGGCATGTGGTGCTCCTGGCCGACTCCACCAAGGCGGGCGAGGAGTACTTCGCCCGCTTCGGCGACCTCTCGCAGGTCGACCTCCTCATCACCGACACCGGCCTGAGCCCCGACGAGACACGGGCCGTCGAAGACCAGGGCAACCGGGTCCAACGGGTCTGAGCCCTCCCTTCCGCACCGGCACACCGCACCGACCTCTGGACCCCCATGACCGTCCTCACCATCACTCCCAACCCCAGCCTGGACCGCACCTACGAGATCTCCGGGCTCGGCCGCGGCGCCGTACTGCGCGCCGGGTCCGACCGCGTCGATCCGGGCGGCAAGGGCGTCAACGTCTCCCGGGCGGTGGCCGCGGCAGGACATCCCACTGTGGCCGTACTGCCGCTCGGCGGTCCCGAGGGCGCGCTCCTCGCCCAACTTCTCGGCGGGCTCGGCGTCGCCGTGGCCGGGGTGCCGGTGTCCGGCTCCACCCGGGTCAATGTCGCCCTGGCCGAACCGGACGGCACACTGACCAAAGTCAACGCCGCCGGGCCCGACATCGGAGCCGCCGAGTCCCAGGCGCTCCTGGACACGTTGGCGGCCGAGGCCGCCCGCAGCCGCGCCCGCTGGCTGGTGTGCAGTGGCAGCCTTCCCCGCGGCCTCTCCCCCGAGTGGTACGCGGCCGTCGTCAGCCGGGCCCGCGAGAACGGTGTCCAAGTCGCGCTCGACACCTCAGGGCCCGCGCTGGCGGCGGCCCTCTCCGCGCGCCCCGACGTGGTCAAGCCCAACGCCGAGGAACTCGCCGAGGTCGTCGGCCGCACCCTCGTCACCGTCGCGGACGCCGTCAAGGCAGCCGACGAGGTACGGGCGGCGGGCGCGGGAGCGGTCCTGGCCAGCCTCGGCGCCACCGGACAACTCCTCGTGGACAGCACGGGCACCTATTTCGGGACCGCTCCCGTCACCACCGTCCGCAGCGATGTGGGCGCGGGCGACGCCTCGCTGGCGGGCTTCCTGACAGCCGGCGGCGCCCGTGCCCGAGCGCTGGTCTCGGCCGTGGCGCACGGCGCTGCTGCCGTACAGCTTCCCGGCAGCCAGATGCCCGGGCCGGACGACATCCGTCCGGAAGCGGTCACCGTGACCACCGACGTCCCCCTGGACCTCCCCCTTCTCCCCGACGTCAACGGAGCCGTCCGATGAGCCAATTGATCACCGCGGAACTCGTCGATCTCGACCTGTCCGCCGCCACCAAGTCCGATGCCGCCCGCTCGCTCGCGGAGCGGATGGTGTCGCTGGGCCGCGTCACCGACCTCGACGGCTTCCTCGCCGATGTCGAGGCCCGCGAGGCGCAGATGCCGACGGGTCTGGACGGGGGTATCGGCATCCCCCACTGCCGCAGCACCCACGTCAGCGAGCCCACGCTCGCCTTCGGCCGTCCGACGCAACCGATCGACTTCGGCGCTCCGGACGGCCCCGCCGACCTCGTCTTCCTGATCGCGGCGCCCGACGGGGCGGACAGCGAGCATCTGACCATCCTGTCCTCGCTCGCCCGTCGGCTGGCAGACCCCGAGTTCGCCGCCGCCCTCCGCTCCGCAGCGGACCCGGAGCAGGCATCGGCGCTGATACGCGGCGATTCCGCACCGGGCACCCGCGCGGCACACGAGCAGTCCCAGGAGCCGTCGGAGCCCGATCGCGCTGCGGCGCCGAGCGGGCAGGAGCGGCAGCCGCAGCCGGCGGAGCCGCAGAGCGCGGAGCCGACGCACCCCGGGCCGGAGCGCCCCGAGTTGTCGAAGCAGTCGCAGGAGCCCGGGGCGACCGGGACCAGCGGATCCGGAGCCGTGCCGTCCGAGCCCTTCCGGATCGTCGCCGTCACCTCTTGCCCCACCGGTATCGCCCACACCTACATGGCCGCCGAGTCGCTGGAGCGGGCGGCGGAGGAGGACGCGGCCGCCACCGAGCTCACCGTCGAGACGCAGGGGTCGGCCGGATTCCAGCGGGTCGACCCGGAGGTGATCGCCGCGGCGGACGCCGTGATCTTCGCGCACGATGTCGAAGTACGGGAGCGGGAACGCTTCGCGGGCAAGCCCACCGTCGACGTCGGGGTCAAGGCGGCCATCAACCGCCCCGCCGAACTGCTCCAGGAAGCCCGCGACAAGGCCGAACGGGGTGAGCACACAACCCGGCCCACCGCCTCCGCGCCCATGGACGCAGGGGCCGCGCAGGGTGACGGATTCGGCACCCGGCTGCGGACCTGGCTGATGACCGGTGTCAGCTACATGGTCCCGTTCGTCGCCGCCGGCGGGCTGCTGATCGCCCTCTCCTTCGCGCTCGGCGGCTACGAGATCGCCGGGGCCAAGTCCGTCGCCGACCACTTCGTATGGACCGAGGTCCACAGCTGGGCAGCCCTGCTCAACCAGATCGGCGGACTCGCCTTCGGCTTCCTCGTCCCCGTCCTCGCCGGCTACATCGCCTACGGCATGGCCGACCGGCCCGGTCTCGTACCCGGCTTCGTGGGTGGTGCCGTCGCGGTCCAGATCGAGGCGGGCTTCCTGGGCGGCCTGGTGGCGGGGCTGCTCGCGGGTGCCCTCGTGATGGCCGTCCAGCGGGTCGGTGTCCCGGCCGTGCTGCGCGGCATCATGCCCGTCGTCGTCATCCCGCTGCTCTCCTCGGCGGTCGTCGGCGCCCTGATGTTCCTGGTGGTCGGCAAGCCCATCGCCACCGCGCAGCAGGCCATGACCGACTGGCTCGGCGGCCTGACCGGCACCAACGCCGTCCTGCTCGGCCTGCTCATCGGCCTGATGATGTGCTTCGACCTGGGCGGGCCCGTCAACAAGGTCGCCTACACCTTCGCCACCGGCGGTATCGCCAGCGCCGACCCCGGCAACGGCAGCCTGATGGTGATGGCCGCCGCCATGGCAGCCGGAATGGTGCCGCCCCTGGGCATGGCCCTCGCCACGACCGTCCGCGGCAGCCTCTTCACCAGGACCGAGCGGGAGAACGGCAAGGCCGCCTGGGTGCTCGGTGCTTCCTTCATCAGCGAGGGGGCGATTCCGTTCGCGGCCGCCGACCCGCTGCGGGTGATTCCGGCCTCCATGGCGGGCGGAGCCGTCACCGGGGCCCTCTCCATGGGCTTCGGGAGTACGTTGCGGGCGCCGCACGGCGGCATCTTCGTCGTGCCGCTGATCGGCTCCCCGCTGCTCTACCTCGTCGCCATCGCGGCCGGAACCCTGGTCACGGCCGGGGCGACGCTCCTCCTCAAGGGCGCGCGCAAGCAGACCCCGGAGGTAGGGAACAGCCCGGCCCAGGACAGCACGGAGCCGCGGGTTCCGGCAGGCGTCTGACCGGAGCCGGCCCAGCGGCCCGTCCGCCCCGTCCGACGGCCGCTCGGGCCCCTCCCACCCCGGAACAGGTTCCCGGCCCGCCGCCCGGCGGGCCGGACCGGCCGGTACTGCCGTCCGCCGCAGGCGGCGCGTCCCGGCTGCCCGGGACCGCGCGAGCCCTGTCAGCGTCCGGTGTCGCGCTCCTCGTCCTCCGCGGGGGATGCGGCCCCGTCCGCTCCGGAGAGCGCGGGACCGTAGAGATCGCTGTAGGACGGAAAGACACCGCCCGGCCCATCGACCCCTTCCGCTGCCCGCACCGCCTTGACCACGGCCCGGACCACCACGTCGGCACCCGCCGCCAGCACCTCGTTGAACTCGCCGGTCCCCAGCTCGCGTGCCCCGGTGGCAAGGGCGAAGACCGTGTCGCCGTCGTGCATGAGGTGTACCGGGCGCACCGCTCTGGCCAGGCCGTCGTGGGCACTTCCGGCCAGCCGCTGTGCCTGAGCGCGGGTGAGCGCCGTGTCCGTACCCAGTACCACGAGCGTGGTGTTCAGGGCGGGCCGCAGTGTCCCCGCGACGCGTCGCTCGGTCTCCTCCTTCGCCTCGGAGCGCAGCAGCTCGGCCTCGGTGTGCTCGTCCTCGGAGGGGATGTGCGGCAGACCGTCGGCCAGTTCGCCGTAGAGCACGCCCGTGGCCGGGTCCGTCGCCGACCCCGCCGCGTTCAGCACCACCAGCGCGCCGACCACCGCTCCGGAGGCCAGCCGGGTGCTCGCCGTGCCGGTGCCGCCCTTGAGGCCGCCGACGACGGCCCCCGTCCCGGCACCGACACTGCCCTCCGTCACCGGTGCGCCCTGCGGTGTCGCCGCGGCCGCTTCCACCGCCTCGCGGCCCAGCTCCGCATCCGGCCGGGCTGTCCAGCGGCCCCCGCGCCCCAAGTCGAAGATGACCGCCGCCGGGACCACCGGCACGACCTGCGAGGGGTCGGCTCCCACCCGCACACCCCGGCCCTGCTCCTCCAGCCAGCTCATCACACCCGTGGCGGCGTCCAGGCCGAACGCACTGCCGCCGCTGAGGACGACGGCGTGGATGCGCTCCACCAGGTTCCGCGGGTCCAGTGCGTCCGTCTCGCGGGTCCCCGGGGCCCCGCCCCGGCAGTCGACTCCCGCGACGGCGCCCTCGTGCGGGGCCAGCACCACGGTCGTCCCGGTGAGCCAGCCACCTCCGGAGCGCTGGGCGTGGCCCACGCGCAAGCCGGGCACGTCGGTCAGCGCGTCCCGGGTGCGGTTCGGCTGCTCCTGCGCGGGGCGCGGCTCCTGGCCGCCGTGAGTGTCCATGGGGCATCCATACCAGCAGCCACGTGCGACGGCCGTACGCTTGAGCCATGAGCGTCGACCCGCAGCCCTCCGACCGGCCCGGCACCCCGCGTGAAGCGGCGGCCTCGCTGGTCTTCGACGACCCGCTGACCCGCCCGTCCGCCGACGACACCGACCGCGGTTGGGGCGAGGGCGGCGGGCCCGCAGGAGCCAGCGGCGACCTCGCGCGCTTCCTGGACGAGAAGCCGCCCCACCACCTCTGAGTCCGCTCCGCCACCCCCCAGGGGCGCCGACGCGTCATCGCGGCTCGTGGAACACCGCGCTCCCGCGCCGGGCAGCCGCCACCCTCCGGACAGCGGCCGTCCTGCGGACGACAGGGCGTCCCGCTGTCCATCCAGCGGCGCGGCGTCGTTTGCGCGGCCTCCGGCGCTACTTCCGGGTGTCGGCGTCGCCGTCGCGCTGCGGTCCCACCGGGCCGGCCGAAGCGGTGACCGCGCCGGTGGACGCAGGGCTCTCCGGGGAGTCGCTGCCCCCCGCGCGCTGGGCGAGCAGGGCATCGCGGATCTCGGTGAGCAGCTCGACCTCGGTCCTGACCGCCTCCGCCGGAGCGGTCTCCTCCGGGGCGGCCTTGGCCGCCCGGCGCTCGTTGAACCTGTTCATCGGCAGGATCATGAGGAAGTAGACGACCGCCGCCGTGATCAGGAAGGTCAGCGTTGCGCTGAGCACCGGGCCCCAGTGGATCGGGATGCCCGCGGTCACCTCGCCCGTCGGGCTGACCTCGCAGGGGCCCTTCAGGCAGGAGCGGTACTTGTCCAGGTCCTTGGTTCCGATGGCGCCGACCAGGGGGTTGAGGAAGCCGTTGACGACGGCGTCGACGATCTTGCTGAAGGCCGCTCCGATGACCACGGCAACGGCCAGTTCGACCACGTTGCCGCGCATCAGGAACTCCCTGAAGCCGGTCAGGACGCCCTTCTTCTCGGGTGCGGGTGCGTCGTTGCTCAACGGACTTCCTCTTCCAGAACCAGAGACCGATACTGACTGCGAGCGGGAGTCCGAGGGCGCACGGGACCGGCAGCGCCCGCGGACGGGACCGGCTGCTCGCCTGCCCTCGCACCCGCGGGTTCATGCACGACCGGAGCCGGAGCCTCCGTAGCAGCGGGGACGGCGGACGGCTCAGCACAGGGTCACCGCCAACCGGGAGGTCGCCGCGGCGCCCGCGAGCGCCGCCGCTGTCCGCCGGGGAACGACGACGACGATCAGCGCGCCCTCGGCTCCCTCGCCCGCGACAGTCTCCCGGTACTCGGGCACCTGAGCCACTCGGACGTGTGTGGCCACGACGCGGGCGGAAGCGCTCTTGGATGTGCTCGCGAGCACATCGATCCGGTCACCGGGACTCAGCAGCCGGACTGTCGCCGCGTCGGCGATCCGTACAGGGGCCGAGACGGGGGCTTCCCGCCTCTGCTCGCCTGCGTCCGTCCGCTCGGCGCTCCGCCGGTTCGCTGCCGGGCCGGAGCCCGGGGAACCGCTCCCGTCCTGCGCCGGCGGACCGCTGCCCGTCGCGGTGAGGGCGAGAGCCGCTGCGCCGGCGGCCAGTGCGGCCGGGAGAAACCGGCGTCGCCCCCGCCTGCCGGGGCGGGGCAGGCGAGCGCCGCGTCCGGCCCGGACGGGTGGGAAGTCGGGTACCGGTGCGCGCAGGCAGGTACGAAGGGGGAGATCCTCCGGAAGGGGCTTCCGGGATCCGGGCACGACGCTCACCACCAGCCAGCACGGGGAGAAGAGCCGCCTGTTCACGGCCTTCGGTGACCACCGTGGACGCTGGGCCGGAATCCCGCTGACGGGCCGGGAGAACTGTGGATGACCGAGCAGTTGTGGACAATTCCGTCCCCCGGGAGGGGGACGAAGCCGGTCAGGGGAGCGTGATGCCGGGGTCCATCCCGCCCAACGCCGAGCCGCACTCGCACTTGCGCTCGTCGGCGGCGGGCAGTTCGCTCACCGCGTCGAAAAGCACCGTGCGCAGCCGGTCGATGTTCTCGGCGAAGACCTGCAGCACCTCCTCGTGCGAGACGCCGTCCCCGGCCTCTGCACCTGCGTCCAGGTCTGTGACCAGGGCCAGCGAGGAGTAGCACAGCTCCAGCTCGCGGGCCAGGATCGCCTCCGGATGCCCGGTCATCCCCACGACGGACCAGCCCTGGGCCGCGTGCCACCGGGACTCGGCGCGGGTGGAGAAGCGCGGCCCCTCGACCACGCACAGCGTGCCTCCGTCCACCGCCTGCCAGTTGCGGGCGCGGGCCGCCCGCAACCCGGCCTGGCGGCCCGCCTCGCAGTAGGGGTCGGCGAAAGCGACGTGGACGACCCGGGGAACGCTGCCGTCGGGGAGTTCCTGGCCGTCGAAGAAGGTCTGCTGCCGGGACTTGGTGCGGTCCACCAACTGGTCCGGGACCACGAGGGTGCCGGGGCCGAACTCCGGCTGCAGGCCGCCCACCGCGCAGGGCGCGATGATCTGGCGTACGCCCACCGAGCGCAGCGCCCAGAGGTTGGCGCGGTAGTTGATCCGGTTCGGGGGCAGATGGTGGCCGCGGCCGTGGCGCGGGAGGAAGGCCACCCGGCGGCCGCCGGTCTCTCCCAGGAAGAGTGAATCGCTCGGCGGCCCGTAGGGCGTCTCGACGGTGACCTCGGTCACCTCGTCGAGGAAGGAGTAGAAGCCGGAGCCGCCGATGATGCCGATCTCTGCCTGTTCGCTCATGCGGTCACCCTAAGGGCGCACGCCGGGTGCGGGGCAGGGGGCCGGACGCCGGGCAGAGGGGCGGAGCGCGGGAGGCGCGTGCCGTCCGGTACGGGCCCGGCGCGGTCGGCGGAGCCGGCGGATCCGGCCGCGCCGGCGGCCGGTCCGAAGCGGCGGCTCAGGCCGAAGTGGCTGCCTTGCTGCTGCTCTTGCTCTCGCTCTTCCCGGAGGACTTCGTCTCCGAGGAGGACGAGGAGGAGCCGGAGGACGAGGAGTCCGAAGTGGACGAGGAGCTCTTGGTCTCGCCGCTCTTCGCGGTCGAGTCCGAGGAGGAGCTGCCGGAGGCCGAACTGCTGCTCGACGAGGAGCTGCGGCTGTCGTTGCGATAGAAGCCGGAGCCCTTGAAGACGATGCCGACCGCCGAGTAGACCTTCTTGAGGTGGCCCTGGCAGCCGGGGCATTCGGTCAGCGAGTCGTCCGTGAACTTCTGCACCACCTCGAGGCCCTCGCCGCACTCGGTGCACTGGTACTGATAGGTCGGCACGTTCTTCCTCCTGGCACTCTTACTTGTTGAGTGCTAACAACGCTCCATAGTGCAGCATTCCCGCGCGTCAGTCCACCGCGACGGCCGTTCGGTGACCCAGCCCACGTGCCGCGACCCGTCCGTCGTGGGCGGGGCGCAGCGCCTTGCGGAAGGTCAGCAGCACCAGCAGCGCGAGCCCGGTGCCGACCAGCGGGGTGAGGAACCCGGCCCCGGCCCCCGCCTGGTCCGCGAGCTGGCCCGCCACCGTCGAGCCCGTCGCCTGGCCCAGCGCGACCGCCCCGGTCAACCAGGTGAGCGCCTCCGTGCGGGCACCCGCCGGGACGAGCGACTCGATCAGGGTGAAGCAGGTGATCATGCACGGCGCCACACACAGCCCGGTCAGCGTCCCCAGGGCGCCCAGTGCGACGGCCCAGGGGGCGAGCTGCGCGGTCAGCGCCACCAGCGCCGCGGCCGTCACCAGCGCCGGGTAGGCGGTCAGCAGCCGGGTCTGCGGCCCGCGCTTCCACCGGACGGCGCCCACCGCGACGGCGGCCAGCATGTTGCCCGCGGCGAACACGCCGTACATCAGCCCGTTGGCGCCCGGCTGCCCGATCGACTCGGTGAACGCGGTGAGCGAGACCTGCATCCCCCCGAAGACCATGCCGATGCCCAGCAGCGCCGCGACGAGCACCCGCGCGCCCGGCGCCGCCAGTGCGGACGGCCGGCCGTCCGCGCCCCGTCCGCGGGCGGTGCCCGCGCTCTGCCCGGCGGGGCGCCCGGCAGCCGACGGGACCGGCTGCGTACGGCGCTGCGCGGCGAAGACCAGTCCGCCCACCAGCGAGACGGCCGCCTCGGCGGCGAGCCCCGCGGCCGGGTGCACCCCGGTGCACAGCGCGGTGGCCAGCACCGGGCCGACCACGAAGGTGAACTCGTCCGTCACCGACTCGAAGGCGGCGGCTGTCGTCATCAGCGGGGAGTCCTGCAGCCGCGCCGCCCAGCGGGCGCGCACCATCGGGCTGATCTGCGGTGCGGTCGCACCGGCCGGTACGGCTGCCACGAACAGTGCCCACAGGGGTGCGTCCAGGAGGGCGGCGGCGATCAGCGCCCCGACGGTGAGGACGTGCAGGAACGCCTGCGGGGCCAGGACCGCGCCCTGCCCGAACCTGTCGGCGAGCCTGCCGCTCTGCGGCGCCAGTACGGCCATGGCGATGCCGGCGGTCGCCGACACCGCGCCCGCCCGGCCGAAGGATCCGGTGGTGTGCTGGACGAGCAGGACGATGCTGATGGTCAGCATCGCGTAGGGCTGGCGGGCCAGGAAGCCCGGCAGCAGAAAGGACCAGGCTCCCTCGGTCCGCAGCAGTTGCCCGTATCCGGGGCGCCGGGAGGAGCGCTCGGAGTGCCGGTTCCCGGTGTTCTCGTCGGTCCGTGCGGTGTCGGTCTCGGTGGCCGGGGATTCCACGGCCGGGCCTTTCTGCCGCCTGGTAGCGCGCTCAGGGTGACGCGCCGAGAGCTGTCCTCTCGCGCAGGACCGGGGTAGATACCCGGTCCGGTGCAAGGGTGGGCTTCCGGACCGTGGCCGCCGAGCGGTCGCGCCAGCTCTGCATCAGACAGAGTCGGGGTGAATCTTTACCGTCCTGAGGATAGCGGTCGGCGGCGGCTTTCCGTACCACGCGGCACAGCCTCCGGTCGCGCTCGACCACTCGAAGCAGGCCGTCCCGCCCGCGGCACACGGTGCAGGCCGCCCCCGGCCAGGGCCAGGTGACCTACGCCGCACCGGGGCCGTCGACCCGGGACCGGACAGCGCGATCAACCGCACGGGGGCACGGGCGGCGGCGGTGGCCGGCCCGCAGCGGTGCACCGCCGCCGCCCGTTCCGGGGACCGGCACCGCCGCACCGCCCGCGGGGGGCGCGGCCGCGAACGGGTCGGGCCCGGCAGGGCTGTCACCGTCGCACCGCTGTGCTCCCTCCGGAGCCCAGCCATCCGGCGAGCTTGCCGCCGCGGCTGACCGACAGCAGCCTCCGTTCGGCCGCGTCCCGGACCCGGTCGGTCGTGACGACCAGGAGTTCGTCGCCGTGCCGCAGCACCGTGGAGGGCAGGGGGACGAAGCTCTCACCGTCCCGCACCACCAGGGTGACGGCGGCGCCCGGCGGCAGCCGCAGTTCGGTGACCTCCACACCGTGCATCCGGGAGGACGCCGGGATGGCCACGGACAGCAGATGTCCGCGCAGCCGCTCCAGGGGGGCGGACTCGATGTCGAGGTCGGCGGGCTCGTCCTGCTCGTCGAGCCGCAGTTTCCGCGCCAGCCAGGGCAGGGTGGGCCCTTGGAGGACGGTGAAGACGACCACGAGGACGAAGACGATGTTGAAGATGCGCTGGCTGCCCTTGACCTCGGCGACCATCGGGATGGTCGCCAGCACGATGGGCACGGCCCCCCGCAGCCCGGCCCAGGTGAGCAGTGCCTTGTCCTGCCAGGGCAGGCGGAAGCGGTCCAGGCACAGGAAGACGGACAGCGGCCGGGCGACCAGGGTCAGGGCCAGCCCGATCAGTACGGCGGGCCAGAAGTCCTTCCACAGCTGGTGCGGGGTCACCAGCAGCCCGAGCAGGACGAAGAGGCCGATCTGCGCCATCCAGGCCACCCCGTCGGCGAACCCTCGCACGGCGGGCCGGTGCGGCAGTTTGCCGTTGCCCAGGATCAGCGCGGCCACGTAGACGGCCAGGAAGCCGGATCCGTGGGCCATGGCGCCGCCCGCGTATGCCAGGAAGCACAGGGCCAGCACAGCGATGGGGTAGAGGCCGGAGGCCGGCAGTGCCACGTGCCGCATGCCGAGTTCCCCGAGCTTGCCGACGAGCAGCCCCACCACCAGCCCGATGGCGAGCTCGAGGAAGATCTGTCCCAGCAGGAAGTACCAGGCGTGGTGCTCGGAACCGAGCGAGGAGAAGGTGACGACGAGCAGCACGACGGGGGCGTCGTTGAATCCGGACTCGGCTTCCAGGATGCCGGTGAGCCGCTTGGGCAGCGGGACTCTGCGCAGTACGGAGAAGACCGCGGCGGCGTCGGTGGAGGAGACGACGGCGCCCATCAGGAGTGACGCCTGCCAGTCGAGGCCGACCAGGTAGTGCGCGGCCAGGGCGGTGACGGTCACGCTGACGGCCACGCCGAATGTCGAGAGCACGGCGGCCGCGGGCACGGCGGGCCGGATGTCGCGCCACTTCGTACCGAGCCCGCCCTCGGCGAGGATCACCACGAGGGCGGCGTATCCCAGGGTTTGGGTCAGTGCGACGTCGGAGAATCCGAAGCCGATGCCGTCCTGCCCTATGGCGATGCCTATCCCCAGGTAGACCAGCAGGCTGGGCAGCCCGCTGCGGGAGGAGAGCCGGACCGCGACGACGGCGATGAGCAGGACGAGGGCGCTGAAGAGCAGGAGCTGGTTGAGGCTGTGGACGGTCAGGGCACGGGTCCTCTCTGGCCGGGGCTCTCTCCTTGAGTGCACGAGTCGGGTGCTCTGGGCGCGGGGAATCGGCGCCGGGGCGGGGTTCCTTGAGTGGACGAGCGGGTGCGCGTGATGGTTCTGACGGCCTCCTGACGCTTTCCTGACGTGTTCTTAACGCCTCGACCATGGCGGGACCGCTGCTCCAGGACCGTTGTCCGGCAGCGGCTAGTTCGTTTGGGTAGCTAACAATTTACCATTACTTGAATATGCCCCGGTGAGAATCGGCTGAGGGTGACTCGCTGTCCGGGCGCGCCGACGGTCGGCCTATGGTTGCTCCGTATGGACCGGGCCCGTCCGGTCCCCCGTAACGGTCCACCCTGCCCCGCTAAGGACAGCGATGCCCGCCAAGAAGACCTCGCGACGCGCCCGCCTCATCGTGATCGTCGTCGTGCTGCTGCTGGTGGCAGGCGTCGGCGGCGGCGCCTACTGGGGCATCAGCACCGTCCGGGACTCCTTCCCGCAGACCACCGGTTCGCTCAAACTCAAGGGCCTGGCCGCACCGGTGAGCGTCAAACGGGACGGCAGCGGCATCCCGCAGATCTACGCGGACAACGCGAAGGACCTCTTCCTGGCGCAGGGCTACGTCCAGGCTCAGGACCGCTTCTGGGAGATGGACGTACGCCGCCACATGACCTCCGGGCGGCTCTCGGAGATGTTCGGCGACGGCCAGGTGGAGACGGACGCCTTCCTGCGCACTCTGGGCTGGCGCCGGGTGGCCGAGAAGGAGTACAAGCAACTCCCCGAGGAGACCAGGGACTACCTCAAGGCGTACTCCGCCGGGGTCAACGCCTACCTCAAGGACCACAAGGGCTCGGCGCTCTCCGTGGAGTACGCGGCGCTGGACCTGGCGGGCGAGGACTACCAGCCCGCCGACTGGAGCCCGGTCGACTCGGTCGCCTGGCTCAAGGCGATGGCCTGGGACCTGCGGGGCAACATGTCGGACGAGGTCGACCGGGCACTGATGACCAGCCGCCTGGACAAGGACCAGATCGAGGACCTGTACCCGGAGTACCCCATCGAGCGGAACAAGCCGATCGTGGGCCAGGGCTCGGTCGACCCCGCCACCAAGAAGTTCGACCCGAAGGCCGAGGGCGATGAAGCCGGTTCGGGCGCCGGCACCGGCAACGGGTCGGGCACCGGCTCCGGAACCGGCACCGGAGGCACTGAGCAGCCCGCTGCGGGCACGGGGGGCGGCACCGGGACTCCCGGAGCATCCGGGGGTGCAGGCGGCGCCCAGGGAGCCGGTGAGGCGGCTGAGGGTGCCACGACGCAGATGGGTGCCGTGGCCGACAAGCTGGACGAGATCCCCGGGCTGCTCGGGCCGAACGGCAGCGGCATCGGGTCCAACTCCTGGGTGGTGTCCGGCAAGTACACGACCACCGGCAAGCCGCTGCTGGCCAACGACCCGCACCTGGCGCCGCAACTGCCCTCCGTCTGGTACCAGATGGGCCTGCACTGCCGCTCGGTGGACAAGTCCTGCCCCTACGACGTCTCCGGCTTCACCTTCTCCGGCATGCCCGGTGTCGTCATAGGCCACAATCAGCACATCTCCTGGGGCATGACCAATCTCGGCGCCGACGTGACCGACCTCTACCTGGAGAAGGTCCGCGACGGGAAGTACCTCTACGACGGCAAGGAGGTCCCGTACCGCACCCGTGAGGAGACCATCAAGGTCGCCGGCGGCAAGGACCGGACCATCACCGTCCGCGAGACGAACAACGGTCCGATCGTCTCGGACCGCAACAAGGAGCTGCGCAAGGTCGGCGACACGACCCCCGTCGACAATGCGGCGCCCGACCGCGGCGACGGCTACGCGATCTCCCTCCGGTGGACCGCACTGGAGCCCTCCAAGACCATGGACGCGGTCTTCAAGCTCAACCGGGCCGCCGACTTCTCCGACTTCCGCGCGGCGGCCCGCGAGTTCGCCGTCCCCTCGCAGAACCTCATCTACGCCGACACCAAGGGCAACATCGGATACCAGGCCCCCGGCAGCATCCCCGTGCGCGGCAAGGGCGACGGACGCTACCCGGCGCCCGGCTGGGATCCCCGCTACCGCTGGAAGGGGTACATCCCCCAGCGCGCCCTGCCGTGGGAGTACAACCCCGAGCGCGGCTACATCGTGACCGCCAACCAGGCCGTCGTGGACCGTGAGAAGTACCCCTACCTGCTCACCGACGACTGGGGCTACGGAGCGCGCAGCCAGCGGATCGACGACCTCATCCAGTCGAAGATCAAGGACGGCGGGAAGATCTCCATGGACGACATGGAGACGATGCAGATGGACAACAGCAGCGAAATCGCCAAGCTGCTGGTGCCCTACCTGCTGAAGATCGAGGTCCGGGACAAGTACGTGCGGAACGCGCAGAAGCTGCTGGAGGGCTGGGACTACACCCAGGACTCCGATTCGGCGCCCGCCGCCTACTTCAACGCGGTGTGGCGCAACCTCCTCAAGCTGGCCTTCGGCGACAAGCTCCCCAAGGCGCTGCGCGTCAAGGGCGACTGCCTGTACGTCGCGCCCTCCGACGACTCCGGCCCGGTCGACGACCTGAGCGGCAACCAGCGGCTGGTGCGCGAGTGCGGGCAGCGCTCCGCGGACTCCGCGCAGCCCGACGGCGGGGACCGCTGGTTCGAGGTCGTGCGCAAACTGCTCAAGCAGCCGGACAGCGAGTGGTGGAAGACCCGCGACACCTCCACGCGCAAGGGCGACAAGGACCGCGACGACCTGCTGGCGCATGCCATGAAGGACGCGCGATGGGAGCTCACCTCCAAGCTCGGCAAGGACATCGACACCTGGAGCTGGGGCAGGCTGCACCGGCTGATGCTCAAGAACCAGACGATCGGCACCAGCGGCCCCGGATTCATGCAGTGGCTTCTCAACCGCGGCCCCTGGGACCTGGGCGGCGGTGAGGCGGCCGTCAACGCCACCGGCTGGAACGCGGCCGGCGGGTACGACGTGATCTGGGTGCCGTCGATGCGGATGGTCGTCGACATGGGCGACCTGGACAACTCGCGGTGGATCAACCTCACCGGCGCGTCCGGGCACGCCTACAACGCGCACTACACAGACCAGACCGACAAGTGGGCCAAGGGCGAGTTCCTCAACTGGCCCTCCAGCGAGAAGGCGGTCGACAAGGCGACCGAGGACCAGATGGCGCTCACGCCCTGACGTGCGCGCAGCGGTGGCCCGGCGCGCCGGGCCACCGCAGCACGGTCGGCGCGGCAAGTCGGTTCAGAGCGCACGGCGCTGCGCCGTGGTCCGACGGCGCGGGGTCCGCTCGACCCGCCCGGCCCACCCGGAGCGGTCGCTGACCGCGCGGCCGCCCGGTTCAGTCTTCCGCAGTCCCGAAGCGGTGCACGCCGCTCGGGGTCACTGCTGTCGTCACCCGCCGGTCGTGCTCCTCGCCGTCGATACGGTCGACCACCTCGCCGTCGTAGAGCAGTACCGCACACACCGGCTGCGCGCCGCGGGCCGCCAGGCGGGCAAGCACCCTGTCGTAGCATCCCGCACCCCGTCCCAGCCGCAGACCGCCCCGGTCCACGGCCAGCCCCGGCAGCAGGACCGCGTCGGCCTGGGCGACCGCTTCGGGGCCGAGCCGCGGTCCGGAGGGCTCCCGCAGGCCGCGCCCGGCCGCAACGAGCGTCCCGGGTCCCTCGTGGACCGCCCAGTCGAGGTCGTCGTCCTCCCGCAGCACCGGCAGCAGTACGCGCACACCGCGCTCGCGCAGTGCCTCCAGCAGCGGACCGGTCCCCGGCTCGCTGCCCACCGACACGTACGCGGCGACGGTCGCGGCAGTGGAGAGGCCGGGCAGCTCCAGAACGTGCCGGGCCAGTGCATGCGCGGCCGCATCCAGGTCACCGGGGGGCAAGGTCCTCCTCACCCGCAGGACAGCCCGGCGCAACGCGTGCTTACTACCGTCGCCGACAGTCTCCGGCTCGCCCATGGAGCGTCCTTTCCCTTCCGTGCGTGAAACGCAATAAACCCAACAAACGCGATAAACGCCGTGGACGCTTATCTTTCCCATCAAGTGACCGGTTATGGTGCGGGACATGACTCATCCCCGCTCCCGGATCACCAAGGCAGTCATCCCCGCCGCCGGCCTGGGCACGCGCTTCCTGCCTGCGACAAAGGCCACACCCAAGGAGATGCTGCCGGTCGTCGACAAGCCCGCGATCCAGTATGTGGTCGAGGAGGCCGTCACGGCCGGTCTCTCGGACGTGCTCATGGTCACCGGGCGCAACAAGCGCCCCCTGGAGGACCACTTCGACCGGAATTACGAACTGGAACAGGTCCTGCGGGACAAGGGCGACGACGGGAAGCTCGCCCGGGTGCAGGAGTCCAGCGACCTGGCCACCATGCACTACGTCCGCCAGGGTGACCCGCGCGGTCTGGGACACGCCATTCTGTGCGCCGCCCCGCACGTGGGGGACCAGCCCTTCGCCGTCCTGCTCGGCGACGACCTGATCGACCCGCGCGACCCCCTGCTCGCCCGCATGATCGAGGTGCAGGAGGAGCGCGGCGGCAGCGTCGTGGCGCTCATGGAGGTCGACCCCGGCAGCATCCACCTGTACGGTGCCGCGGCGGCCGCCGCCACCTCCGATCCGGACGTGGTGCGGGTCTCGGACCTGGTGGAGAAGCCCGCGGTGCAGGAGGCGCCCAGCAACCTGGCCATCATCGGCCGCTATGTGCTGGACCCGGCCGTCTTCGAGGTGCTCGGCAAGACCGAGCCGGGCAGAGGCGGCGAGATCCAACTCACCGACGCGCTGCAGACCCTCTCCAGCGACGAGTCCGTGGGTGGCCCGGTGCACGGCGTCGTCTTCGGCGGGCGCCGCTACGACACCGGGGACAGGGCGGACTACCTGCGTGCCATTGTCAGGCTTGCGTGCGAACGTGAGGACCTGGGCCCGGAGTTCCGGGAGTGGTTGCGTGGATACGTCACCGAGGAGATGTAGTCGTGAGCAAGACCTGGTCGGTCGAGGAGCACCTGGAGGACATCCTCCGCAGCGTCCGCCCGCTGGACCCCATCGAGCTGAACCTGCTCGACGCGCAGGGCTGCGTCCTGGTCGACGACGTCGTCGTCCCCGCCGCGCTTCCGCCGTTCGACAACAGCTCCATGGACGGCTACGCCGTACGGACCGCCGATGTCCGGGGCGCCAGCGAGGAGTTCCCCGCAGTGCTCAGCGTGGTCGGCGACATCGCCGCCGGGAGCTCCGGACTGCCCGTCGTCGTCTCCGGGGAGGCGGCCCGCATCATGACCGGTGCGCCGCTGCCGCCCGGCGCGGAGGCCGTCGTCCCGGTCGAGTGGACCGACGGCGGCACGGGCGGCGGCCCCGCGGACGCCATGACCGCGCACAGCGCCGCGCCGGAGGGCGCCTCGGGCCAGGTACGCGTGCACCGTCCGGTCGCCGCTCGTCAGCATGTACGGGCCAAGGGCAGCGATGTCGAGGCGGGTACGGTCGCACTCAGGGCCGGCACCGTCCTCGGGCCCGCGCAGGTGGGTCTGCTGGCGGCCGTCGGGCGCGGCTCGGTGGTGGTGCGCCCGCGCCCCCGGGTGGTCGTCCTCTCCACCGGCAGCGAACTCGTCGCACCGGGTGAACCGTTGGGCCCCGGGCAGATCCACGACGCCAACAGCTTCGTGCTGACCGCCGCCGCACGCGCGGCCGGCGCCATCCCCTACCGGGTCGGTGCGGTGGCCGACGACGCCGAGACGCTGCGCGCCACCATCGAGGACCAGCTCATCCGGGCCGACCTCGTCGTCACCAGCGGCGGGGTGAGCGTCGGCGCGTACGACGTCGTCAAGGAGGCGCTCTCCAGGGTGGACGCCTTCCGCGGCGGCGCGGAAGAGGACGGCGCCGACGATCCGGCCCGCGACACGGTGGAGTTCCGCAGGCTGGCGATGCAACCGGGCAAGCCCCAGGGGTTCGGTCTGATCGGGCCCGACCGCACGCCCATCCTCACCCTGCCCGGCAACCCGGTGAGCGCCTATGTCTCCTTCGAGTTGTTCGTCCGTCCGGCGCTGCGACACCTGATGGGCCAGAAGCCCGTCCGGCGCCGCACCACGCGCGCCCGGCTGGCCGGGGACACCGCGCTGACCTCACCGGAGGGGAAGCGGCAGTTCCTCCGCGGCGACCTCACCCCGCCCGCCGACCAGGACGGGGCGGGCACGGTCCGCGCGGTCGGAGGGTCCGGCTCCCACCTGATCGCCGCCCTCGCACACGCCAACGCGTTGATCGACATCCCGGAGCAGACCTCCCGGGTCGCCCCCGGTGACGAAGTGACCGTCGTTCCCCTGGACTGACCACGGCATGACGCGGCAGACCGCGCACCGGCCGCTGCCGGTACCGTGTCCGGGCACAGCACAGGACCGGGAGAACCATGACCAGCCCTCAGCAGCACCTCACCCACGTCGACGCGTCCGGGGCCGCGCGGATGGTCGACGTGTCCGAGAAGGACGTCACCGCGCGCTCCGCCCGTGCCACCGGACGGGTGCTCGTCGCACCGCAGGTGGTCGCACTGCTGCGGGGCGAGGGCGTGCCCAAGGGAGACGCTCTGGCGACCGCCCGCATCGCCGGGATCATGGGCGCCAAGAAGACCCCGGAACTCATCCCCCTGTGCCACCCGCTCGCCGTCTCCGGGGTCGAGGTCGACCTGGCGGTCGCCGACGACGCCGTGGAGATCGCGGCGAGGGTACGGACCACGGACCGCACCGGTGTCGAGATGGAAGCGCTCACAGCGGTCACGGTCGCCGCGCTGACAGTCGTGGACATGGTGAAGGCCGTGGACAAGTCCGCGGTCATCACGGACGTCGGAGTCGAGGAGAAGGCGGGCGGAGCGTCGGGGGACTGGGCGCGGCAGCCGCGCTCCGACGAGACCGGCGAGGAGGGCGCGTGAGCGGGCCCGAGCACCGCGAGACCCCCGGCCGCGGGGCGGAGACCGCCGCCCACCGCGACGCGGACCGGACCGCTCCGCACGGCCTCGTGGGCGAGGCCCCGTCGCACGGCCACCGCGCTTCTCACGACCCCGCTGCGGGTGCTTCCGCCCCTGCGCGGCCGTATCGCGCCCTCGCGGTGACGGCGTCCAACCGTGCTTCGGCGGGCGTCTACGAGGACAAGGGCGGGCCGCTGCTCGTCGCGGCCCTGGAGGCCATGGGATTCGCCGTGGACGGGCCGCGGGTGGTGCCGGACGGCGAGCCCGTCCGCGAGGTGCTCCGGGAGGCGGTGGCGGCGGGCTACGCCGTCGTCCTGACGACCGGGGGCACCGGCATCTCCCCGACCGACCGGACCCCTGAGGTGACGCGTTCCGTCCTGGAGCGTGAGATCCCCGGTATCCCCGAGGCCATCCGTGCCGAGGGGTCGGCGAAGGTTCCCACGGCGGCGCTCTCCCGCGGCGTCGCGGGAGTGGCCGACCGCACCCTCGTCGTCAACCTTCCGGGCTCGACAGGCGGCGTCAAGGACGGGTTGGCCGTTCTGGCCCGGCTGCTGCCGCATGCCGTGGACCAGATCCACGGCGGCGACCACCCCGGCGGGCACAGAGGGGACGGCGCCCGCTGAACGCCCCATGGCCGGTCGAGCTGGCGGACGGTTCCACGACCCTCCGCCCCATAAAGTTGCGCGACCAGCGCGCCTGGCGGGAGGTCAACCAGCGCAACCGGGACTGGCTGCGTCCCTGGGAGGCCACGATCCCGCCCGCGCCGCCCGGCCATCTGCCGCCGCGCCGCCCCACTTTCCGCCAGATGGTGCGGCATCTGCGCACCGAGGCGCAGTCCGGCCGGATGCTGCCGTTCGTGGTGGAGCACGAAGAAAGGCTCGCCGGGCAGTTGACCGTGGCGGGCATCACCTGGGGCTCGATGTGCTCCGGCCATATCGGCTACTGGGTGGACCGCGCGGTGGCGGGGCGGGGCGTCATGCCCACGGCAGTGGCGCTGGCCGTGGACCACTGCTTCCGTACTGTCGGATTGCACCGGGTCGAAGTCTGCATCCGCCCGGAGAACCTCCCCAGCCGCCGCGTGGTGGAAAAGCTCGGCTTCCGGGAGGAAGGAATCCGGCCGCGCTATCTGCACATCGACGGCGCCTGGCGCGACCACCTGGTGTTCGCCCTGACAGTGGAGGAGGTCCCGGAGGGTCTGCTGACCCGCTGGCACCGGTCGAGGCCCGGCCACTCCACCGAAATAAAATAGACGTTCGATTTGTGGGGTCGGTCGGGGAGATGTGTTTCCCGCGCATGCTCGTTCCGGCCATTTCTCGGCTGATTCCGCAGAGTCCCGGGCCGTCGGTCACAAAAAAAGTTCGACGGATCGGCCAGATCGTGCAACACGCCGGGCTGTTTGGCAGATGGGCTCACGTAATCCCCTCTACCGTGTGAGGGTGAGCAGCAGTGGCCTCATCTACGCAGTCATCGTCGGGGCCTGGGCCGCCTACTTGGTGCCGATGTGGCTTCGTCGCCAGGACGAGTTGAACGAAGCCCGTCCGACGGAACGCTTCAGCACCGCCATCCGGCTGCTGTCCGGCAAGGCCGGGATGGAGCGCCGCTACGCCAGAGAGGCGGAACGGCGCCGCATCCGCGAGGGGTGGGCGGCCGACGACCCGTACGCACGGAGAGCCGGCGCCGAGCACGAGCCCGGCCCCTCCGCCGCGTACGGCTCCGACGGCTACGACGGTGACGCGTACCGGAGCGACCCGGACGCCGCCACCGAGCAAGCGGTGGACGTCCGGGCCTTCGCCGACCCCAAGACCATGGTCGGTGCTCCTGGCGCTGAAGCGCTGACCGAGGTGCATGTTCACCGTGGTCAGGGCCCTCCCGCCGGAACGGGCCGCCCCGGCAGCCGGAGTGGCCGTCCGGGCACCGCCGCGCACGGCGGCCACGGCGTTCCGGAGGACGCGGCAGGGGCGGCAGGGCCCGGTCCGGCTCCGGCGGGGCCGGCCGGCCGCCCCCAGGGGCGACCGGGGGAGCCCGGGTACGACCAGCAGGGCCCCGACCGGCCCGGTCCGGATCGCTCCCGCGCGAGCGCGGCCGAGCGGGCGGGGACGGCGCGCCCGCAGACGGCCGACTCCCGGACCGCGCAGAGAGAGGGACGACGGGCCAAGCAGGCCAAGCGCGCCAAGCTGCTCGCGCGGCGGCGGCGCACGACGATGCTGCTCTTCCTCGCGTTCACCGTGGGCACGGTCGTGGCGGCCGTCCGCGGGCTCGCCCTGCTGTGGGTGCCCGCTGTCCCCGCCGTCCTGCTGAGCGTCTACATCGTCCACCTCCGCGTCCAGGAGCGGCGCCGCTTCGCCTTCACCATGGACCGGCGCCGCGCCGAAGCGGCGGCGCGCAGTCTGCGCGCCCAGCGGCCCTACGACGAGGACGCCGGACCGTCCGACCGGCGCCGGGCCGAGGCGCTGCACACGGACACCGAGCCGGGCCTCCCGGTGCGTACGGAGAGCACCGGTAGCGGCCGGGAGGAGCGGCGCCCCGGCGAAGATCAGCTCTCCCGTGAGGAGCGTCGCGCCCGTGCCGGCAGCGCTCCTGCGGCGGCGGCGCCCCGGCGCGAACGCGAGCCCGGCAGCGCACGCCCGGAAGCCTCCGCTGCCGACGGCGCGGATGCGCAGCCGGAGGCATGGACCCGGGCCGAGCAGCAGGAGGCGGCAGAGCGGCGCGCACTGGTCGAGCAGACCGACCACGCCGAGTGGGTCGACCAGCAGCGTGCCCGGGACAGGGACTCCTCCGAAGGCGAGGGCTGGGATCCGGTGCCCGTACCGCTGCCCACGTACGTCAGCGCCCCGGTCGCTCCCCGTACGACGCGCGGTGTCGACCTGGAGGCCCCCGACGCCTGGAGTTCGGCCCGCTCCAGCACCGTCCCCGCCGCCGAGCCGCACCCCGCGGCCGAGGACGGAACCACCGCCGACCGCGACCGCACACCCCTCTTCGACCAGTACGAAAGCGAACAGCGGCCCCGCGCCGCCAACGAGTGACGACCGCCGCGACCGCCCCGCGGCCGGAGCGGGAACGGATTTCCTCCCGCCCTGGCGAGGATGCTAATGTTTCATCTGTCGCAAGGGCCTGTGGCGCAGTCCGGTAGCGCATCTCGTTCGCAACGAGAGGGTCAGGGGTTCAAATCCCCTCAGGTCCACAGCACGTCAGAGCCCCTGTCGGAGTCATCCGACAGGGGCTCTTCGCGTTGTGCGGCAGCGAAGGGTGGTGCCGCTCCCGGAGCGGGGGAAACGCGGTCGTGGCCGACCGGGCCGGTGGGGTAGAACGGCCGGCATGACGGTCTTCTACTGCGCGAAGTGCGGTGCCCAACTCACGCAGGACCTTCAGGAGCTTCCCGCTGTTCCCGACGCTTCCGTGAGCGACCGGGACCGTGACCGCAAGACCTGGCTCGCGCCCTCGACCGTCCCGCGCGGCCACTACGCCATCGACCCCGAGCCGTGGGGAGCCCCCTTCGTGGCTCCGGGCCCCCGGCACCCGAAGCCTTCCGGAAGCCGCGCCCTCCCTATTCCACCCGACATGACTCACACAGTGTCCGCAGGGCCCAGAAATTCCGTGGTCGTTCATCCAGATGACGTGTCCACCGTCCAGTTGACGGGGGCCTCAAGCGTCCACTGGGGGTGTTGTGGACCGATCGGAACCGGCGGCCGCAACATGGCATGTGCTTGCGGAACGCTCCTGGCCACCCTCGCGGCGGACTGCATAGGTCCCCACGAACTGCACCTCGATGCGATCCGCGTGTACGCCTTCACTCCCGACCCGCCTATGTGATCAGTCGGCGGTGAGGCGCGGGCCGGGCCGTCGTTCAGAGGAGGCGACCGGTCGATGTCCGGCGGGGTGCCGTCGCGCAGATCGGCGAAGTGGCGCGGAAGTGCGGACAGCGGGGCGGGGGTTGCTGTGTGCCGGCCCATCCGGGTCCTCCCCCGTGTGTGCGGCAGCCCGGGCCCGCCGAGGTGCCGGGACCCGGACCGTCCGGGGTCTGGAGGGCCCGGCCTGCGGGAGGCCCGGTCAGGGGTGCGGGCTCAACGGGGGCGGGGTCAGGCACTCGTCCCATCCTGCGGCGTGCGGGTGCGGGTGCGGAGGAAGAGCGCGGCCAGGACGGTGCCGAGGAGGACGAGTGCGGTGTTGACCGCGATGGCGGTGGTGACGCCGTGGTGGATCGCGGTGGCGGTGGTCGCGCCCGCGGTGCCGGCGGAGACGACGGCGGACATGATCGGCGTGCCCATGGTGATGCCGACCTGCTGGGACATCGAGGCGAGACCGGTGGCCAGCCCCTGTTCGGCATCCGGGAGGCCGCTGGTGGCGGTGACCATGAAGCCGACGATGACGAGCATGTTGCCGACGCCTCCGAGGAACGTGGCGGGCAGCAGCAGGCCCAGCGCGGCGCCGGTGGTGGTGCCCAGGAAGAGGAGGGCGGCGGTGGCGACCGCCTGCAGCAGGCCGCCGCCGACCAGGGCGGCCAGGGTGGAGGTCCGGGCGATGACCTTGGGCGCGACGAGTCCGCCGAGGACGGTGCCGACGCCCAGCACGCCGAAGGTGACGCCTGCGGCGAGCGGCGTGAAGTCGAGGGTCTTCTGCAGGTAGAGGGTGAGCAGGTAGACCAGTGAGGTCTCGGTGGCGAAGGCGAGGAGCCCGAGCACGTTCCCCCAGGCGACGTTGCGCCGCCCCAGGACCGTGAGCGGGACCAGCGGTTGGGCCACTCTGCGCTCGATCATGAAGAACGCGGCCAGCAGCACGGCGCCGGCGGCGAGGCCGGCCACGGCGTGCGGGGCGGTCCAGCCGTGCTCGCCGGCCTGGGTGAGGCCGTGGACCAGGGCGAGCAGACCGCCGGTGACCGTGAGGGCGCCGGGCAGGTCGAGCCGGGGCCGGGCGGCAGGTGCGGGCTCCCGGAGGACGACGGGCGCGACGAGGACGACGGCGAGCGCGACGGGCACGTTGAGGAAGAACGCCCAGCGCCAGGAGAGCAGGTCGGTCAGCACTCCGCCGAGGACGGCTCCGGTGGTGAACCCCGCGGACATGAGCGCGCCGTTGATGCCCAGTGCCTTCTGCCGCAGCGGGCCTTCGGGGAACGCTGTGGTGAGCAGGGAGAGCCCCGCCGGTGTTGCGGCGGCCGTGGCCAGTCCCTGGGCGACACGGGCGGCCAGGAGTACCTCCGGGCTGTTGGCCAGGCCGCCGACGAGGGAGGACAGGCCCAGCAGTGCGAGGCCGGCTATGAAGATCTTCTTGCGACCGATCAGGTCGCTGATCCGCCCGAAGAAGAGGGTGAAACCGGCGGCGGCGAGTGCGAACGCGGTGGCTACCCACTGCAGGTCGGCGAGGGGGAAGCCGAGTCCGTCGCCGATCGCGGGCAGCGCGACGTTCAGGATGGAGAAGTCGACGGCCAGCATGAACTGCGCGACCAGCAGTACGGCCAGGATCACCTTCAACCGCCCGGTGAGCTGCCGGGGCGTGGCCTCCGGCTTTGACACCAGCTGGGCTTCGGATGCAGGTGTGGTCGACCGCGCTTGCGTCGTGGACATGACAGTACTGCCTTCCAGGTGGCCGCTGCGGTGTGTGCGAGGCGGGTGTGCGGCGCGTCCGGAGCGGGAAAGTGAAATCAGGTAACGGGACTTCGGTTCCGTTATGCCTGCGAAGGTAGCACGGCGAAGGATTTAAAGGAACTGGCGTTTCGATAGTGTGCGCCGGTGTGACGGTCGGGAGCCCCGATCGGCCTGCGAGCGGGCGGGCAGATACCTGATGGACGAGCGGACACGAACCACGGGGGCATGGAGGCGCGGGGGGCGGGGCCGGGCGGCGGTCCGCCGCCGGGGTCGGCAGGGCGCGACCACCGGTCGGCGGGCCGAGGTCAGCCCGCCGAGCGGTGGCGATGGGTGCCGCGCGCGGGGCGGGCGTGCCGGGAGGGGTTTGTGGGGACCGGGGGAAGGTCGAGCTGTCGGACGAGCTGGTGGAAGCAGAGCAGCGCCGTGATGGGCGGCAGGCCGGCCACGGCGATACCCGCCGGGGTCGGCGGGGCGTCGGCGACGCACAGCAGGGACGCGACGGCGGCGAAGAAGAGGACGACGAGCCAGGAGTGCACCGTGCGGCGGCGGTAGGCCCGGGTGCGCAGAATCGAGAGCGTGGCCGCGACCCAGGGTGCGTAGATCAGCAGCGGCCAGGCGTGCGCGACGCCCGGGGGTGCCGACTCCTGGGCGAGGTCGTAGAGCGACGGGTAGGACGCCTTGGCACCCAGGAAGCTGACCAGGAGCACGATCATGGCGGTGAGCGTGACCGAGAAGGCGCTCAGGATCCGCCGCCAGCTCAGTTCCCCCCGCTGTTGCTGCTGTTTCGCCCGCTCCAAGGGGCGTTCCTTGCGGTGCCGGGCCCGAGTGGCAGCGCCGGAGGAGTCCGCGAGGCGCTCCTGCTCGACGGTGTCGAGGAACCGGGCGAGTTCGGCGTCCAGGTCCGTGTGATGCTCGGTCTGCTCGCCGCGCTCGGGGTGCGGCGAGCCGAAGCGGGTCAGTCCGAGGGTCCCGGTGTCGGTGGGGTCCAGTCGCACGGCATTGTCGTTCCTGACCGGCGCGGCCCCCCAGGTGTGGGCCGGGCGCACATCCGGTTCAGCCGGATTTCGCTGCCCGGGGAAGTCGGCGTCCGGATCAGGGGGTACGTAGGACGTGTACGAGTGCGACGTCTCGGTCAAGACTGAACTCTCTTCTCTGCGGGCAGGTTCAGACGACTGTGTCGAGACCGGTCCGCACGCGCATGACGCCCTTGGTGGTGACCGACGCCGCGTCGCCCCGGCCGTCCGCGCTGACCAGCGAGGGCGGACGACGGGGTTGACCGTCTCGGGTACATCCCGGTCAACGAATACCCCAGCCGGCGGAAACCCCTGTGTGCAGTACTCAGACTTATGAGTATGCGGTTTTCCGCACGTATGTCACTCCTGCGGGGAGCAGCCGGACGACGGTGAGATGTGCAGGATGTCGGTCCACCGGATTTTCGACTGCGTCATGCGGCGCATGGCCCCGTCCGCTGCGGCGGGTGCGCGATTCCGTCGGCCGGAGGAGGAGTCGGCGGCGGTTCTCCCGAACGCCGGTAGCCTGGGGCCTCGCCGTCCGAGAGAGCTGCCGCCCCATGACCGAACCGTCCGCCGCGCGTGACGCGTACACGCGCGAAGAGCGAGCGCACGACGGCCGCGACGACGGTCATGTGCGCGACCAGTCCGAGCGGTGCGATCCGACGACCCGCGACCCCTGGGAGGCACTGGTCGAGTCGGTGCGGTGCCCCGTCTGCGGGGACTGCCTGGGGGTGGCGGAACGATCGCTGCGCTGCCCGAACCGGCACACCTTCGACATCGCCCGCCAGGGGTACGTCAGCCTGCTCTCCGGGGCCAAGCGCACCGCGAACGCCGACAGCGCGGCGATGGTGCAGGCCCGTACGGCCTTTCTGGGGGCGGGGCACTACGCGCCGCTGACCGGAGCGCTGGCACGGATCGCCGCCACGCTCGGCCTCCCCGCGGAAGAGGGAGGGGGCATGGTGCTGGACGCCGGTGCCGGCACCGGGCACTACCTCGCCGCCGTCCTGGAGGCGCTGCCCGGCGCGGTCGGACTGGCGCTCGACGCGTCCGGCTACGCGCTGCGCCGAGCCGCGCGGGCGCACCCGCGTGCGGGCGCGGCCAGTTGGGACGTCTGGCGGCCGTTCCCGGTGCGGGACGGCTGCGCGGACATCGTGCTGAACGTCTTCGCACCGCGCAACGGCGCGGAGTTCCGCAGGGTGCTGAAGCCCCGCGGGGCGCTGCTGGTGGTCACGCCGACCGAGCGGCATCTGGGGGAACTGCGCGGCGCGCTGGGCCTGCTGGAGGTCGACCCGGACAAGGCTGAGCGCCTGGAACGCACCCTGTCCGGGCACTTCGTGCGGGAGTGGACCGAGGCTCTGGAGTACCCCCTCGCACTGACCTCCGCGGACGTGGCGAACCTCGCCGGCATGGGGCCGGCCGCGCGGCACGTCGAGCCGGAGGAACTGCGGGAGCGGGCCGCCGCACTGGGGGAACGGGTGCGGGCCACCGCGTCGTTCGGTATCTCGGCGTACCGGCCGGTTCCCGCCGGGTGATCCGGTCGCGCGCACTGCCCGACCCGGCGCCGCCGGTGGTCGACATCGCGCCTTGGTCTGCCGTGCCCCGGTGTGTCGCCTCCCGGGGCGTCGCGCTCCCGTCGCCGCGTCCCGGTCCGGCCCCTGCCCGGTCGTCGCGCGGTGGCGCTCCGCTACGCGGCTCGCGACGCTCCCGCTGCTCCGGGGGCGTTCGCCGCCGCGGCCTGCTTGAGGCGGTCGGGGGTGGCGTCCAGGACCTCGTCGAGCAGGCCGCGTGAGGTGATCAGGGCCTCGATCTCCGCGCTCATCCGGTCGCGCTGGGCGAGCAACTGCCCCACCAGATCGGGGCAGGTCGGCACGAGGCGATCATCTTCGTCCCGCAGGCACGGCAGGATCTGCGCGATCGCCGAGGTCGACAGTCCCGCCGTCAGCAGACAGCGCACCCGCCGCACGATGTCGACATCCGCCTCGCTGTACTCGCGGTAGCCGCTGGGCAGCCGCTGTGGGCTCAGCAGGCCCTGCTTCTCGTAGTAGCGCAGCAGCCGCTCGTGGACGCCGGTACGGCGCACCATCTCCTTCATCCGCACGGCCTGTTCGCCTCCTCGGAGCGGCCGGAAGCATCCCGCTCCGGACGCGGCTTGACTCTGACACTGATGTCGGAGTTTAGCTTCTGGCGTATGACCGAGAAGCACACCGCGGCTGCGGCCGCATTCCCGTCCCTGGACGTCCACGTACACGGCAGCGGTCCCGCGCTGCTGCTCGCACACGGCGCGGGCGGAGGAATCGAAGCCAACTTCGGACAGGTACTGGACGATCTGGCGTCCGACCACACGCTGATCGGACCGCACTACCCGGGCGCCGGCGGCTCACCCCGGGCGGCGGGGCCGCTCGATCTGGACGTGCTGGTGGACGCCGTCGTGGAGGCCGCGGTCTCGCGGGGGCACGAGCGCTTCACCGTGCTGGGGGAGTCCCTGGGGACGGTGGTCGCGCTGCGGGCCGCGGCGCGGCACCCGGAGCGGGTGACCGGGCTCGTGCTGACCGCCGGGTTCGCGGTGGCCGACCCGCTCCTGGAGTTCGCCGCCGCCCTCGTCACCCGGCTGGGCCGGGACGGGGAGTGGGACGCGGTGGCGCGGGTCGCCACCCACTCCGCGCTGCTGGCCGAGGACACCGGCGAACTCACCGCCGAGGCGCTGGAGGACACCGTCGCGGCGGCCCGTGAGGCGATGCCGCCGGGCATGGTGGACCACTTCGACCTGGTGCGCAGGGTCGACGTGCGCGCCGACCTCGCGGGCATCCGGGTGCCCGCTCTGGTGGCGGTACCCACGGGTGACCGCCTCGTCCTCCCCGACAGCTCCCGCAGGCTCGCCGCCGCCCTCCCGGACGCCGCCCTGGTGGAGATTCCGGGCGGCGCCCACGTCCTGGGCGAGCAGGACCGAAAGGTATGGCTCGGGCACGTGCGGGAGTTCCTCGCCGGGCTGCCGGAGGCCGCCGGGCGGGCCGCTCAGCAGCCCCCGCAGTTGTAGTAGGTGACGTCCCAGTGGTTGCCCTCGCGGTAATAGATGTTGCCCGAGGCCGACTTCCACTTGGAGCCGCCGATGGAGGTGAAGGCACCGGTGATGTAGTTGTCCAGGCAGCTCGAGAGGGACATGTCGAGCTTGTAGCCGTTCCAGTGACTGTAGGTGCCCGAGGCGTGCCCGGTCTCCGTGCCGCCGGTCAGCCGGACGGCACAGCCGGACGCCCTCTTGAGCGTGACGGCGCCGTCCGCGGTCTGTGACCGGAGGCCCTGGAAGGAGGTGCAGGTGGGGTTGTTCCGGTCCGAACAGCCCCCGCTGGACGTCCAGGTGATCCCGGCGGACCGGAAGATGGACGTCGCCTGGGAGTGTGTCAGCTTCGCGAGGAGCTGCGGGCTCCCGGCGGCTTGCGCGGAGCTCTGGGATGCCGCGGGGGACGCCTGTGCCGCCTGCGCGTTCACCGGCGCGGTCAGCGCCAGCGCGGCGGCCGCGGCGGCGCCGAGGAGTCCGGTCAGAGCGTGGCGAGTGGGTCTCATGGGTGCCTGCCTTCCCGAGGGGCGGGGTGGGGGGTGCACGACTCGCGGAGTGTCGGGGCGGTGGTCGGGCGTCAACGTAGCGGCATGGCAGGGGCATGTAAACAATGTCCCCGAGTGGTCCGGCCATTGACGCTCAGGGCCCACACCGCGTACGCGGTATCCAGCGAAATCTGCGAGACGGCATACGACAGACCCGCCATGCCGGCCGCGAGCGCGACCAGGAAGAGCACCGAGGTCCACAGCCGGTGGAAGGTGTCCGACGACCTCCAGAGCGGTCGCCCACAGCGTCTCCAGGCACCCGGAGACGATCAGCACGCCCCACGCCAGGCCCCTCCGGTACTCCTTCGCTCCGCGCGCCCCGATGGCACCGAGGACCCGGCGTCCGGCCCCGGCCTTCCGTCCGGGGCCGCCGGTGGCCCAGCCGTCGTCCGCTGCCCCGTCGTTCGTCCCCGTCGCCCCCGGCCGGCCTCCGCTAGCGCCGCCACCAGTGCGTCTCGCGGCCGCTCGCGCGCTCCTTCTCGCCCTCGCCGAAGCGCCCCGTCTCGTGGCCGGTGGTCGCGGAGCCGGTGGGCGCGTCGGAGGCATTGGGACACGACTGGGGTTTCGAGAGGATGTCCTCGACCTCCTGCCGCACCGCGGCCGCGAGATAGTGGCTGACGCCCGGTCCCAGCGCCTCCCGCACGGCACCGGTGGAGGTCTCCTTCACATCGGCCACCACCACCGTGCTCGCGGGCGGGATCTCCGCGGTGAGCTCCTCCAGCCCCTCATTCGTCTCCACGACCCGGCGGGCGTCGTGGCCGCCGCCGATCAGCCCCCCGGTGGTGAAGCCGAGCAGGGCACCCCGCGGCCCGCCCACCAGGCCCACCAGCGCACCGACCAGGCTGCCGACGGCGAACCCCGCGGCGGCGCTGATGTGGTCCACCTCGCCGACGATCTCGGCGTGCCCGTTCGGGTCCCGGCTGATCACCCGGGCCTCCCGCAGGTCGAGCGCGCCCCGGCTGTGCGCGCGCTCCAGCTTCTCCAGCGCGTGCTGTGCCGCTTCGGTTCCCCGGGCGGTGAAATCGGCGCACACGATGTATTCCGTCATACGACCCACGATCCGCGCTCTCGCGGGCTCCGGCATCCCCAGTCCGGCAGTACCCGTGTGACCTGCGGATTCGCCCCGGCGACGGCTGCTGCGGCGGGATTCTCCGGCCGATCTCGCCCGGGGCCGCCCTCCGCCGCGCGATCCGTACGGTGCTGCGACTGGCACCGGCGGGGTGCGGCGGGTGAGGCTTGTCCCATGAGCGTCGCGTTCCTCTTTCCCGGCCCGGACTCGCTGCGGGCCGGCATGCTGCACCGGCTGCCGGACACGGCCGGCTCGGCGACCGTGCTGGCCGAGGCCGAGTGGGGCCATCCGGGAGGCGTCGCGGAGCTGGACACCGCCGAGGCGCTGGCCGGGTCCGAGGTGGCACGGCACGTGAGCCTGCTGGTCGCCGGCGTGGCCGGCGCCAGAGCGCTGGTCGAGGACGAGGAGGTCCTTCCGGCCGCCGTGGCGGGCCACGGGCTCGGCGGCTACGCGGCGGCCGTCGTCGCAGGACTGCTCACCTTCCCGGAGGCCCTGCGGGCGGTGCGGCTGCGTGCCGAACTCGTGGAGCGGGCGGAGGAGCCTCCGCACGATCTGGGCATCCGGATGGCACAGCACCTGGCCACGGTGCCGCGCCGTCACCACGCGCTGCCCTACGTGGCCGGCACCAGCGGTCTGTGCCTGCACGGCGACGCCAACGCCGTCTTCGACGACCTGGCCCGCTCCGTCGCGCTCCCGGTCCGGTACGAGGCCGTCACGGCGGCCCTGCGGGGGACCGGCGCGGACCGGTGGATCGAACTGCCGCCCGGCCGGGCACTGACCGCGCGTCTGGCCGGGGGCGGCCCCGACGCCGCGGAACCCGGGGTGCGGGTCGTCTCGGTCGAGGAGATCGGCATCGCGCAGGCCGCCGACTTCGCCAGAGGGGGGACCGGGGACGTGACCGGGTTGGAGGATGTGAGCGGAGAGGGCACCACGCCCGTCTGCTGACCGGGCTGTCGGACGGCCCTGCGGGCTCCGGTACCGTCAGCCGGCTCCGCGCAGCGGTTTGACGAAGCAGCGGCTTTCCGTGTGGAACCGATAGTGGCCGAACTTCGCGGGGGCCGGCACATAGCCCGATGACGTGTACAGCGCGATGGCTTCCGGCTGCTGCAACCCGGTCTCCAACACCACCCGGGTACGGCCCGCCTCCCGGGCGTCGTCCTCCAGCAGCGCCAGGATCCGACGTGCGAGGCCCTCGCCGCGCACCTCGGGCACGACGAACATCCGCTTGAGCTCGGCGTCGCCGTCCGCGTAGTTCTCGTCCTCCTCGTCCGGCCCGTGCGCGGCGTCCCGCGCGCGCCAGGCGCCGGTGGCGACCGGCCGCTGCTGCGCGTCGTAGGCCAGCAGATACAGCCCGCGCGGCGGCTGGAACATCGACGGGTCCAGCGGCGTCGCGTCGCCCTCCGGGTCGCCGTAGCGCAGCGCGTACTCCTGGAGCACCAGGTCGCTGAGCTTCCGCGCGTCCGGGTGGTCGTAACCGACGGGAACGATCTGCATGCGGGCATGGTAGAGCGGACGGACGCGCGGGCGAGCAGCCGGGCGGACGTACGGGACCCTCGCCCGCGGCAGCAAGGACGACCGGCCCGCCGCTCACCTTCGGCGCCGAGCAGCGGGCCGCGTTCGTGGCGGGCGTGGCCGACGGCCGGCTCGCCGGTAGCGCACCGACAGGACGCCCCCGTCCCGGCCGCAGCCCGCGGCGGGAGCCGCTCGCTGTGCGGTCGGTGCGGTGGCATCGGCTGGTCATGTCCCGATCACCGCTGCTCCGTGTCGTCAGTCACAGACCGAGCCGCCCGTGCGCCGAGGACAGGCACCGGAGACGCGGGACGGCGTCAGCGGCGCGGTCGACCGCAGGCTGCTCCGGCATAGGGTGCGACGGATGCGCGTACCGATGAGGAGCATGTTGTGCACAAGGTGAGCACGGTCAACGTGAACGGATTGCGGGCCGCGGCGAAGAAGGGGTACGCGGACTGGCTGGCGGCCACCGACGCGGACGTGGTCTGCCTCCAGGAAGTCCGCGCAGAGCCCGAGCAACTGCCCGAGGCGGTGCGGTACCCGGAGGGGTGGCACGCCTTCTGGGCACCGTCCTCCGCGAAGGGCAGGGCCGGTGTGGCGCTGCTCACCCGCCGCGAGCCCGACAGCGTGCGGGTCGGCTTCGGCGCACCCGAGTTCGAGGAGTCCGGCCGGTACCTGGAGGCGGACCTGCCCGGTCTGACCGTCGCGAGCCTCTATCTGCCCTCGGGGGAGGTCGGCACCGAGCGGCAGGACGAGAAGGAGCGCTTCATGGCGGCCTTCCTGCCCTACCTGCGCGATCTGCGGGAGCGGGCGGCGGCGGCCGGGCGTGAGGTGCTGGTCTGCGGCGACTGGAACATCGCCCACCAGGAGGCCGACCTGAAGAACTGGCGCGGCAACAAGAAGAGCTCCGGGTTCCTGCCCGAGGAGCGCGCCTGGCTCTCCCGCGTCCTCGACCCGCAGGACGGCGGCTGCACGGATGTCGTCCGGGCGCTCCATCCGGATGTCGCGGGCCCGTACTCGTGGTGGTCGTACCGGGGCCGTGCCTTCGACAACGACACGGGATGGCGCATCGACCTAGTTTGCAGTACGCCGGGCCTGGCCTCACGTGCCGTGAAGGCGTATGTGGAGCGGGCTGCGAGCCATGCCGAACGGTGGAGTGATCACGCGCCCGTGACCGCTGTCTTCGACCTGTAGGGAGCGGCAGCGGAAAGCCTGGTCCGGGTGTGTTGCTCGCCGTCGCTGGACGAGGCCGCCTGGTGGGCGTCGCGCGCCGGACACTGCTGGGCGGACCAGCCCACCCCTACCCCCACCCTCAGGCCGCAAGAACGCCGTGGGGCGCCGGCGGTGCTCTCCGGGTGACTCGGAGGGGCTTTCGTAGTTCCGGATCACGTCGGCGCACCATGCCGATCCGACCGGCATCGTCTCTGACCGGTTTGCCGATGTCCGCGCAGGTGACCATCAGTGCCCCTCGGGGTGGCGCCGCATGCAGACATTGCAGTCACTCACGGTGGTCCAGTCGACCACGATGCGAGCGCGATCCCATACGGCGGAGAGTTCGACGCAACCCGCACCCGTCGATGGGGTCCGGCTCCCTGTCCAGATGCAGCGGCAGTTCGATCGGTGGAGTGCTGTATCGGGTGGGATCGGTCATGGCGGGAGGGTGGCCCGGTCGCTGATGATCGCTGAACGAGACGCGTTCTCCACCACACGACCATGATCGACGATCAGGCACTCGACGCCTGCCTCGAAGGCAGCCAGGGCCGAGGCCACGGTGGTGCACAAGAAATCCTTGCTGCGGTCCACGCGGATCAGGCGCGGCAGGCCGCCAGCCGGGCCGAAGAGCCAGGTGCGGTCCACTGCCGTGCGCGGCGCCGCCAGCACCGCGTTCCCGGGGAGTATGGGGCGTCACCGTCGTCCCCATGATGACTTGGGTAGCGCAGCTGATGTACCTGGTCACCCAAGGCTGAGCGGGCTGATCCTCCACACACACCCGCGCCGGCACGCAACTGTGGTCGCCCTCCCAGGCGGCATTGCAGTGCCGCGCCAGGCGCTGGACGAACACGTCGAAGGCCCGCCGTGCCCGCCAGCCCGGCCTGCTGGCCGGGGGACAGGGCCCGGCGCACCGCCCGGTACAGCGTGGTCGACGACTGGTGGCGCGGGTGGTTGCCGGTCGGCCGCCGGGGCCCCAGCCTCCACGACCGGCCGGGATCCGGCGAGGTGGAGGCCGGGCCGCAAGCAGGGCCCGGCCGCAAGCTGAAACGCCTGGTCGATCTCGGCGTCCTCGCCGAGATCGACACGGACAGCTTCTCCAGGAAGCAGTAATCGACCGAGCCCCGTGACCAGCAGACCTGCCCTGATCTCATGCCCTGGTCTCATCGGGGAACGGACATCAGATCACGAACCGCCCTCTCACGGCGCAACCGGGCCGTGAGTCCCGACCACACGGCTGTGCCCCTGGCAAGCGTGCCCAAGGACCCTGGAACCGGACAGCACAGGGAATCGAAGGCGGCGACCGGCGCTCAGCTGCCGGTAAGGACAGCCAGCAGCCGCTTCACGGTCTCCGCGGTGTCCGTGGCCGGTGCGAAGTTGCGGATCATCAACAGGTGGTGGGTCGTGCCGACGAGCGCGAGCGCAATGGCACCGACGTCGCTGTCGGCAGCAAACCGGCCGGCATCCTGTTCCGCTTGGAGGTAGTCGGAGACGGCGTGCTGGATCGCATCGAACGCCGGTGCGCCGGACTGGAAGCCGTCGCGGGTGTGCGACACGGCCCCGGGGCGGGTCATCGCCAGGCCCACCACCGCGGGCGGAAGGGAGTCCAGCAGGGCCCCGACGACCTCTTGGAGGTTCTCGGCGACCGTGGCCTGCCCCACTTTGGCCTCCAGGGCCTCGGCGTGGCGGGCGCTGCGCGCGAAGCGGTCCAGGACCAGCTCGGCGACGAACTCGTCCAGGCCGGCGAAGTGGGTGTGCAGGACGCCCTTGGCGCAGTCGGCCTCCGCTGTGACCCCGCGGCTGGTCAGGGCCGCGGCGCCGTCACGGGCCACCACCCGTTCCGCGGCCGCGAACAGCCGCTCGCGCAGGTCCGGAATCGTCACTCCACGAGGTGACACAACAGCCCCTTTCCCTCGACCCGTTGCAAGTATGGGCGCTCGCCCATACTATTTGGGCACTTGCCCATTCTAGGGCCGGGGCGCCCTGTCGCGTCCCGGCGGGAGGGAGTTCACCCATGGGGCAGTTCGCCAACACCGCGCAGGCCGAGGCGTGGAACGGATACGAGGGCGCGCAGTGGGCCCGCAACCAGGAGCGCTGGGACGCCGTCAACGACGGCTTCAACCAGCCCTTGCTGGACGCCGCGGCCGTCCGCGAGTCCGACACCGTGCTGGACATCGGCTGCGGAGTCGGCCGCACCACCCGCCTCGCGGCCCGGCGTGCCGCACGCGGCCGGGCGCTCGGCCTGGACATCTCGGGGCCGATGCTGGACAGGGCGCGGGCAAGCGCCGTACGCGAGGGCGTCGAGAACGTGGCCTTCGTGCAGGGCGACGCCCAGGTCCACCCCCTGGACGACGGGGCGTTCGATGCGGTCATCAGCCGGTACGGGATGACCTTCTTCACCGACCCCGCCGCCGCGTTCGCCAACCTTCACCGCGCGCTGCGCCCCGACGGCCGGCTGGCCTTTATCTGCGCGGCTGAGGCCGAGACCAACGAGTGGCTTGCCGCGTTGGCCTCACTCAATGACATCCTGCCGCTCGGCGGGTTCGGGAAGGCCGGAAGCCCCGGCATGTTCTCCCTGACGGATCCCGGCCGCATCCGCGACCTGGTCGCCGCTGGCGGGTTCGACCGCCTGGACGTGCAGCGCATCGAGGCCGCGGGCAGGTGGGGTGCCGACGCGGCGGACGCTGCGGCATTCCTGCTGGACTCCGGCCCTGGCCGTCACTTGCTCGACCAGGTGACCCCGCCTGCGCAGGCGGCGGCGCGTCAGGCGCTGACGGCCGTCCTGCAGCGCCACGAGGCGGACGACGGCGTGTGGCTGCGGAGCAGTTCCTGGCTGGTCACCGCCGTGCGGGGCGGTTCAGCACACGGCTGAGCCCTACCCCCAGCCGCCACCAGATGATCACGTCGAAGGCCTGGCAGGGCGTGCGGTGAAGGCGTACGTGGAGCGGGCGGCCACGCACGCCGAGCGGTGGAGCGACCACGCGCCGGTGACCGTCGACTACGGGGCCTGAGCCCGGCTGCTTCCGGACCGGGGCCTGAGCCCGGCTGCTTCCGAACCGGGCCGCGTCTCTCCGCGGCCGTCGCGGGGTGCTCGTGACACCGCGGCGTGGCCGGGACGTAGGCGGGTGCCGTGGTCTTGTGCGGCCGGTGCGGGCCGGGCCACCGTGGAGCCGGTGGGGCGAGGGCCCCGCCGTCCCCAGGGGAGGCCGCCATGGACGCTGCCGCGGAGTGCGGAGCCGAGGACGGAACGGGAACGGACGGCACAGGAGCGGACGGGACGGGCGCCGGTGCCGTCACCTTGCCCGCCACCCGGATCGGCGACGGTGCGCACCATGTGATCGCCGTGCACGGCTGGTTCGCGGACCGGCGTGCCTATGCGCCGGTGCTCGAGGTGCTCGACCGCGCCACGTTCAGCTACGCCGTTCCGGATCTGCGCGGCTACGGCGAGGCGCGGGACGTGCCGGGTGCCTGTACGGCGGGTGAGGCCGCCTGGGACGTGCTGGCGCTGGCGGACGCGCTCGGCTGGGAGCGGTTCTCCCTGGTCGGGCACTCGATGGGCGCGGCCGTGATGCAGCGCGTCGTGCTGGCGGCGCCCGAGCGGGTGCGGCGGATGGTCGGGATCGCGCCGGTGCCCGCGAGCGGGGTGCCGCTGCGGGGCGAGCAGTGGGAGCTGTTCGCCGAGGCCGCACAACGCCCGGCCAACCGCAGGGCGATCATCGACTACACCACCGGCAACCGCCGCCCGGACGCCTGGCTGGATCTGATGGTCGAGCGGTCGGTCTCGTGCACCGATCCGGCCGCGTTCCGCCGCTGGCTGGACTCCTGGGCCCTGGAGGATTTCCACGGGGAGGTGCGGGGGTGCCGGGTGCCGGTGCGGCTGGTGGTCGGGGACGGCGATCCGGTGCTGTCGGCCGAGGTGGTCCGCACCACATGGCTGCGCTGGTACACGGCCGCCGAACTCGTGGAGCTGCCCGCCGCCGGTCACTATCCGCTCGACGAGACGCCGCTGGAGACCGTCCGGGCGGTGGAGGACTTTCTGCGTGCGGACGGACGGCCCGGGGGCGGCCCGGACGGCGGTCCCGGCGGGGACCGCGTCCCGCGCGGGCGGGAGGGCGCGTGAGCGGCGGCGCCCCGGACCCCGCCGTACCGGCCCCCGGCGTCCCGGACCCCGCCCCGGACCCCGGCGTACCGGCCTCCGACCGGGACGTGTTCGATCCGCGCCGCTACGCGCGCGGGCTGCCGCACGAGGTGTTCCGTGCGCTGCGGGACGACGAGCCCGTGGCCTGGCAGGAGGAGTACGAGGTGCTGGGCTGGCCCGCGGGGCCGGGCTTCTGGGCCGTGACGCGGCACGCGGACGTTCTGCGGGTGCTGCGTTCGCCCGGTGACTTCTCCTCGTACGAGGGCGCCACCCAGATCCGCGATCCGGCGCCGGAGGATCTCCCGTTCATCCGCCGGATGATGCTCAACCAGGACCCGCCGGCCCACAACCGGCTGCGCACTCTGGTCAGCCGCGCCTTCACCCGGCGTCGCGTGGAGCGGTTCGAGGCCCGGGTGCGGCAGCGGGCGCGGGGACTGCTGGCGGGGGCGCTGCGGCAGGCGCGGGAGCGGGGGAGCTGCGATCTGGTGGCTGCGGTGACCGACGATTTCGCGCTGCTGAACCTCGCGGATCTGCTGGGGGTGCCCGCCGGGGACCGGGGGCTGCTGCTGGAGTGGACTGAGCGGATCATCGGCTACCAGGACCCGGATCAGGCCCGTACCGTGCTCGGTCCGGACGGCCGTCCGGCCGATCCGCGGTCGCCGGCCATGCTCCAGGAGATGTTCGACTACGCGCGCGGGTTGGCGGCGCACAAGCGGGCGCATCCGGCGGACGATGTCATGACCGCGCTGGCACACGAGTTGACGGGTGCCGAGCTGGAGATGTTCTTCTTCCTGCTGACGGTCGCGGGCAACGACACGGTGCGCAGTGCCGCCCCGGGCGGATTGCTCGCACTGGCGCGGCACCCGCACGCCCAGCGCACCCTGCGGGAGCTGGTGCGGGCCGGGCGGGTGCAGGCGCAGGCCGTGGCGGTGGAAGAGCTGTTGCGCTGGCACACCCCGGTGCTCAGTTTCCGGCGCACCGCGGTCCGGGATCTCGAACTGTCGGGGCGGCGGATCGGTGCGGGCGAGAAGGTGGTGGTCTTCCATGCGTCCGCCGACTACGACGAGCGGGTCTTCGAAGCGCCGCACACGCTGGATCTGGCCCGGGCGCACAATCCGCACATGGCTTTCGGTGCGGGTCCGCACGTGTGCATGGGTGCCCATTTCGCGCGCCTCCAGTTGCGCGTGCTGCACCAGGAGGCGGCGCGGCTGCTGCCGCCGTACGAGCTGCTGCCGCAGGGGGAGGGGGCCGGGGAGGTGCGCCGGCTAGTCTCCAACTTCATCCACGGGGTCAAGGCGCTGCCGGTCCGGCTGTCCGGTGCCTAGCCAGTCCTCCAGCTCGGCGCGCACCCGTCGGTCCAGGGCCAGGCCCAGTTCCGCCTCGACGATCTGTTTGGCGGTCGGTGCCAACTGGGTCAGCAGGTCGTTCAGCTCGGCCGGGTCGGTGGACTGCTGCCGGGGCAGCAGGTGGGTGCGGAAGAGGCGGGCGAAGGTGGCGGCGATCTCGTCGGTCTGGGGGCGCAGTTCGCGGGCCGCGGCCAGTACGTCGGCCAGCGGGATGCCCTTGGCGACCAGTTCGGCTGAGCCGTCCAGCAGGCGGCGGCTGGTGTGGACGAATTCGTCGCCGTCGACGGCGACGTAGCCGAGGTCCAGCGAGTCGGCCAGGTTCTCGGGGGTGACCTCGCCCTGGAAGCGGTCGGCGAGTTCCTCCGGGGTGAGCCGGACGGGGATCTCCTCGGAGAAGGGGGTGACCACCGTACTGTCCAGGCCCATGACCTCGGCGGCGGTGCGGACGTCGCGGCCCTTCTCGAAGGCGTCGAGGAGGTCGGCGATGCCGCCGAGGGTGTGGCCGCGGGCCAGCAGCGCGGTGATGCTGCGCAGCCGCGCGAGGTGGTGCTCGTCGTACCAGGCGATGCGGCCCTCGCGGCGGGGTGGTGGGAGGAGTTTGCGTTCGCGGTAGAAGCGCAGGGTGCGGGTGGTGATTCCGGCGGCTTCCGCCAGTTGGTGCGCGCGGAACTCCCGCTGCCCGGTGGTCGGCCCACCGGCCGGGTCCTCGGCGGGTGGACCGGCTCCGTCCGTCGTGTGTTGCTCGTTCGCGCTCGCCACGCCCCCAGCCTAGGCGGACGCCGGGGGCGTCCGCCTCGGTGCGACCGTCGGTAACTTTCCTCGCGCCGACCCCTACCCATGAGTATGCGACTGCCCTACTCTCGTGACCATGCCAGTGATTACTGGCATGATTCGGAGTCCGCGGTGCGCGAGCGCGGCAGGACGCGACACCCACGATGCGGCACGCGACAGATCCGGGAGGCGGCGGCATGGCGGCCGAGCACGAGCAGGAGCACGTACGGGTGGCGGTGATCGGCACCGGGTTCGGCGGCCTGGGAGCCGCTGTGCGGTTGCGCCGCGCGGGGATGACGGACTTCGTCGTCCTGGAGCGCCGGGAAGCCGTCGGCGGCACCTGGCACGACAACACCTATCCGGGGTGCGCGTGCGACATCCCCTCGCACCTGTACTCCTTCTCCTTCGCGCCCAACGCGGACTGGCCGCGCAGCTTCTCGCCCCAACCGGACATCCGCGCCTACCTGGAGCAGGTCGCCGACACCTTCGGGCTACGCCAGCACATCCGCTTCAACACCGAGGTGCAGCAGCTGAGCTGGGACGCGGAGGAGCTGCACTGGCGGGTGGAGACCTCCGCCGGCACGCTGACGGCCGACCTGGTCGTCTCCGCCACCGGCCCGCTCTCCGAGCCCAAGCTGCCCGACATCCCCGGCCTGGACTCCTTCGAGGGGAAGGTCTTCCACTCGGCCACCTGGGACCACGACTACGACCTGCGGGGCAAGCGGGTGGCGGTGATCGGCACCGGCGCCTCGGCGATCCAGATCATCCCCGCCATCCAGCCGGTCGTCGGCGAGCTGACCGTCTTCCAGCGCACCCCGGCCTGGGTACTGCCGCGCAACGACCGCCGTATCAGCAGCACCGAGCGGAAGCTGCACGCCCGCTTCCCGGCCACCCAGAAGCTGCGCCGCTTCGCGCTGTGGGGCGTACGGGAGCTGGAGACGCAGGTCTTCGCCAACTACCCGAACCTGCTGCCCGCAGTGGAGAAGATCTCCAAGCTGCACATGAGGCGCGCCGTCAAGGACCCCGAGCTGCGCCGCAAGCTGTCGCCGGACTACCGCGTCGGCTGCAAGCGCACGCTGCTGTCCGACGACTATTACCCGGCGCTCGCGCAGCACAACACGCACGTCGTCGACTCCGGCCTCAAGGAGGTCCGCGGCAACACGCTGGTCTCCGCGGACGGCCGCGAGGTGGAGGTCGACGCGGTGGTCTTCTGCAGCGGCTTCCACGTCTCCGACATGCCGCTCGCCCACCTGGTCAAGGGCGCCGACGGGGAGACGCTGGCCGAGGCCTGGGCCGAGGACGGGATGAACGCGCTGCGCGGGACGACCGTGGCCGGCTTCCCCAACTTCCTCTTCGTCATCGGGCCGAACACCGGTCTGGGCACCAGCTCGATGGTGCTGATCATCGAGGCGCAGCTCAACTATCTGGTCGACTACGTGCGGAAGCTGGACACCCTCGGCGGCGGCGACAAGGCCGCACTGGACGTCCGGCCGATCGCGCAGCACACCTACAACGCCAAGCTGCGCGAACGGATCGCCTCCAGCGTGTGGGAGACCGGCTGCACGAGCTGGTATCTGGACGCGCAGGGCCGCCCGGTGGCGGTGTGGCCCGGCACCACGGCCGAGTTCCGCAAGGCCACCCGGGAGGTGTGGCTGGAGGAGTACGAAGTGCTGCGGCCCGGCGGCGGGGGAGCGGCCCGCCGCAAGGCGCCGCTGCTCGCGGGGAGCACGAGCCGGGGCGCGGCCACCGGCGCCTTCCACGCGGCGGAGGACATGCCCACCCCGGCGCGGAGCGGCAATGCAGCCGCGGCCCGCCGCGACACCGCGGAGGACGTGCGATGAGCCGCATTCCGAAGGGACTCACCGGGCGCTACGCGCCGCCCGCGCCGGCGCGCGAGCTGACGGCACGCTCCGGGGACGGGGTGCGCCTCCCCGTCGAGGTGCACGGCCGGGCCGGTGACCCCGCGGTCGTCCTCGCCCACGGCTGGACCTGCTCCACCTTGTTCTGGGCGCCGGTCATCCGGGACCTGACCGCGAGCGGCCACCGCGTCGTGGTCTACGACCAGCGCGGGCACGGCCGCAGCCCGGCCCCCGCGACCCCGATGGCGTGCAGCACCGCCATGCTCGCCGACGACCTGTGCGCCGTCCTGGAGGCGGCGCTGGAGCCGGGGGAGCGCGCCGTCATCGGCGGTCACTCGATGGGCGGCATGACGATCATGGCAGCGGCGGGCCGGCAACGGCTGCGCGAGCACGGTGCCGCGCTGCTGCTGTGCAGCACCGGAGCGCAGCATCTGACCGGGCAGGCCCGCGTGCTGCCGTTCCGCTCGGAGCGGGTGCGCGCGGTCGCGCACCGCGCGCTGCTGGGCTCGTCCGCGCCGCTGGGTCCCGTCACCCCGCTCACCCGCAAGGCCCTCGCCTACGGCACGCTCGGGCCCCGGCCCGAGCGGGACGCCGTCGAGGCGACCGCCCGCATCGTGCACGCCTGCCCCACCCGGGTGCGGTCGGCGTGGGGCGGGGTGCTGGCCGGGCTCGACCTGTCGGCCAAGGTGCCGCACCTGGACGCGCCCACCGCCGTCGTCGCCGGCACCCACGACCGCCTCACCCCGCTCCCGCACGCCCACCGGATGGCCGCCCTGCTCCCGGACTGCACGGGCGTGCACCAGCTCGAGGGGCGCGGGCACATGACGCCGCTGGAGGAGCCCGAGACGGTCGCCGCGGTCCTCGCCGGGCTCGTCCGGGACCACCTCGCCACCGCCGGGCGCACGGCGAAGCCGCCGAAGAAGAAGGAGAAGAGCGCATGAGCAGGGTCGCACTGGAGGGGCAGGTCGCCGTCATCACGGGCGCGGCGCGCGGCGTGGGGGCGCTGCTCGCGCGGAAGATGGCGGCACGCGGCGCCCGGATCGCCCTCGTCGGGCTGGAGCCGGACGAGCTGGAGCGGGTGAGCGCGTCCCTGCACACCGAATCGGCGCACTGGCACGCCGACGTCACCGACCACGAGGCGATGGCCCGGGTCGCACGCGAGGTCAAGGCGCACTTCGGGAAGGTCGACATCGCCGTCGCCAACGCCGGGGTGGCCGCGGGCGGGCCGTTCATGGACTCCGACCCGGTCGCCTGGCGCCGGGTCATCGAGGTGAACCTCATCGGCGGCGCCGTCACCGGCCGGGCCTTCCTGCCCGTACTGCAGGAGTCGCGCGGCTATTTCCTGCAGATCGCCTCGCTCGCGGCGATCACCCCGGCGCCGATGATGACGGCGTACTGCGCCTCCAAGTCCGGCGTGGAGGCCTTCGCGCACAGTCTGCGCGCCGAGGTCGGGCACAAGGGAGTGGGGGTCGGCGTCGGCTATCTGAGCTGGACCGACACCGACATGGTGCGTGGCGCGGACGCGGACGAGGTGATGCGCGACGTACGACAGCGGCTGCCGTGGCCCACCAACAAGACCTACCCGCTGGGCCCGGCCGTCGACCGGCTCGTCGCGGGCATCGAGCGCCGCTCCCCGCACGTGTACGGGCAGTGGTGGTTGCGCGGGATGCAGGGCATCCGCGGCTATCTCGCCCCGCTGATCGGCGGCCCGCTCGGACAGCGCGAGATGAAGGCCGTCGCCGCCCGGCTGGAGTCCTCCGGCGGGGTGGCCACCGGGCTCGTCGGCGCGGGCGGGGAGGCGGACGAGAAGGCTCGCGCGGCGCGCTGAGGCGAGCCGAGCCCCGGCCCCCCGGGGCCGGGCGCGCTCACGCGGGCGGCTCGTCGGCGTGAGGCCGACGGGAGGGGCCGTCCCGGCACAGCGACGTGCCGCGGCTTCCTGCCGCTGTCGCGGAGGTAGGAAGCCGCGGCACGCTGTGGCGGAGGCGGGACCCGCACCAGCGGGTCCGCGAGTCTCCCCGCGGGCCGAGGGTGGGCCCGCGGTCTCAGTGGTTCTTGTCCTTCCACTCCTGGGCGCGCTGCTGGGCCTTGTCCTTCAGCTCCTGCGCCTTGTCGGTGGCGTCCTGGCCGCCGCTCTGCTTGCGTTCGCCGCCGTGCTTGCGGTCGCCGGACGAGGACTTGCCGCCCTTGTGCCGGAGCTGCTCGGCCTTGGACTTGAACTGGTCTGCGAGACCCATCGTCACTCCTTCGGACATGTGTACGCACGGGCACTTTCCACCCTGCCACGCCATCCCCTATGCCGCATGACGTACAAAAACGGCATGAAAATTCCTGTCTTCGGTCAGGGGCGCGGCGGCAGCGGCGGACGAGAGCGGTCCGGGGCGTCCCCGTATCCGGGCGGAGTCCGGGCGGGGTGCCTCTCCAGCAGGTCGAGGGCGGTGCGTACGGCGGTGCCCAGCACGGAGCTGCGGCCCTCGGCCCAGTCCAGCGGAGTGCGCAGCACCTCGATGTCCGGCTCGACCCCGCGGTTCTCCACCGACCATCCGTACCCCTCGAACCACGCGGCGTTCATCGGCACCGTGATCACGGTGCCGTCGCCGAGCCGGTGCCGCCCCGTCATCCCGACGACGCCGCCCCAGGTCCGGGCCCCGACGACCGGGCCCAGGCCCAGCAGCCGGAACGCGGCGATGATCATGTCGCCGTCGGAGGCGGTCGCCGCGTCCGCGACGGCGACCACCGGTCCGCGCGGCGCGTCGCCGGTGTAGGTGACCGGCTGCGCGTCGCGGGTGAGATCCCAGCCCAGGATGGTGCGGGTGAGCTTCTCCAGCACGAGTTCGCTGATGTGCCCGCCCGCGTTGCCCCGGACGTCCACGATGAGCGCGGGCCGGGAGACCTCCAGCCGCAGATCCCGGTTGAACTGCGCCCAGCCCGAGCCGCCCATGTCGGGGATGTGCAGATAGCCGCAGGCGCCGTCGCTCAGCTCGCGGACGACGTCCCGGCGCCGGGCCACCCAGTCCTGGTAGCGCAGCGGGCGTTCGTCGATCAGCGGGACGGCCGCGACCCGTCGCGGCCCCGCCTGCCGGAGCGTCAGCTCGACGGTGGTGCCGCCCGCCGCGGCCAGCAGCGGCGCGGGGCCGGCGACCGGGTCGACGGGGCGCGCGTCGACGTGGGTGAGCACCGCGCCCTCCCGCACCGGGGAGCCGGCCAGCGGGGAGCGGGCCCGGGAGTCGGAGGAGTCGCCGGGCAGGATCCGGGCGAGCTGCCACTCGCCCTCGGGGGTGCGGATCAGATCGGCGCCCAGGAAGCCGAGGGGGCGCTGGTAGTGCGGCGGCCCCTCGTCGCGCCGCGCCGGGGTGACATAGGCGTGCGAGGTGCCCAGTTCGCCGAGTACCTCGCGCAGCAGGTCGGCGAACTCGTCCGGAGTGGCGACGCGTTCGACCAGCGGCCGGTACTGCTCCAGGACGGCCGTCCAGTCGACGCCGCTCATCCCCGGGTCCCAGAAGTAGGCCCGCACCAGCCGTCCCGCCTCCGCGTACGCCTGCCGCCACTCGGCCGCGGGGTCGACGTCGTGCAGGATGCGGCGCAGGTCGATGAAGGTGGTGGTGTCCGCGTCGGCCCGCTGGTCGGCGGGGATCACGCGCAGCAGCCCCTCGTCGTTGACGACCAGCCGGGTGCCGTCGCCGCTGGGTGCGAACCAGTCGATGTCACTGGTGAGTTCGGTGCGCTTGGCGGTGGTCAGGTCGAAGTGCTCCAGCGTCGGGCGGCCGGAGGTGTCGGCCGGGTTGGCGAAGGTCTCGCCGAGTGCGCCGGAGATCGGGTAGCGCAGCCAGATCAGCCCGCCCCCGGCCACCGGGCACAGCGCGCCGTACTTCGAGGCCGTCACCGGGAACGGCGTGACGCGGTTGGCCAGCCCCTCCGCCTCCACCAGTACGGGGGTCCCGCCGGTCTCCTCCTCGCCGTCCTGCCGGTCCTGCGGGTCCAGCCCGCCCGCGGCCGGCCGCCCTTCCGGGGTCAGCGCGAACGGGGAGAGCGTGGCGGAGGAGAGCGGCACCAGGTACGGGCGGCAGCCCAGCGGGAAGGAGAGGTCGCCGGTGTGCACGTCGTAGACCGGGTCGAAGCCGCGCCAGGACAGGAACGCCAGGTAGCGGCCGTCGCGGGTGAAGACGGGCTGCTCGTCCTCGAACCGCCCGTCCGTGACGTCCAGGATCGGGCATTCGCCCGCGGCGGCGCCGTCCCGTTCGGCGACCTTCGCGAGCCGGATGCAGGACAGCGAGCGGCCCACCCCCGGGTGCGCCCAGGCCAGCCAGCGGGAGTCGGGGGAGAAGGCCGGATCGTGCACCGGGCCGTTGGCGGATCGCACGACCTCGCTGATCGCGGGCTCCGGGACCCCCGCGGCCGGGACCCCCGCGGCCGCGCCCGCGGCTGACGTGCCGTCCCCGGCCGGCTCCGGGGGCTCCGCGTCGGCCTCCGCGGCCTCCGGGGTCTCCTCCGGGCCGGGTACGTCGACCAGCAGCAGCCGCCCGTCGTGCGTGGCGACGGCCAGCCGCTCGGCGGACGGCGCGGCGACCAGCTCCCGCACCCGCCCCAGCCGTCCGGCCGCGATCCGATAGGCGGGCCGGGGGCGGGAGGCGCGGGGCAGGTCGGCGATCTCGATGGCGTCCTCGCCCTCCGCGTCGGTGACGTAGGCGATCCGTCCCGTGTCGCCCAGCATGGTGGGCAGCCGCACCCGCACCCCGGGAGCGTCCGCGAGGGCCCGGGCCGGGCCGTCGCGGTGGGTGAGCCAGTACAGGCTGCCGCGTACCCCGACCGCGCCCGCCCGGCCGGTGGGGTCGACGGCCAGCGAGGTGACGTGCGCGCCCGCGGGCACCTGGTAGGGGCGGCGGCCCGCGCGCTGGCTGCCGGTGCGGACGTCGAGGCGGCGGGGCCGGGCCGCGTGGGCGAAGTCGTCGACCAGCCACAGCTCTCCCGCGCACTGGTAGACCACCCGCCGTCCGTCGGTGGCCGCGTGCCGGGCGTAGCAGGCGTCGTGATCGGTGTGCCGCCGCAGGTCGGTGCCGTCCGGGCGGCAGGAGTAGAGGTTGCCGACGCCCTCGTGGTCGGAGAGGAAGGCGATCCGGTCCCCGACGAGCAGCACCGAGTCCAGGTGCCCGTCGAGGTCGGGCAGCAACCGCTCCCCCTGGAGCCACAGCCGTCCCGTGGCGCCGCCCCGGTACCGCTTCCAGCTCGCGGGCTCGTGCGGCGGCGTCCCGGTCAGCAGCAGCGTGCGGCGCTCGCCCCGCTGCTCGGCCACCGCGATGTCCGACACCGGTCCCCAGGGCAGCCTGCTGCCCGGGCAGGAGGAGACCGGCCGACCCGCGGGCGGTCCGTCCGGGCCGTCGACCGGGACCCGGTAGGCCCAGGCCCGGTGCGCGAAGGGCTCCCCGTGCGAGGCCACCGCCAGGACGTCGCCCTCCGGGGTCCAGCCCCGCACCCGGGTGTCGGTCGCGCCCCAGTACGTCAGCCGCCGGGAGGCACCTCCGCGGACGGAGACCAGGTGGATCTCCGGGTCCAGGCTGCGCCAGCTGATGTAGGCGATGCGCTCCCCGGCCGGGCAGAGACGGGGGTGGCTGATCCGGGTGCGGTCCACCGTCAGCCGCCGGGCCCGCTCCGAGGGTGCCCCCGGCTCCGGGAGCCGGACCGCCCACAGGTCGTCCTCCGTGGTGAAGCAGAGCAGCTCGCCGTGCAGATGCGGGTAGCGGAGATACGCGCCGTCGTCGGTCACCTTTCCCATGGTTCGTGGGGTTTTGCGGCCGGGCAAGTTGTGATGTGCCCCACATGTCCTGGTGCGGGCTCATCCTTCGGGTGCGAGCGAGCGTCGATTGACATGAGCTCTCACAGTCGGCTCGCGGCGCCTCCCCGCCGTGCTCCTTCGGCTCGGTCGGCTCTGCCGTCCCTGCTCCACCGCACCGTCCCACTGTCCGACCTCGAGACCGGAGAACCTCTCTCGTGGCCACCTTCCTGTACAAGCTCGGCAGACTCGCCTTCCGGCGGCGCCGCATCGTCGCCCTGATATGGGTGGCGCTGCTGGTCGCGGCCGGCGTCGGCGCGTCCACCGCATCGACTCCGCCCGACGACGACTTCGCGCTGCCCGGCACGCAGGCCCAGAAGGCCTTCGACCTGCTGGAAGAACGCGTTCCGGAAGCCAACGCGGAGGGCGCGACGGCCCGGATGGTCTTCCGCGCCCCGACCGGCGAGAAGATCACCGCCGGACCCAACAGGGCCGCCGTCGAGAAGGCCCGCGAGGAGCTGAGCGGCGGGCAGGCGGCCGGTGTCACCGACCCGTTCGCCAAGGGCAGCGGCGCCGTCAGCAAGGACGGCAGCATCGCCTACGCCTCCGTCCAGTACAAGGTCCCGGCCCAGGAAATCACCGACAAGACCCGGGAGGGTCTGGAGGACACCGCGAAGGAGGCCCGCAAGACCGGGCTGACCGTGGAGACCGGCGGTGACGCACTGCTGGTCGAGCCCGAGATGGGCAACGCCGAGGTCATCGGCATCGGCATCGCGGCCGTCGTCCTCATCCTCACCTTCGGCTCGCTGATCGCGGCCGGGCTGCCGCTGATCACCGCGCTGATCGGGGTGATGATCGGCATCTCCTCGATCACCGCGCTGGGCGCCACCCTCGGCCTGTCGGCCAACACCACGACGCTCGCGATGATGATCGGCCTGGCGGTCGGCATCGACTACGCGCTCTTCATCGCCTCCCGCTACCGCGCGGAGCTGACCGAGGGCCGGGAGCGCGAGGAGGCGGCCGGACGCGCGGTCGGAACCGCCGGGTCCGCTGTGGTCTTCGCCGGGCTCACCGTGGTGATCGCGCTCGTCGGGCTCTCCGTCGTCAACATCCCGGTCCTCACCAAGATGGGTATGGCGGCCGCGGGCACGGTGGTCATCGCCGTCCTGGTGGCGCTGACGCTGGTGCCCGCCGCGCTCGGCATGGTCGGCAAGCGGATCTTCGGCCGCCGGGTGCGCAAGGCCAACCCCGCCACCGGGGTGCCGCCCGCCGCCGACGCGGAGGGCCAGCGCCCCAAGGCCGGTGCCCGCTGGGCGGGCTTCGTGCTGCGCCGCCCCGTGCTGGTGCTGGTCACCGCCGTGCTGGCGCTCGGCGCCCTGGCGCTGCCCGTCGGCTCCATGCAGCTCGGGCTGCCCGACGAGGGCAACCAGCCGGAGTCCACCACCCAGCGCAAGGCCTACGACCTGCTCTCCGACGGTTTCGGCGCGGGCTTCAACGGCCCGCTGATGGGCGTGGTCGACCTCGAGGGCGCCGACGACCCGAAGGCCGCGGCCGCCGAGGTGCAGAAGCGGCTGCAGAAGACGGACGGCGTGGTCGCCGTCAGCCCTCCGCAGCTCAACAAGAGCGGCGACACCGCCACCCTGACGGCCGTCCCGAAGTACGGTCCCAGCGACGAGCGCACCGAGAAGATCGTGCACGACATCCGGGACCAGTCGGACGCGATCGAGGAGAAGACCGGGGCCACGCTGCTGGTGACCGGCGCGACGGCGGTCGCCATCGACTTCTCGCAGGTCATGAACGACGCCCTGGTGCCCTATCTGGCGCTGGTCGTGGGCCTGGCCTTCGTGCTGCTGATGCTGGTCTTCCGCTCGGTGCTGGTGCCGCTCAAGGCGGCCCTGGGCTTCCTGCTCTCGGTGCTGGCGGCGCTGGGTTCCGTGGTGGCCGTCTTCCAGTGGGGCTGGCTGGCCGGACTGATCGGGGTCGAGCAGACCGGTCCGATCATGAGCATGATGCCGATCTTCATGATCGGCGTGATCTTCGGTCTCGCGATGGACTACGAGGTCTTCCTCGTGACGCGGATGCGCGAGGCGCACGTCCACGGGGAAGGCCCCGGCCAGGCCATCGTCAGCGGCTTCCGGCTGGGCGCGCGCGTGGTGACCGCCGCGGGCGTCATCATGATCAGCGTGTTCGCCGGGTTCATCGGGTCCTCCGAAGCCATGATCAAGATGATGGGCTTCGGGCTCGCCATCGCGATCCTCTTCGACGCCTTCGTGGTGCGGATGGCCATCGTGCCCGCGGTGCTCGCCCTGCTGGGGGAGCGGGCCTGGTGGCTGCCGCGCTGGCTGGACCGGCTGCTGCCGAACGTGGACGTCGAGGGTGAGGGCCTCCGCAAGGAGCTGAACCCCGACAAGGCGTCGGCCGCCGCCGTTCCCCCGCCCCGCGAGCCGGAGCGCACCGGCGTGTGACCCCCGTGCGGGGCGCACGCCCCGGGCCCGCTTCCCGTGGGACCGGCGCATGACCTCGCCCGCCCATCCGTTCCCCCTCCGGGGACCGGGTGGGCGGGCGCTTTCGTGGGCGGGAACCCGCGCGTCAGACTCCGCGCAGCAGCGCCGCGAAGCCCTCCTCCAGATCCAGGAGTGCCCGCTCGGCGCCGGCGGGCACCAGTTCGTAGCTGTGCCGCAGGAAACGCTCCAGGTCACAGGTGCGGAAGTCCAGCACCGCGACCCCCTCACCCGCGTGCAGCTCGACCACGGTCCGCTCCCGCCCGCCGGGACGGACCTGTACGTCGCCCTCGCCCGCGGCTCCGCGCAGCCCCTCGGCGAGCAGGTCGCGGGAGAAGGCCCAGGCGACCTCCGCGCCGTCGAGGGAGATCTCGGCGGGGAAGACGATCCGCACCGCCAGCGGGTCGTCCGTCTCGTAACGGAGCGCGGGGTTCAGCGGCCGGGCCGCCGGCGGCCGGACGATCAGCTGGGCCTGCACGGTGCGGGTGATGACCTTCGACACTTCTGCTCCTCCGGATCGGGGGGTTCCCGGCGCGCTCATCGCTCCGGCCGGGTTGCCCCTTCGTCCTGTCAGACGCCCGGCGGCGCCGCCCGGACACCCGAACCGGCTGGTGAGTTCTGCCACAGGCCGGCGATCAGGGGGGCATCTCCGTTCATTCCGGGCACCTCCGACGCCCTCTTGCGAACACTTTGCATCTGACCGCTATTCTCAAAAGGCTGGAGACGGCCGCTGCCAGGCCATTGCCGGGCCGTTGTGAGAAGCCGTGAGAAAGCGGAGTGCCCCCGATGCACGTACCTGATGGATTCATCGATGCCCCCGTGTCGGCCGGTACGGGAGTCGTGGCCGCCGCGGCCCTCGCCGTCTCGCTGCGCGGCGCACGACGCGAGTTGGGCGGCGGCCCCGGCGGAGCCGGGGAGCGGACGGCACCGCTGGCCGGACTGGTGGCGGCGTTCATCTTCGCCGTGCAGATGCTCAACTTCCCGGTGGCCGCCGGTACCAGCGGCCATCTGCTGGGCGGTGCGCTGGCCGCGATACTCGTGGGGCCGTACACGGGCGTGCTGTGCGTCTCCGTCGTACTGCTCCTGCAAGGTGTGCTCTTCGCGGACGGCGGGCTGACCGCGCTGGGCACCAACATCACGGACATGGGCGTGGTGACCGTCCTGGTCGCCTACGCCGTCTTCCGCGGGCTGCTGCGGGTGCTGCCGCGCCGCCGCTCGGTGGTGACCGGCGCCTCCTTCGTCGCGGCGCTCGTCTCGGTACCGGCGGCCGCGGTCGCCTTCACCGCGCTCTACGCGCTCGGCGGGACGACCGACGTCTCGCTGGGCAAGGTCTTCGGCGCGATGGTCGGTGTGCACGTGCTCATCGGTATCGGCGAAGCCGTGATCACCGCCGCGACGGTCGGCGCCGTCGTCGCCGTCCGCCCCGACCTGGTCCACGGGGCGCGCGACCGGCTGGCCGCACCGCTGGAACTGCGGCCCTCACCGCTGTCGGACCCCGCAGCGCCGGGCGCCGAGCCGCGCCCGGCCGCCGCCCCGGCCGACACCGCCCCGGCCGCTGCCGCCGGACGGCGCCGCTCGCTGCGCCCGCTGTGGATCGCCGGGCTCGCCGTCACCCTGGCCTGCGCGGGCGGGCTCAGCTTCTACGCGTCCTCCGACCCCGACGGGCTGGAGAAGGTCGCCGCCGACAACGGCATCGACAAGCAGGCGGAGGACCACGCGGCGGAGGACTCCCCGCTGGCCGACTACGGCGTCGAGGACATCGCCGACGCCCGGCTGTCCGGCGGTCTGGCGGGCGTCATCGGCGTGGGTGCCACCCTCGTCGTCGGCTCGGGCGTCTTCCTCGCCGTGCGCCGCCGCAACAGTGCGGCCCCCCTCGACGCCGGTGCCTCCACCGCGTCCGGCCCGCCCGCGACCGAGCGCTAGGGGAGCCGTCATGGGTGCCGGACACGCGCACAAGCTCTACAGGCACGGGCACTCGCCCGTGCACGCGTTGCCCGCGCACTGCAAACTGGCGGCGGTCTTCTGTTTCGTCCTGCTGGTCGTCGCCACCCCGCGGGAGGCCGTGTGGGCGTTCGGCGCGTACGCGGTGCTGCTGGCCGCGGTCGCCGCCGTCTCCCGGGTGCCGCCGCGCCATCTGCTGACCCGGATGGCGATCGAGGTGCCGTTCGTGGCCTTCGCGGTGCTGCTGCCGTTCGTCGCGGAGGGCGAGCGGATCACCGTCTGGGGGCTGTCGCTGTCCGAACCCGGACTGTGGGGCGCGTGGAACGTGCTCGCCAAGGGCACCCTCGGAGTGGCCGCTTCGGTCCTGCTCGCCTCCACGACCGGGCTGAACGACCTGCTGCTGGGCCTCGCGCGGCTGCGGATGCCCGCGCTGCTGTGCCAGATCGCCACGTTCATGGTGCGGTACGCCGATGTCATCAGCGAGGAGATGCGCCGGATGCGCACCGCGCGCCTCTCGCGCGGCTTCGAGGCCCGCGGGCCCCGTCACTGGGGAGTGCTGGCCAAGTCGGCCGGTGCGCTGTTCATCCGCTCCTACGAGCGGGGCGAACGGGTGCATCTGGCGATGCTCAGCCGCGGCTACGCCGGCAGTATGCCGCCGGCTCTCGGCGCGGGCCCCGCGGCGCGCGCGGAGTGGGCCCGCGCGGCCGCACTGCCGGTGACCGCCCTCGCGATCTGCCTCCTGGGATGGGTGCTGTGACTTCCTCCACCGACACGAACGCCGACACCGCCGCCGCCTCGAACGCCGGCAGGAACGCCGGCACGAACGCCGCGAGCGCTGCCGGGACGGCCGCGGACCCGGTCTCCGGGGCGGCCGCCGAGGGCGCGGCGCCGGTGCCCTCGCTCCAGGTGAGCGGCCTGGCCTACGCCTACCCCGACGGCCACCAGGCGCTGTTCGGCGTCGATCTGACCGTCCCGCGCGGCCAGCGGGTCGCGCTGCTTGGTCCCAACGGCGCCGGCAAGACCACGCTGGTACTCCACCTGAACGGCATCCTGACGCCCGGTGCCGGCTCGGTCACCGTGGCCGGGCTGCGCGCCGAACGCGCCCATCTCGCGGAGATCCGGCGCCGGGTCGGCATCGTCTTCCAGGACCCGGACGACCAGCTGTTCATGCCGACGGTCCGCGAGGACGTGGCGTTCGGCCCGGCCGCCGCGGGCCTGCGCGGTGCCGAACTGGAGGCCCGGGTGCAGGAGGCGCTGGAACGCGTCGGGATGGCCGAACACGCCCACCGGGCGCCGCACCACCTCTCGTTCGGCCAGCGGCGTCGCGTCGCGGTCGCCACCGTGCTGGCCGGCCGCCCGGAGATCCTGGTGCTGGACGAGCCGTCCTCCAACCTCGACCCGGCGGCCCGCCGCGAGCTGGCCGACCTGATCCGCTCGCTGGACCTGACGGTGCTGATGGTCACCCACGACCTGCCCTACGCGCTGGAGCTGTGCCCCCGTTCGGTGGTGCTCAGCGACGGGGTGCTGGTGGCCGACGGCACCACTCAGGAGCTGCTCTCCGACGCCGAGCTGATGCGCGCCCACCGCCTCGAACTCCCCTTCGGCTTCGACCCGCGCTCCGTGACGGCGCCGGTCGCCTGAGCCGGTCCGGCGCAGGCCGCCGAGCCGGCCGGCCCTCGGGGAGGCGGGGTCGGACCGGCGAGGCCGCCCCCGGCGCACGGCACCGTGCGGCGCGTAGGACCATGGGGGCGCGGCGCCACAAAAGCGCCCCCAGGCGACAGGAGCGAAGGAAACGTGGCAGAGGTCGTTCACACAGCGGTGGCCGAGCACGGCGCGGAGGTGGCGGTGCACGGCACGGTGGCGGACGGGTACGAGCCCGTCCGGGACGCCTTCGTACGCAACTTCGAGCGGCGCGGCGAACGCGGCGCGGCGCTGGCCGTGCACCGGGACGGCCGCAAGGTCGTCGATCTGTGGGGCGGCAGCACCGACCCGGCCGATCCGGCCGCCGCGCCCTGGGGACGGGAGACGGCCGTTCTCGTCCGCTCGGCCACCAAGGGGCTGACGGCAGCCGTCCCGCATCTGCTGCACCAGCGCGGCCAACTCGATCTGGACGCGCCGGTGGGCGCGTACTGGCCGCAGTTCCGGACGGCCGGCAAGGGACGGCTCCTGGTCCGTCACCTGTTGACGCACCGCGCCGGGCTGCCCGCGCTCGACACTCCGCTCACCCCCCGGGAGGCGCTGGAGCCGGGCCGCGCGGCGCGCGCGCTCGCCGCGCAGCCCCCCGAGTGGGAGCCGGGAGCCGCACACGGCTACCACCCGCACACTTTCGGCTGGCTGCTGGGTGAACTGGTGGCGCGCGCCGGCGGCGGCCGCAGCCTGGGACGCTGGTTCGCCGACGAGGTGGCCGCGCCCCTCGGACTCGACCTGTGGATCGGGCTGCCCGAGCGGGTGGCGGCCGACGGCCGGGTGGCCCGGGTCGCCGAACAGGAAGCCCCCGCGCCGGAGTCGGGCGCACTGCGCACCCGGCCCAAGCGCGCGGTCACCGCCGCCTACGCCGATCCGGACTCCCTCACCCGCCGCGCCTTCGGCGCCCTGGCCCCGAAGCCGGACGAGAACGACCCGGCCTACCGTGCCGCCGAACTCCCCGCCGCGAACGGCATCGCCACGGCCCGCTCCCTGTCCGCCTTCTACGCGGCGCTGCTGGGCCCGCTGGACGAGAACGCCGAGGGTGTCGCCGACTGCTCGGCCGACGGCCGAGGCGCCGAGCAGCGTTCCCGCACGGCTCGGCGGGGTCTGTTCACGCCCGCGACGCTGGCCCAGGCCCGCGCCCTGGACGCGGACGGGCCGGACCGGGTACTGGTGGTCAACACCCGCTTCGGGCTGGGCTACATGCTGCACGGCTCGGCCTGCCCGCTGCTGGGAGCCGGCTCCTTCGGCCACCCCGGGCGCGGCGGTTCGCTCGGCTTCGCCGACCCGGAGACGGCCACCTCCTTCGGCTACACCACCGGTACCCTGCACCGCTCGGTCACCAGCGACCCCCGTCCGCAGGCGCTGATCCGCGCGCTGCGCACGGTCATCGCACAGCCGTGACCGGTGGGACGGACGTGAGAGGGCGCGGGGCCCGAGGAGCGGCGGGTCCGCCGGCTCACACGAGACCGGCGCCCGGCGCCGGGCCCGTTGTGGCGCGCGCCCCGCGGCAGGTCCCGGAAGCGGTGAGAGCGTGTGCGACTCGGGTCGCCGCGTCGGGGTCGGCCACCAGGAACGCGCAGGTGGGGCCGGAGCCGGAGACCAGCGCCGCCAGCGCGCCGGCGGCCAGCCCGGTCTCCAGGGTCTCGGCCAGTGCGGGGCGCAGCGAGAGCGCGGCCGGCTGCAGGTCGTTGCGCAGGGCCGCGGCCAGCGCCGCGGCGTCGCCCGCGCGCAGTGCCGCCAGCAGCTCCTGGGAGGCGGCCGGTTCGGGTACGTCCGCGGCCGAGGAACCCGTCCCCGCGGCCTCCCGCAGCCGGTCGCACTCCCGGTAGACGGCCGGAGTCGACAGCCCGCCGTCCGCGATCGCGAACACCCAGTGGAAGACGCCGCCGACCTCCAGCGGGGTCAGCACCTCGCCCCGGCCCTCCCCGAGCGCGGCGCCGCCCGCGAAGCTGAACGGCACGTCCGAGCCCAGCTCGGCGCAGAGTTCCAGCAGCTCATCGCGCGGACTGTGCAGCCCCCACAGCCGGTCGCAGGCCAGCAGGGCGCCCGCGGCGTCCGCGCTGCCGCCCGCCATTCCGCCCGCGACGGGGATGTCCTTGGCGATGTGCAGGTGCACATCGGCGGTCAGCCCGTGCCGCGCGGCCAGCAGTGCCGCCGCGCGGGCCGCCAGATTGGTGCGGTCCTGCGGCACCAGCGCTGCGTCCGGCCCGGAGACGGTGAGCAGCGGCGCCTCGGCGCGGGTGGCGCTGACCGAGTCGTACAGGCCGACGGCGAGGAACACGTTGGCCAGGCCGTGGAAGCCGTCGGGGCGCACCCCGCCGACCGCGAGCTGCACATTGACCTTGGCCGGGACGCGGACGGTGACCGTCTCGGCGGTGCTGGCTGCTGGCTGGGTCACGTGCTGCGCTCCTCGTGCGGGTTCCGGTCGCCGGGGGTTCGGGCGGGCCGCTGCGGTGGGCGGTCGCGGCGCGGGCCGTGCGCGGCGACGGCGGCGAACTCGGTGACGGTCAGCGACTCGCCGCGGGCCTGCGGGGACACCCCGGCCGCGCGGAGCGCCTCCTCGGCCGCGGCGCCGGAGCCCGCCCACCCGGAGAGCGCGGCCCGCAGCGTTTTGCGGCGCTGCGCGAACGCCGCGTCCACCACGGCGAACACCTCCTCGCGCGGTACGCCGGCCGCCGGCGGGTGCGGGCGCCGCACCAGCGAGACCAGCCCGGAGTCGACGTTGGGCGCGGGCCAGAAGACGTTCCGCCCGATCGCCCCGGCGCGTTTGACCTCGCAGTACCAGGCGGCCTTGACCGACGGTACGCCGTACACCTTGGAGCCGGGCGGCGCGGCGAGCCGGTCTGCGACCTCCGCCTGCACCATCACCAGGGTCCGCTCGATGCTCGGGAAGGCGGCCAGCAGGTGCAGCAGCACCGGGACGGCCACGTTGTAGGGGAGGTTGGCCACCAGCGAGGTCGGCGCCGGGCCGGGCAGTTCCCCGATCCGCAGTGCGTCCTCGTGCACCAGGCGGAAGTCCGCGGCCCGCTCGGGCAGCCGGGCCCGCACGGTCGAGGGCAGGGCCGCGGCCAGCGCGTCGTCGATCTCCACGGCGGTCACCGCCGCCGCGGTCTCCAGCAGCGCCAGGGTGAGCGAGCCGAGCCCGGGGCCGATCTCCAGCACCACGTCGTCCGGGCGGACCCCGGCGGTGCGCACGATGCGGCGCACCGTGTTCGGGTCGATGACGAAGTTCTGCCCGCGCTGCTTGGTGGGCCGCACTCCGAGGGTCTCCGCCAGCTCCCGCACTTCTGCGGGGCCGAGCAGCACCCCGCTGCCGGAGGCGTCGGGCGTGGCGGACGGGTCGGAAGGGGCAGCGCTCACCGCGCCAGTTTACGGCCGTGCGGGGTGCGCCGGACCGCCGGGCGGTGCCGCAGCTCCCGGCGGGGGACTCAGTAGCCGAAGGCGCGGGCCGTGTTCGCGGCCACGTGGCGGGCCAGCCGCTCCTCGTCCAGGTCCTTGGTCCGGGCCATGGCGCGGAGCGTCACCGGGATCAGGTAGGGCGCGTTGGGGCGGCCGCGGTAGGGCGCGGGGGTCAGGAACGGTGCGTCCGTCTCGACCAGCAGCAGTTCGGGCGGGACCACCGCGAGGGCGTCGCGCAGCGGCTGGGCGTTCTTGAAGGTGATGTTCCCGGCGAAGGACATGAACCAGCCCTTGGCGGCGCACAGCCTCGCCATCTCCGCGTCCCCGGAGAAGCAGTGGAAGACGGTCCGCTCGGGGGCACCCTCCTCCTCCAGGATGCGCAGTACGTCCGCGTGCGCCTCGCGGTCGTGGATGACCAGCGCCTTGTCCAGCCGCTTGGCGAGTTCGATGTGGGCGCGGAAGGAGCGCTGCTGGGCGGCGACGCCTTCCGGGCCGGTGCGGAAGTAGTCCAGGCCAGTCTCGCCGACCGCCAGTACCTGGGGGAGGGCGGCGAGCTTCTCGATCCCGGTGAGCGCCTCGTCCAGCGCTTCCTCGCCGCCCTCGGCGCTCAGCCGGGGGGCCTCGTTCGGGTGGAGTGCGACGGCGGCCCACACGTTCTGCCACGTGGCCGCCGTCTCGGCGGCCCAGCGGGAGCGCTCCAGGTCGCAGCCGACCTGCACGACCGTGGTCACGCCCACGGCGGCGGCAGCGGCGAGCGCGTCGGCGACGGCCGGCTCCTGCATGTCCAGGTGGGTGTGGGAGTCCGCGACCGGGAACGCGAGCGGCTCGGGCGGCGGCGGAGGTGCCTGTGCCGCCCGAGCCTTCGCGGCGTTCGTGGCCGCGGTCCCGGCCGCGGAGTGCGCTGCGTCGTCAGGGGTCGCGGAGGGGGACATACCGGCGATCATAGAACCCGCCGTCCCTCCGGTCCGCACCGAGGCGGAGCCCGGCGGGGGCCCCGGCTCGCGACCCGCGGCGCACGTCCTCAGTGGTGCGGCCGCGCCGCCTCGGCCTTGGAGACCCGCCCCGAGCGCATGATGCGGACGACATGTCCGTCACAAAAGCGGCACGTGGGCTTGGTGAGCGGCGAGGGGACGCGCTTGCCGTCCGCGTAATACACGACCAGGGGCCTGCCGTCGGTGTATTCGAGGTGTTCTATCTCGTAGTCCTGCTCCCACCCGTGCCCGCACTTCATGCAGGCGAACGAGTACGCCTCGTGCACCGTCTCCCGAGTCTGGTCGGCCAGGTCCGTGCTGTTGCCGCTCTCGTGCTTCATGGCAGCTCCTTCCTTCGGGCGGATACGCCCACTGCCAGTGCACTCCTTGCGACCGCCGTCCGAAAGGCGGGACCGGCGGTCCTTTCTCTTCGTTTGTGGAGATTTTGGCCGGGCGTCAAGGTGGAGGGCTTCCATGGGCATTCCCTTTGCGTATCCGCAAAAGTCCTTTACTCATATTTACCGCTCAAGCGTGGATTCCTGTGCTCACCCGCGCGCCCACCACTGCTTCCGCCGCGCACATCCGCAATTCGGCACCCTTTTCCACGCCGGTGCGCGCGCCCGCGCTCGGCGCGCGCACCCGCGCCCCTCGCGCGCACCCGCGCCCCTCGCGCGCTATCGGCGCGGCCCGGCGTTCTTCACGGCGACCACCGCGTCGAAGACCTCCCGCTTGGGCACCCCGGCGCCGCGGGCCACCTCCGCGATGGCCTCCTTGCGCACCTGGCCCGCGGCCTCGCGCTCCGCGACCCGGCGCGCCAGCTCCGCCGCGTCCGCCTCGCCCGCTGCGGGCGGCTCGGCCCCCCGGACCACGACCGTGATCTCCCCGCGCACGCCCTCGGCGGCCCACTCGGCCAGCTCCGCCAGCGGGCCGCGCCGCACCTGCTCGTAGGTCTTGGTCAGCTCCCGGCACACCGCGGCCTCCCGCTCCGCGCCGAACACCTCGGCCATGGCGGTGAGCGTGGCCTCCAGCCGGTGCGGCGCCTCGAAGTACACCAGGGTGCGGCGCTCCTCGGCCGCCTCGCGCAGCCTGCCGCGCCGCTCGCCGGGCTTGCGCGGCAGGAACCCCTCGAAACAGAACCGGTCCACCGGCAGCCCCGAGACCGCCAGCGCCGTCAGCACCGCGGAGGGGCCCGGGACCGCGGTCACCCGCACCCCGTGCTGCACGGCGGCGGCCACCAGCCGGTAGCCCGGGTCGGACACCGAGGGCATCCCGGCGTCGGTCACCAGCACCACCCGGGCGCCGCCCGCCAGCGCCTCGGCCAGCTCCGGCGTGCGGGCGGCCTCGTTGCCCTCGAAGTAGGAGACGATCCGCCCGCCCGGGGCCACGCCGAGCGCCTGGGTCAGCCTGCGCAGCCGACGGGTGTCCTCGGCGGCGACGATGTCGGCGGCGGTCAGCTCGGCCGCGAGGCGCGGCGGGGCGTCGGAAGGGTCACCGATGGGGGTCCCGGCGAGGACGAGCGTTCCAGTCACCCGTCCATCCTCGCAGCGTCACCCGTCCGATCCCGCAGCGGTGACGCGGCGGCACACGCCGTCCGCGCGGTCCCTACGATGGCCCGCGTGACGACCAGTGACACCGTGGGGGACGCCGACCGCAGGCAGGACGGGCCCGGCGGCCCGGGCTGCGAGGGCAGCGCCGGGGACGAGGGCGGCCCGCCGCCGCTCCCCCCGTGGCAGGTGCGGCTGCGCCGCTTCGGCTACGCGGCCCGGCCGCGCGCCGGTGTCCGCGAACGCCTCACCCCGCCGTTCCCTGCGCCCGATCCGCGGGTGGGCGCCGTCTTCGGGCTGGGGCCCGAGGTGTCGCTGCGGCTGGCGCGCTGGGCGGCCTGGGGCGGACCGCTGCTGGTCGCGCTCCTCGCGGGAGCCCTGCGGTTCTGGCAGCTCGGCTCGCCGCACGCCGTCATATTCGATGAGACGTACTACGCCAAGGACGCCTGGTCGCTGATCCACTTCGGGTACGAGGGGACCTGGCCGGACAACGCCAACGAGCGCATCCTGGGCGATCCGCAGCGCATCCCGCTCTCTCCGGAGGGCTCCTACGTCGTCCACCCGACCGTCGGGAAGTGGGTGATCGGGCTCGGCGAGGCCGCCTTCGGGCTCGACCCGTTCGGCTGGCGGTTCATGACGGCGCTGCTGGGCACCCTGTCGGTGCTGATGCTGTGCCGCATCGGGCGCCGGCTGTTCCGCTCCACGACGCTGGGCTGCCTGGCGGGTGCCCTGATGGCCGTGGACGGGCTGCACTTCGTGATGAGCCGGGTCGCGCTGCTGGACCTGGTGGTGATGTTCTGGGTGCTGGCCGCGTTCGGCTGCCTGCTCGTCGACCGCGACAGGTCCAGGGAACGGCTCGCGGCCCGGTTGCCGCGGGCCGGTGGCGACGCGGGTGACGGCAGCGGCGCTCCGCTGCCCGACGCGGCCGTCGCGGACCGGACGCGACTGGGCCTGCGGCCGTGGCGGCTGGCGGCCGGGGTGTGCCTCGGGCTGGCCTGCGCCACCAAGTGGAACGGCCTGTACGTGCTGGCCGCTTTCGGGCTGCTGACCGTCCTGTGGGACGTGGGGGCGCGCCGTACCGCGGGCGCCTCCCGCCCGGTGCCGGCCATGCTCACCCGGGACGCGGTGCCCGCGTTCCTCTCCCTGCCCTGCGTCGCGGTGGCCACCTACGTCGCCTCCTGGACGGGCTGGTTCGCCACCTCCGGCGGCTACTTCCGGAGCTGGGCGGACGAGCAGGGAGCGGCCGGCCCGTGGGGCTGGCTGCCGGGGCCGCTGCGCAGCCTGTGGCACTATGAGAGCGAGGTCTACGACTTCCACGTCAACCTCACCTCCGGGCACACCTACCAGTCGAACCCATGGAGCTGGCTGGTCCTGGGCCGTCCCGTCTCCTACTTCTACGAGTCGCCCGAGGCGGGTTCCGACGGCTGCACCGACAAGGCCGAGGGCTGCGCCCGCGAAGTCCTGGCGCTGGGGACCCCGGTGCTGTGGTGGGCCGCCTGCGTGGCGCTCCTGTACGTCGGCTACCGCTGGCTGCTGCGCCGCGACTGGCGCGCGGGCGCGATCCTGTGCGGCGTCGCCGCCGGCTATCTGCCCTGGTTCCTGTATCAGGAGCGCACCATCTTCCTGTTCTACGCCGTGGTGTTCCTCCCCTTCCTGTGCCTCGGCCTGGCGATGGCGGCCGGGGCGCTGACCGGGCCGCCGGGTGCGGATGACAGGCGGCGCACCCTGGGCGTGGTCGGGGTGGGCGTGGTCGGGCTGCTGATCGTCTGGAACTTCGTCTATTTCTGGCCGATCTACACCGGGCAGACGATTCCGCTGGGCGAGTGGCGGCACCGGATGTGGCTTGACTCCTGGATCTGACCTGAAGTGGGCGCACTCCGACCGGAAGGGCCTGCCAAGTGAACTGGCAGGTCACGAAAACGCTCAGCGAAGATCGCGATTCGGACACAAGGCCGTGATACGGAACCGATCGCCCCGCGCTGCTCGTCTGCCCCAGGGGCCGCGGCAGCGCGGCCCCGAGGGGCGGCGGTTCCGTTCCTCGGTCCGGACCGCCGGCCACCGGCGGAATCCGGGCCACACGGGGGAGCAGAACACCGGCAGAAGGGGCTGAACGGGCATACGAGGGCACGTTCTGTCATGGACGTGCTCTAGGGTGCCACGCGTCAGGACTTCGGCCGGCAGACCGGGCCAAGGCGGGTGGAGGGGCAGAACGCGGATGCGCGACACACAGAAGATGGCCGTGATCGGCGGGGTCGCGGCCGCCGTCGTCGGGCTCGCCGGCGTCGGCGTCTACGCCCTCGTCGGCAGCGACGACGAGGAGGCCCAGAGCACCGTCGCCGCGGACAGCAAGGCGGCCGAGGCCAAGAAGGGCCCGCTCAGCGCGGCCGAAGTGCGCACCGCCGCCAAGGAATTCCTGGGCGCCTGGGCCGAGGGCGACACCAAGAAGGCCGCCGCGCTGACCGACGACTCCGCAGCGGCCGCCAAGGCACTCGGCGCCTTCCGCAGCAAGGCCCACGTCTCCAAGGTCGCGGCCACCCCCGAGGCGGCCGACGGCGAGAAGGTGCCCTTCGGCGTCACCGCGCGGGTCGCCTACGGCAAGAAGGACGCCGCCTGGAAGTACGACTCGGCGCTGAAGATCGTCCGGGCCGCGAAGACCGGCGAGCCCGTGGTCGAGTGGAAGCCCTCCGTGCTGCACCCCAAGCTCAAGGACGGCCGGACCATCGTCACCGACGAGTCGGGCACCCCGCCCGTCACCGCCGTGGACCGGGACGGCTCGGCGCTCAGTGCCGAGGACCACCCCGCCCTCGCCGGGGTGATCCGCGACATCGGCAAGCGCTACGGCGACAAGACCGAGGGCTCCCCGGGCGTGCAGACGCGCATCGTCGACGCCAAGGGCAAGACCGACACCGTGCTGCACCAGCTCTCCGAGCCCACGCCCGGAAAGCTGAAGACGACCATCGACGCCGGGGCGCAGCGTGCGGCCGAGGCCGCCGTCAAGGGCAAGAAGAAGGCCTCCGTGGTCGCCGTCAAGCCCAGCACCGGCGAGATCCTGGCCATCGCCAACTCCCCCGCCAAGGGCTTCAACAGCGCGCTGCAGGGCTCGCTGGCCCCCGGCTCCACCATGAAGGTCGTCACCAGCGCCATGCTGCTCGACAAGGGCCTCGCCTCGCCCGGCAAGACCCACCCGTGCCCCAAGTACTTCACGTACGGCGGCTGGAAGTTCCACAACGACGACAACTTCGAGATCAAGCACGGCACCTTCGCGCAGAGCTTCGCCCGCTCCTGCAACACCGCCTTCATCAGCCAGGCGCCCGAGCTGAAGGACGACGACCTCACCAAGGAGGCCCGGGACGTCTTCGGCATCGGCCTCAACTGGAAGACCGGCACCACCACGTTCGACGGCCGGGTCCCGGTCCAGTCCGACGCCCAGATGGCCGCCTCGCTCATGGGCCAGGGCGGCGTGCGGATGAACCCGCTCAACATGGCGTCCGTCTCCGCCACCGTGCAGAACGGCACCTTCCGGCAGCCGTACGTGGTGCCCCCGTCGGTCGACGACCGCACCCTCGCCAAGGCGCCGCGCGCCATGAAGCCGGGCGTGCACAAGGACCTCAAGTCCCTGATGAAGGTCACCGCCACCGGCGGCACCGCGGCCCAGCCGATGGCCGGGATGAGCGGGGACTTCGGAGCGAAGACCGGCTCCGCGGAGGTCGACGGGCAGAAGAAGCCGAACGCCTGGTTCACCGCGTACTCCGGTGACGCCGCCGCGGCGGCTGTCGTGCCCGCCTCCGGGCACGGTAACGAGAACGCCGGCCCGATCGTCCGCAAGGTGCTGGACGCCGCCCGCGGCTGAGGCCGAGCCGTCCGCCCCGGCCGGTACGGCGACGCCGTACCGGCCGGCGGGCACTCCGCAGCCCGGACCCGTACCGCACCGCCGTCGACGGTCCGGACACCCCGGTAAAAGCACTGATCAGCGCGACGGTAGCGTCCTGGGCATGACGCAGCGACTCCGTGACCGCACTGCCTCCGGCAGCGCGGGGTGACTCCGATAGTCGTCGCCGCGGTGCTGGCCGCGGCGCTCACCCACGCCACCTGGAACGCGCTGGCACACGGCATCCGCGACCAGTTGCTCGCCTTCACCCTGGTCGGCAGCGGCGGCGCGGTGTGCGGTGCCGCGCTGGCCTGCTTCGTCCCGCTCCCGGCCGCCGGGGCCTGGCCGCCGCTGCTCGTCTCGGCGGCGCTGCACGTCGTCTACCAGGCACTGCTGATGCGCTCCTTCCGGATGGGCGAGTTCGGGCAGATGTACCCCATCGCGCGTGGAACGGCGCCGCTGGTGGTGACGGTGCTGGCGGCCGTCTTCGTGCACGAGATGCCCGACGGATGGCAGCTCGCCGGGGTGCTGCTGGCCTCCGCCGGACTGGTCGGCGTGGCGCTGTGGGGACTGCGCGGTGCGGGGCGCTCTCCGGAAACGGACGCCGGCGAGGCGGCCTCCGGCTCCGGCGAGGCGGCCTCCGGCCCGGGTGCCGGTCCGCAGTGGCCCGCGCTGACCGCCGCCGTGTGCACGGGCCTGGCCATCGCGTCGTACACCGTCGTGGACGGGGTCGGCGTGCGTGCCGCGGGCAGCCCGCTGGGCTACATCGCCTGGCTGATGCTGCTGGAAGGGCTGGCGATCCCGGCCTGGGCCCTGCTCACCCGCCGCCGCGCCCTGGTCGCGGAGCTGCGCCCGGTGGCTCTGCGCGGGCTGCTGGGCGGGGCGCTGTCGGTGCTGGCCTACGGGCTGGTGCTGTGGGCGCAGACCCGGGCACCGCTGGCACCGGTGGCGGCGCTGCGGGAGTCGTCGATCATCGCCGGGGCCACGATCGGCGCCCTCTTCTTCAAGGAGCGTTTCGGCTGGCCCAGGACCGCGGCGAGCGTGCTGATGGTGGGCGGCATAGCGCTGATGCTGCACGGCACCTGAAGCCCCGGGTACCGGCCCGCGGCCCGGTGCCCGGCGGTGCCGCCCGGGAGGGACCCGGCCGCTGCCCGGCGGCGGCCGGGACAGAGCTACCCTGGGGTCCGGCCCCCAACAGGAGAGAGATGGCTGGCAACCGCGTCAACCTCGTCAACATGGAAACCGTCGACAAGGTGCACGGCACCCGCGCCCTCCTCGACAGCGTCTCGCTGGGCGTCAACGAGGCGGACAAGATCGGAGTCGTGGGCCGCAACGGCGACGGCAAGACCACCCTGATCAAGGTGCTGGCCCGCGAGGAGGAACCGGACGCGGGCCGGGTCACCCACGCGGGAGGGCTGCGTGTCGGCGTGCTGACGCAGCACGACTCCCTCGACCCGCAGGCCACCGTCCGGCACGAGGTGGTCGGCGACCTGGCCGACCACGAATGGGCGGGCGTCCCGCGGATCCGCGACGTGCTCACCGGACTGTTCGGCGGCCTGGACCTGCCCGGCTTCCCGCAGGGCCTGGACACCGTGATCGGCCCGCTCTCCGGCGGCGAGCGCCGGCGGATCGCGCTTGCCAAGCTGCTCATCGCCGAGCAGGACCTGATCGTGCTGGACGAGCCGACCAACCACCTCGACGTGGAGGGCATCTCCTGGCTCGCCGGACACCTGCGTGCCCGCCGCTCCGCGCTGGTGTGCGTCACCCACGACCGCTGGTTCCTCGACCAGGTCGCCACCCGCATGTGGGACGTGCAGCGCGGCGCGGTTCACGAGTACGAGGGCGGCTACTCCGACTACGTCTTCGCCCGCGCCGAGCGGGAGCGCATCGCCGCGCAGGAGGAGTCCAAGCGGCAGAATCTGATGCGCAAGGAGCTCGCCTGGCTGCGGCGCGGCGCCCCGGCCCGCACCAGCAAGCCGCGCTTCCGGATCGAGGCGGCGAACGCGCTGATCGAGGGCGAGCCGCCGCCCCGGGACAGCCAGGAGCTGATGCGCTTCGCCAACTCCCGGCTGGGCAAGACGGTCTTCGACCTGGAGGGCGTCACCGTGCAGGCCGGTCCGAAGCTGTTGCTCAAGCAGCTCACCTGGCAGTTGGGCCCCGGCGACCGGGTCGGCCTGGTGGGCGTGAACGGTGCGGGCAAGACCTCGCTGCTGCGTGCCCTGGCCGACACCGCCGCCACCGGAGGTGAACAGCCCTCGCCGCTGGTCACCGAGGGGCGGATCAAGGTCGGCAGGACGGTGAAGCCGGCCTACCTCTCCCAGGAGGTCGCCGAACTGGACCCGGCGCTGCGGGTCCTGGAGGCCGTGGAAGCCGTCCGCTCCCGCATCGACCTGGGCAAGGGGCGGGAGATGACGGCCTCGCAGCTGTGCGAGCGGTTCGGCTTCGCCAAGGAGAAGCAGTGGACGCCGGTGGGCGACCTCTCCGGCGGCGAGCGGCGGCGGCTGCAGATCCTGCGGCTGCTGATGGACGAGCCCAACGTCCTCTTCCTGGACGAGCCGACCAACGACCTGGACATCGAGACCCTCACCCAGCTCGAGGACCTGCTGGACGGCTGGCCCGGCTCGCTGGTGGTCATCTCGCACGACCGGTACTTCGTCGAGCGCACCACCGACCGCGTCCACGCGCTGCTGGGCGACGCCACCCTGCGGATGCTGCCGCGGGGCATCGACGAGTATCTGGAGCGCCGGGCCCGGATGGAGACCGCGGCCGCCGCGTCGGCGCCCGCCGCCGCGGCGGACCGGACCGCGGGCGGGTCGGACCGGTCGGCCAAGGAGCCGGCCAAGCCGGCCGCGCTCTCCCGCGCGGCGCACAAGGAGATGCAGCGGATCGAGCGCCAACTGGAGAAGGCGGAGCAGCGCGAGGCGGCTCTGCACGCCGAAATGGCCGAGCACGCGACCGACTTCGAGCGGGTGGCGGGGCTGGACGGCGAACTGCGCGAGGTGCGCGAGAAGCGCGAGGAGTTGGAGATGCGCTGGCTGGAACTGGCCGATACCGAGGGTGCATGACAACTGCTTCGGTGATGGTGGTAGAAAGGGGCGCCCTGCTCCTTCCTGAGGAACCGCGATGACACAGCCGCCGCCTCCACCGTCCGGTCCGCCTCCCCAGGGTGGCTGGAATCCACCCGCGCAGCCGCCACCGCCGCAGGCACCGGCACAGCAGCCGGCGCCACCGCAGCAGCAGCCACCGGTACCGCAGCAGCCGCCGGCACCTCCCGCCGCGCCGCCCGCGGCGCCGCCGTCCGGCCCGGGCTTCGGCCGGCCGTCGCACGGCAGTTACCCGGCCGGCCCGCAACTGCCGCCTCCGCCGCCGGGAGCCGGTGGGCCGTTCGCGCCGCGCGGCCGCAGCCCCAAAGCGGTGCGCATCCTCGCGGCGGTGGTCGCCGTGGTGCTGGTCGCGGGCGGCATATGGCTCTTCTCCTCCGGTGGCGGGGACGACAAGGGCGGTGGGGGCTCCGGGCCGGCCGTGGCGGGCGGCAGCCACGCGAAGCAGCTCTTCTCTCTCGAGCAGCCGAACACTCATGTCAAGGACGCCCAGGGCGCCGACGGGAGCTGGGTCACCGAGAAGATCTATGCCAAGTCCTCGATCAACGCGATCGAGGGATACCGCATGAACGGCAAACGCGCCTGGCGCATCCCGCTGGGCGGCCCGGTCTGCGCGGCGTCGCCGCACATGACCGACGACCACCGCACGGCCGTCGCCTTCGAGAAGGGGAGCGGCGGCTGCAACTCCGTCGCCGTCTTCGACGTCGACAGTGGCAAGAAGCTGTGGGACCAGCCCATTCCCATAGGCGACACCATCTTCGGCGGCGGCGACGTGAACCTGACCGTCGCCCAGGACACGGTCGCGCTCTCCTGGATCGGCGGCTTCGCCGCGTTCCCCATCGAGGGCGGCGACCCGCTGTGGAAGAGCAAGGAGACCGGCGAGACCTGCGAGCACAGCCGGTACGGCGGCGGTGCCCGGCTGCTGGTGGTCCTGGAGTGTGACAATTCGCTCACGCTCAACCAACTCGACCCGAAGACCGGCCACTCCACCTGGGACATGCGGCTGCCCCACAACCTGCGGGACGGGCGCGCCGTCCGCGTCGTGGACACCGATCCGATCGTGCTGGTGCTGGGCACGGGAGACGCATCGGAGTCGGAGGTCATGACGATCGACGACAAGGGCTCGATCGCCGCCACCTTCAGTCTCGGCGACCGCTACGAACCGGGCTGCGGCATCGGCGATCTGGGCAGCGAGGCGTGCTTCAACGTCGTGGCGACCGAGGACATGGTCTACATCGCGACCAAGGAGCACTCGGGCAAGAGCGACGACTCCCTGTCCCGCACCAACGAGGTCATGGGCTTCGGCTTCCACAGCGGTGAGCCGAAGTGGAAGTCCCGTGCGGGCGAGGGCCGCACGGTCTTCCCCATCGGGACGCGGGGCGACAAGGCGATCGCGTACGTGACCCCCACCTACGACAAGGGCGGCCAGGTCGTCAGCGTGTCCCCGGGGGACGGGGAGCAGCACGGGCTGCTGCGGCTGCCGGACGAGACCGCCGAGCAGCAGAGCCGCTTCCGGGTGCCGACGATGAGCAGGAGCGCCCCCGCGCTCTACGTGGGCGGCCGGCTCTTCCTGCAACGGAGCCTGCTGTACGGGAAGAACGACACCGACGCCAAGGAGAAGGCTCCGCTGGCCATGGGGTTCGGTACCGGACGGTGACGGAACCGGGATCCGGGTCCCGGGAGTCCGGTGGTAGAAAGAATGTCCGCTCAGAAGTCTGCCGATGGTGGGCCATGATGTCCGATTCGCTCGGCCCTACGGGGGTTTGAGGCGCCGGGCGCCCGGTCTGCCCGTACCAAGGGAATGTCATGTCGCAGCCGCCTCCGCCACCGAGCCAGCCGCCGTCCGGGGGCTTCGGCACACCCCAGGAGCCCCCGCGCGATCCGCAGGGGCAGCCGGCCTACGGCTATCCGCAGCAGCCCGGACAGCCGCCTCAGCAGCCGCCGCAGCCCCCGCAGTCGCCACCGCCGGGCGGCTACGGCTATCCGCAGCAGCCGGGCCCGCCCGGCCCGCCCGGACCGCCACCGGGGCCGCCCGGCCCGCCGCCTGGCCCGCCCGGACCCGCCGGTCCGCCGGCCGGCGGCCAGCACAGCGCCCCGACGATGGCCTACGGCCAGCCCGCGGCGCCCTACGGTCAGTCCGGTCAGTCCGGCCCCTACGGTCAGCAGCCGCCGCCCGGATACCAGGGGCCCGGAGGTCCCGGCGGCCCCGTTCCCGGAGGCCCGGGGGGCGGCAAGAAGAACACCAAGCTCATCGCCCTGATCGCGGCCGCCGTCGCGGTGGTGCTGATCGCCGGTGCGGGCGTGTTCCTGTTCACCCGCGGCGATGACGAGGGCGGGAAGAAGGACGAGTCCAAGGGCGGTTCGCAGAAGTCCAAGGGCGACGGTCTGGAGACCAAGCCCAAGAGCACCAAGGGCGACGAGCTGTTCAGCATCAAGGACCCCAAGGTCAAGGACTACACCAAGGTTCCCGGGGCTTGGGCCACGGACAAGGTGTTCGCCAAGGTCTCCGTCAAGGAACTCCTGATCGTGGACCTCAAGACCAACGAGCAGAAGTCGCCGGTCTCGCTGAAGGGCGAGGTGTGCAGCGCCTCGAACGGCATGACGGAGCGCCACGAGGTGGCCATGGTCGTGCGCGAGACGATCTCCAGCAACGCCTCCTGCAACCGGATGGTCGCGGTCGACGTGGACACCGGGAAGATCGTCATGGACGAGAAGATGTCCGGCGCCAAGGACGAGTCGTCCAACGACAACGTGGCCATCAGCGGCGACACCGTTGCCTCCGCGTGGATCGGCGGCTCCGCCGCCTACGACATCCCCTCGGGCAAGCAGCTGTGGAAGAGCAAGTCGAGCAACTGCCGGGACGAGGGCTACTCGGGCGGCAAGGAGCTGTACGCCGTCACCGAGTGCGGCAGCTTCTCCAAGCCGCAGATCAGCGTGCAGCGGCTCGACCCGAAGAACAAGGGCAAGGCCACCTGGAAGTTCGACGTGCCCAAGGGCGCGAAGAACGTACGGATCGCCTCCACCGATCCGCTCGTCCTGGTGGTCGGCGCCGGAAGCGAACTCACCAGCGACGTCATGACGGTCGGTGAGGACAAGAAGCTCAAGGCCCGGATCTCGATCGACGACAACTACGTCCGCCCCTGCGGCGTCGAGGTCGACAGCTGCTACAACATCGCGGTGGGCAAGGACACCGTCTACCTCGCGACGGAGGAGCACAGCGGCAAGGCCGAGTACGGCCGGACGAACGAGATCATGGCGTTCGACTTCAACAGCGGGAACACCAAGTGGAAGGCCGAGGCCGGGGAGAAGCGCAGCTTCGTGCCGATCCGGATGGACGGTCCCAATCTCCTCGCCTACAAGCTGCCGGACTACGACGCGGGCGGCGAGGTCGTCAGCATCGAGCCCGGCAAGGGGAAGCAGACGCTGCTGCTGAAGATGCCGCGGGTCGAGCAGGGCGAGGGCGAGCAGGCGTTCAACATCAGTGCGAGCAGCCTGCGGGAGCCGTTGCGCTTCGAGAGCGGCAGGCTCTTCCTGAACTCCTCGACCGTCTCCAAGCCCGACGGCGACTACGACGACCCCTTCGACAAGCTGGCGGCCGGTTTCGGACCGCAGTGAACCCGCCGGACCCCCGCGCGGCGGCGCAGCCGCGGCGCGGGGACGGGGAACCGTCCCCGTTCTGACCCACACCCGACGGCCCGCCACGGCACCCCGTGGCGGGCCGTCGGCCGTTCCGGGGGCCGTCTTCAAGCCCTCCCTTGGGGATTTCAGCCCGTAAGGGGCGCGGAACGCCGAGTGAGCGTGTAGCTTCCCGGGGAACAAGAGACGGGCTGCGCAGGGGGGTGCGGGGCCATCCGTAGCGTGTGTGGGGGGAGCGAGCTTGATGAGCGTGCGGCTCATGGTGGTCGACGATCACCGCCTGCTCGCCGAGGCCCTTGCCTCGGCACTGAAGCTGCGCGGGCACCGCGTGCTCGCGGCGGCCGCGCCCAGCGGCGGCGCGGCCGAACTGGTCATCAGCAGGGCACCGGAGGTGTGCCTGCTGGGCACGGCGACGCCGGCCGAGCCGGGCGTCTTCGATCCGGTGGTGCGGATCAAGAGAGAGAAGCCGCAGATCGCGGTGGTGGTGCTCGGCCCGGTGCCGAACCCGCGCGGGATCGCCTCCGCCTTCGCGGCGGGGGCGTCCGGCTATGTGCGGCACGACGAGCGGATCGAGGGCGTCGAGCGGGCCATGGTCAAGGCGCGGGCCGGTGAGGCGGCCGTGGCACCGCAGTTGCTGAGCCAGTCGTTCGCCGAGTTGCTCAACCCGGCCGCCGAGCCCGACGACGAGGGTGCCCGGCTGCTGCAGATGCTCACCCCGCGGGAGGTGGAGGTGCTGGTGCGGGTCGCCGAGGGCGAGGACACCCGGCTGATCGCGGCCGGGATGCGGATCGCCCCCAGCACGGCACGCACCCATGTGCAGCGGGTGCTGATGAAGCTGGGAGTCGGTTCGCGGCTGGAGGCGGCCGCGCTCGCCGCCCGCACGGGACTGCTGGAGCGGGTCGGCGGCGCGGGCGGCTGAGCCCGGCGCACGCGCTGCGCACGCCGGGAGCAGGTGCCGTCCGCGCTCTGTTGGCCGGTGGCTCCGGTCGTCCGCGGCTCCGGGCGCCGCGGACGGGGGCGGGAGCCGCCTACTCCTCGTCCTCCGGCGCCGGCGGCGGGATCGTGGGGCTGAGGCGGAGCCACAGCAGGAATCCCAGACCCAGGACCAGCATGGCGAGTCCGGTCCACAGGTTGATGTTGATGTCCTGGGCCTTCTTCAGGTCCTCCTCCGAGGCGAAGATCCCCGCGAGGGTGACGAGCACGCCGTAGACCACGAACAGGCCGCCGATGATGCGCCGTACGTCGAAGAGGCGGGCCGCGGTGCGGGAGCGCCGCTCCAGCTCCTCGACGTTCGTGGCCACCTGCTGGGCGGCGGGCTTTTCGGTGCTGTTGTCGTTCATTGCGCTTCAGTGTCCTTCGCGTCGGGGCTCAGAAGGAGAAGGGGATGTAGCAGAGGGCCGCGAGGATCACCGCGCCCCAGCCCAGCAGCGCGGGCCTGCGGTACCAGGCGTCGTCGCCCTCGCCGGGCGGCTCCTCCGCGCCGGGCGACCGGGTGCCGTACACCAGCCCCGCGAGCTCCTCGACCGGCTTGGACCGGGTGAACAGCGTGACGACCACCATCACCGCGGCGCCCAGCACGAAGGCGACGATCGAGGAGACGAAGTTGGCGCCCTGGTCGCTGGGGATGTCGATGACGCCGTGCTTGTAGAACCAGAAGTAGTTCACCATCGCGCCGGCGGTGCCGCTCAGCAGGCCCCAGAAGCCGGCGGCCGGCGTGGTCTTCTTCCAGAACATGCCGATGATGAACACGACGAACAGCGGCACGTTGAAGAAGGAGAACAGCGTCTGCAGGTAGTTCATGATGTTGCTGAACGAGGATGCGATGAACGCGGTCCCCATGCCGATCAGCACGCCGACGGCGGTGACCCAGCGGGCCGTTTTGACGTAGTGCTCGTCCGGCTGGTCCTTCTTCAGGTACGCCGCCCAGATGTCGTTGGTGAAGACGGTGTTGAAGGAGGAGATGTTGGCCGCCATACCGGCCATGAACGCCGCCAGCAGACCGGTGACCGCGATGCCCAGCACCCCGTTGGGCAGCAGGTCGCGCATCAGCACCGGGATGGCGTCGTTGTACTGCAGCCCATCCTCGTGCTTGCCCAGGGTCGGCTCCATCACGAGCGCGATCAGGCCGGGTATGACCACGACCGCCGGTATGAAGATCTTGGGGAAGGCGGCGATCAACGGGGTGCGCTTGGCGGCCGAGAGGTTCTTGGCGGACAGCGCGCGCTGCACCTCGGCGAAGTTGGTCGTCCAGTAGCCGAAGCTCATCACGAAGCCCAGGCCCAGCACGATGGTCAGCCAGTTGGCGCCCAGTGGGTTGGCCGAGCCGATGCCGGTGCCGTCCCAGGCGGTCATGAAGGCGCCGCCCTTCTCGCCGGAGAGGGTGTCGCTGATGCCGCCCCAGCCGCCGACCCGCTTGAGGCCCACGACGGTGAGCGGGATCAGCGCGGCGAGGATGACGAAGAACTGCAGCACCTCGGTGTAGATCGCCGAGGAGAGGCCGCCGAGCGTGATGTAGGCGAGCACGAAGAAGCCCGCCACCACGATGGAGATCCACAGCTCCCAGCCCAGCAGCGCCTTCAGCACGAGCGCGAGCGCGTAGAGGTTCACGCCCGCGATCAGCACCGAGGAGACCGCGAAGATGATCGAGCTGAGCAGGTGGGAGGAGGGGCCGAACCGGTGCAGCAGGAACTCGGGCACCGAGCGGACCTTGGAGCCGTAGTAGAACGGCATCATCACCAGGCCGAGGAAGACCATGGCCGGGATGGCGCCGATCCAGTACCAGTGCACGGTGTAGACGCCGTACTGGGCGCCGTTGGCGGCCATGCCGAGGATCTCGGTGGCGCCGAGGTTGGCCGCCACGAAGGCGAGGCCGGTGATCCACGCGGGGAGCGACCGGCCGGAGAGGAAGAAGTCGAGACTGGTCTTCACACTGCGCCGGGCGGCGAAGCCGATCCCGAGCACGACGGCGAAGTAGATGCCGAGGAGTGTGTAGTCGAGTCCGTTGGTGGGGAGCCGTAGCCCTTCGGCCAAGTGCAACATGGGTCACTCGCTTCATTGCGCGATCGGAACGCACGTGAACGTACCGCCGAGGTTTCAGTTTTTGAAAGGTCCTGTTGCGGGAGTTTGTTTGATTGTGATGAATGTCGACGGTTGACGGCGGCACTTTGCCCCACTTCGCCTGTCCTGTTCTCGGCCGGTAGGGGCTGGGATCGGGCGCTGCCCCCTGTTGAAGACTCTGTTGGCTCGTGGTTCCTTGTGTGTGATTATGTTTGAGGTCCAGGAACGAGGAGCCACCCGGTGAAGAAGACCTCAGGCCGTCTGGCCGACGGCCGCGAGATCGTTTACTACGACCTCCACGACGACGCCGTCCGCACCGCCGCCGACCGGCGCCCGATGCCCGCCATGGAAGCCCACGCCCAGGCCCGGCACGATCCGCTGCTGGACGAGTGGGTGGGCGTCACCGCGCACCGCAACGCCCGCACCTACCACCCGCCGGCCGACGAGTGCCCGCTGTGCCCCTCCCGCGACGGGCGGATGAGCGAGATCCCGGAGTCCGACTACGACGTCGCCGTCTTCGAGAACCGCTTCCCCTCCTTCCACGGGGCACCCGGCCCGCAGCGGGCCGACGGCCCCGCCGGGGTCTTCCGGCAGATGCCCGGCGCCGGCCGCTGCGAGGTCGTCAGCTTCACCTCCGACCACCGCGCCTCCTTCGCCGACCTGGACGAGGAGCAGGCCCGCCTCGTCCTGGACGTGTGGACCGACCGCACGGCCGAGCTGTCCCATGTGCCCGGCGTCGAGCAGGTGTACTGCTTCGAGAACCGCGGCGAGGAGATCGGGGTGACCCTCTCCCACCCGCACGGCCAGATCTACGGCTACCCGTTCACCACCCCGCGGACCGCCCGGATGCTGCGCTCCCTGGCCGAACACGCCGCGGGCCCCGGCGGCAACCTCTTCGAGAGCCTGGTCGCCGCCGAACGCGCCGCCGGAGAGCGGATCGTCCTGGAGGGCGAGCACTGGATCGCCTTCGTCCCGCACGCCGCGCGCTGGCCCTACGAGGTGCACCTGCACCCCACCTCCCGGGTGCCCGACCTGCTCGGGCTGAGCGAACCGGCCCGCGCCGAGTTCCCCGGGATCTACCTGGAACTGCTGCGCCGCTTCGACCGCCTCTTCGGCGAAACCGCGGTCCGCACCCCCTACATCGCCGCCTGGCATCAGGCACCGTTCGGCACCGACCCGGAACCGGGCCTCGCGAGCCGCGCGGAGTTCGCCCTCCACCTGGAGCTGTTCACCATCCGCCGGGCTCCCGGGAAGCTGAAGTTCCTCGCCGGTTCCGAGTCCGGAATGGACGTGTTCATCAACGACGTGCCGCCGGAGTCCGCGGCCGCGCGGCTCCGCGAGGTGGCGTCGTGAAGCGCACAGCAAGAGGTGGTTTCGTGTGCGGTGCACCCGGCGCACCCGGCGCCCGCGTGCGCCCGGAAGCGACCCGAGCAAAGGACAGGCGCAATGGCTAAGTACCTGGTGACCGGCGGGGCCGGATATGTGGGCAGCGTCGTGGCGGCGCACCTGCTGGAGGCGGGCCACACCGTCACCGTCCTGGACGACCTCGACACCGGCTTCGCGCGGGCCGTCCCCGGCGGCGCCGAGTTCGTGAGCGGCGGGCTGGGCGAAGCGGCCCGGGTGCTGGACTCCTCCTACGACGGCGTCCTGCACTTCGCCGCGCACTCCCGGGTGGGCGAGTCGGTCGAGCAGCCCGAGAAGTACTGGCGCAACAACGTCGGCGGCACCGTCGACCTGCTGGCCGCCATGCGCGCGGCCGGCGTGCGCACCCTCGTCTTCTCCTCCACCGCAGCCGTCTACGGCGAACCCGAGCGCACCCCGATCACCGAGACCGACCCCGCGGCACCCACCAGCCCCTACGGCGCGTCCAAGCTGGCCGTCGACCACATGATCGGCGGCGAGTGCCGGGCACACGGCCTGGCCGCGGTCTCGCTGCGCTACTTCAACGTCGCCGGCGCCTACTTCGCCGCCGACGGCACCGCCTACGGCGAGCGCCACGACCCCGAGTCGCATCTGATCCCGCTGGTGCTCCAGGTCGCGCAGGGGCGGCGCCCGGCGATCTCGGTGTACGGCGACGACTACCCCACCCCCGACGGCACCTGCGTGCGCGACTACATCCACGTCGCCGACCTCGCCGACGCGCATCTGCTGGCCCTCGACCGGGCCGCCTCGGGCGAGCACCTGATCTGCAACCTCGGCAACGGCAGCGGCTTCTCCGTCCGCGAGGTCGTCCAGACCGTCCGCAAAGTCACCGGGCACGAGGTCACCGAGCAGGTCGGGCCGCGCCGCGGCGGAGACCCGGCCGTACTGGTGGCCTCCGCCGACCGGGCCCACCGGGAACTGGGCTGGCGCCCCCGGCGCGCCGGACTGGCGGAGATCGTGTCCGACGCCTGGCGGTTCGCGCGGCACACCGAGCGGGAGCGCGCCCCGGAGGCCACGGCGTGAGCGACGACACCGGGCAGCACACCCGGGACGTGCGGGACGGGTTCCGGGAGATCTACGGCACCGCACCGGAGGGCGCCTGGGCGGCGCCGGGCCGGGTCAACCTCATCGGCGAACACACGGACTACAACGACGGCTTCGTGATGCCGCTCGCCCTCCCGCACACCGTGCACGCGGCCGCCGCGCGGCGCGACGACGGCGTCCTGCGGCTGCACTCGGCCGATGTACCCGGCCCCGCCCACCGGCTCCGGCTGGACGACCTGCGGCCCGGCGCGGACGGCGGTTGGGCCGGCTATCCGGCCGGTGTCGGCTGGGCGCTGCGGGAGGCGGGGCTGCCGGTCGGCGGTGCGGATGTGCACCTGACCAGCACCGTGCCGACCGGCGCCGGGCTCTCCTCATCGGCTGCCCTGGAGGTGGTCACCGGGCTCGCGCTGAGCGAGCTGTACGGGCTGGAGCTGTCCCGGCAGGAGTTGGCGCGGCTGTGCCAGCGGGCCGAGAACGACTTCGTGGGCATGCCCTGCGGAATCATGGACCAGACGGCCTCCGCCTGCTGCACCGAGGGCCATGTGCTGCACCTGGACACCCGTGAGCAGACCCGGCGGCAGATACCCTTCGATCTCGCCGCCGAGGGGTTGCGGCTCCTGGTCGTCGACACCCGGGTCAAGCACACCCTGGCCGACGGGGCCTACGCGGAACGCCGTCGGGCGTGCGAGGCGGGCGCGACGGCCCTCGGCGTACGGGCACTGCGCGACATCCCGCACGGGGAACTCGGCGCCGCTCTCGCCCGGCTGCCCGACCCCGGGGTGCGTGCCTGCGTCCGGCACGTCGTCACCGAGAACCGGCGGGTCGAGGAGGTGGTCGCGCTGCTGGAACAGGGCGACCCGCGTGCGGTGGGACCGGTGCTGACCGCCGGACACGCCTCCCTGCGGGACGACTTCCGGGTCTCCTGCGAGGAACTGGACCTGGTGGTGGACACGGCGCTCGCCGCGGGGGCGCTCGGCGCCCGGATGACCGGCGGCGGCTTCGGCGGCTCGGCGATCGTCCTGGCCGAGGACTCCCGCAGCGGCGCCGTCGGGGAGGCCGTGACCGCCGCGTTCGAGGCGGCGGGCCATGCGGTGCCGCACCTGTTCGAAGCGGTGCCGAGCGCGGGCGCGCGCCGGATGTGAGACGGCCGCGCCCGTCCGGAGATCCTCGCGCCCGGCTGAGCCCCGCCCGCGATTCGCGGGTGCGGCGCGGCCGCACGGGTGCGCTCCCCACGCGCCCTGGCGCGCCCCCAGGGGGCACGGGTACAACGACTTTTGTCAATTGCCTTCCGTTGTCACAGCTCGCCCGTACTCTGAACCTTGTGCACAGCACCGGTGGGGGCCGGTGCTGATCAGGGGGCGAGTCAGCCGGGTACGACGTCCGGGGGCGGGGTAGACAGCGAACACGGCGGCGGCCGTGTCGATGGCGCGTTTCCCCGCGCATGGGCGCCGTGCCCGCACTGCCAGGGGGTTCCATGCAACGTATTCGCGTGCTGGTGGTCGACGACCACCGCATTTTCGCCGAGTCCTTGGCCGCCGCGCTCGCGGCCGAACAAGATGTCGAAGTCGGCGCGGCGGGCAGTGGACCGGCCGCGCTGCGCCATCTGGAGCGCGGCGCCGCCGAGGGCCGCCGGTTCGACATCCTGCTCGTGGACGCCGATCTGGGCGCACCGCTGAACGGGACAGCGCAGCCCGGGAACGGCGCACTGCCCGCTCCCGTCCCGATCCCGGCCCAGGCGGGCCCCCCGCTCGGCCCGGGCGCGGCGCGGAGCAACGGCGAGAAGCCCGCCTCCGGCACCCCGCGCGGTGCCCAGGACGAAGCTCCGCCGGCCCCGGGTGGCGCCCCCGGCAGCTCCGGCGGCGCCGCGGACCCGCCGTCCCCGTCCGCCACCGTGGGCGGGTTACCCCTGGTGGCGCGCGTCCGGGCCGACTACCCGGCGGTGCGCACCGTCGTCCTGGCCGAGCGTGACGATCCCCGGCACGCCGCCGCGGCGCTCCAGGCAGGCGCGGGCGGCTGGGTCGCCAAGGACTGTTCCCTCTCCCGGCTCCTGCAGGTGATCCGCGGTGTCCTCAAGGACGAGACCCACCTGCCGCCCGCCCTCCTCACCGGCGTCCTCCGGGAGCTGACGGCCAGCCGAAAGCACCGCACCGAGAGCGAACGCCTCGTGGAGTCGCTGACCCCGCGCGAGCGGGAAGTGCTGCGGTGCATGGTGGCGGGCCTGGGCCGGAAGGCCGTCGCCGAGCGGCTGTATCTGTCGCCGCACACGGTCCGCACCCATATGCAGAACGTCCTGGGCAAGCTGGGCGTCCACTCCACGCTGCAGGCGGTGGCCCTGGCCCGGCGCGCCGGGGTGGGCCCGGCCGAACTGGAGCCGGTGGGGGCGCGCTGACCCGGCCACGCGCCGCCCCGCCGGGGTGCGAGTGGCGGGCCGCTGTCGGTGCGCCGTCCTAGGCTGACGTCCGCTCACCCGAGATCGACGGACGGCTGCGGAGGACGAGAATGCGACGGATGACCGAGGACCAGTGGCGGGACTTCGTCCTGACGGGCACCCGCACCGGCAAACTGGCGACCACCCGCAAGGACGGCCGCCCGCACGTCACCCCGGTGTGGTTCCTGCTGGACGACGCGGGCCGGCTGCTGTTCACGGTGGACAGCGCCTCGCTCAAGTACCGCTCCCTGCGCCGGGATCCCCGCTTCTCCCTCTGCGTGGACGACCAGGAGCCCCCGTACAGCTTCGTGATGCTGGAATGCGAGGCGGCCGAGTTCCTCGACGACCTCGACCTGATGCGCTCCTGGGCCACCCGGCTCGGCGGCCGCTACATGGGCCCCGACCGCGGGGACGAGTACGGCAGGCGCAACGCCGTCCCGGGCGAGTACCTGGTGCGGGCCCGCGTCGAGCGGGCCGTCGCCTTCGCGGGCATCGCCGACTGAGGGGCCGTGGGCCGAGTGGCGGACGGCGGGGCCGCGAGCCCGTGCGCACCGCGGATCGCGGTGCCGCGGGTCGCGGTGCCGGGCTCGATGAGCGGGAGAGCTGCGGCCGTCGCTCACCCCGCGTTCCCGGCGGCGCTCCACCCCCCGTCCACCACCAGTTCGGCGCCGGTCACGAAGGACGCGTCCGCCGAGAGCAGGAAGGCGATGGCGGCGGCCACCTCGTCGGGGCGCCCGTGCCGGCCGATCACCGTCTCCCCGGCGGCCTGCCGCCGGTCCTCCTCCTGAACTGCGTCCCAGGCGGGCGTCATGATCGGGCCGGGCAGCACGGAGTTGACCCGTACCCGGGGGCCGAACTCGGCGGCGAGCTGGCGGCCGAGTCCGGTCATCCCCGCCTTGGCCGCGGCGTACGCGGGGCGTCCGGGCAGCCCGGCGAGGGCCTGCGCGGAAGAGGTCAGCACCACCGCACCGGCCTGATCGCGCAGATCCGGGAGGCAGGCGCGCACTCCGAGGAAGGCTCCGGTCAGGTTCACCCCGAGCTGGGCCTCCCACACGGGGACGGAGATCCGGTCGGCGGCGCCCTCGTGCAGCAGCGACGCGTTGCAGACGAGTCCGTCCACCGGGCCGAAGCCCGCGTGCGCTGTCTCCACGGCGCGTTGCCAGGCCGGTTCGTCCGTGACGTCTCCGAGGACGAACGCGGCCCGCCCGCCGGAGGCCGTGATCTCCCGTGCGGTGCGGTGCGCCCCGGCCTCCTCCTTGTCGAGGAGGACCACCGCCGCTCCTTCGTCGGACAGCCGGTGTGCCGTCGCGGCACCGATGCCGCGGCCGCCTCCGGAGATGACGACCGTACGTCCCTCGAACCGCGCGCCCATGGCCATGCGCGTGATCGTACGGGCCGGGTACCCGCCGGGGTAGTGCGCCCGGGAGTGTGCTCAGCCGGGGATGTTGTCGAACGGAGCCGTCAGCTGCCGCAGCAGCGATGCGAGTTCGCCACGCTGCAGGGGGGAGAGCTCGACGAGGATGGCGCGCTCCTGGTCGAGCAGTCCGGCCAGTGCGCTGTCGGCCCGGTCCTGCCCCTCGACGGTGAGCCGGACCAGGACGCCCCGCCGGTCGCTGGGGTCGGGCAGTCGTTCGACGAGCCCCTTCTTGGCGAGCCGGTCGATGCGATTGGTCATCGTGCCCGAAGTGACCAGGGTCTGGGTGAGCAGTTGACCGGGGGAGAGCTGGTAGGGGGTGCCCGCCCGGCGCAGCGCGGTCAGCACGTCGAACTCCCACGGCTCCAGGCCGTGCTCGGAGAAGGCGATGCGCCGGGCGCGATCCAGGTGCCGGGCCAGTCTGCTGACCCGGCTGAGTACCTCGAGCGGCTCAACGTCGAGGTCAGGGCGCTCCCGGCGCCAAGCTGCCACCAAACGGTCGACCTCGTCCTCCATGGGATCAGTGTAGAGGTTGTGTCGACGTGAAGTCTCTTGACGTCAAGAGATGCCCGGGGCACCCTGCTGCCATGTGGGACCCCGAGCAGTATCTCCGGCACGCCGGGCCGCGGCTGCGCCCCGTCCACGATCTACTGGCACAGGTACCCGAGCGGTTGCCGGGGCAGCCGCGCGTCAGGATCGCCGATCTCGGCTGCGGCCCCGGCGGCCCCAGCCTCCCGCTGGCCGAACGCTGGCCCGAGGCGCACATCACCGGGTACGACAACGCCCCCGAGATGCTACGGGAGGCCGAGAAGCACACCCGCCCCGGCCGCCTCGACTTCGCCCCCGCCGACCTCGCCCACTGGCGTCCCGACGCCGCCGAGCACTTCGGACTGCTCTTCTCCAACGCGGCGCTCCAGTGGGTACCCGGACACCGGCACGCCTTCCCCGACTGGCTCGCGGCCCTGCCGCCCGGCGGCACTCTGGCCTTCCAGGTGCCCGGCAACGTCGAAGCCCCCAGCCACACCCTGCTGAGCGCACTGTGCGACTCCGCGCGCTGGCGCGACCGGATCGGTGCACGGACCCGCTCCGGCACGGTGCTCACCCCGGCCCGGTACGCGGACCTCCTCGCCCCGCTCGGCCCCCGAGGCTGCGCCGTCGACGCCTGGGAGACCACCTACCTCCACCGGCTGACCGGCACCGACCCGGTGCTCGAATGGACCAAGGGCACCGCCCTCCGCCCCGTGCTGGCCGCGCTGTCCGACGACCCCGCCGCACGGGACGACTTCCTCGCCGAGTACGCGGCGGCGCTCCGCCAGGCCTATCCGCGCGGCGCCGACGGGGTCACGGCGTTCCCCTTCCGTCGCGTCTTCGTGGTCGCCGTCAAGCGCTGATGGGATCCGCGTCCACCGGTTCTCGGCCGGCACCGCGGTGATCGGAACCCGCCGCCCGTTCGGCGGCCTTGGCGGCCCGCCACTCCGGGGCCAGGACCGACCAGACCTCGATGTCGGTCCGCTCGCCCCGGTAGAGGAACATCTCCCGCAGCACGCCCTCCTTCGTCATGCCCAGACGCCGGGCGACCGCGATGCTGGGCTCGTTCGCCGAGGGCACCTGCCACTCCACGCGGTGCAGCCCGCGCTCCTCGACCGCCCAGTCGATCAGGACCCGCACAGCGCGGGTCACCAGACCCCGGCCCACCGCGGCCGGCTCCAGCCAGCAGCCGGCCTCCGCGGTGCCCTGGGCCACGTCCATCGTGCGCAGGAGCACCCCGCCGACCAGCGTGCCCTCCGCGGTCCGGATGCCGAGGATCCGCCCGGTGTCGGTGGCGGTCTTCTGCGCGTACGCCGTGAGAAAGGCGCGGGCCGACTCCAGATCCCGGTTGGCGTCCGCCAGTCCGACGTGCCGGCCGATGAACTCCCGCCCGCGCTCGATGTGGGCCAGGAACTCCTCGGCCTGCCACGGTTCGAGCGGGCGCAGCTCGGTTCCGTCGTCCCCCAGCGGTATTCCGAACATCGCCGTCCTCCACGTTCCCGTGTGCGCCCCTTTGGGCACACCGCGAAGGGAGCTTTGCATACCTCAGCCCCGGCCCGAACGGATTTCCGGGCGGGTCCTCGTGCGTCCGCGGCCCGGAGGCGGTCTCGGGGGATGCCCGTGGGCGGTGCCCACCGGCGCGGCGGCCGGCGCCCCTCGGCACCGGCCGCCCGCGCTGCCGGGGTCAGGACCGGCGGTGGCCTATCAGGCGGGGCTTCTGCTCCAGACCGTCGAGGCCGTGCCAGGCGAGATTGACCAGGTGCGCCGCCACGTCGGCCTTCTTCGGTTTGCGGACGTTGAGCCACCACTGTCCCGTCAGGGCCACCATGCCGACGAGGGCCTGGGCGTAGAGCGGGGAGAGCTTGGCGTCGAAGCCGCGGTTCTTGAACTCGCGGCCGAGGATGTCCTCGACCTGGGTGGCGATGTCGGAGATCAGCGAGGCGAAGGTGCCGGTGGACTGGGGAAGTGGCGAGTCCCGCACCAGGATGCGGAAGCCGTCGGTGTACTGCTCGATGTAGTCCAGCAGCGCGAAGGCGGCCTGCTCCAGCAGCTCGCGGGGGTGGCCCCCGGTGAGCGCTCCGGTCACCATGTCCAGCAGGCGCCGCATCTCCCGGTCGACGACGACCGCGTACAGGCCCTCCTTGCCGCCGAAGTGCTCGTAGACCACCGGCTTGGACACCCCGGCCTTGTGTGCGATCTCCTCGACGGACGTGCCCTCGAAGCCGCGCTCGGCGAAGAGGGTGCGGCCGATGTCCAGCAACTGCTCGCGACGCTCCTTGCCGGTCATCCGGCGGCGGGCGCGCTTCTTGGGGCTGCCGCTGGACGGCGGCGGCGTCTCGTCGGTCGGCACGGGAGGGGCCTTCCCTGTCGGCTGGCTGGCTGCGGCCCCATGGGCCTGGCGTGGCCCCTGGGTCAGCACAGCATCATGCCGCCCTGGCCGGCTGCTCCGGACGGCGGGAGTCCGAGCCGGGGGTGCCCTCCGGCGCCGTGTCCTGCTCCGGGCCCTGCGGAACGCTCTGCTCCGGCTTCCGGCGGCGCGGTCCGTCGTCGCCGCGCTTGGCGTCCAGCCGGTCGCGCTTCGGCCAGCGCACGTCGTAGGCCCAGCCGGCCTTCTCGAACCAGCGGATGATGCGGGCGCTGGAGTCGATCTGTCCGCGCTCGACGCCGTGCCGGGCGCAGGTGGGATCGGCGTGGTGCAGATTGTGCCAGGACTCGCCGCAGGAGAGCACGGCGAGCCACCACACGTTGCCGGACCGGTCCCGGGACTTGAAGGGGCGCTTGCCCACGGCGTGGCAGATGGAGTTGATCGACCACGTGACGTGGTGCAGCAGTGCGACGCGCACCAGCGAGCCCCAGAAGAACGCGGTCACCGCGCCCTGCCACGACCAGGTGGCCACTCCGCCGACCAGCGGCGGGATCAGCAGCGAGACGGCCGTCCACAGCACGAACTGCCGGGAGACGGCGCGCAGCGCGGGGTCCTTGACCAGGTCGGGCGCGTACTTCTGCTGAGACGTCTGCTCTTCGTCGAACATCCATGCGACGTGCGCCCACCACAGGCCCTTCATCAGCGCGGGGATCGTCTCCCCGTACCGCCACGGCGAGTGCGGGTCACCCTCGGCGTCGGAGAACTTGTGGTGCTTGCGGTGGTCGGCGACCCAGCGCACCAGCGGGCCCTCGACGGCGAGCGAGCCCATCACGGCGAGCGCGATCCGCAGCGGCCGCTTCGCCTTGAACGAACCGTGCGTGAAGTAGCGGTGGAAGCCGATGGTGATGCCGTGGCAGCCGATGAAGTACATCGCGACCAGCAGCCCCAGATCCAGCCAGCTCACCCCCCATCCCCAGGCCAGCGGCACCGCGGCCACCAGGCCGATGAACGGAACGGTGATGAACAGCAGCAGTGCGATCTGTTCGGCTGAGCGCCGCTTCTCGCCGCCCAGCGTTGCGGACAGCGGCGCGGAAGCGGCGCCGCCTGCTTGCGGTCCGGTGGCGGGGGAGGCCGCTGCGGCCTCCGGCGAGTCGGCGGGGGCGGGCTGTGGCGAACTGTCGAGCACGTCCGGGCTTGTCGTCATAGATGTCCCTCATTGGACCTCGGCTTGGCTACGGTTCCGTAACCTACGGCGTCGTAAGTATGGCAGCCGTAAGTCACGGGACAAGGGGGGTGCACGCCGGGGCGCGACGCGCCGCTGCGCCCATCCCTCGGACGGCAGTGCTGTGCCGCTCGGCGGCCGACCTATCCTGGTTCCGTCGGACAGCGCGGTCCGCCACCTGCCCGAAGCAACCCCGCAAGGGAAGCAACCCTGCAAGGGAGCCGCACCTGTGAGCAGCGCCGACAGCAACCAGCGAACCCCCCAGCCGCCCCGGAACGCGCCCGGATCGGGTGACCCCGGGACGGCGGGGAACGGCTCCGCGAGGGAGCCCTCCGGCGCGGAGACCCCGGGCGGCCGCAGCGCCGACAGCCCAGCCGGCGCCCACACCCCACCCGACGCGGTGGGCCTGGACAGCGCCGAGAGCGTGGAGGCGGCCGAGTCCACCTCCGCACTGCGGGCCGACATCCGCAGGCTGGGCGATCTGCTGGGCGAGACCCTCGTCCGGCAGGAGGGCGCGGAACTGCTCGACCTCGTCGAGCGGGTACGCGCCCTCACCCGCAGCAACGGCGAGGAAGCCGCCGAGCTGCTGGGGCAGACCGACCTGGAGACCGCCACCAAGCTGGTGCGCGCCTTCTCCACCTACTTCCACCTCGCCAACGTCACCGAGCAGGTGCACCGCGGCCGCGAGCTGCGCCAGCGCCGGGCCGGGGACGGCGGGATGCTCGCCCGCACCGCCGACATGCTCAAGGACGCCGACCCCGCGCACCTGGCGAACACCGCGCGTCACCTCTCCGTACGCCCCGTCTTCACCGCGCACCCCACCGAGGCGGCCCGCCGCTCGGTGCTGACCAAGCTCCGCAAGATCGCCGAGCTGCTGGAGGAGTCGGACGGGGAGCTGGGCGGAGCCGAGCGGCGCCGCACCGACCTGCGGCTGGCCGAGAACGTCGACCTGGTCTGGCAGACCGACGAGCTGCGCGTCGCCCGCCCCGAGCCGGCGGACGAGGCGCGCAACGCCATCTATTACCTGGACGAGCTGCACCGCGGTGCCGTCGGCGACGTGCTGGAGGACCTGGCGGCCGAGCTGGAGCGCGCCGGCGCACCGCTGCCGCCCGGCACCCGCCCGCTGACCTTCGGCACCTGGATCGGGGGCGACCGCGACGGCAACCCCAACGTGACCCCGCAGGTCACCTGGGACGTGCTGCTGCTCCAGCACGAGCACGGCATCAGCGACGCGCTCGCACACGTGGACGAGCTGCGCGGCGCCCTCTCCAACTCCATCCGCAACTGCGGTGCCACCCAGCCGCTGCTGGACTCACTCGAAAGAGACCTCGCCCGGCTCCCGGAGATCAGCCCCCGCTACAAGCGGCTCAACGCGGAGGAGCCCTACCGGCTCAAGGCCACCTGCATCCGGCAGAAGCTGCTCAACACCCGCACCCGGCTGGCCGAGAAGCTCCCGCACACCGAGGGCTGGGACTACCTGGGCACCGGAGAGCTGCTGGACGACCTCGTCCTCCTCCAGGACTCGCTGCGCGAGCACCGCGGCGGCCTGGTCGCCGACGGCCGGCTGGAGCGCGCCATGCGCACCATGGCCGCCTTCGGCCTGCAACTGGCCACGATGGACGTACGCGAGCACGCCGAGGCACACCACCACGCGCTCGGCCAGCTCTTCGACCGGCTCGGCGAGGAGTCCTGGCGCTACGCGGACATGCCACGCGACTACCGGCAGCGGCTGCTGGCCAAGGAGCTGCGCTCGCGCCGCCCGCTCTCCCCCAGCCCCGCGCCGCTGGACGCGGCCGGCGCCAAGACCCTCGGCGTCTTCGAGACCGTGCGCAGGGCGCTGGAGACCTTCGGCCCCGAGGTCGTCGAGTCGTACATCATCTCCATGTGCCAGGGCGCCGACGACGTGTTCGCCGCGGCCGTCCTCGCCCGCGAGGCCGGACTGATCGACCTGCACGCCGGCTGGGCCGAGATCGGCATCGTGCCGCTGCTGGAGACCACCGACGAGCTGAAGATCGCCGACGAACTGCTCGACGCGATGCTCTCGGACCCCTCCTACCGCAAGCTGGTCTCGCTGCGCGGCGACCTCCAGGAGGTCATGCTGGGCTACAGCGACTCCTCCAAGTTCGGCGGCATCACCACCAGCCAGTGGGAGATCCACCGCGCCCAGCGCCGGCTGCGCGACGTGGCACACCGGCACGGTGTACGGCTGCGGCTCTTCCACGGCCGCGGCGGTACCGTCGGCCGCGGCGGCGGCCCCACCCACGACGCGATCCTCGCCCAGCCCTGGGGCACCCTGGAGGGCGAGATCAAGGTCACCGAGCAGGGCGAGGTCATCTCCGACAAGTACCTGGTGCCCTCCCTCGCGCGGGAGAACCTGGAGCTGACCGTCTCCGCCACCCTCCAGGCGTCGGCCCTGCACACCGCGCCCCGCCAGTCCGACGAGGCCCTCGCCCGCTGGGACGCGGCGATGGACACCGTCTCCGACGCGGCGCACCGGGCCTACCGCGACCTGGTGGAGGACCCGGACCTGCCCGCGTACTTCTTCGCCTCCACCCCCGTCGACCAGCTCGCCGAACTCCATCTGGGCTCCCGCCCCTCCCGCCGCCCCGACACCGGCGCGGGGCTGGACGGGCTGCGCGCCATCCCGTGGGTGTTCGGCTGGACCCAGTCGCGGCAGATCGCGCCCGGCTGGTTCGGCGTCGGTACGGGACTGAAGGCAGCCCGCGAGGCCGGACTCGACAGCGTGCTGGAAGAAGCCCACACGCACTGGCACTTCTTCCGCAACTTCCTGGCCAACGTCGAGATGACGCTGGCCAAGACCGATCTGCGGATCGCCCGCCACTACATCGAGACGCTGGTCCCGCAGGAGCTGCGGCACGTGTTCGCCACCATCGAGGCCGAACACGCCCGCACGGTGGAGGAAGTGCTGCGCATAACAGGCGAGAGCGAGCTGCTGGAGGCCAACCCGGTGCTCCAGCAGACGCTGAAGATCCGCGACGCCTACCTCGACCCGATCTCCTACCTCCAGGTCGCCCTGCTGCACCGCCAGCGGCAGGCCACGGCCGAGGGCAAGGAGCCGGACGAGAACCTGAGCCGCGCACTGCTGCTCACCGTCAACGGCGTCGCCGCGGGCCTGCGCAACACGGGCTGACCGCCCGCGCACGACCAGCCGGGGCCTGGGTGCCGCTCCCTCAGAAGGTGAGCAGCGCCCAGGCCCCGGCCATGATCAGGGCCCCGCACGCTCCGGTCGTCACCGCGGTCCTGCGCATCCGCAGACCTCCGGCGATCACCAGCGAGGCCAGCAGCAGCGCGCCGCCCAGCGGCACCCACGCGTACAGCACCCCGGCGGGGCCGGTCCGGATGACATGGTCGGTGCCGGGCTGTACCGCCACCTCCAGTGTTTGGCCCTCGCCTCCGGAGACGAACTCGGAGACGGTCACCTGCTCGGCTCGCGACTTCTTCTCGTTCCGGAACGTCCCGGTGCACTCGTCGTCCTCGCACGACCGCACGGTGACGGTGCCGCGTTCGTCCCCCGTCATGGCAGTGGACGCCGTGTCCCACGACGTCCACACCCCGGCGACCACCAGCACCAGTGCGACGAGCGCCAGCAACCCGGCGCGTACCAGCAGAAGCATGCCGAAGGCGCTCTCGCCGAGCCGCCGCATCCGGCCGCGCCTGCTCCTGGTCCGTGCGGAGCCGCGGGTGGAACTCCGGGGGGACGTCCGGGCAGAGGTCCGGGCGGGTGCCCGGGCGGGTCTGGAAGACATGGCCGAGATCTTTGGCCACGTGTCGGTGGCCGGTCAACCGGTGCCGGTCGGCTTGCCCACCCTTGTGGCCCTTTCGGAACGCTGTCAGTCAGCCCTCGCGGCAGCCCGCCCTCCCTCGAAAGTGCAACCAGCGCACGTGAAGGCAGCCCTGCGCTCGGCTACGAGCCTGCTATTCGGCAAGGGAGATCAGCTTGCCCACCCAGGCATCGAAGTGCGGGCATGCGTCCCGGAGGGCAGGCAGCCCCAGATCCAGCACCGAGCTCGGCCCATGGAAGGTCTTGTTGTACGGGGGGTACATCTTGAGCAACCGTTTCGAGGGAGCTGTCTCCGGCCCGTTGTTGACTTCCTCGGGGCCACCCTCGGTATCGGCCACACGTGTGAGGTCCCGTGCGAGTTTGGGCTCTCCCAGCAGGTCGCCGAGCTGCTCGGCTGCGGCGAAGGTCCATGCCTCGGTCTCGTGCAGCACCAGGTGGGGGATGAACCGGTGGTTTTCGAGGCGTTCGGCAATGCGCAGCTCGATCAGTTCGACGCGCTCCCTGGCCGGCTTGTTCGGAATGTCGGCGTTCATGCCTGGGCTGTCCTGGGGCAGTCCGTAATAGTCGAGAAGTGTGGTGACAGCGGCCCAGTGCGTCGACTTGAGCTGGAGGCGGAGATCCTTCTCGATTTTGGCCCATCTGCTGACGCCGCCCCGTCCCGTCCCCCCGGCAGCGGTCTTGGTCTTGAGGATGACCGGTTCGAGCCAGAGGTCTCTCTCGAAGAGTTCCGGGGCGAGAAATTCCCGCACCATGATCTCCTCGGTCTGCCCTTCGCAGAGCACGGCAACCTGTCTCATCGGCGGGGGTCTCGGGTCGGCACTTCCCGTGTAGGTCTGCCTCCGAGGATGTTCTTCTCCCACAGTTCCCCGAGCGAATATTCCTCCAGCCATTCCTCCAGAGCCTCCGGGTCCGGACGGCTCATCACGGTGGCGCCCTCCTCCCGCTCGACGACAACGAGGTCTGTGAGCGGGAACTGGTTGAGCAGGGTGACAGATTGCGTGGCGATGACCACCTGGCTGCGTGCTGCCGCGGAGCGGAGCATGGACGCCAGTTGCACCACCGCGTAGGGGTGGAGCCCGAGTTCGGGTTCGTCGAGTGTCAGGAGAGCGGGTGGACGCGGCTGGAGCAGGAGCACGCAGAGACAGATGTAGCGCAGGCTGCCGTCCGAGAGGGCTTCGGCCGGGAAGATCTCATCCACACCTTCTTGCAGCCAGCGCAGCCGGATCTTTCCCCCTCGTTCCTCTGCCAGGAAAAAATCCCGGAAGAAGGGAGCGACAAGCTGGACCGCCCGCACGATTTGCCGGTAGGCGGTGGGTTCGCCATCCCGAAGCCGCAGCAGAAAGGCGGCGAGATTCTTGGCGTCCGGCCGAAGCTTCTCATTGTCGGATGTGAAGCCGAGCTGTTTGACCGGGGCATCCGGGCTCGTGTCCTGGAAGTGGTAGACACGGCACCCGGCGAGGATCTCCCTCACAGGCCCTGCGAGCCGGGAGAGGCGTTCCTCCTCCTTCTCGCGCAGCAGGGATTCCCGGTGGCCCTGCCCGAAGCTTTCTTCCAGTGGTCTGCCCGGGCCGTGCTCGTGGAACTGCCCTTTTTCCTCGGCGAACACGAACGTGTCGTTGGCGGCCGGCATCAGGTGCGCCTCGTAGCGGTACGGGTAAGCCTTCACGCGCAGCCGCAGACCCTCCTCTGCCCGAGGACCGGCGAACTGAAGGGCCTGCGCACCCCCGCTCAGCCCCACCTGGAGGCCCAGCTCTCCGTCCGCCATCCGGCCGAGCAGCTCCATCGCGCCGACGATGTTGCTCTTGCCGGCGCCGTTGGCGCCCACGAGCACCGTTACGCCCTCGCCGAGCTCCAGAGTGCTGGAGCGGACGGAGGCGTAGCCTTCGATTCCTAGCTCGGAGAGGGTGTAGGGCATGGCCCCAGCCTAGGCCAGGACTGCCCTTCCAGGACCTCGGAAGATCTGGTCGAGCGTGCAGCAAACAGGCTGTTCGGCGTCGCGCGGCCTGCTGGCGGCGGGGGTGTCGGCGCCGCCCGCTAGGCTGATCGGTCGGATGGATGGCGGAAGAGGCGGGCCAGGGAGCGGCTTGCCCCGGCATGCGGGAGACGGAAAGGAGAGGCCATGCGAGACGGCAGGTGGACAACGGTCACCGAGTCCCGGTTCCAGCACGAGCGAAGCGGGCTCCTGTACGTCAAGGAGCGTCTTCCGGACGCCGAGCCGTACCGTGCCTGGTCGAATTTCACGTTTACCGCGCTCACCGGACATGTCCGCGAGGTCGATCTGTTGGTGGCGGCGCCCGGCGGACTCTTCCTGATCGAACTCAAGAACTGGCAGGGAAGTGTTTCCTCCTCCGGAGCCGGCTGGGTGCAGACCTACGGTGAGGGGCGCTCCCGGGTGCACCGTAATCCGCGGCACCTCGCCAACCAGAAGGCCAAGGAGCTCAAGGGACTACTGAAGGACGCCATGGGCGAGGAGGGCGTGCGCCGCGCCGCCCCCTATGTGCAGGAGCTGGTCTTTTTCACCAATCCCGGACTCCGGGTCGGCTTGGCCGCCAACGATCTGGCGGGCGTCGTCGGGACCGCGCACCACGGTCTGCCTGACATCCTCGCTGAGCTCCAGCGCCCGGCCCGCGACATCCAGGGCGGCGTCGACCACAAGCTCTCCCGCCAGCTCGGAAAGCTACTGCAGAAGGTCGGTATCGGGCGTTCGGATGCCGAATACCACGTGGGGACGTATCGCCTGGACCGGACTCCGTTCGACTCCGGCCCCAACTGGGCGGACTATGTCGGACGGCACGACTCGCTGCGAAGGACGCGTCGCGTCCGGATCTATCTCCGCGAACGGGGCGCTGACCAGCGCAGTCGTGAGTCCATCAGCCACACCGCCGAGCGTGAGGCCAGGGCTCTGGCGGGGCTGGAACATCCCGGGCTCGTCAAGCTGGAGAACTTCGACGAGAACGGGCACAGCGCCGGTCCTGCCCTGCTGTACGAGTACGAGCCGCGGACCCTGCGGCTGGACGACTACCTTCTCCAGCACGGTCACCGGCTGAACGCACAAGCGCGTGCCGCACTCCTGCGTCAGCTCGCGGAGACAGTGCATTTCGCGCACCGGCACCGCCTCTATCACCGGGCGCTGCACGCCCGAGCGGTCCATGTCCTGCCCGGCCCGCACACAGCCGGAGACAATGAGGACGAGCGCTGGCTGCACCCTGTCTTGCAGGTCTCCGAATGGCAGACGGCGCTGCGGCGGGCCCGCCCCGGGATCAAGGGCGCTGCTGAGGACGGTGAGGCAGGCGGGGGAGCAGCGAGCGCCCTCACCACTGGCCACGACGTCGTCCCCTCGAACAATCTCGCGACCTATGTTTCCGATGCCGCCGACCCGTACCTGGCGCCGGAGATCACCGCGAAGTCACCGGACTCGACCGCGCTCGACATTTTCGGCCTGGGCGTGCTCGGGTATCTCCTCTTCACCGGGGAACCCCCTGCCGCCAGCCAGGCGGAGCTTGGGGCACGGCTGGAGAAAGGCGGTGGCCTGGTGCCGTCCGCCGTGGCCGACGGACTGACGGCGGACGTCGACCAGATCGTCCAGGACGCGACAGCCTTCAACCCTGTTGAGCGCATCAGTACGGCCGCCGAGTTCCTCGAGCTGCTCGACGTGGTCGAGCAGGGCCTGAGGGGGGAGCAGCAGGAGTCCTCGCACGAGATCGCGGAGGAGACCGAGGGCGATCCGCTCGAAGCCCTCCCCGGCGACGTGGTCGGCAACCGTTACCTGATCAAGCGTAGCCTGGGACAGGGGTCCACCTCCCGAGCACTGCTCGCGGAGGACGTACGACGGGACGGTGCGCCTGTCGTTCTCAAAATCGCCCGCATGGACAAGCACGCGGAGACACTGCGCCGGGAAGCCGATGTCCTCTCCAAGCTCCGCAACGACTCCAAGGTCATCCACCTGGCCCACGCGGAGCCGTTGCGGATCGGCCCGCGCACCGTCCTCGTCTTGGAGCACGCAGGCGATCGCACGGTGGCCCGTCAGCTCAGGGACCGTGGAGCGATGCTCGCGGACGAGCTGGAGACCTATTCCACCTATCTCTTCGCCGCGGTGGATTTCCTGGACGGCGAAGGCGTGTGGCACCGCGACCTGAAGCCGGACAACATCGCCATCAGGGTCCGTCCCAACCACACCCGTCAGCTCGTTCTCTTCGACTTCTCCCTCGCCGGTCTCGACGTGAGCAACGTCCGGGCCGGCACGGTGGGCTACCTCGACCCGTTCGTCGAGACGATCACGCGCGGCCGCTACGACGCCCAGGCCGAGTACTACGCCCTGGCCGTCACCCTGCACGAAATGGCCTCGGGCGAGCTGCCCCAGTGGGGAGACGGCAGTGTGCTCCCGCGCCAGACGGATCCGAAGGACTGGCCCTATCCGAAGATCGCCGCCGAGGCGTTCGACTCCGCGTTGCGCGACGGTCTGAAGGAGTTCTTCCAGCGAGCCCTCCACCGCGACCACCGCGAGCGCTACCCTGATCTGAAGGAGATGCAGCGCGCCTGGCAGCGCATTTTCGCGCTTGCCGATCTGCCCGCCCAAGCGCGCTCCAGCGGACATCCGGAAGAGGCCGGGGAGCCGACCGGCCCGCGTGCCCCCGGCGAACTGCCGCCCGCCTCCGACTCCACGGACGAAGCCGACCAGCGGGAGACGAACGCGGCCCATGCGACCCGCGAGACCCGGCTTTTGGTCTCCGGGCTGTCCCTGCGTGCCGTCTCCTTCCTCAACGGGCTGGAACTGAACACGGTCGGGGAGCTGCTCGACTACTCCACGAGGCGACTCATCAACAGGCCGGGACTCGGCGCCCGCACCCGCGATGAGATCAATCGCCGGCTCAAGCAGTGGCGCCTCGCCCTCGATGTGCGTCAGCCGTCTCCGCTCTCGCCGTCCGAGCGAGGTGACTCGGCCGAAGAGATCGCCGAGGCCAGGGCGGAGCAGAAGGACGCGGGAGACGACCGCCCGCTTCGGCGTCTCACGCTGGACGCCCTGGTCTCCCTGCTGGTGCCCAAGCCCGCACCGCGCGGGCGGAACGCCACGGAGGTCGAAGCCGTCCGGCTGCTGCTCCGCCTGCCCGACGACAAGCTGATCGTCCCCGACGCGCTGCCGAGCTGGCCCCTCAACAAGTCCGTGGCCCCGCTCACCACCGAGCAGGTCACCGAGGGGCGCATCGCCCAGATCCTCGGCGCCCAGCGCAAGCGCTGGGCCAAGGACAAGGCCCTGGTCGCTCTGCGCGACGAGACCCTGGAGATCCTCGCCACGATGGGCCGGGTCGCCTCCGCGGCCGAGCTCGCGGAGGTGCTGATCGGCCGCCGCGGCATCCACCAGGAAGATCCTCACGTCCGGCAGGCCTTGGGGATGGCCGCGGTCCGTGCCGCATACGAGATCGACTGGACGCTTACCCCACGTGGTCTGCGGGGACGCCGACGGGGTGACACAGGCGACAATCTGATGCTGCTCGCCCTGGAGGTCGACGAGGGCTCCGATCCGCCGGACACCCCGTCCGCCCCCGCCCTCCTCGACTACGCCGCCCGGCTCGGGAAGGCAGCCGACATGCTGGCCGCACGCGACACGCTCGCCAGCCCGAGCACCGTGCTCGAACAGGTCATCGCTGCGGACGCCGGCTTCCGGGAACGCAATCCGGACTGCCACATCACCATGGACGAGGCACGCATGGTCACCCTGGCCGCCGCCGCCTCCCAAACCGCCGCGGCCAATGCCCGGCTTGAGATCTACGCCCGCTCGCTCCCGCCCGTGCGAGCCCTGCGCCTCACCCAGGCCGGGCTCGTTCTGCCACTGGCAGGAAAGCCGGAGAACGAACAAGAAGGGCTGACGGTCTCCCAGATCCACGACCGGGTGCGTGCCAGGTTCCCCCACCTGTCCTCCCGGCTGCCCGAGGACCACGCGGAACTCGGCAAGCTGCTGCGCCAGGCTGGTTTCGCCCTGAAGTGGGGAACGACCAAGAAGAACCGCCACGGCTGCTTCCTCCCGCTGCCGGACAAGGCGTTCAACGACCCGACCTCCGCCGCCACCCAGCGGCGCGCCAGCCTCATCACCCGTACCGACCACTGGTCGGTACGCGACCCCGAGCAGCGTGCCCGGCTGCGCGCCCGGGCGCAGCTCCAGGAGGCCGTCGAGCAGCCCGGCTTCCGACTGCTGACAGTCCGCTACGACGACCAACGCCTCGCCCTCGCGACGCTCACCGCACCAGGCCGCCCCGGCCGGGCCGAGCCGGTGAACGTCAGCGCCCTGTTCCTCAGTTCCTTGCGCCGGATGGTCGCGGCACGGCCCAGACCCACCTGGGAGACGATCCTGGAGGCGGACAACGCCCCGGCCGGTTCACGGGACGGGCTGAAGTTCACCGAGTACACCGCAGCGGCCTGGGGCGACGTGGAGAAGGAGCTGCTGGCCGCGCTTGCCGCGGCACCGTCGCGAGAGGACGTCTCCGGCGTCGAGGGGGAGGCGCGCCTTCCTCTGCTGCTGCACGACGCCTCGGTGTTGGCCCGGTACGGCGGTATGGGCGTTCTCCAGCGCCTGGCGGAGCGTGCCCGACGGGCAGACCTGCCGGATGCCGGGGCCTCCGGCCGCGCGTTGTGGCTGCTCAGCCCGCTCAACGACGCCACCGCGGCCCCCCGGCTGGACGGGGTGACCGTCCCGCTGGAGGACCGCGAGGAGTGGATCCGCCTCAACCACGCGTGGGTGACCAACGATCCCAGTGCGGGAGCCGACCGGGCCGCGTGATCGGTGGGCCCGGTGGCCCGGTGCTCTCTGTCCTCCCGGGGGCCTGTCGGGATCAGGAACAACTCCCCGTCCGGGGGCGGGCAACCGTCGGTTCCGGCACCTACCTCGGCCAGCCGGGCCAGCCCGGGGCCCTCGGTACGTTCCGACTCCAGGCGTTGGCGGCGGCCACGGCGACATGCAGCCGCTCCCTCGGCGTCGCGACCCGGAGGCGAGCCGGGTCTGCGTCCCACTCCCGGCCGCCGCCGTAGGGCCGAAGCTGCGTGTACGGCCCCACAGCTCCTATGACGACACCGAACCGGCCGGAGCCTCCGTCGACGACGAGCGTCCCGGGGACCCTCGTCCCGGAGGCGAGCACTCCGGGAGTGGCCGGCTCCGGAGGATCAGTCGCTGTCACGGGGTGGTGCGGGGTGCGCGTGGGGCGGCTCGGTGCGGGCGGACCGACGCAGGGCGTCGATGATCTGCTGCGCTGTCGTCATGTTCACCCGGCCGAGCTCGATGAGCTGGCGGGGCGGAGCCGTGGGCGTGACGGTCGCCGTGCACGAGGCCAGATCCGGGCCGAGCGAGGGCAGCACGATCCCGTGCAGGCTGAACGCCTCGGCCAGCTCGTCCGAGACCGCGAGCGCAGCAGCCAGCGGATGCTCGTCCTCGGGGAACGGGCCCGGGGAAGGGCGTTGTTGGATGTTGTGGTTCATGCTCACAGCGTGGCGGGAACGAGCTACGCTCTGTAGGGGTTGCCTGGCAGCATCGTGTTTGCGGGCAACCGTTGATCATCGGTCACCGGCATGGGCGCGGGGCGGGTACCGCGAGGAGAGCGGCATGACAGAACAGCGGGAACTGGACCCCTACACCTCACCGAAAGCGTTCTACGGCGCCGAGGTGCGCCGAGAACGAGAAGAACGCGGCTGGTCCCAGGACAGCCTGGGCAAACGGGTCTTCTGCTCCGGCACCTACATCGGCCAGCTTGAGGCCGCCACGCGCCGCCCCCAACCGGACCTGTCCGAGCTGCTGGACAAGGCGTTCGGGACCGGGACGTACTTCCAGCGCCTGTGTCGGCTGGCCCGCAAGTCGAAGCACGCGGACTACTTCGCCGACGCGGCGGAGCTGGAGCAGCGGGCCAAGACGATCAGCGAGTACGCCCCGATGCTGGTGCCGGGGCTGTTGCAGACGGAGGCGTATGCGAGGGCGTTGATGAAGACAGTGTCGCCGTACGCATCTATGGATGAGATCGAGCAGAACGTCCGCGTAAGGATGGACCGCCAGGAGATCCTCAAAAACTCAACAGGTCCTATGTTGTGGGAGATCGTCCACGAAGCGGCCTTGCGTGTGCCGGTGGGCGGACCAGACGTGATGCGGAACCAACTCTCCTGGCTGGTGGAGGTCGGCCGATCACCACGAGCTGTGGTGCAAGTGCATCCATACTCGGCGGGTCCCCATATGTTGATGTTGGGCGTCTTCTCATTCATGACGTTTGCGGACGCTCCGCCGCTCGTCTACTCCGAGGGGCCGCACAGCGGACAGCTTGTCGAAGAACCAGCGGTGGTGGAGCGCTACCAGGCGACATACGATCTGGCCAGGGCCGCCGCGTTGCCGCCGGAGGCGTCCCTCACCTTGATCGAGTCGGTGGCGGAGGACTGGGCGAATTCATGAGTGCCGCAATCGATCTGAGCAGCGCTGTATGGCGCAAGTCGTCGTACACGAACGCCGAGGGAGGCAACTGCGTCGAGATCGCTGAGGGCTACCCCGGAGTGATGCCGGTGCGCGACAGTAAGCGTCCTGATGGTCCTGCGGTGATCTTCCCGCTTGATGGCTGGTCGGCGTTCGTGAGCGCGGTGAAGACAGACGCGAGCACCAGCGTCTGACCGGGCCCCTACCCGGCGTATCAGCCCCGTCACTCCGCAGAGAGACGGGGCTGTCTCATGTTCCAATGGATGCTCGCGTGCGGGGGCGCGCATAGTGACCGAACAACTCAACTGTTGGTGGGCTCAGTGATCAATCGTGAGCGGCTGCTCAGGGACTTGCAGAAGCGGGTGGCCGAGGTCGAGCAGGACCTCAAGGAGCAGCTTGAGAGGCTGCCGGAGGCCAAAGAGCGTTTGCTCACTGAGTACGAAACCGCCTTCAGGGTGGGCAGGACCTCGGCAGCTGCCCCGCAGTGGCTCGGAGAGCGCGTCACTCAGTCTGCTGTGGCCTGGGTGCTGGGCACGGTGTTCGTCCGGTTCTGCGAGGACAACTTCCTGCTGCGGGCCCCGTACCTGACGGGTCCCGACGCGATGCGCCAGACTCACGCGCAGGAGAGCCATGACCAGTTCATGGCCGAGGACGCCGCGCGGACGCACCGTGACTGGTTGCTCGCCGCCTTCGAGAAGATCGGCGAGTCTCCAGCGGGCCGGATGCTCTTCGACCGCCATAACCCTCTGTGGCAGATCCCCCTCTCACACGAGGGCGCGAAGCGGCTGATCGACTTCTGGCGCTTGCATGAGGAAGGCGAGGACGGCGGCACTCATGTCGTCCATGACTTTCGCGACCAGGAGTGGGACACGCGTTTCCTTGGAGATCTCTACCAGGATTTGTCGGAGGAAGCCAAGGACAAGTACGCGCTGCTCCAGACGCCCGAATTCGTCGAAGAGTTCATTCTCGACCGTACGCTGAAGAAGGCACTGGGTCACATTGGGTACGACGTTGTCAAGATGATCGATCCTACGTGCGGGTCCGGCCACTTCTTGCTGGGTGCGTTTCACCGCATCTTGGCGGAGTGGGAGAGGAAGGCGCCCAGCGACGATGTGCACAAGCGGGTTGCCGGTGCGCTGAATGCCGTGCATGGTGTGGACATCAACCCGTACGCGGTGGCTATTGCCCGTTTTCGACTGATCATCGCAGCGTTGAAAGCGGCGGGCATCTCGAACCTGGAGAAGGCCGGCAACTTCACATGGCCGCTTCATGTGGCCACTGGGGATGCCCTGTTGAAGTCTCAGCAGGGGCGGCTCTTCGAGGAGGGAGGCGACGCTGAGGCCGGCTACGAGTTCTGGTTCGGCACCGAAGACGTGGCCGACCATCTGGACATCCTCAAGCCTGGCCGCTACCACGTAGTCGTGGGAAACCCTCCGTACATCGGAGTGGCAGACGCGGGTCTCCGAGACACCTATCGGCGTTTGTACAGGAATGTCTGTCACGGCAAATATGTGCTGTCTGTTCCCTTCATGCAGCGATTTTTCGAACTGGCGGTGCGTGACGAGACCGGAGACGGCAGGGTTCAGTCGGGCTACGTTGGTCAGATCACTTCGAACTCGTTCATGAAGCGCGAGTTCGGCGAGAAGTTGGTGGCGGGATATCTGAAGAGCTCCGTTGACTTGGTCGAGGTCATTGACTCCTCTGGGGCGTATATCCCGGGGCACGGTACTCCCACCGTCATCGTAGTGGGGCGCAATAGGTCAGCCAAGCTTGGCGCCAAGACGGTGCGGGCAGTGCGGAGCGTGCAGGGTGAACCGAAGATTCCTGATGATCCCGCCAATGGTTACGTATGGCGGGAGATCGTGGAGTGTATCGACGGAGCAGGAAAGTCCGCGGGTACGTGGATTTCTGTGGACAACTTGAATCGGGAAGATTGTTTTGGGCAGCATCCATGGGTTCTAGCGGACGGCGGTCTGGAGACGATCAGCGAGATAAGAAGGAATGCCAAGATCTCGTTGAAAAAAGGTGTCAGGGGTAAGGTTGGGATCACTGCGGTCACGGGTGAAGATGATCTTTATCTCCTGCCAAAAAATGGAGCTGGGCGAAGGCTAGGTATTGGTCGCCTCCAGCAGGTGATTGTTGGTGATTCGGTCCGTGATCACTGTGCTGCTTCGGTGTTCGATGCCGTCTGGACTTATAGTGACGAGTTCGAGGTCGCTTCTATTTCCGACGATCCCGGCGCCGAGAAACTCTTGAGTGTGGGAAAGAGTGTCATCAGGAATCGAAAGAGATTCGGTACTTTGATGGCGAATCGGGGGCTTTCCTGGTATGAATGGCAAGAACTCTATAAGTCGAAGCTGAGTACGCCACTCACGATCGCCTTTGCGGAGGTTGCCACCCATAATCATTTCATTCTGGATCGAGGCGGAAATGTATTCAATCGCACCGCCCCCGTCATCAAGCTTCCCGAAGGGGCGACCGAAGAAGACCACCTCCAACTCCTTGGTCTCCTCAACTCCTCCACCGCCTGTTTCTGGCTCAAGCAGATGTGCCAGGACAAGCCCAGCAACGGTGTCAAGCGGGGGCTGGAATCCGAGAAATGGACGGTTCGGTACCAATTCAACGCCACCAACGTCCAAGAATTCCCCCTCCCCGCCACCTACCCCCTCGCCCGCGCGACGGAGCTCGACTCCCTCGCGCAGCAGCTCCAAAAAGTGAGCCTGGCGGCCGTCGCGGGTGATACCGAGAAGCCGCCGACGGCGGAAGCCCTCGCCTCAGCGAAAGCGGAATGGCACCAGATCCGTGCGCGGATGATCGCGGTGCAGGAGGAGCTGGACTGGGAGGTCTACGGGATCTACGGGCTCCATGAGGACCTCACCGCGCCCGTGGACGCCCTCCCGCCCGAGGGGCTGGCGCTCGGGGAGCGGGCGTTCGAGATCGACTTGGGCCGCAAGGTGGAGTCGGGCGAGGCCAAGACGGAGTGGTTCCGGCGGCACAACTCCACCAGGATCATCGACATCCCCGAGGGCTGGCCGGAGCTGTACAAGGAAGTGGTGCGGCGCCGGCTCAAGGCGATGGGGAACTCGGCGGTGATCGGGCTCATCGAGCGGCCCGAGTACAAGCGGCGGTGGCTCACCGACGGGTGGGGCAGCCAGCAGCAGGCGGCGCTCCGCGAGTGGCTGCTGTCGCGGATGGAGCGGCGGGAGCTGTGGTTCGAGACGGCGTCGGACGGCGTCGAGCGCCCGCGTACCCGCTCGATTCCGGAGTTGGTCGACGAGCTGGGTGCGGACTCCGAGTTCACGGGCGTCGCGGCTCTCTACGCGCCGGGCAAGGAGCTCTCGGATGTCGTTCCGGAGCTGGTCGAGGACCAGCATGTGCCTTTCCTCGCCGCGCTGCGCTATCAGGAGGCGGCGCTGGAGAAGAAGCGGTATGTGTGGGAGAAGGTGTGGGGGAAGCAGCGGGCCGAGGACGCCGCAACGGCGGCGGGTGACCACGAGGAGGCTCTGCGCATCCGCAAGGAGACTCCCGTTCCGCCGAAGTACACGACGAAGGATTTCCGCAGGGACTCCTACGGGGCGCAGCGGGGTGGCCTGGACGTACCGAAGGAGCGTTTCATCTCCTACAGCCGCACTCTGAGCCCCGCGATCGAGGTGCTGGGGTGGGGCGGCTGGAATCATGAGGAGCAGGCTGTCGCCCTGACCGAGACCATCGCGGCCCGCGAGTACTCCGGGAACTGGGAGCGGGAGGACTTCATCCCGTACCTGGCCGGGCTGCTGGAGCTGCTGCCCTGGGTGAAGAAGTGGCACCCGGGCGAGGAGGGTGTGTACGAGGAGGCGCTGGCGGAGTGGCAGCAGGAGCACGCGTTCGCGGTCACCACGGACGAGCTGCGTGCCTGGCGCCCCGCGAAGCCGGTGCGGAAGGCGGCGAAGCGGGTCGCTCCAAAGCGGGCGAAGCGGGCGAAACAGGTAAGGGAGGCCGCCGAGGCGCCCACCGGCGTGGCGGCGGAGCCGGAGGCCGCCCGGACTGCCGAGGCCGACGTTGCTCACGTCGAGACCGGCGGCGCCGGTCAGTAGCTACGGCCCTGCGCCGGGAGTCGGGGAACTTTCAGCAACCCCTTGCCCTCCACGCGTTACGCTGGGGTGTTCGGGTGACACGGGGGTATTGGTGCCCGTTCGCCCGAACCGGACGACGGGTGGGCGCGCGGGGTGCGCATGCCGTGGGTCCGGGCGGGTGCCCGCGCAGGCACATGGGACCACCGGATACGGGACAGACGAGGAGTACGTGATGGCTCAGCCCTCCCAGCCCCTGCTGCGTGAGGTCATCAACATCCCCAGGACGATGACTCACGAGAGTTACGTCCTGAAGCTCACGGAGGCGCTGGGCAGCGGTGCCGAGCTGGACAAGGCGCTCGAGGCGTACGTCCTGACGGACAAGCTGGTGGACCGGTTCGGCGAGGCGCTGGCCGTGATCGAGTCCGCGCTGAGCAGCGGCAGCTCGAAGGCGGCCTTTCTGCACGGCTCCTTCGGGTCCGGTAAGTCCCATTTCATGGCGGTGTTGGCGGCACTGCTCGGTATCCAGGAGCAGGCCGCTCTGCGGGTGCGCGGACTGGAGGGCTTCGCCGGGGCCATGCGGGAGCACGGCTGGGTGCGGGAGACACGGTGCTTGCTGCTGCCTTTCCACATGCTCGACGGCAAGTCCCTGGAGCAGAAGGTGCTCGGCGGGTACGTCGAGCATGTGCGCCGGCAGCACCCCGAGGCCCCGATCCCGCAGGTCTACCGTGCGGACGCGCTCCTGGAGAGCATCCGCGACCACCGGCAGCGAATGGGGGACGAGGCGTTCATCGACGGGCTCCCCGGAGGGGACGTCCAGGACAAGTGGGGGGACGCGTCGTTCTGGACGACTCAGAAGCTGGACGCGGCGCTGGCGGCCGAGCAGACCGATCCGGAGGTGCTCAACGAGGAGGATCCGCAATGGCACCGTGAGCCGGTCACCCCCGGCGGGATGCGGGCGAAGCTGATCTCCGACGCGCTCGGCACCTGGTTCAAGGGGCTCTTCCAGGACACGGCAGAGGACCGGCAGGCGTTCGTCTCCCTCGACCGCGGCCTCGGCATCATCGCCGCGCACGCCAAGTCGCTGGGATACGACGCGCTGGTCCTCTTCCTCGACGAGCTGATCCTGTGGCTGGCCAACCACATCAGGGACCAGCAGTTCGTCTCCGAGCAGGCCGCGAAGATCACGAATTTCGTGGAGGGCAGCGACGCCCGCCGTGCCATCCCGGTCATCTCCTTCATCGCCCGCCAGCGGGACCTGCGCGACCTGGTGGGCGACGAAGCGGTCATGGGCTCCGCCGAGGTGTCGATCCAGGACACCCTCTCGCTCGCCGACGACCGGTTCCGTACGATCCGGCTGCCGGACAGCGACCTTCCCGCCATCGCCCACGAGCGCCTGCTGAAGGCCCGTACGGACGTCCCCGACGCGCAGGCGCGGGTCGATACGGCGTTCGCCAACATCAAGCGGGTCAAGCCCGATGTCTGGGACGAACTGCTGGGCTCCAGCACCGACATCACCGCGGCCGACGAGGCCGCGTTCCGCCGCGCCTTCCCCTTCTCGCCGGCCTTCATGGACACCCTGGTCCGGGTCGCCGAAGCCCTCTCCCGCTCCCGCACCGGGCTCAAGCTCATGGGGCAGATGCTCTACGACCAGCGGGACACCCTGCCGCTGGGGCAGCTCGTGCCGCTCGGTGACCTGTATGAGGTGCTCTACCGGGGCGGCAGTGACCCCTTCACCCAGACGCTCCGCGAACAGTTCCGGACCGCGCAGGATCTGTACAAGAACCAGATCCTGCCGTATCTGCTGAGTCAGCACGACATCCGGGACAACGATCTGGAGGCCTACCGGCGTGACGCCGAGGCCATGGAGTCCGAGCTGCGGGAGCGGGTGGAAGCCTGCATCACGGACAACAGGCTGATCGGCACACTGTTGCTGTCGGCCCTGGTGCCGTCGGTGCCGGCGTTCCAGAATCTCACCGTCAAGCGACTCACGGCGCTCAACCACGGTGTGATCACTTCCCGGGTGCGGGGATTCGAGGCGAAGGAAGTCGCCAAGAAGGTCAAGGAGTGGGCCAACGCCTTCCCGGAGATCAAGTACACCGAGGGCCCCGACGCGGGAGTCACGCTCGAGCTGATCGGCGTCGACTACGAGTCCGTCATCACCCGCGCCCAGACCAACAACAACCCGAACAACCGCCGCGCTCTGGTCAAACGCCTGCTGTGGGAGGAACTCGGCGTCACCGAGGGGCAGTTGGATGATCAGCTCAACCTGGTGTGGCGCGGCTCCCGGCGCTCCCTCGAAGTCCATTTCGGGAACCTCGCCGACCCCAACACCCTCACCGACGACCAGGTAACGCCCCGCCAGCCCGGCATCTGGCGCCTGATCGTCGACGTGCCGTTCGACGACGTCTACGGCGACGCGGAGAGCCGGGATCGCATCATGCGGTGCAAGAACAAGCCCGACCACGACGAGATCCGCACCGTCGCCTGGGTGCCCGCGCACTTCACCCGGGACATGTACGACAAGTTCCAGCGGCTCGTCATCGTCGACTTCATCCTCAACGGCCAGCGCTTCGAGTCGTACGCCGGGCACCTGAGCCCCAACGACCGGGAACGGGCCAAAGACGCCCTGCGCAACCACCACCGCTCGCTGACCAGCACCGTGCGCGAGGCACTGCGGCAGGCGTACGGAGTCGCCCCCAAGAACCCGGAGAAGGTGGGGGCAGGCGAAGACCATGTGCTGACCGTCCCCGACATGACGCCCATCACGCTGGAGTACAACGCACCCCTCTACGACGCGGCCCGGCACATCGCCTCCTGCGTGCTCGCCCACCAGTACCCCGCCCACCCCGACCTCGATCCGCAGCGCGAGGGCTTCTCGGTGCGCTCCGCCGACGTCAGGACCGTCTTCGGATACCTGCGCGCCGCCTCGGACGAAGGCGTCGACACCATCGAGGTCAAGCCGAAGGACCGCCCCCTGATGACCCGGTTGGCGGGAGAGGCGGGATTGAAGCTGGGGACCATGCACGAGGCCCGGTTCCAGGTGGGTCGGCACTGGGAGGAGCACTTCGGCCAGAAGGCGGGCACCCGGTACGAGGACAAGCCCATCCCCGTACGCGACCTGCTCGACTGGATCGACGAGCCCGTTCCCCACGGTCTCGACCCGATGCTGGCCAACCTGGTGCTGTGTGCCTACGCTGAGCGCACCGACCGGGTGTGGACCCATCACGGTGGGCCGGTCGGCGCCATCGATCCGGCGGGTCTCAAGCCGGCCTACCAGTTGCGGGCTCCGGAACGCCCCGATGAGGAGACCTGGCACGAAGCCCTCGCACGCGCCGGTGACCTGTGCGCGGTCGCCCCGATCTCACAGATGCGCCGCGCCCGCATCATCGCCGAGTTCAGCGACCGCGTCAGGCAGCAGGCGGGAGTGCTGTACCGGCACGCCGGGCCGCTCGTCGACGCCCTGGAACAGCACGCCTCGGACCTCGGTCTCGATCCCGACTCCGACGAGGGACGCCTGGCGACCGCGCGGCGAGCGGCCGCCCTCGCCAAGGACCTGACCGAGGCGGACCCGCACAACCCACTTGCGGTGATCAACGTCCTGGTCGGCGCGGACGTCGGCGACCGGGCCGGGCAGCAGCGCATCGGCACCTCGCTGGCCAGCGCCAAGGATGTGGTCGAAGCATTGACCGGCACCCCGTGGGACACGGTGTACACGTTCGCCCAGGAGGCCCGGGAACCGTACGCCACCGAGATCCGCGTGGAACTCGACTCCCTGCACGGTGTCGCCCGCGCCGAGGAACTCACCGCCCAGTTGAAGCCCGCGCTTGCGAAAGCGACCAGGGAACTCACCAGAATCGTCCGGAAGGCCAACGCGGCAGCCCCGGCTCCGACCCCCACCTCAACGGGCACCGCCCACTCCGGCACGTCCGCCGAGGACTCCCGTACCGCTGTCGTCCCCGCACCCAACCGCTTTCCGCCGGCACCGGCAGCGCAGACACAGGATGCCCCCTCCGGCGCCGCCCCGGTGCCTGCCGGTCAGTTCGAGGTCGACTCCGTCGATGCGGCTGGACGGCTGGGCGCGGAGCTGAGCCAGACGGCAGATGTCGCCCCCCGGACCCGTATCCGCGTCGTGTGGCAGGTGGTTGAACAGCCGTGAACAGCAGTACCGCCCCGGCCCCCGCCGCTCTCGGCGCCGGGCAGGCCAGCCCCCGTGCCGCTCACCCGGCGGCGGTGCGACAGGTCCTGGACGCCCGCTCCTTCGCAGCGGGCGAGCCCCGGATCGTGCTGGTGAGAGCCGAGCCGCACTGGAACGGCCCCGAGTACCTCGTACTCAGCCGGGGCAGGACGGCTCGTGTGGTGACCGCAGTCTCACCGCTGGCTGTCCTGGACGCACTGGATGCCTGGCAGGACAGCGATGTTGCCGACACCGAGGTACTGGCCGTCCTCACTGATGTCGAAGAAGCTGTTCTCGGTCCCGGCGTGCTGGCCCGCGTCTACCGTAACTGCGTCCACCCCATAGAGCCGTGGGCCGTTGTCCGCCGCCTCTTCGGCGCCCGCGACCTCGACCCGCGGCTGACGGCGGAGAGCTGGGCTGCCGAGGCGCTGATCGACGCCGCGGGGCAGGAGGACTGGCCGAAGATCACCGGCACCGTGCTCTCCCGGGACACCGCACTCTCCCGGCTGGCGGCGGCCCGGCTGTCGGTCGCCCACCATCGCCTGGACCCCGACAACCTCGATGTGCACGCGCTGCTGGCCTGGTCGCTGACACCCGGCGCCGGGGCGCGCCTGACCGCACTCCACGACCAGGAAAGCCAGGGCGTAACCACGTGGTTGGCCGACCCCGACCGTGTGGGCATGCGCGGACACCAGGCGCTCACCGCTCTCTTCGCGCTCTTCGCGGCAGGGAACGGCACCGATGCGGTTCCCGTGGGACTGCTCTGCGCCGCGCTGTGGAGTCCCGCCGCCCCCGCGGGTGCGGACCGGGCACGCGGGCGCGCGGAATTGAAGTTCGGCAGCCAGCGGATCGACGACGACTCCCTCGCCGCTTTCGGCGCTGAGGCCGAGGCGTTCATGCGCACCCTCATGACAGCCCGCTCGGTACGCACAGCCGAAGACGTCTCGGCAACCGACGGCCCTGATCCGCGCGCCCTGATGGCTCGGGCCGACATGCTGACCAGGGAAGTCGGAGCCGAGGAGGCCGCAGCGGCCAGCGATCTGCTGGAAGCGGGCCAGAACGTGCGCTACCGCGCCGTAGCGCGTGCGCTGACCCGGTGTGTCCCCCGGGACGCCAAATCCACCTCGAACAGTGATCGGCTGACGGACCTGGCGGAGGCCACGGAGCGGCTGGAACGCCACGAGTTCTTCCGCCTCGCCAGCCATCGTGACTCGCTCATCCGGCTGCGGATGGCGCAACGGCTGGTCACCTGGCTCACCCGACCGTTGCCGGACGAGCCCACCACGACGGCCGAGGCCATCCAGCGGCACATCCGTGACTCCGCCTGGGTCGATCTCGCCCTCGGCTGGGTCAGCGACGGCGACCACGCCCACCCGGAGCTGCCCGCGGCGCTGGCCTCGGTGAGTGCCGCCGTCCGCAGGCGCCGGCACACCATCGACGAACAGTTCGCTCAGGTCCTGGCCGAGGAGACACGAGCAGGAGGAACGCCGCGCGACGCGCTCGCCGTCGAGGACTTCGCCCGTCGGGTCCTGGCTCCGGTGATCAAGCGCTCTCGTCCCTCCCGGCCCGCGGGGCCGCCGCTCCTTTTCCTCCTTCTCGACGGAGCCAGTGCTGCCGTCGCCGCGGGGCTGGCGGAGCAGCTGCGAGCCCGCTCCTGGGCGGAGTACGACCCGGTCACCGACACTGATGAGCCGGAACACCGGCGTGGCATGCTCGCGGCGCTGCCCACTCTCACCAAGGTTTCGCGGGGCTCGCTCTTCGCCGGTGAACTGACGGAGATCGATCAGCAGGAAGAACGCCGGCGCTTCACCTCACACCGCTTCTGGGGCGGCGCCACCGTCCAGCTCTTTCATAAGGCCGATCTGCGCGGCGAGGACGGGCACGCACTCGGCAGTGAGCTGACGGAGGCACTGGCAGACCCGGACGCGCACGTCGGAGTCGTGATCAACACCATCGACGACCGGCTCGGCGAGGACCGTGCCATGTCGCACTGGTGGCTCGATGAACTACTCGGCATGGAAGAACTCCTCTCGCTTGCCCGTGCCGGAGGCAGGGCGCTGGTCCTCACGTCCGACCATGGCCATGTGCTCGACCACGACACGCACAAGACCGAGATGCCCGACGCGCTCTCCGCGCGGCATCGCTCCGGAACCAAGCCGGCCGGCGAAGGCGAAATCGTCCTGTCGGGCCGGCGTGTGGTCGCGGCAGGCAACAGGGTGACCGCCCTGTGGGACACCACGGCCCGCTACGGAAACCGGCAGGCCGGCTATCACGGCGGAGCCTCGCTGGCGGAAGTTGCCATTCCGGTGCTGGCGTTCGCCCCGTACGGTGCGACTCTTCCCAAAGGCTGGCGGGAACTCGGGCCTCAGCAACCTGATTGGTGGTCGCTGCAGGAGGCGAGCGTTCCCGGCAGCTCGCCCGCGCCCCAGCCGCGCAGCGGACGTCGTGGCGCTGTTGGTGGCGAAGCCCCGGCCTCGCTCCCATCGAGGCGACCGGAGGCGCGGCGCGCGCCCCGGAAGGAGGAGCATGGTCAAGGCGCGCTCGTGTCCCTCGATGATGTAGTGGTCGACGGAACCGGCGAACAGCCACCGACACCCGAACCGACGCCGCCTTCCCCGGACAACTCGCCGGCACAGGCGCTTGTCGGGGAACTGCGCGCCTCACCCATCATGCAGGCCCAGATCGATTCCCTGCCGCGCAAGGAGACGTTCGACACCATCGCGGCCGCCCTCCGCGCCCTCGTCGAGGCACACGGCATTCTCCCGGTCACCACCGTCGCCGAACAGGCCGGAAAGCGCACCTCCCGTGCCTCCGGCTTCGCTGCCACACTTCAGCGTGCCCTCAACTACGACCAGGCCGAGGTACTCACCTTGACCGACAACGGCCGGTCCCTGCGTCTCGACCTGCCGCTGCTGAGGCGGCAGTTCGGATTGGACAAGGCGGGAGGAACCCGGTCGTGAAACCGCATGCCCTCAGCCCCGACCGACGCCGCCGCCTGATCGACGCACTACGCCGCGGCGCCGTGCCCGAGACCGGCCTCGGTCACCTCGCCGTCGGACTCGGCCGCTTCGAGACGGCTCTCGACGCCGAACTCGAAACCTGTATGGCAGGAGCCGCGGTCTTCAAAGCGGTGCGTGGCGAATACGGCTCCGGCAAGACCTTCTTCACCCGCTGGCTCGCCGAACGCGCCAAGCAGCGGGACTTCGCCGTGGCCGAGGTACAGATCTCCGAGAACGAGACCCCGCTGCACCGGTTGGAAACGGTCTACCGCCGACTGACCGAGCGGCTTGCCACCGCCAGCTTCCCACCGAGTGCCTTCAGGTCACTGATCGATGCATGGTTCTACGCCCTGGAGGAAGACGCCCTGGCCGCCGGTTCTGAGGAGTCGGAGCTGGCGCAAGCAACAGACGCGCTGCTTGCCGACCGACTGGCTGACGTCTCTCGAACCGCCCCCATGTTCGCGACCGCGCTGCGTGGCTACCGCGCGGCCAGGGAGGGGAACGACGATTCGACAGCGGAAGGCATCCTCGCCTGGCTGGGCGGGCAGCCGCACGTCGCCGCGACAACGCGGCGCGGGGCCGGCGTCCGCGGAAATCTGGACCACTTCGGAGCCCTGGGGTTCCTGCAGGGGCTGCTGACGGTCCTCCGGGACTCCGGCCACCCCGGCCTGCTGCTGGTTCTCGACGAGGTCGAGACACTCCAACGGATGCGCTCGGACGCGCGGGACAAGGCACTCAACGCCCTGCGACAACTGATCGACGAAGTCCACTCCGGGCGCTTCCCCGGCCTGTACCTCCTCATCACCGGTACCCCGGCCTTCTTCGAAGGGCCGCAGGGCGTCCAACGTCTCGCGCCTCTGACGCAGCGCCTGGCGACCGACTTCACCACCGACGCCCGGTTCGACAACCCAAGGGCAGTGCAACTCCGTCTTCCGGGCTTCTCGCTGGAAAGTCTCACAGAACTCGGCAGCAGAGTACGGAACGTCTACGCCGCCGACAGCCCTGCGGAGGACCGGATCCGTGCCGTCGTGGATGACACCTACGTGCGGGATCTCGCCGCTGCTCTTGCGGGCAGTCTGGGCGGCAAGGTGGGTATCGCGCCGCGGCTCTACCTCAAGAAGCTCGTGGCAGATGTCCTCGACCGGGTCGACCAGTTCGCCGACTTCGATCCCCGCACGCATTATGACCTCACCCTCGCATCGGGCGAGATGACGGAGGTGGAGCGCAACGCTGTGACCGCCGCCTCGCGGGACGCCGACGACATCGCTCTTGAACTGTGAGTGACGCCGACGTGCACGCCATCGACCGGCTGCACCCCGTGGTTCTGCATCACATCGTCAACACCCTCGGCTGGCGGCGGCTGCGAGACTTCCAACAGGCCGCTGTCACCCCACTCACCGAGGGAAGCGACGCGTTGCTTCTCGCGCCGACGGCGGGAGGGAAGACCGAAGCGGCGGCGTTTCCCTTGCTGTCCACGATGGCAAGCAAGGAGTGGCGCGGTACATCGCTGCTCTACGTCTGTCCGCTCAAGGCGCTCCTCAACAATCTCCTGCCGCGGCTGGAGACGTATGCGGGGTGGCTCGGCCGTTCCGTCGCGCTCTGGCACGGCGACGTATCCCACACCACGCGCCGTAGAATCCTCCGGGAGCGTCCGGACATCCTGCTGACCACTCCCGAATCGCTGGAAGCGATGCTCGTCAGCACCCACGTGGACCATCGCGGCTTTTTCGGCGGTCTGCAGGCGGTCGTTGTCGACGAGGTACACGCTTTCGCGGGCGACGACAGGGGGTGGCACCTGCTGGCGGTGCTCGAACGCCTGCAGTGCGCCATCGGCCGCCCGCTGCAACGCGTCGGCCTGTCGGCAACGGTCGGAAACCCACAGGACCTTTTGCAATGGCTCCAGGGATCGGGCACCGGTGTCCGGCCCGCGGAGGTCGTTGCCCCCCATCTCACGCAACCGGACTCGTCCCCGGCGCCTGCTCCGGATATCCAGCTCGACTACGTGGGATCGCTCGACAACGCCGCCACAGTCATCGGGGCTCTGCACAATGGTGAGAAGCGTCTGGTCTTCTGCGAGTCACGGCGACAGGTCGAGCAGCTCGGCGAATTGCTCCGGGCCAAGGGCGTGACCGCGTACCTCTCGCATGCCTCGCTCTCGACCGATGAACGCAGGCGTGCCGAAACCGCGTTCGCTCAGTCACGCGACTGCGTCATCATCGCGACGAGCACACTCGAACTCGGGATCGACGTGGGCGATCTCGACCGGGTCATTCAGATCGACGCGCCGGCTACTGTGGCCGCCTTCTTGCAGAGACTCGGCAGAACCGGCAGACGCGCCGGTACACGACGCAACAGTCTCTTCCTCACCCTGGACGACGAGGGCTTCCTCGCCGCTTGCGCGCTGCTGCTGCAGTGGTCGCGCGGGTGGGTCGAACCAGTCGTACCACCGCCGGAGCCACGCCACATCGTTGCGCAACAAGTTCTGGCTCTGTGCCTCCAAGAACAGCAAGTGGGGGAGCACCTCTGGCAGCGCTGGTGGAGTGGGGTCGGCCCCTTCGGCCGCCCAGCCAAGCCGATCGTGCGCCATCTCGTCGAACAGGGATACCTGGAACGGGACGGCGGGATGCTGTTCATCGGCCCTGAAGCAGAACAGCGATTCGGATATCGGCATTTCATGGATCTGACCGCCGTCTTCACGGCCGCGCCGGAATTCACTGTGCTCTTCGGGCGCAAGGAGATCGGTACGACCGATCCAGCCCTTCTCACCGAACGGGTGGCCGGACCACGGCGGCTACTCCTTGCGGGGAGAAGCTGGCAGGTCACCCACATCGACTGGGCCCGACGCCGCTGCTTCGTCGAACCCGTTGACGGGGGTGGCAAGGCACGCTGGTCAGGTGGAGGGTTTTGCCGGGGGCTTTCGTTCGAACTCACGCGGGCGGCGCGAGACGTCTTGAATGGGGCTGATCTGCCGATCCCATTGACACGGCGAGCTGTTGATGCGCTCCATCAGGCCCGTCAGAGGCATGTTGATCACGTTGATCCGACAGGTAGCGTCATCCGACGCGGTGGTCGTGACACCAACGTCCGATGGTGGACCTGGGCAGGTCAACGGGCAAACGCGACGCTTGCGGCGTCATTGGGCCAAGTGGCTGACCCGTTGCAGCGACCTACAGACGCATACGTCCGGCTCCGCGAAGACATCACCAGGGAGGAGTGGGAAGCGGCCAAGAGCGACGCCCTCAGCGGTCTCAGTCTCCCAGCGGTGGACGGACGTGCCGTGCGGGGCCTCAAGTTCGGAGTCGCCCTGCCGGAGAGACTGGCGCAGGCCACGCTTTCCGTCCGCCTCGCTGATCTTGGCGGGGCCGCTTCCACCTTGGCAGAGCCTACGCGTCACTCGTACGGCCTCTGGTGAGACATCGTCGCGTCGCTGAGTGTTCGCGTGTTTGCACTGGTCTTCGCTCCCTGTGTTCCAAGCCCGATTGATTCCAGGGGGACCGGGAGCACACACGGAGCCGCGAGCCCCGATGGATGCCGCGACGGTCGTCACCCGGAGTACCCGACTCCTCTCCCCATGGAGTGAAGGTTCCACTACCCTCGCCGCACATCCTGCTGCGTAACGGTAGAACGACACGCAGTAGTACCTGTTTGCCCTGGAACCGGACGGAGTCATGGACGGGATGTCCTTCGAGCAGGAGTGGAGCGCCCTCAAGAGCGGTGCGGACAGCACGGACTCGACCGCGATGCAGCTCAACCAGGCCACTTCACCGGACACCGGCCCAGGGGGCGGTAGTCGGATGGACGGATCCGGATGGCTGCTCCTCGAACGGGACGACCTCGGACGTGTGGGGCATGCCGCCTACACACTTTGGCGCAAGCTCCGTACGTCAGCCGACCTCTCCGGTGGTGCGGACGGCAAAGGCGCCGGCGCGACCGAACGCGCCGCTTCGCAACTCAAGGCCCACTCGTTCCTGCTGGGGGCGGAACTGGGCCGCACGGCGAAGTTCTGGACATCCCAGGTGAACACAGTGCTGCAAGGGTGCGCCCACATCTCCAACCACCTGGACTTCTCCAAGGAGTACCAGGGCGAGGAGGACCGGAAGATCGGCGCGCAGATTCTCGGCAAGGACGGAAAGGAACTGCCGCCCTCGCAGATCTCCCGACTGCTGCACTGAGCCGACCGGGCCGAGACGAGAGGGCGGGGGATGAAGGAGTCTCAGCTCACCTACAGCGACCTGGTCGCGGTGAACTTCTCCAGCTTCGGAACGGCGGTCGCGGACTGGAAGCAGATCCAGCGCGAACTGAAGACACGCGCCACCGAGGCCGAGAACGACATGAACGCCAAGGCGCGGAACGCCCGATGGGCGGGGCTGAACGCGGACGCGGTACGCCCCTTCGTGCGGAAGATCGCGGAAGAGGTCGAGGACCTGCGGCGCGAAGCCGCGAGCATCTGGAACCTCATGGACGACGCGCACCGCGAACTGGCGGACATCCAGAAAGATGTGGAAGGCGAGCGGGAAAAGGCGCACAAACTGGATGTGCACATCGCGGACAACGGCGACGGCACGGTCAGCTGCCGCTTCCGGTACGGAACGGACGACGCCGTCACCGCCAGCGGCTACTACGTGGGCGGCACCGACGAGAAGCGCACCACGAAGGAGCGCGAAGCCCGCGACGCCATCGAGTCGCGGCTCAACTTCCTCATCGGCAAGGCGCGCGAAATCGACACCTCAGCCGCGCGGTACATCGGCAAGAGCCACGGCAAGGACAAGCACGACGCCGGCCACGCCACATACACCTCCCTGGACGACGCACAGGCGAAGGAGGCGGCCCGGCTCGGTGAGAAGGAACTGGAGCTGGCCGCGCACGGCAAGGAACTGAGCACCTCCGACCTGCAGCGGCTGCGCGACCTGACCAAGTACAACGCCAAGGACGCGGAGTTCGCCACCGGCTTCTACCGTGAACTGGGACCCAAGAAGGCCCTCCAACTGCACGGCCAGTTGGGCATCGACGCCTCCACGGACGGCGGCGACACCCGCCGCGCACTCTCCCGCACCATCCAGAACTCGATGGACGGCGGCCTCGCCCTGGCCACCCGTAAAGGCGGCGACGGCCCGCACCTGGACAGCGCATGGGTGACGGAGCTGAAGAAAGCCGGCAAGGAGCCCATCCTCCTCCACGATCCGCAGAGCAACGAATGGGGCAAGAATTCCATGCCCCAGCAGAAGGTCCTCGGCTACCAGGTCCTGGGCAACATGCTCCGGCACGGCGACTACGGCAAGGACTTCCTCACCTCGGTCGGCAGCGACATGGTCGAGACCGAGCGCAAGAACGAGTTCGGCCCCAGAGGCTGGCCCAACCCCCACAACGCCCGCCGTGACGCCGTCCTGAACCTCGACCCCGAGGGCGGCACCGGATTCGACCCCATGGCGGGCCTGATGACCGGCCTGAGCCACACCCCGGGAGCGGCCACCGAGTTCTTCAACGCCTACACCGGCGACGAGGACGGTCATCCGAAGAGACTGGACAACTTCGACTACTTCTTCGGCGACAAGGCCGGCCAGGACCCGCAGGAACCCCGCCACTGGCCCCACGACGGCGACGACGACGAGGCCACCTTCGGCAAGGACGCCCTCGGCGGCGCCCTCGAAGCGGCCACGACGGGCCGCCCCGCGGGCGACGAGGGTCCGCCGGAGAAGCACAGTGAACCGCAAGCCGAACTTTTCAGCCGAGCTGTGGAGCGACTGGGCAATAAGAAGAACGCTTCCCTGGTCGAGCATGGCGGAGACCTCGAGGCACTTCAATCGCATATGGGGGCGATGGCTGCCGACTATATGCGTGACGTGCAGCGAGGTGTCACGGATACGCCAAGCGGGATCATCCCTCCGCAAGGTGCGGCGGCCGACCTGGATTTCGACGGCGATGAGCTTGGCCGTTTCCTCCGCACAGCCTCGCAGGATCCCGACGGTTATGCGTCTATCAACCATGCCTCTCATGCTGTCTCGGCAGAAGCGCTGCGAAATGCGCTGCACGATCCTCCGAAGGGGCACGACTTGGGGGATGCTGCTTCCATCGGGGCAGAGCCCGGAGCCGCGGTGGCGGCTCAGGCGGCTGAGGGACGCGCTGACGGGATCGAGAAGGCTGCGGACAGAGTGGGGACTGCGGAGCGCTACAACGAATCTCTTGACAAGAAACAGGAATTGGTCGGTTCGATCGTGGATATGGGGCTCGGCCACCTGACCTATGGAAGTGAGGTGGCAGGGCAGGTGGCAGGTGTTGTCCAGGAGCAGGTCTTCGATCACTACCGAAAAGACCCCGAAAAGATCGCAGAAGAGGTGGCGGAGAGTCGTAGGGATTTTCTCGCCGGCGAGAAGAAGCGTGAAGCGGATGTTATGAAAGAGATCACAAAGACCGCTGGAAGGCATGCGGGAGTGACAGGAGGCTCACTCGCTTGGACGGCCAGTAGGGTCCACAAAGATGTAGAGGATGGATTCTCTAACCGCTAGAAGGGAGGCGGAGTGGGGTCGAGGCAGTGGAATCCACGATTCAAAAAACAGGTTATTTTACTGACTGGGCTGCTCGTCGTGACCGTCTTTGCCTCCGTCTTCTGGTGGCTTCGGTCGAAAGCGCAGGATGATTCTGCGATCCCTGCACGCCTGTGTAATGACACTTTTTCCAGCGCTCAAGTTAAACCTTCATATGGTCGAGTGCACGGTGAATTTGAGGAGGATACCGTCCGGGGGTTTCCGGGGGTGCTGGAGAAGGCGCGTGGACTTGGAGTCGTTTGTGAGACGAGTGCTGGAAATATGAGCGTCAATTTCCGTGTGCAATACACGCAATGGGGGAAGTCGAGAAGTGAAGTGGAGAGAAATAGCAAATATGTTGCCGAGTTTGGTGCAGGGTACGGGGAATACGGTGCGGAGAAAGGGTCTATCAGTCTCCGTGTTCCCTGCCCATCCAGTGAGGAACCGAATGCCAGAATGTACTTGCACGTGGGAGCAACGTCGGCGCGCGGAGGATCGAGAGAAGATGTTTCGAAACTTGCCGAACTGACCGGCTACGCTGCTCGTACCCTCGCTCAGAAGGTCTACAAATGCAAGGGCGCCGAGGAACTGCCGGAGGGGCCGGTTGTCATAACGGAAGGGGAGGGGCGCCGGTGAGCTTATTCAGGGGTGGGACTATATCGACGTTGACGGTGTCCGGTCTCGTGCTGTTGAGCGCCTGCGGAGGCGCCGATGGCGGGTCCTGGAAGGCGGATATCGAGGGGGCGAAGCGCGGTGGGAAGTCCGCTGCGGATTCGCCGAGTGCGAGCGACCCGTCCGGCAGCGGGGGCGGAGGGGCGGGGGCGGGACAAAGCCGAGGCCCGCCGAAAGGGTTGGCCCGCAGCGGAGCGCCGGCCCGCGGCGTCAGGTGTTGTACGTGCTCTGGGCGCGGTCCAGGCCGTCGGTGATCAGGCTTTCGCAGGCGTCCGCGGCGCGGTCGACGAAGTAGTCGAGCTCTTTGCGTTCCGTGCTGGAGAAGTCCTTCAGGACGTAGTCGGCGACCTGCATCCGGCCCGGGGGGCGGCCGACGCCGAAGCGGACGCGGTAGTAGTCGCTGCCCAGCAGTTTGGTGAGGGACTTGAGGCCGTTGTGGCCGTTGTCGCCGCCGCCGAACTTGAGGCGGAGGGCGCCGTAGTCGATGTCGAGCTCGTCGTGGATGACGAGCAGCCGGTCGGTCCCGATGCCGTAGAAGTCCAGCAGCGCTTTGACGGGGCCGCCGGAGACGTTCATGTACGACATCGGTTTGGCGAGTACGACGCGGGTGCTGGTGGTGCCGGGGATGCCGATGCGGCCCTCGAGTACCTGGGCGCGGCCCGCCTTGTGGGACTTGAACCTGCCGCCGGTCCGTCCGGCGAGGAGGTCGGCGACGATGAAGCCCACGTTGTGGCGGTTGCCCGAGTAGTCGGGGCCCGGGTTGCCGAGTCCGGCGATGAGCCACGGGGTGGTGGCCGGCATACGTGGTCCTCCGGTCGTGGGATGTCCGCCGGGCACCGGTGGGGTCCGGGAGCCCGGGGGTGCGGGTGGGACGTGGCCGCCGGGCCGCGTCCCACCCGCACCGATCCGCTGGATGCGCGTCCCCGCGGGTCGCGGGGGCGTGGGATGCGGGAGCTTACTCGGCGCTCGCCGCGCCTTCCTCGCCCTCGCCTTCCTCGCCCTCGGCGGAGGGCTCCTCGGCCTGGGCGGCGAGGACGGAGATGACGGTCTCGTCGCCCTCGATGGCCAGCGTGGTGTTGCCGGGCAGCGCGATGTCCTTGGCCAGGACCTGGTCGCCGACGTCCATGCCCTCGACGGAGACGGTGACCGACTCCGGGATGTGGGTGGCCTCGGCCTCGACCGGCAGCGTGTTGTACACGTGCTCGATCAGGTTCTGGCCCGGTGCCAGCTCGCCCTCGATGTGGATGGGGACCTCGACCTGGACCTTCTCGCCCTTCTTGACGACCAGCAGGTCGACGTGGACGAGGAACTGGCGGATGGCCTCGCGCTGGACGGCCTTGGGGATGACGAGCTGCTTCTTGCCCTCGATGTCCAGGTTGATCAGGACGTTCGGGGTCTTGAGCGCCATCATCATGTCGTAGCTCGGCAGGGCCACGTGGACGGGCTCGGCGCCGTGGCCGTAGATCACGGCCGGGACCCTCTCCTCGCGGCGGAGCCGGCGGGCGGAGCCCTTGCCGAACTCGTCGCGGACGGTCGCGTTGATGCTGACGTCAGCCATGCTGCGCTCCTCGTAAGCGGTGGTACGGATGCCTGCGGTGCCACTCGGTCCCGACGGACCTGCTACGAAGAGCGCGCGTCGATAACGGAGTATCCGATCCCCATGAAGCGGACCGGCCTCCCTCGCCGAGCGACTCGTGGAGTCTACGCGGTGCGGGAGGCCGGTCGGAAATCGATCAGCGGAGCGGGCCCGGGAGGGCCGGAGGGCTACGCCTGCTCGTCGAAGAGGCTGGTCACCGAGCCGTCCTCGAACACCTCACGCACGGCGCGGGCGATCGTCGGCGCCATCGACAGCACGGTGATCTTGTCGAGTTCGAGCTCGCTCGGGGTGGGCAGCGTGTTGGTGAAGATGAACTCGCTGACCTTGGAGTTCTTGAGCCGGTCGGCGGCCGGTCCGGAGAGCACCCCGTGCGTGGCCGTGACGATGACGTCCTCGGCGCCGTTGGCGAACAGCGCGTCGGCGGCCGCGCAGATGGTGCCACCGGTGTCGATCATGTCGTCGACGAGGACGCAGACCCGGTCCTTCACGTCGCCGACGACCTCGTGCACGGTCACCTGGTTCGCCACGTCCGGGTCGCGGCGCTTGTGGACGATGGCCAGCGGGGCGCCGAGCCGGTCGGCCCAGCGGTCGGCGACCCGGACGCGGCCCGCGTCGGGCGAGACGACCGTGAGCTTGTCGCGGTCGGTCCTGGCCGCCACGTAGTCCGCCAGCAGCGGCAGCGCGAACAGGTGGTCGACCGGTCCGTCGAAGAAGCCCTGGATCTGGTCGGTGTGCAGGTCGACGGTGAGGATGCGGTCGGCGCCCGCGGTGCGGAACATGTCCGCCATCAGCCGGGCCGAGATCGGCTCGCGCCCGCGGTGCTTCTTGTCCTGCCGGGCGTACCCGTAGAACGGGACGATCACGGTGATGCTCCGCGCCGACGCCCGCTTCAACGCGTCGATCATGATGAGCTGTTCCATGATCCACTTGTTGATCGGCGTGGTGTGGCTCTGGACCAGGAAGCAGTCGGCGCCGCGCGCCGACTCCTGGAAGCGAACGTAGATCTCGCCGTTCGCGAAGTCGAAAGCCTTGGTCGGGACCACGCCGATACCGAGCTGCTTGGCGACTTCCTCGGCGAGTTCGGGGTGGGCGCGGCCGGAGAAGAGCATGAGCTTCTTCTCGCCGGTCGTCTTGATCCCGGTCACTGCTGTTGTCTCCCTGTGTGTGCGCCGCACGGCGGCTCGGTGGGGGGCGGCGTCGGTTGGCGGGGGCGGCGTCGGTTTTCAGCCGCGTGGCCCATCAGGCCTCCATAACCGTACGCCCCCCGTCATACAACCGGATACCCGGTCTTAACCCTCTTCTGCGGGAACCTGCCCGCTCGCACCGTTCGCGGAACGGGTCTTCCCGGCCGTCCCCGAGGCTCGCGAGGCCGGACCCGTGGGCTCCTGCGCCACCTCCTGCGCCGCCTGCGCCGAGGCGCTGCCCGGCCGTTTGCGGGCCACCCAGCCCTCGATGTTGCGCTGCTGGCCGCGTGCCACGGCCAGCGAGCCGGGCGGCACATCCTTGGTGATCACGGAGCCGGCGGCGCTGTAGGCGCCGTCCCCGATCGTGACGGGAGCCACATACATGTTGTCCGCACCCATCCTGCAGTGCGAGCCGACCGTCGTGGTGTGTTTGCTCTCACCGTCGTAGTTCACGAAGACGCTCGCCGCGCCGATGTTGCTGTGCTCCCCGATCACCGCGTCGCCCACGTAGGACAGGTGCGGCACCTTGCTGCCCTCGCCGATCTCGGCGTTCTTCATCTCGACGTAGCTGCCCGCCTTCACCTTCGGGCCCAGCCGGGTGCCGGGCCGCAGATAGGTGTAGGGGCCGACCGCGCACCGCTCCCCGATCTCCGCGCTCTGCGCGACGGTGTTGCTGACCGTGGCCCCCGCGCCCACCCGGGTGTCGGTCAGGCGGGTGTTCGGCCCCACCTCGCTGGCGGGGCCCAGGTGTGTGCCGCCGAGCAACTGGGTGCCCGGGTGGACCGTGGCGTCCGGCTCGTAGGTCACGTCCACGTCCATCCACGTGGTGGCCGGGTCCATGACCGTGACCCCCGCCAGCATGGCGTCCTCCAGCAGCCGGCCGTTGAGCATCCGGCGGGCCTCGGAGAGCTGCACGCGGTTGTTGATGCCCGCGATCTCCCGGTGGTCGCCCGCCACCGCGGCGCCCACCCGGTGACCGGCTTCCCGCAGGATGCCGAGCACGTCCGTCAGGTACTCCTCGCCCTGGCTGTTGTCCGTACTGACCTGCGCCAGCGCCTGTGCCAGCAGTCGGCCGTCGAACGCGAACACCCCCGAGTTGATCTCCCGGACGGTGCGCTGCTCCTCGGTCGCGTCCTTGTGCTCGACGATCGCGGTGACCGGCCCGCCGCCGCTCTCGCGCACGATGCGGCCGTAGCCGGTGGCGTCCGGGACCTCTGCGGTCAGCACGGTGACGGCGTTGCCGTCGGCGACGTGGGTGTCCGCCAGTTGCTGCAGCGTCCCGCCGGTCAGCAGCGGGGTGTCGCCGCAGGTCACCAGGACCGTTCCGGCGGGCTCGCCGTCGCCCAGCTCGGCCAGCGCCATCCGGACGGCGTGCCCGGTGCCGTTCTGCTCGTGCTGCACGGCGGTGCGGGCCTCGGCGTCCAGCTGCGACAGGTGCGCGGTGACCTGTTCGCGCGCGTGCCCGACGACCACGACCAGCTGCTCCGGATCCAGCGCCCGCGCGGCGCTCACCACATGGCCGACCAGGGAGCGGCCGCAGATCTCGTGCAGGACCTTGGGGGTCGCCGACTTCATGCGGGTGCCCTCACCCGCTGCGAGAACGACGACGGCTGCCGGGCGAGTGACGCTCACGGGTGTGCCCTTCGGCTTCGGGGGTGGGTGTATCCCGCAGGATACCGGGGGGTTCGCCGTGTGCCGGGAGGGCGGGCCCTCGGGCGGCGGAGAAGGCCGGCCCGGATGACGCGCGCCGTGACGACCGGATCGTGCGTCCCGTGACGACCGCGCCGTGCGCGCTGGGGGCTCCCCTGCGGGGAGCTGTGGGCTCCCCCGCAAGGATTTGAACCTTGACTACTGGATCCAAAATCCAGGGTGCTGCCCGTTACACCACGGGGGAAGGTGGCTCAGAGCGTACCTGACGCGGCCTCGTTCGTCCGGTGGGTTGCCGCCCGTTCGTCCGCCGGGTTCACGGTCCGCGGGGGTGCGACGGCGCTGATCCGCGGAGCCGTGGCGGTCGTGATCCGCGGCAGTTCCGTGGCCGGGCCGCGGCGGAGCCGTTCGCGAAACCGTCCGGGCACGGACAGATGACCGGAATGGGATGTTCCGGGGATCGGCGGGGCAAGGCGGCGAGGGGCGGTCGTAGGGTGGTCGGTATGACCGAGACGGGGGAAAACCGTACGCGGGGCGGGCCGTGGTGGTGGGAGAAACCACGGAGTGCGGTGCTCGACATCGCCCTGGCCGCGGCCTCCGCCGCGGAGTGCGCCCTGCAGGGGCGGGGCTTCGCCGAGGAGACGGGAATCCCGGGGGCTCTCGCGGTGCTCCTGGGCGCCGTCGCGGGGGCCACGCTGGTGCTGCGCCGCCGCTGGCCGATAGCGGTCGTGCTGGTCGCCATCGCCGTCATACCGGCGGAGATGGGCACCTTCCTCGGGGTCGTCGGGCTCTACACGCTCGCCGCCACCGATGTACCGCGCCGGATCACCGGACTGCTGGCCGGGATGGCCGCCGCCGGGATGCTGGTGATGACCGCCTTCCGGCTGGACCAGAACATCGGGCAGGACCCCGACTTCAACCCGCAGGGCTGGTTCGTCCCGCTGGTCTCGATCCTCATGTCGATCGGGGTGACGGCGCCGCCCGTGCTGCTCGGACTGTACGTCGGTGCGCGGCGGCGGCTCGTCGAGTCGCTGCGCGAGCGCGCGGACGGCCTGGAGCGCGAGCTCTCGCTGCTGGCGGACCGGGCGGAGGAGCGTGCCGAGTGGGCACGGAACGAGGAGCGCACCCGGATCGCCCGCGAAATGCACGACGTGGTCGCCCACCGGGTGAGCCTGATGGTGGTGCACGCGGCGGCGCTGCAGGCGGTGGCGCTCAAGGACCCGGAGAAGGCGGCGAAGAACGCCGCACTGGTGGGAGACATGGGGCGGCAGGCTCTCGACGAGCTGCGCACCATGCTGGGCGTGCTGCGCTCCGGCGAGTCGGAGAGGCCGGAGAGGTCCGGGCGGCCCGACCCCGCCGAGGCCGCCGGCCCCGCTCCGTCCGACTCTCCTGCCCTCTCCGGAGCCTCTCCCGGCCCGGCCGCTTCGCCGGGTGCCTCCGCCGCTCCCGGACCCGGCTCGGCGGCTCCGGAGGCCGGGTCCTCCGGAGCCGCAACGGCCGAGGCGCCCTCCCGGCTGGCCGAGTTCGCGTCCGCCGTCGCGGGACAGGCGGCGGGACGGTCGACAGCCGGAAGCGCGGAGCGCGGCACGGAGACCCGGAGCGCGGCGGTGCAGGGGGCGGGGCAGGCCGGTGCGCCGCGTCCGGACCACGGGACCGCGCACTCCGGCCCGCCCTCGCTCGCCCATCTCGACTCGCTGGTCGGCCAGTCGCGCGCGGCCGGGATGGCCGTGGAACTCAGCGTCGAGGGCAGCCTCGACGGAGCCTGCCCGCCGCCGGTCCAGCAGACCGCGTACCGGGTGGTGCAGGAGGCGCTGACCAACGTGCACAAGCATGCGGCAGGAGCCGCGACCCGGGTTCGGGTCGCGCACCGCGTAGCGGAGGTCGCGCTGCAGGTCGAGAACGACCCGGCCGCCGACGGCGCGGCCGACGCGGGGCTGCCCAGCGGCGGCAACGGCCTGGTGGGGATGCGGGAGCGGGTGACGGCGCTCGGCGGCGGTTTCGTCTCCGGGCCGACGGACGCGGGCGGCTTCCGGGTCTCGGCGATCATCCCGTACGCGGGCCCCTGAGCGGCCGCCCGCGACCCGGCCCCGCGCTGTCATCCCGTACGGATGTCCGCGAGCCCGTCCGGTCCGGCGCTCTCCGGCGGGGGGACGGCGGGCGGCGGGCCCGCGCTCAGCTTGGCCGGCACCAGCCCCATCAGCAGCGCCGAGAGCGCGGCGTCGAAGTCGGCACCCAGATACCAGTCGCCGGTCGCGTCGATGCTGTAGACGCGGCGCTCGGCGTCGATGGCCAGCAGCGCCTCGTCCTCCCCCTCGGTGCCGATCGGGCAGACCTGGGTGCCCAGCGCCCGGCCCAGGTCGTTGAAGGTGCGTGCCGCGTGCAGCCCGGGGAGCGGGTCGATGTGCACCGGCGACGGCGCGAGATGGCGGCCGGGCCCGGTGGGGTCGATGCGGAGCGTGCCGAACTCGGCCCACACCTCGACGGCCGCGGGGAAGACCGCGTGCCGGTGGCCGCCGGGTGAGACGTGGCCGCGCAGCGCGTCGGCCCACAGCTCGGCCTGCCGGATGTCCCACCGGCCCGGCTGCCACCCGGCGTTGCGCAGCGGATCGTCGACGGCGACGGGGAAACGCGTGGTCACTGCGGGCTCTCCCGCGCCGGGTCGACGGCCCGCACTCCGAAGTGGGCCAGCAGCGCCCCGCAGGACCGGCAGGGGGGCGCATAGCTGCCGTGCAGCGGGTCGCCGTCCTCGCGGATGCGGCGCGCGGTGAGTTTGGCCTGCTTGAGCGCGCGCTTGGCCTCGCCGAGCGTGAGCGGCTTGGGTGCCTTGGACATGCGGGAGCCCTTGCCCGCGGTGCCCCTGCCGGTCCGGCTGCTCTTGGCGGGGCGGCGGCGCTTGTCCGCGCGGGCCGCCTCGGTGGCGGTCAGATAGCGCGACAGCAGGACCGCTTCAGGACAGCGGCCGGTCTGGCGGGAGCGCCGTTCCGTGGTGAGGGTGTCGAGGAAGTCCTGCACGAGCGGGTGGTGGGCGGGCGCGCGTTCTGCCTTGCTGCCGGTGCAGGTGAGGGTCTCGCCCCGGATCGACAGTGCGGCGGCGACGGCGGGCAGGATGCCGTCACGGCGCTGGAGCAGGACCGGTGCGGTGGCGCTGAGGGAGTCGACAGCGGCTATCCAGCCGATGCGCGGGTCGCCGCCGCTGTACGAGCCGTGCTGCGCCTGCGGCGCTTCCGGCTGCTGCGGTGTGTGCGCCTGTGGTGCCGTGTGCAATGGAGCTTCCTCCCAGAGTGTCCCCTCTGTGCCGGGGCTCGCCCAAGTATGCAGTGTGGCGTACGAGTCGATCATTCCGCGGCGATGTCATGGAATTGTGGCGGTGGTGGCGACAGCGTGAAGAAGGGGCGGGCGGGGCCGAGCGGTACCCGGGCGGTGTGCGGGGCACGGCGGGGGAGCGGGTCCGGCGAACGAGCCGCCGCCGAGGGCCGGTCCGCCGCCGTCCGCCGGGGCCCGCAGGGGGCGGTGTCTGCCCGGCGGCGTACCGCATAGGCTGTTCGGTACCAGTCGGAAGCAGCAGGGAGCCAACGCGATGACGACAGGTCGGCTCGGGGCGGGGGCGCCTACCGGCCCCGAGGGCCAGGGGAACGCCGCCGCACCGCCGAACCGGGCGTACGCCGGGCAGGTCGTGTACTTCCCGGATCCGGTCAGAGCGGCCCGCTACCCCCAGGGGGTGCGCGTCGACCACGGCGGATTTCCGGACTTCTCCCCGTACGCGCGTGCCGCGGCGGAGATCGCGGAGCCCCCGGAGGGCTTCGGCGGCGACGAACTGCGGCTGACGGACTACGTGTCGGCCAACGCCGCGCTCCACGGCGAGCAGCACGAACTCTGGGCGGACCTGCCGTCCGTCGCGACCCCGCACGGCTGGACGTGGCACCACGTGCCCCACAGCCGCCGGATGGAACTCGTCCCCGTCGAGGTCAAGGCGCTGCTGCGGCACCACGGCGGGCTGGCGACGGCCGCCGTCGACCACGCCAAGACCGGTACCCGCCCCCTGCAGGAGACCCGGCCCGCGCACTTCGCCGTTCCGCACGGCGCGGAACCGGCGGTGAGCGAGCGGCAGGTCGCGGACGTCGAGGAGCGGCTGGGCTACCGGCTGCCCGGCGCCTACCGGACGTTCCTGAAGGTCGCGGGCGGCTGCGCCCCGCAGGGCGTCGCGCTCGACGCGGAACTGGGTCTGCTGGTGGACCAGCCGTTCTTCACGGTGCGCGACGACGCCGCCGTCAACGACCTCGTCTACGTCAACAAGTGCCTGCGCGACCACCTCACCAAGGACTACCTGGGGGTGGGGTTCGTGCAGGGCGGTCTGGTCGCGGTGAAGGTCAAGGGCGAGGCACCCGGTTCGGTGTGGTTCTGCGCCTACGACGACGCCCGGGACACCGACGGCTTGCAGGTCCACGAGCGGGTGGAGCGGCTGCTGCGGCCGTGCGGCGCGGACTTCGACGAGTTCCTGCTGCGGCTGGCGGGCAACCCGCCGGAGTTGGAGACGGTGGCCAACCTGATGGTGGACGGCGGCTTCGCCCGCGCCGTCCCGGTGGAGAGGTGAGAGCGCGATGGTGACCTTGGCGCAAGCCCAGGAGCGCGCCGAGCGCTGGGTCAACGGTGAGGTACCCGCCTACGAGCAGCGCGAGGTGCGGGTCCGCGAGTTCGACCTGGGCTTCGTCGCCTGGGCCGAGGACCGCCCGGGGGCACCGGCCTCGGACAGCGGCAACGTCCGGCTGGTCATCGCCCGCGACAGCGGAGAGACCACGCTGTGGCCCGCGCTGCCGGTGGGCGAGGTCATCCGCCGCTACGAGGAGGAGTACGGCGAGGAACCCGCCGCCCCGGCCGCGCCGCCGCAGCAGCGGCTCGACCTCGAGGCGACCTCGTTCCTGCTGACGCCTCCCGAGTGGCTCCAGCAGGCGGCCGACAAGATGGGCATCCCCGACCGGCGCGCCGACGGCACCCCCGCGCACGCGGAGCCCGCCCCCGCACCGGGGACGCCGGGAACCTCCGTGCCGCACACACCACCGCCCGCAGCACCCGCGGCCCCCTTCGGCGACACCTCGGGCGGCGCCCCCTCCGGGCCCAGCCCCTGGGACGGTGCCGACACCGGCGGTGCGGGCAGCGGCGAGGCGCAGGCGCCGCCGGCGACCGTGTTCGCGCCGCCGCTGATGGGCAGCGACGAGGAGGACACCCCGCCGCCGCCGTCCGGCTCGGAGGCGCGAACCGCGCTGCTGCCGGAGGGCAGCGCGCTGCCCAGGACCACGGTGTCCCCCGCGCTGGAGGACCCGTACGCCCCGCAGCCCGGTCACGGGCCCGCCGACCAGCACTCCGCTCCGGGCGGGCCCCGGCCGGAGCCGCCGCAGGCTCCGGCGGGCCCCTATCCGGACCAGGCTCAGCAGGGCGGTGCGCCCGACGGCGCCGGGAACGACGCGGGCGCCGACAGCGGCGGCGGTGCGCACCACGCCGCGACCATGCTGGCCGACCCCTCCCAGGGCGGCCTCGCGATGCCAGGCGCTCCGGACGCGTCCGGAGCGGGCGACATCGCGGACGCCGCCACGAGCCGCGCCCCGCAGGGCGCCGTCCCCGGCAAGCACTCACGCCACACGGGACCGTCGGTGCCCCCGCCGCCGGGCGCTCCGGGCGCACCCGGCGGCCGCTCCGGCGGCCCCGCGACTCCGCCGCCGCCCTCCCCGCCCGGTCCTCCGGGCGGCTCCGGCGGCGGCTATGTGCCCACCCAGATGGTCTCGTCCGACGCGCTGGCCGAGCAGATCAACCAGAGCGGGCAGCAGCCGACGGCCGACACGCCCGATGAGCCGACGCCGCCGCCCGGCGGCGGCCCGGGCGGCGGGGTGCACCAGGCGGCGACGATGCTGGCCGGCCCCGCCCCCGGCGGCCCCACACCGCCCGGCCCTCCCGGAGCACCGGCCCCCGGTGCGCCTCCCGGCGGCCCCGCCATGGGGCCCGGCCCCGGCGGACCGCAGCCCGGTGCCCCGCAGCCCCAGCCGGGCACCCCCACGGTCGGCCCCGGCTACATGGCCGTGCTCCGCTACCGCGCTCCCGACGGCTCCGAGCAGCAGCTCATCCGCCACTCCGCGCCGGGGACCCCGCACCCGGAATGGCAACTGCTGCACGAGCTGCGGGCCATGAACGTGCCACCGCAGCAGGTCGTCGAGCTCCATACCGAACTGGAGTCCTGCGACCTGCCCGGCGGCTACTGCGCCCGCATGGTCCGCGAGACCTGGCCGCAGGTGCGGATCAGCCACACCGCCTCCTACGGCACCGACCACGCCTCGCGGCAACAGGGCATGCGGCACCTCGTCGAGCACCAGGGCGAGCTGCACCAGGTCGCCGACGGGCCCGCGCGGCCCGCCCCGCAGCGGGTACCGCTCCCGCCGCCCGGCCAGATCCCGCCCGCGCCGCCCATCCCGCCCGACGCCATCGGGCAGGAACTCATGCAGGCGTTCGGACCCCAGGGCGTCTTCCGCTTCGACCAGCGGGCCGTCTCCCGCCAGGGCGTGCCCGACATCGTGGCGCAGACCCTGGTGTGGGCGGGCGTGCCCATCGACATGGGCCCGTTCTTCTGGGGCCAGGCCCAGCCCGGCCGCCCGGTGCCGACGCTGGCCGAGCTGGCCCAGGAGCGCGGGGTGCAGCCGGCCCCCGACGCGGGCTCGTACCTGGTGATGGGGACCGACTTCGGACGGCAGCTGTGCGTGCAGTACGGCTCGGCGAACATCGTGGCCGTGCCGCTGGAGGCAGGCCCCGGTGGGCAGCCCGCGCCCCCGCAGTTCGTGAACACGGGCCTGCCGGAGTTCGTCCGGTGCATGGCCATGCTGGGGCGGATGTGGCGGCTGCGGTTCGGCCTGACGCCGGACCAGGCCGGTCGCTGGACGGTCGACTTCCAGGCCCAGCTCGCCGCCCTGGACGCCGCGGCACTCGCCTCCCCGGAGAACTGGTGGTCCGTGCTGCTCGAACAGATGTGGGACGGCCTCTTCTGAGCTGACCCCTGCGGGGTGCCCTCGCGTTTCGGCTGCCGCCGGTGGGGGGGTTGCCGTGTGGTGGGGGCACGCCCCCTTTGTTTTCCGGCCCCCCGCTAGTGGGCTCCGCCCCCTAGGACCCCCGTCCGCATCTGCGGCACCGTCCGGCTCCGGGCACCGGGCGAGGTGCCTCCGCCTCGGGTTGCGGCCGGTGACAACCCTGCGGGTCGCGTCAGAAGGAAAGCGAACTCGTCTTTTGTGGGAGCGGCCCGCGGGGTTGTCACCTGGGGTACCAAGGGCCCGGTGCCGCACGCCGCGGACGGGAGTTGAGGACGGCTCCGTTTCGCGGCCGGGGGTTCTAGGGGGCGAAGCCACCTGGCGGGGGGCGTTGGGGGGCGGAGCCCCCCGACACGGCCTGTCGGCGGCGGCCGAGAACGCCAGGGGGCGTGCCCCCACCACCCGGGAACCCCCCCACCGGCGGCAGCCGAGAGCAGAGGGGGCGTGCCCCCACCAAGGGGGGCCCACCGGCGGCAGCCGAAACGCAGAGGGGGCGTGCCCCCACCACGCGGGAACCCACCACCCCACCGGCGGCAGCCGCAATCGCGCAGCCCGAACGACTGGCGCGCCCCGCGGGGAGGCGCTCGCTCCGTCGGCCCAGCGCGGCGGGCGCCGCCCCGCGGAGTGCGGGACGCTCGGCTCATGTACGGGGAGAGCAGCACCCTCTACCGCGCGGGTGACCCGCACGGCGGGGGCCGCGGCGGCGGCCCGCGCCGCTGGTGGCGGGTTGTCCTGCTGGTGCTGCTGGTGCTGGTGCTGGCCTGCGCGGCGGGGCTCGCCGGGACCTGGGTGTGGGCGGACGGCCGGGTGCGGCAGACTGCGGCGCTGGCCGACTATCCGGGCCGCCCGCCGCCGGGCCGGGGCACCAACTGGCTGATCATCGGCACCGACACCCGGGCCGATCTCACCCGCGAGCAGCGCGCGGAGCTGCATGTGGGCGGTGGCGGCCAGCGCAACACGGATACGGTGATGGTGCTGCACTACGGCGCGGCGGGCCCGTATCTGGTGAGTATTCCGCGCGACTCGTATGTGAAGGTTCCCGGCCACGGCCGCGACAAGATCAACTCGGCGTACGCGCGGGGTGGTCCCCGGCTGCTCACCCGCACCGTCGAGCAGGCGACGGGGCTGCGTCTGGACCACTACGCCGAGATCGACTTCCTCGGCTTCACCCGCGTCGTCGACGCGCTCGACGGGGTGCGGGTGTGTCTGAGGAAGCCGCTGCGCGACGAGAAGGCGGGCGCCCGGCTGCCCGCCGGCTGCCGGAACCTCGACGGCAGGCAGGCGCTGGCCTACGTACGGGCGCGCTACAGCGATCCGGAGGGGGATCTGGGGCGGGTCAAGCGGCAGCGCCGGCTGCTGAGCGCGTTCGTCCGGGAGGGGACGGGGCCGGCCACGGTGGGGAACCCGTTCCGGTTCTATCCGTTCCTCGGTTCGGCGCTGGAGGCGGTCACCGTCGACGAGGGCAGCTCCGTCCTGTCACTCACACGAATGGGCTGGAGGATCAGACGGCTGACGGAGGGCGACGGGGGGACGACGACGGTGCCGGTGGCGAACCCCGGGCTCAGCGTGCCTGGTACCGGAAGCGTGGTCGTGTGGGAGCCATCCGGGTCACGTTCTCTTTTTCATCAGTTGCGGCAGGATGTGCCGATTACGGCAACCGCGGTGAAGTAGCGCATCCTGGGCCGGGCCGGTCTCGTACGTGACTGTCGGGATCGTCGGATCGCCAGAGAGTGACGGGACAGCCGAGATAAGGGGCTCGATATGAGTGCGTCGTCGCCGCACGGCTTCACTGTTGTCCGGGGCCGCGGGTACCGGTCCGAACAGGTCGACGGCCGCGTGACCGAGCTGAACGCGGAACGCGAGGCCGCCTGGCACCGCACCGCGCAGCTCACCCAGCTCGCCCAGGAGCTGGCCGAGGAGGCGGAGCGGCTCCGCGGTGTCGCCGCCGCGCTGCCACCGCAGACCTTCGAGGCGCTGGGCGCCCGCGCCCAGGGCATCCTCGCCACCACCGAATCGGAGGCGGCCGACCTCAGGGCGGCGGCCGACAGCGCGGCGCAGCAGCTGACCGAACGCGCCGAGGAGGAGGCCCGCTCGGTGCGGGACACCGCCCGCGAGGCGGCAGCGCGCCGCCGCGCGGACGCCGAGGCCGCCGCCGCCAGAACGCTGGACGCCGCCCAGGACCGTGCCGACGAGCTGCGCTCCGAGGCCCGGACGCAGGCCGAGAAGATCGGCCAGGACGCGTCCGAGGCACTGCAGGAGATGTCCCGCAGGTGCGCGGCGCTCCTCACGGAGCAGGAGAAGGAGCACGCGGCCCGGGCGGACGCCTTCGACCGGGAGCTGGCCGAGCGGGAGGCCGAGTTCCAGGCGTGGGCGGCGGACCTGGAGGAACGTGGGGAGCGGGCGCTCGCCGACGCCCGGCGGGAGCACGCTGAGGCGGAGGAGGCGGCGCGGCACCGGCAGGAGGACGCGGAGGCGCGCGGCGCCGAGCTGGTCGCGGAGGCGCGGGTGCGGGCGGAGGGGATCGAGCGGGAGACCGAGCGGGTGCTGCGGGAGCACGCCGAGCGGTCCGAGGAGCTGCGGGAGCACATGGCGCACGTCCGCTCCTCGCTCGCGACGCTGACCGGCCGGGCCCCGGACGACCCGGCGCTTCCGGCGCAGCAGTCGGCCCCTGCCGCCGACTGAGCCGCGTTCCGGGGCGGCGGGGAGCCGGGCGTTCCGGCCTCCTGCCGCACCGGCGCGTGCCCCGGGGCGGCGGTGTGCGGCAGCGCGACAGCGCGGGGGTGTCACCGGTGCGGCGTACGCTGGGAGTCCCGGTTCGCTTGCGAGCCGGGCACTTCGTCGTGCGCGCCCCGCGGAGGGGCCGCGTACGAGGACCCCGCGCCCCCGGACGGAAAGCCGAAAGCGAAGCCCTCATGAGCCTGCACGGTCTGCTCGACGCCGTCACCAAGGACCCCGCGCTGGAGGAGGCTGTCGCTGCCGCCGCCGACGGCAACCGGCACCACGTCGACCTCGTCGGCCCGGCGGCGGCCCGCCCCTTCGCCGTGGCGGCGCTGGCCCGGTCCGCCGGGCGGCCGGTGCTCGCGGTCACGGCGACCGGCCGGGAGGCGGAGGACCTGGGGGCCGCGCTGCGCTCCCTCCTCCCGGAGGAGGGCGTGGTCGAGTACCCCTCCTGGGAGACGCTGCCGCACGAGCGGCTCAGCCCCCGGTCGGACACCGTGGGGCGGCGCCTCGCGGTGCTGCGCCGGCTGGCGCACCCGGATCCGGGCGATCCGGCCACCGGGCCGGTCTCGGTCGTCGTCGCGCCGATCCGCTCGGTGCTGCAACCCCAGGTCAAGGGGTTGGGCGAGTTGGTGCCCGTGGCGCTCAGGCAGGGGGAGAGCGCCGATCTGGACGAGGTCGTGGACGCGCTGTCGGCCGCCGCGTACGCGCGCGTGGAGCTGGTGGAGAAGCGCGGCGACTTCGCGGTCCGCGGCGGCATCCTGGACGTCTTCCCGCCCACCGAGGAGCACCCGCTCCGGGTGGAGTTCTGGGGCGACGAGGTGGAGGAGGTCCGCTACTTCAAGGTCGCCGACCAGCGCTCGCTGGAGATCGCGGAGCACGGGCTGTGGGCCCCGCCGTGCCGCGAGCTGCTGCTGACCCCCGAGGTGCGGCGTCGCGCGGCCGAGCTGGCCGAGGACCATCCGGAGCTGCACGAACTCCTCGGCAAGATCGCCGAGGGGATCGCGGTGGACGGCATGGAGTCCCTGGCGCCGGTCCTGGTGGACGAGATGGAGCTGCTGCTGGACGTGCTGCCCGCGGGCAGCATGACGGTGGTGTGCGACCCGGAGCGGGTGCGCACCCGGGCCGCCGACCTGGTGGCGACCAGTCAGGAGTTCCTGCAGGCGTCCTGGGCGGCCACCGCCGGTGCGGGGGACGGCGACGGCGCGCGGGCCCCCATCGACGTCGGGGCCGCCTCGCTGCGCGGGATCGCCGAGGTGCGGGAGCACGCCCGCGAGCTGGGCATGATGTGGTGGACGGTCAGCCAGTTCGCTGCGGACACCGAGCTGACCGGCGCGGACGCGGACGACGGGGACGTGCTCCAGCTCGGCATGCATGCTCCGGAGACCTACCGGGGGGACACCGCACGGGCGCTCGCCGACACCAAGGACTGGCTCTCGCGGGGCTGGCAGTGCGTGTACGTCACCGAGGCGCACGGCCCGGCGGCCCGCACCGTCGAGGTGCTGGGCGCCGAGGGCGTTCCGGCGCGGCAGGCGGGAGCCGAGCCGGCGCCCGCCCCGTCGGTGGTGACCGTGGCGTGCGGGTCCCTCGACAACGGTTTCGTCGCCCCGGAGCTCAAGCTGGCGGTGCTGACCGAGACCGACCTGTCCGGACAGAAGGCCGCGGGCAAGGACGGCACCCGGATGCCGGCCCGCCGCCGCAAGCAGATCGACCCGCTGACGCTGCAGCCGGGCGACTTCATCGTGCACGAGCAGCACGGGGTGGGCCGCTACATCGAGATGGTGCAGCGCACGGTGCAGGGCGCCACTCGTGAGTATCTGCTGGTGGAGTACGCGCCGGCCAAGCGCGGCCAGCCCGGCGACCGGCTGTTCGTGCCGACCGACCAGCTGGAGCAGATCACCAAGTACGTGGGCGGCGAGCAGCCCACCCTGCACCGGCTGGGCGGCGCCGACTGGACGAAGACCAAGGCGCGGGCCAAGAAGGCGGTCAAGGAGATCGCCGCCGATCTGATCAAGCTCTACAGCGCGCGGATGGCGGCGCCGGGGCACGCGTTCGGCACGGACTCGCCGTGGCAGCGGGAGCTGGAGGACGCGTTCCCGTACGCGGAGACGCCGGACCAGCTCACCACCATCGGCGAGGTCAAGGAGGACATGGAGAAGTCGGTCCCGATGGACCGGCTGATCTGCGGCGACGTCGGGTACGGCAAGACGGAGATCGCGGTGCGGGCCGCGTTCAAGGCGGTGCAGGACGGCAAGCAGGTGGCGGTCCTGGTGCCGACGACGCTGCTGGTGCAGCAGCACTTCTCCACGTTCTCCGAGCGCTACGGCCAGTTCCCGGTCAACGTGCGCGCGCTCTCCCGGTTCCAGACCGACACCGAGGCGCGGGCCACGCTGGACGGGCTGCGGGACGGCACCATCGACGTGGTCATCGGCACCCACCGGCTCTTCTCCTCGGAGACGAAGTTCAAGGAGCTGGGCCTGGTCATCGTCGACGAGGAGCAGCGGTTCGGTGTGGAGCACAAGGAGCAGTTGAAGAAGCTGCGGGCCAACGTGGACGTGCTGACGATGTCCGCGACGCCGATCCCGCGCACCCTGGAGATGGCGGTCACCGGCATCCGCGAGATGTCCACCATCACCACGCCGCCCGAGGAGCGGCACCCGGTGCTCACCTTCGTCGGCCCGTTCGAGGAGAAGCAGATCGGTGCGGCGATCCGCCGGGAGCTGCTGCGCGAGGGGCAGGTCTTCTACATCCACAACCGGGTCGAGTCCATCGACCGCGCCGCGGCGCGGCTGCGGCAGATCGTCCCGGAGGCCCGGATCGCCACCGCGCACGGTCAGATGACCGAACAGGCGCTGGAGCAGGTGGTCGTCGACTTCTGGGAGAAGAAGTTCGACGTGCTCGTCTCCACCACCATCGTGGAGAACGGCATCGACATCTCCAACGCCAACACCCTCATCGTCGAACGCGGCGACACCTTCGGGCTCAGCCAGCTCCACCAGCTGCGTGGCCGGGTGGGCCGCGGGCGCGACCGCGGCTACGCCTACTTCCTCTATCCGCCGGAGAAGCCGATGACGGAGACGGCGCACGAGCGGCTGGCCACCATCGCCCAGCACACCGAGATGGGCGCGGGCATGTACGTGGCGATGAAGGACCTGGAGATCCGCGGCGCGGGCAACCTGCTCGGCGGGGAGCAGTCCGGGCACATCGCGGGCGTCGGCTTCGACCTGTACGTGCGGATGGTCGGCGAGGCGGTGGCCGACTACCGCGCGGCGCTGGAGGCCGGGGAGGCGGGCCCGGTCGAGGAGGCGCCGCTGGAGGTCAAGATCGAGCTGCCGGTCGACGCGCACGTCCCGCACGACTACGCGCCGGGGGAGCGGCTGCGGCTGCAGGCGTACCGTTCGATCGCGTCGGCGAACACCGAGGAGGACATCGCCGCCGTCCGCGAGGAGCTGACCGACCGCTACGGGCCGCTGCCCGAGCCGGTGGAGAACCTGCTGCTCGTCGCCGGGCTGCGGATGCTGGCCCGGGCGGCGGGCGTCACCGACATCACCCTCCAGGGCGACAAGGTGCGGTTCGGACCCATCGAGCTGCGGGAGTCGCAGGAGCTGCGGCTCAAGCGGGTCTACCCGGGCTCGGTCATCAAGCCGGCCACCAAGCAGGTGCTGGTGCCGCGCCCCAAGCCCGGCACCATCGGTGCCAAGCCCCTCGCGGGCCGTGATCTCCTGGCCTGGGCGGGCGAGTTCCTCACCACCGTGCCGGCTTCCTGACGGCTCGGGGGGCTCGGGGCCTCCCGGCCCCGGGCCGGACTCCGGCGCCCCCGGGGGGCCTCGGCGTCCGCCCTGTGCGGCGGTCGCGGGCCGTGGCCCCACGGGGCCGGTGTCAGTGGACCGACACCACGGCGGGCGGGGCGCCCTGGTCGAGTTCCTTGTCGATCTCGTCGGCGGCGTCGCCGAACGCGGTGACGACGGTGATCAGCCCCCAGATGCCGAGCGCGAACGCCGCGAGTGAGAGCAGCACTCCGGCCAGCGCCGTCTTCCCGTTGCTCGCCAGCCCCTTCTTGGCGCGGGAGCGGCCGACCAGGCCCAGGATGAGGCCGATCAGCCCGAGGGTGCCCGAGAGCCAGAAGAGGATGGGCACCAGTCCGGAGAGTGCTCCGACCAGGCCGAGGACGAGTGCGGTGAGGCCGAGTCCGTTGCGGGGCGCGGCGGCGGGCGGGGCGGGGTGGCCGGAGGCGTGGTGTGCGTGCGACATGGGTGTCCCCCCAGGGAGCGGTGGTGTCGGATGGGTTGGTGGGGTGAGGCGCGGCGGGTGCCGGTGCGCGGTCAGAGCGAGAGGCTCCACTGCGCGGGCTCGGTCTCGAAGTCGTTCACACTGACCTCGATGTCGAGCGTCTTGGCGGCGGGTGCCGCGTCGAAGCCGTAGGTGGCGGTGGCGCGCTTGCCGGGCAGCAGTTGTCCGGTGAAGCCGTTGCCGACGGTCTCGCCGTCGAAGATCCCCGCGGTCGTCTCGCCGTCCTCGCCCTCGCGGGCGCCGACCGTGACCAGCGCGGTGTCGATCTTGGTGTCGCCGGTGTTCTCCAGCGTCACGCGCACCTTGTACGCCTGCTTTCCGGACTTGTGGCCCGCCGCGTACGCGGAGGGTGTGAACCGTGCGGGTGCCGCGACGGTCACTTCGAGGCCCTTGTCGCGGTAGACGGCGGACTCGCCGGCGGCGCGCGGACCGGACTCGCCGCCGGAGCCGCCCGAGGTGCCCGCCTGCTTGTCCGTCCCTTTCCCGTGCTTGCTCTTCCCGGTGGTCTTGGCAGCCCGGGACTTGCCGGTGGTGGGTTCCTCCAGGGAGCAGGCGCCGAGTGCGCCGAGCGCGAGCACCGTCGTGGCGGAGACGGCGGCGGTGAACAGCGGGTGCTTGCGGGGCAGTGCGCGTGCGGGCATGACGCGACCTCCGGTAGTGAAGTGTGAGCGGGACCGGTTCGCCGTGCTGTGAACCGATGGAGTAATCACAGCATTGCTTGTGAACCGAGTCAACATGAATACCGTGGCTCGTGAAAATTCACGTCGTGAACAGAAAGGGTTGCCGGTTCGGTGGGTATGCTCGTGCGGACCGCCACGGCCCACGGCGGCATGTGAACGGGGCGGCCGAACAGTGAACGGGAGGAATCCGGTGTCGGACGGCGCGGAAGTGACAGCAGCGGCCATCGCCCGGCTCGCCGGCGTCGGCAGAGCCGCGGTCAGCAACTGGCGGCGGCGCTACACCGACTTCCCCCGCCCCGTCGGCGGCACCGAGACCAGCCCGGCCTTCTCCCTCGCCGACGTCGAGAGCTGGCTCCGCGACCACGGCAAACTCGCCGAAGCCCCGCTGCGGGAGCAGGTGCGCCGCCGGCTGGAGAGCGCCCCGGAAGGACACGGCCCGGCTCTGGTGCGCGCCGGTGAGCATCTGGCCGGACTCCGCGAACTGCTGAACACCGACCCCGTCGCCGAGGCGCGCGGCGCACTCGACCGGATGATGCGCGAGACCGGCCCCGCCGCCGCGTTCGAACAGCTCCTCGCCGACTACTTCGAAGCCAACCCCCGCCAGTACAGCCTCACCCCGGAGCCGACCGCCGCGCTCATGGCCCGCCTCGCCGGACCGGGCGAGTCGGTGCTCGACCCGGCGTGCGGCTCCGCCGAACTGCTGGCCGCCGCCGCTACCGGCCCGGCGGACGGCTCGGGCGGCCCCGGTGCGTCCGGCCGGCCCGCCGCGCTGTACGGCCAGGAGACCGACCCGCTGCTCGCCCGGCTTGCCGCCCTCCGCCTCACCCTGCGGACCGGCTCCGCCGCGGCCGGCCGGTGCGCCGTCGATGTCCGCACCGAGGACGCCCTGCGCACCGAACCCCCCGCCGACGCGCCGCTGGTGGCCGCCGTGCTGTGCCACCCCCCGTACAACGAGCGCAACTGGGGCCACGACGAACTGGCCTACGACCCACGCTGGGCCTACGGGCTGCCCGCCCGCACCGAATCCGAACTGGCCTGGGTGCAGCATGCGCTGGCGCGGCTGCGCCCCGGGGGGACGGCGGTGCTGCTGCTGCCGCCCGCGGTCGCCGCGCGCCGCACGGGCCGCCGGGTGCGTGCCGCACTGCTGCGCAAGGGCGCACTGCGCGCGCTCCTCGCACTGCCGCCGGGCGCCGCCGCGCCGCACAGCCTGCCCCTCCACCTGTGGGTGCTGCGCAAGCCGGACGGCGCCGCGGACGCCGCTTCCCGGCTGCTGCTGATGGACGCCTCGGGGGGCCGCGCGGACGGTGCGGAACCGCCGCCCTGGGAGCGGACGGCAGCCGACATGCTGGCCGTGTGGCGGGCGCACGAAGCCGGGGAAACCGTCCCCGAGCAATCCGGGGTGTGCGCCACCCTGCCGGTGATCGACCTGCTGGACGAGGAGGTCGACCTCAGTCCGGCGCGCCATCTGCTGCCGAGCGGTACCGGTACGGACGCAGCGGCGCTCGCCTCCGTCCGCGCCGAACTGGAACGCACCCTGCGCCGGACCCTCGATCTGACCGCCGCCGACGACCCGGCCCTGCCGGACCGGCGGTCCGCGGCACCCGGCTCCACGGCACTGCCCGAGGCCACCGTCGGCGAACTCGCCCGCACCGGAGCGCTGGAGGTCCACCTCGCGACGGCCGATGCCGTCACCACCGCGCCGGGCGACGTCGTCATCCCCGTACAGGGCCGGGGCGCCGCCTACGTCGTCGCCGAGGGGGAGGGCGGGGCCCGGCTGGGCAAGCCGCTGTGCCTGCTGCGCCCCGATCCGGCGGCGCTGGACGCCTGGTTCGTCGCCGGTTTTCTGCGCTCGACGGCCAACACCCGGCAGGCCAGCAGCTACGCCTCCAGCTCCTCCCGGATCGATGTGCGCCGGCTCCGGCTGCCGCGGCTGCCACTGGAGCGGCAGCGGGCGTACGGGGAGCGCTTCCGGCTGCTCGCCGAGTTCGAAGCCGCGCTGCGGCGCGTGGGCGAGGTGGGCGAGGAGTTCGTCCAGGGCATGTTCGACGGACTCGCCGACGGCACGGTGCCACCGGCCTGAACGCCGGCCTGAACCGCCGGTCCGCGGAGGTTCCGGGAGCGTGCGGGATCGCCGTGCGCGCCTGCCTCGGCCCGGCGCGAACGGGACCTGTCGACCGAGGGAGTTGACAACGATTCTGCTTCCCCGGGCCGCCGCGTATCCGGGAGTCCGTACCGGTGTATACGCTCACCTCCTGCCTTGTCCGCTGCTGTCCCACGCAGGAGGAAAGATGTACGGCCCGGCCGCGTCCCAGCCACCGCAGCCGCCGCAGCAGCCCCATCCCGGTGCGGGGGGCGCCGGTGCGCGTCCCGGGGGCACGCGTGCCCTCCTGGTGCGGATCGCCTTCGCGTCCTTTCCCCTCTGGTCGCTGGGGCTGCTGGCCTGGGTGCCGTCGCTGCGGTTCGCGATCCTGCGGCGGCGGCCGCTGGACTGGGCGGTGTTCGCGGGGGCCTGCGTACTGACGGCGGTCTACATCCTGCTGCTCTTCGTGGTGCCGGAGACGAAGCCCGGTGAGGAGGGCAACGCGCAGCTCGGCGCCGGGGTGTACATCGTGCTGCTGATCGGCGGTGCGGTCGTGCACGCCGTACTCGCCGACCGCGCCCCGCGTGCGCCCCGGGCCGCGCCCACGCCGACCCTGTACGCGCCCGCGCCGGGTCCGTACGCTGCCCCGGCGCAACCGGCACCCGCGCCCGCGCCCGCCACTCCGTACGACGGCGCCGCACCGTACGCCCAAACGGTGTCCGCACCCCCGAACCCGCACCAGAACCCGTACCCGGGTTCCGTGCCGCCCGCCTCCCCACGGATGCGGCAGGTCGCCTCCGAGCTCGACGAACTCGGCGAGCTGCTCCGCCGCAACCAGCCGGGCGCCGGTACCGCCGGTTCCGGCGCCGACGGCCCCGGCGCCGAGCACCGGCCCGGGACCCGGGACCCCCGGCAGCAGCAGCCCGGCCCCTGGGACCGGGCGTGAGGCCCGGGCGGCTGATCGCGGGCCGGTACGAGCTGTCCGAGCCGCTCGGCAAGGGCGGCATGGGCCAGGTGTGGGGCGCGCTCGACACCGGGCTCGGCGGCCGCTCCGTCGCGGTCAAGCTGGCGCACTCCGAGCGGATGGCCTCCCTCGTGCGCAGTGCCGACCCGGAGGAGCTGCGGCGCCGCTTCGCGCGCGAGTGCCGGGTGACCGCGCAACTCGACCATCCGGGACTGGTGACGGTCTACGACGCGGGCCAGGACGGCGAGGAGCTGTATCTGGTGATGCAGCGGCTGGACGGCAGCGACCTGGCGGACCACCTGGCCGAGCACGAGCCGTACCCGTGGCAGTGGGCCGTCGCGGTCGCCGCGCAGCTGTGCTCCGCGCTCGCGGCCGTGCACGCCGTGGGGATCGTCCACCGCGACCTGAAGCCCGGCAACGTGATGGTCCGGCCGGACGGCCGCGTCGTCATCCTCGACCTGGGCATCGCCTCCGTCGGTGCCCCCGACGTCACCCGGCTGACGCGTACCGGCGCGCTGGTGGGGACCCCCGTCTACATGGCGCCCGAGCAGGCCACCGGCGGGTCGGCCGTCGGCCCGGCGGCCGACCTGTACGCGCTGGGCGTGGTGCTGTACGAACTTCTCGCCCGCCGCACCCCGTTCGAGGCGCCCGAGGCCGCCGGGCTGCTCTACAAGAAGCTGCACGAGGAGCCGGACGCGCTGGAGCTGCTGTGCCCCAACGTCCCCGCACCGCTGCCCGGGCTCGTGAACCGGCTGCTCGACCGCGATCCCGCGAGGCGGCCCGCCGACGCGCACGAGGTCTACGCGGCCCTCGCTCCGCTGCTGCCCGGTCCCGGAGAGCGCGCTCCCGGGCCGCCGCTCGATCCCACCCGGCCGTTCCTGGCCCCGGCGGCGCCATGGCCGCCGCGCCGGTCGGCGGTTCCGGGGCCCGGCCCCCAGGGGGATCTGAACGCGGTGCTGGAGGACATCCGCCGCCTGCTGGGCGCCGGCCGCTACGCGGAGGTCGCCGCGCTGCTGGGTCGCGCCCTTCCGGCAGCGGTCACCACCTACGGCGAGAGTTCGCCCATCGTCCGCACCCTGCGCAAGCAGTACGCCACCGTTCTGGTGGACACCGGGCGGTACGCCCAGGCGCTTCCCGAACTCTCCGCCCTGCTGCGCGATCTGATCGGCGAACGCGGCATGCACGACCCCGCGGTGGCCCAACTCCTGCAGGACGAGGCGCACTGCCGCCACCAACTGGCGTCCCCGGCGGGCCGCATCCCGTACTGACCTTCCCCGCCTGCCGCCCGCCGCCCTCCGGGGCCGGCGGGCGGGCGGCTCAGTGCTCCTCCTCCCACTCCAGCTCCCGCTCCTCCTCCTGCTCGCGTTCGCGGGCGCGCTCCCGGCTGCGGAACTGGCGGATGCGGCGCAGTACGGGGTTCTTCTCGCGCTGTTCGCGGGACTGCCGGTCCAGCTCCTCCCACAGGCGCTGGGAGCGCTTCTCCACGTCCAGTTCGTCCAGCAGGCGGTCGGCCTCGGCGAGCAGGGCGCCGTGCAGCTGCCACTGGCGGGGGTGTTCGCGCACCTTGTCCAGGAGCTGGAAGGCGATGACGTCCCGGCTGGCGCGGCTGGCCTCCAGCTCCCGTACCAGCCGGTCCTCGGCCTCCTCCGCGCTGGCGCTGACCGGCGTGGTGATCAGCAGCGCGAACGCCTCGACGGCGCCTGCCATGTGCACGTAGAGCTCCTGCATGCCCTCGGCGGTCTCCTCGCTGAACAGCGGCTCGTCCAGACGTTTCTTCGCCAGGTCGGTCACCGTCCGCGCCGTGGTCCGCAGTACGACCGCGCAGATCTCCAGGGCGTCCAGGCCGGTGCGCAGCACGACGCGGGAGAGCAGGCCCTCCCGTACCCGCGGATTGAGGCGCAGGCTGTCCTCGGCGCGCCGCAGTTCGACGTCGACCTCCACGATGTCGTGGTCGAGCCGGCGGGCCTGGTGCAGCCGGTCGGCCGCCTGACTGACCGGGGTGATGCCGCGTACGTCCTCTCCGAGGCCCACCAGCAGCCGGTTCATCCGGCCGGAGAGGTCCAGTACGGCGTCCCCGGCGGGCTGTACCCACACCGGGGGCACGAACAGCACGTTGAAGGCCAGTCCGACGACCGCACCGATCAGCGTTTCCAGAATCCGGTCCCAAGCCATGGCTGCGACCTGACTCTGAGTCACCCCCAGTACCAGCATGGCGCTGATCGCCGTCTCCGGGACGAACTCGCCCGCCTTCACGAACCGGCCGACGATCAGCGCGGCCAGGATCACCACGCCCAGGCTCCACCACGTCAGGCCGACCAGGGCGCTGAAACCGCTGGAGATGAGCACTCCGGCGACCACGGCGTTGACGCGGCGCACGCCGGTCCGCAGGGTCGTGTAGAGCGTCACCTGGGTGACCAGCAGTGCGGTGAGCGGCGCGGTCAGGGGCGCGGCCTCGCTACTGAGTTGCAGCGCGACGGCGTAACTCATCACGGCGGCGATGGTGGAGCGGGCCGTCTGGGCGACGACGGGCTCACGGTGCCGCCGCACCAGATTGAGCAGGGGATCGGTGACTGCTTGACGCACCCTGCGTCCCTCCCCGCTTTCCCGCCGGTTGCCACAGGGACAGCTCCGTCGGGGTGACGACAGCGGTCTATGCTCGCCCGATGACTGCCGCGACAGCTCCTCCCCGCCCCGCCTCCTCGCCGCGCCCCCGGCAGCGTTCCGTGCGGCGCCCCATGCGGCGGAGCGCCGCCGCAGTCCTCGCCGCCACGGCCGCCACCGCGCTGCTGGCCGGGTGCGACGGCCTGCCGCAGCAGAAGGAGGACGGCGGCACCACAGGCGGCGGCTCGGACGCCTCCGCGACCCCGACCGGCACCCCGGCCTCCGGCGGCGCGGGCGAGCAGACCAGCCCGCTGAAGAACCCGGAGGGAACCGAACCGGGACTGGCCCCCCTCACCTCGGACGTCGACAAGGTCCGCGCCCGGCGGCTGATCGACCAGGTGCGCACCAAGGGCCGCGGCCCGCGCACGGGCTACGAGCGGGAGAAGTTCGGCAGCGCCTGGCTGGACACCGCCGAGGGGATACCGCTGGCCCGCAACGGCTGCGACACCCGCAACGACGTGCTCAAGCGCGACGGGCAGCAGGTCACCTTCCGCTCCGGCTCGGACTGCGTGGTCGTCTCGATGACCCTGGCCGACCCCTACACCGGCAAGGACATCGCCTGGAAGAAGGCGAAGGCCACCGAGGTCCAGATAGACCATGTGGTGCCGCTGTCGTACGCCTGGCAGATGGGGGCCGCGCAGTGGGACGAGGAGAAGCGGAAGCGGCTGGCCAACGACGTGCTGAACCTGCTGCCCGTCTCGGGTTCCCCCAACGCCTCGAAGGGCGACTCCGGGCCCGCCTCCTGGCTGCCCCCGAACAAGCGGATCCGCTGCTCGTACGCGGTGCGGTTCACACAGGTGGCCCTGGAGTACGACCTGCCCGTCACGGCTCCTGACAAGCGCATGATGCTCCAGCAGTGCGAGGGCTGAGTGCGCCCGGGCACTGACAGCCCGTCACCCGCGTCTCGTCCGACGGTGGAGCCGCCCCTGTGGGAGGGGCTGGAAGCCGTCGACTGGGCGGGCCTGCGGCACAACTACGGCTCCGCCGAGGACGTGCCCGGTCTGCTGCGCCGCTGCGCGGGTCCGGACCCCGAGGACGCGGAAGAGGCCGCGTTCGAACTGCACAACCTTCTCCACCACCAGGGAGGCTGGATCTGCTCCGCCGCCCCGGCCGCATTGCCGTTCCTGCTGCGGCTGGCCTCCGCACCCCAGGTGCGGTGCCGGCTCACCGTGCTGGACGTGGTGACGATGCTGGCCGGCGAGGAGAGCCAGGTCGCCGAGAGGTTCCTGACTCCCGGCTGGGCACCGACGTGGAAACGCCTGCTGCCCGACGTCCTCGCACTGCTGGCCGATCCCGACCCGGAGGTGAGGCGAGCCGCGACGGCCGCTGTCGGCTTCTGCGCCAGTCCCGGTGCCCTGCTGCTGCCCGCGCTGCTGCGCTGCTGGCAGGCGGAGAGCGACCTCGTGAACCGCCTCGACCTGGTCCTGGCATTCGGCCAGGCGGCCGCCCGGGAGCCGGTCGGTGACCGGGCCGACGAGGTCGACACCCTCCTCCGAGCGCTGCTCGACGCCCCGGAACCCCAGCTCCGGCTCGCGGCCGTGCACGCGCTCGCGCCCGCCGCGCCGGACCTGGCGGCGAGCCGGCTGGACGTCGTGCTGGACGCCGTCCGCGCCCCGAGCGCGGAGCTGTGGCAGCACAGCAGCACGATGGAGACCGGGGTGGAGGGAGTCCAGCAGTGGACCGCCGGGCTGTTCACCGGCGCGTCTCCCGCCTTCGCACTGGGCCTGCTGGCCGATCATCCCGATGCGGAGCAGCGGGCCGGCGGTCTGGCGCAGGCGGGCGGGCTGCTGTCGCGGTGGCGGTCGCCGCAGGAAGCCCTGCTGCCGGCCGTCGCGGCCCGGCTGGACGATCCGGACACCGAAGTGCGGTACCGGGCGGCCGGCCTGCTGGCCTGCCTCGGCCCGTCGGCCGCCGCCCATGCCGACGCGGTCGCCGCGCTGCTCGCCGACACCGCCGCCCGGCGTACCCGGACGGGGCAGACGGTGGCTCAGGCAGCCCTGTGGGCACTGGCCCGGATGAACGATCCGCGCTGTGTTCCCGGACTGGCCGAGTACGTGACCGGCCACCGGACCGGCTTCGCACCGTCCGGCTACAGCAGCGTCCGCTCGGGATACGACACCGACCTCCCGGACCTCTCCGAGGTGCTGGGCGCGCTCCCGGACCACGCGGAGCCGCTGCTGCCCGACATCTGCGACCGGCTCGCCGGCACCACGGACCCCGGCGCACTCAGGCAACTGTGCGAAGTGCTCGCCGCCTGGGGACCCGCCGCGAAAGCGGCCGTACCCCGCCTGCTCGATCTGCTGGGCGACGACCGCAGGTGGACCGCGGCGGCGACAGCCCTGGCCGGAATCGGCCCGGCGGGCAACGGGGGCCGGCAACTGCTGCTGGCCCGGTCGGCCGCGGCCACCGGGACGGACGCGGAACTCGCCGCCTGGGCGTACTGGCGGGTCGGCGGGGACCCCGGCCCCGCACTCGAGGTGCTGGGGCCCGCCGCCACCGAGGGCCGCTTCCCCCACCCCGCCCTGCGCAAGCTGGCCGATCTCGGCCCGCACGCCGCTCCCTTCGCGGACCGCCTCCGGACGAGGGCCGGTCCCCCCGGCGACTGGACCGGAGTCGAGGCCGCGCACGCCCTGTGGGCGGCGACCGGTGACACCGAGCACACCGTCCCGGTCCTCCTGGAGGCGGTGCGGGGCCTGGCCGAGGGTGCCTACCAGCCCGTCATGCTCTCCGCGGTGCGTCATCTGGCCCGCATCGGTCCCGCCGCCCGGCCCGCCGCCGACCTCCTGCGCCACCTGCCCGCCTGCGACCGGCGCCTCCACTACTTCAGCGGCCGGCGCGCCTTCACCGAGGACGAGGCCATCCGCGCGGCCCTCGACGAGCTGCTCACCGCCACGGAGTGAGCCTCCTCGGTCGGGCCGCGAACGGCGGCGTCCCGGCCGGGTGCGGAGGCCGCCGCTCCGGCACACGGCTCGTACCGCTGCCGGTATCGGTGTCGCACTGCTGTACGGGCAGCTACCCAACTGCTCCCGAATCGTTAGTCGATTTGATCGGAAGCGTTAGCGGCGCAGACCCCCGGCTTTAGTCGTGGGGATAGCCGCCTCACGACGATGCCCTTGACCAGGTCATCGTTAGTTAGCTTGAAGCTGTATAGTGGCGTTATGGCAGTCACCCTGCGGTCCAACCGCAATGTGACGTTCCAGTGTGCCTTTCACATCGTGTGGTGCCCGAAGTACCGACGGCGCGTGCTGGAAGGTCGCATCGAGCAGCGCTTGAAGCAGATCGTCCGCGAGGTCATCGAGGAGAAGGGGGCATGGCTCGTCGAGCTTGAGGTCATGCCCGACCACATCCACATGCTTGTTGAGGTCGATCCGCAGTACGGCGTTCACCGGCTGGTGAAGGCGATGAAGGGCCGCTCGTCCCGCGTCCTGCGTGAGGAGTTCCCCGCTCTCAAGTCGCGTCTGCCGACGCTGTGGACGAACAGCTACTTCGCGGCCACGGTCGGTGGGGCTCCGCTGGATGTGGTGGAGAAGTACGTCGAGAACCAGAAGAACGTCTGAGGGGAGGTGAACCATGCTGACCGGCCGCAAGTACCGGCTCGCGCTCGACGCCGAGCAGACGGAGATGTGCGAGGAGTTCGGGAACATCTGCCGGGCGGTGTGGAACACCGGCCTCGACCAGCGGCGCCAGTACCGGCGGCGCGGCGCGTGGATGAACTACGTGCCGCAGGTCGCCGAGCTGGCCGACGCCAAGAAGGAACACCCCTGGCTCAGGGCCGCCCCCTCTCACGTCCTCCAGCAGACGCTCAAGGACCTGGACAAGGCGTGCCGGGACCACGGCGCCTTCAGGGTCCGCTGGCGCTCGAAGGCACGCTGGTCCCCCTCGTTCCGGTTCCCCGCCGGGAACCTCATCACCGTCGAACGCCTCGGCCGCAAGTGGGGTCGGGCGAAGCTGCCTAAGCTGGGCTGGGTGACCTTCCGCTGGTCACGCCCGCTCGGCGGTGAGGTCAGGTCGGCCACCGTGTCCCGCAGGTCCGGGCACTGGTACCTCTCCTTCCTCGTCTCCACCCAGGAGACGACGCCCGAGCAGCACGCCATGCCGAACACGGCGGTCGGCATGGACCGAGGCGTTGCCGTGGCCGCCACCACATCGGACGGCGACTTCCACGACCGGCAGTTCGTCACCGAAGGTGAGAAGACCCGGTACCGGCGCTTGCAGCAGCAGCTTGCCCGCACGAAGAAGGGCAGCGCGAACCGCCGCAAGGTCCTCGCCCGCATGAACCGCATCATGGGCCGGGTCACTGACCGCCGGGCCGACTTCTGCGCACACCTGGCAAACCGGCTCACGGCCCGGAACGCCGTGGTGGTCCTCGAAGACCTCAAGACGAAGAACATGACGGCTTCCGCCTCCGGCACCCGCCAGAAGCCGGGCAAGCAGGTTTCCCAGAAGCGGGGCCTCAACCGGGCCATCCTTGACAAGGGCTGGCACCGTCTCGAACTCGCCCTCGCCAACGCCGCCCGGTACACGGGCACCGAACTGGTGAAGGTCCATCCCGCGTACACGTCGCAGCGGTGCTCCGCCTGCGGCTTCGCCACCGGAGGAAACCGAGAGAGCCAATCGGCCTTCGTGTGCAAAGCCGTAGGCTGCGGGTACCGGCAGAACGCCGACGTGAACGCCGCACGCAACATCCTCAAGGCGGCCGGGGCGGCCGTCTCAGCCTGTGGAGACTTCGGGGCCACCCGGTCGGTGAAACAGGAACTACCGGGACCCCGTGAGGCAGTACCGGTCCGACCAGCGATTCCGCTGGTCGGAATCCCCCGGCCCTAGCCGTGGGGAGGAACTCAAGTCGAACCGGTGGTCATGGACCCGTTCGACTCCCTACTATCGATCATCGCCAGGTCGTGCGAGGACGCGCGACCCTCGCCGCCGCCGGGAGGCCCCATGGAAAGCCGTCACCGCAGGTCCGCGCTCACCCTCTCCGCCGCAGCGGCGCTCGTCGCCGCGGCACCGCTGCTCACCGCGTGCGGCGACGACGCGCACCCGGGCGCGGCGGCTCTGGTGAAGGGCGACCGGATCAGCATGGGGCAGCTCCAGTCCCGGGTGGGGGCCGTGCGGGACGCGCAGCGGGCCACGCCGCAGGGCGAACAGATGATCAAGCAGAGCGGCAAGCTGACCCGGGCCACCCTCGACGGCATGATCCGGGAGCGGATCGTCGCGCAGGCCGCCCGCGACGCGAAGGTGGGCGTCAGCCGCCGCGAGGTCCAGCGGGTCCGCGGGCAGCTGGAGGTGCAGGCGGGCGGCAGCAAGCAGCTCGAGGCCGTGCTGCTGCGCCAGCAGAGCGTCGCGCCGGACGAGATCGACGACCGCATCCGCATGCAGCTCCTCGTCGAGAAGATCGCCAAGGCCAAGGGCATCGACCCGACGTCGCCGGACGGGAACCAGCGGCTCACCAAGGAGCTGTCGGCCACGTCCAAGAGCATGAACATCGACGTGAACCCGCGCTACGGCAGGTGGGACACCGACCGCTCCACCCTCACCGGCGCGAAGACCCCGTGGCTGCGGGACCTGAGCGGCGAGGCGGCGCAGCGCCCGCAGCGGATGTGACGCCGTGACGCTGTTTCGCTGTGACGCGGGGCGCGGCGGCGGAGGCGACGCCGGCGCCGGGCCGGAGGCCGTCCGGGTTACGTTCGTAGGGTGAACGAGATCCCCGAGACCGGCCGTGTCGTCCTGCTCACCACCACCCACCGGGTGGCGCCCGGACTGCTCTCCTGGCCCGCCTGGGAGGCCCTGCGCGACGCCGACCGGGTGCTGTGCGCCGACCCGGCCCACCCGCAGCTCCCCTATGTGCGGGACGCCGGGGTCAAGGCCGAGGCGGGCGTCGAACTCGACGCACGGGAGCTGGTCGCCGAGTGCGCACAGGGCGGCGGCCGCTCGGTCGTCGTGCTGGCCACCGCCGAGGGGGAGCCCGCGCTCACCGACGGCCTCGCCCGGCTGGCCGGCTCCGGCCGGCAGGCCATGCCCGACCTGGAGCTGCTGCCCGGCTCCTACGATCTGCCCGGCGCCCGGCTGCTGGACGCCGTCCAGGTGATGGACCGGATCCGGCGCGACTGCCCGTGGAGCGCGCTGCGCACCCATGAGGACCTGCTCAAGTACGGCGTCGAGGAGGTCTACGAGCTGATCGACGCCATCGAACGCGGCGACCGCGCCGAGCTGCGCGAGGAACTCGGCGACGTCCTGCTCCAGGTCGTCTTCCACGCCCGTATCGCCCAGGACGACCCCGAAGAACCGTTCGGCATCGACGACGTGGCCGCCACCCTGGTGGAGAAGCTGGTGCACCGCCACCCGCACGTCTTCGGCGACGACGTCGCCGAGACAGCGGTGGAGGTCGAGGCGCACTGGCAGCGCCGCAAGGCCCTGGAGAAGGCCGAGCGGACCTCGGTCACCGAGGGCGTCCCCTTCGGCCAGCCCGCCCTCTCGCTCGCCGCGAAGCTCGCGGGCCGCGCCCGCACGGCCGGCCTGCCCGCGCCCGCGGACGGCGCCGCCGGAGGCGTGGGCTACGCCTTGCTGGCGCTGGCCGCGGACGCCGAACGCGCGGGCGTCGACCCCGAGGCCGCGCTCCGCGCCGCCGCCCGCGAGTACCGCGACCTGATCCGGCACGCGGAGCAGCACCCCGCCGACTGACCCCGGCCCGGCCCCACCACGGGTGGTCGCCGGGCCGGGGCGAGGGGCGACGCCGCTACGGCACCCGCACCGGTACCGGGTTGTCCGGGTGGTCGAGCCACACCCGCTGACCGCGCGGAGCGACCGTCAGCCCGTACCGTGCGAACCCCGGCTCGCCGTGCTCGCGCCACCAGGACAGGACGGCCTCCGCCTCGGCCCACAGGCGGCGCGGTCCGTACTCGGCGACCTCGAACTCGCCGCGACCGGGTTCGTGGTCGGCCGTCGCCCACGACGTGCAGCCCATGTCGAGGAGCCACAGCCGGTACGCGCCGGCCCTGCGCCACTCGACGCGACAGAACATGTCGGGCACCTGCACGCCGAGCGTGAACATGTGGTGCCAGGAGCCCATGTCGTCCGGCGAGAGGGTCGTCGTGCGCCGCGACGCGGTGCTCGGCCAGTTCGACGCGCCGGGAAACGCGTCCGTCGGCGGGAACGTGTCGCGCTGGTCGCGCAGGCGCATGAACGCCGAGGACATCACGAACTGCCCCATGGCGACGCCGTCCTCGCCGACCCTCAGCCGCGCGACGCCCTGCCCGCCGTAGGGCGGACCCCACGGGGCGACGATCACGGCTCCTTCCGCGGCCTGCTCGACCCACTCGTACGGCACGGTGGAGATCCCGCACGTGGCGATGATGCGGTCGTACGGGGCGCCGTCCGGGTAACCCTGCGCGCCGTCGCCGACGACGGACAACGGGTTGAGGCCGACCGCGGCGAGGCGGCGCCGCGCTTCCTCGGCGACGGACGGATCGACCTCGACCGTCACCACGTTGTCCGGGCCGAGCCGGTAAGACAGCAGGGCCGCATTCCAGCCCGTGCCGGTCCCGATCTCCAACACCCGATTTCCGCGCCCGACGCTCAGGGCGTCGAGCATCGAAAACACCATCTTGGGCATGGAGTTGGACGAGGTCGGAGACCGGCCCTTGTCCGTGCCCGGGTGCGCGCCGTCGTCCCATTGCGTCGTGAGCGGAACGTCGCTGTAGACCTTCCCCCACCACCGCGCCGGGTCCGTTTTGCGGTCGATCACCTCGCCCTGACGGTTACCGCCCGCCGTCCCCGGCCACAGCCGATCGGGCACGAACGCGTCACGCGGCACCGCCTTGAACGCGGGCATCCAATCCGACGTGAGTGCACCCTTTTCCAGCAGCACGGAGGCCAGCCCTCCCGGGCCCGCCTCCTTCGTGCCGGGAGTCTCGGCGGTCACTTACTCGCCGTCCGCCGGGCCCTGGCCGTCCGAGGTGTTGCCGCCCTCGTCGGAGCCGCCGCCCCCGTGCTTGTTGCCGGAGTCGCTGTCATCCTGCGGATTTCCACCATCCGCCCGCGTCATCCACGGAAACGCGTCCACTGTGTACCTCCTGATCGGTGGTGCTCGGGTGGTGCTTCTGAAATCCGCCTCGACCGGGCGATGAACCATCGGGCGCGGCCGAGGCGGAGCCTACGCGGGCGCTGTTGAGCAGGCGCCCGATGCGCAGCGGGACACCGGGCACGCACAGCGCCCGCCGCGAGGGTCGGTGTGGGGTGGGCTGTTGCTCCGGCACGGGCCCGCCGGCCCGGAGTCGAGCGCGCTCGGCCTCGACCCAATGGAGCTGTTCGACCCGGAAGACGCACCAGTGGCAGGCACGGAAGGGGACGGTGACACCGCGCGCCTCCATCGTCCCCAGGCACGCCACCGGCAGGTTCGTACGCTCGCAGCGGTGGCAGGATCCGCGGCGGAAGTCGAACCGGGCCCACAACTCCAGCGGCCTCACGCCCATGCGGCACCCCGCGTCCGGCGCGGTGTCAGCACGGAGTGTGCGGACGGGCCCGGTCGGCGCCCATGACGTGCAGGAAGCCGCCCGCCTTCTCGACGCTCCGCGCCACCTCGTCGTACTCCTGCGCAATGGTCGAGATCATCGAGCGCCACGGTGTGAGCACCGCACCGGCCTTCCGCTCCTCGACCAGTTCCACGGCGCGGGCCAGCCCCTCGCGTCCCTCCGGCGGGAGCAGCCCGACGCGGTCCTCGACCACGTCCACGATCTGCCAGCCGAACGACCCGGCGTACGCGAGGCACTCCTCGCGCGGCCCCGCGATGTCGGAGTTCGCCGCCGCGCACAGATAGACCACGACCCGGAACCGGTCGACCTTCGCCACGCGGGCGGGCACGGGGCCCTCGCCCGGTACGTGACCGGCCGCGTGATCCGCGAGAGCGTGCCGCCGCCGCCTCTCACCCTCGGTGCGCCGGGCCGGAGTCGGCCGCTTCCTGAGTCCCTGCTCGCTGCTGACCATGCATCAATCGTGTCGCCTCGCTCACCCAGGGTGAAGAGATCCGACGTAGGACCAGCGCAACGAGTGTCCGGCCGACTCCTACGCCGCGTCGGCGTCACGCGACCAGCGGGACCCCGATCGCCTCGCCGATGCTGCGGACCCGCGCCGTCGACACCTTCGCGATCCGCCGGCCGATGACCCCCGGCAGCGCCTGGTGCCGCACCCACTCCGGCGCGTCGAGACCGACCTCGACCAGGGTGTCGCCCGCCTGGTCGTACAGCCCGGCCGAGCACTGCGCGAGCGCGACGTCGAGCTTGTAGCGGTTGCGGGCCAGCTTGGGCATGGCGCGGGGCAGTCGGGTGCGCGCCGCCAGTTGCAGCGCCCTTCCGTGGTTGCCGAGTGCCACCGCGATGCCCACGGCTTCGGTGTTCGCCATGGTGGGGCCGAAGTGCGTGCCGTACATCGCCGTGTCCGCACCGAGCCGGGCGGCCGCCGCGTGGGCCTGCGACAGATAGTCGTCCGCGGAGACGGAGTCGCCCTGCCGTGACGCGGCGACGGCCGCGGAGACCATGAGCCGGCCGTACGCGACCATCCGGGGCCGGGACGCCCCGCTGAAGGAGGGCTCGATCCGGGCGGCCGCCTGCTCGGCGACGGACACCGCCCGCTGGATTCTGGCGCTGCGCAGCGAGATCCAGGACAGCGTCGAGTCCACGAGCGCGGCCTGCACCTCGTCGCCCGAGTCCGCCGCCAGGTGACGGGCGGAGGTGAGCGCGCTCAGGGCGAGGTCCCGCTGCCCGAGGAGGAGCGCGGTCGAGGAGGCGAACTGGTAGGTACTGGCGAGCAGCGAAGCGAGCTGTTCACGCTCGTGGCCCGTGGCCCGCGCGTACCCGGCCCGCCCTTCGAGCAGCACCTTGGCCGCGAGTTCGCTCAGTTCCCCGAACGAGCCCTGCCAGTAGGCGGTGCCCAGACGGTCGTGCGCGGCGGAGAGTTGGCCGAGCGTGCTCGGTTCCTCGATGCCCTCCCACCCGCCGAGCGCGCTGTCGTGCACCGCCTCGGAGAGCCGCCGGACAGCGGCCCTGGTGTCCCTGCTCATGCCCCGGCGCGGGGCCTGCTGCCCGAGAATGACGGCCACGTCGGTGCGGAGCGCACGGGCGAGCTTGAGCAGGGAGCCGACGGACAGCTCCCCGCGGTCCTGCTCGGCTTTCTGCACCAGGGCGTAGGAGACGCCTGCGGCTTCGGCGAGTTCGTACTGGGTGAGGTCGGAGCCCCGCAGGGCCTTGATGCCCTTGCCCGTCGTCAGATCAGCCCAGTTGCTCACGTGTGCACCTCAGCGGTTTCGGGCCTGGTGGCTGTCGCTTCGATGGTAGGGCCGGCCGGGTGGCCGTCTCCGGTGAATTGTGAACGGTGCGGCCGCCCCGGGCCTGCCTCAACCCGCCCTGCTCCACAGGGACGTGTGCCCGCTGGGGACCGGGCCGACACCGCCCGCACACGGCGGCGCACGGCGGCGCACACGGCGGCGCTCCCGGCGGAAGTCCGCCGGGAGCGCCGATCGGGCCGTCGCCTTGGGTCAGGAGCGCCCCGCGGCGCAGCTGTGCGCGATGCCGTCGAGGATGTCGTGCTCGCTCACCACGACCTCTTGGGCGCCGATCCGCTCCATCAGCGTCAGCAGGACGAGGGCTCCGGCGCTGATCACGTCGACCCGCCCCGGGTGCATGACGGGGATGGCGGCACGTTCGTCGTGGGTGGCGGACAGCAGCCGGGAGGTGAGTTCGCGGACCTGCGCCAGCGGGAGGCGGGAATGGTGGATGCGGGCCGAGTCGTAGGCGTCCAGCTCCAGCGCGATGCCGCCGAGCGTGGTGACGGTGCCCGCGAGCCCCACCAGGGTGTGCGGCCGCTCCAGCGGCACCGTCTGCGCCACCTGGTCCAGCGCCGCGTGCACGTCGGCGCGGATCGCGGCGATCTGTTCGGCGGTCGGGATCTCGGTGCGGGCGCCGCCGGGCGTGAGATGGCGCTCGGTCAGCCGGACGCATCCCACGTCGACGCTGCGGGCCGCCTCGACACGCTCGCTGCCCAGCACGAACTCGGTGGAGCCGCCGCCGATGTCCACCACCAGGTACGGCGGTGGGAACGTGCCGGGTGCCAGCCCCTCGGTGGCGCCGGTGAAGGAGAGGTCGGCCTCCTGGTCGCCGGTGATCACCTCCGGCTCGACGCCGAGGATGTCCAGCACGCCGCGGACGAACTCGTCCCGGTTCTCCGCGTCGCGGGACGCGGAGGTGGCCACGAAGCGGGTCCGCTCGGGCGGCACGCCGAACTCGGCGAGGACCTCGGCGTAGCGGCGGCAGGCGGCGAAGGTCCGCTCCAGTGCCTCGGGTGCCAGCCGTCCGGTGCGGTCCACACCCTGCCCCAGCCGGACGATCTCCATCCGGCGGTCCAGTTCGGTGAGACCGCCCGGGGTGCCGTCGGCCGATACCGCCACGTCGGCCACCAGCAGGCGGATGGAGTTGGTGCCGCAGTCGACGGCTGCCACACGGTTCGTCGTCACGGCCGGGCCTCCTCGGGTTCCGCCGTCTCCTCGGGGACCGTCACACACGGCCCCTTGCGCCACCACTCGGGCAGCATCGCCAGCGCCTCGTCGCCGAGCGGGTTGACGCCGGGGCCGGCGACCAGCGAGTGCGCCACCAGCACGTGCAGGCACTTGACCCGGTCGGGCATCCCGCCCGCGCTGGGGAAGCCGACCAGTTCCTCGATGGCGTCGCGGCGGGCCAGATAGTCCTGGTGCGCGGCGCGGTAGGCGTCGGCCAGCTCCGCGTCCTCGGCCAGCCGCGCCGTCATCTCCTTCATCACGCCGTTCGCCTCCAGCGTCCCGATGGCGGAGGCGGCGCGCGGGCACGTCAGGTAGTACGTGGTGGGGAACGGCGTGCCGTCCTCCAGCCGGGGTGCGGTCTCCACCACGTCGGGCAGCCCGCAGGGGCAGCGGTGGGCGATGGTGCGCAGCCCGCGCGGCGGGCGGCCGAGCTGCTCCTTGAAGGCGGCGATGTCCGCGTCGGTGGGCGCGGTCGGCTCGGTGCGGGGCGGTGGGGTGTCCATGGGTGGGGTGCTCGTCGCTTCGCTTCGGTCGTCAGGAGGGTTCGGTCGTCGTGCGGTCGATCGTCATGTCGTGCGGTCGATCGTCATGAGGCGGGGCCGGGCAGCGGTTCGCCCGGGGAAGAGGCGCGGCGGGCGGTTCACCCGTCCTGGTCCGCGCGGTCCACACCGTCCCACAGGTTCTGGTACCAGGCCCGGTCCTCCGACTCGTGCGCGCGGGGGCGGCGCACCTCCGCGGTACCGTCCGGCATGGTGTAGCCGGTCTCGCCGGGGCGGACGAAGTGCAGGTGCTCACGGGCCTGCCGTTCCACATAGGCGGGGTCCTGCCAGCGGGCCCGCTGCTCGCGCAGCCGCTTCACCTCCGCACGGGCCTGCTCGGCCTGCCGGCGTTGGTCGGCGATCTGCGAACGCTGGGTGATGTACTGCCGGGTCGGGTACGCGAGCGCGACGACCAGGGAGCACACCACCAGGGCGAGGAGCGCGGCCCGGCCGGTGAGCCTCCCCTTGCGCGGGGTGCGGACCGTGCGGCCCTGGGCGCGGTACACCCGCTCGGCGGCCTGGGCGCCGAGCGCGCGCAGGCGCGTCGCGGTGGAGAAACGGTCCCGGTCCGCTCCCATACCTCTCCCCTGCGGTCCAGCTGCCGAAGCTGTGCGAACGGTGTCGCCGGTGCCCTGCCCCCGGGACCCCGGGAGGAGTGGGGGCGCAGAGCACCGGCGGCGCGGCGTGCGGCGGTCAGCGCTTGTAGCGCGGGAACGCCGAACGACCGGCGTAGACCGCCGCGTCGTCCAGGATCTCCTCGATCCGCAGCAACTGGTTGTACTTCGCGACGCGCTCCGAGCGCGCCGGGGCGCCGGACTTGATCTGGCCGCAGTTCACGGCGACGGCCAGGTCGGCGATGGTCACGTCCTCGGTCTCGCCCGAGCGGTGCGACATCATGCACTTGAAGCCGTTGCGCTGGGCCAGCTCGACCGCGTCCAGCGTCTCGGTCAGCGAACCGATCTGGTTGACCTTGACGAGCAGCGCGTTGGCGATGCCCTCCTCGATGCCGCGGGCCAGCCGCTCGGGGTTGGTGACGAACAGGTCGTCGCCCACGAGCTGCACCTTGTCGCCGAGCTTGTCGGTGATGGTCTTCCAGCCCGCCCAGTCGTCCTCGAACAGCGGGTCCTCGATGGAGACCAGCGGGTAGTCGGCGACGAGCTGCTCGTAGTACTCGGTCATCTCGGCGGCGGAGCGCTTCTGCCCCTCGAACGCGTAGACGCCGTCCTCGTAGAACTCGGAGGCGGCCACGTCCAGCGCCAGCGCGATGTCCTGGCCCGCGTTGTATCCGGCCTTCTGGACGGCCTCGATGATCAGGTCGAGGGCCTCGCGGTTCGAGCCGAGGTTCGGCGCGAAGCCGCCCTCGTCGCCCAGCCCGGTGGCCAGGCCGCGCTCCTTGAGCACGCCCTTGAGCGCGTGGTAGACCTCGGCGCCCCAGCGCAATGCCTCGGAGAACGACTCGGCGCCGATCGGCGCGATCATGAACTCCTGGATGTCGACGTTCGAGTCCGCGTGCGAACCGCCGTTGAGGATGTTCATCATCGGCACCGGGAGCTGGTGCGCGTTCGGGCCGCCCAGGTAGCGGAACAGCGGCAGGTCGGACGCCTCGGAGGCGGCGTGCGCGACGGCCAGCGAGACGCCGAGGATGGCGTTGGCGCCCAGCGAGGACTTGTCGGCGGTGGCGTCCAGGTCGAACATCGCCTGGTCGATCAGGCGCTGCTCGGTGGCGTCGTAGCCGACCAGCTCCGGGCCGATCTGCTCGATGACCGCGAGGACGGCCTTCTCGACGCCCTTCCCGCTGTAGCGCGCGGCGTCGCCGTCACGCAGTTCGAGCGCTTCGAAGGCGCCGGTCGAGGCACCGGACGGCACGGCAGCACGGCCGGTGCTGCCGTCGTCGAGGCCGACCTCGACCTCGACGGTGGGGTTGCCTCGCGAGTCGAGGATCTCGCGGGCTACGACGACGTCGATGGACGGCACGAGGTTTCTCCTTCGTCTGGGACGACTTTCCGCCCCGAGCCTAACCGTCCCGCCCGGCGCACCCGCGAGGCTGTCCCGTTTCCTGCCGGGGTGTCCCTTCCGGGAGGGCTCTCCTCCGGCGAGGTACGGCCACGGCGGACTGCTCGGACTGCTCGGACTGCTCGGACTGCTCGGACTGCGCGGCTACAGGGTCAGGTGCTGGCCCGGGCGGATGAGGTCCGGGTCGTCGCCGACCGTCTCCCGGTTCTGCGCGTACAGCTCGCTCCAGCCGCCCTCGACGTCCTGCTCCGCGGCGATCCGCGCGAGCGAGTCGCCGGCCCGGACGGTGATCCGGTGCCGGCCGCCGCTCTCGTCGGTGCGATCGCGGTCCCCGCCCCGGGAGGACCGCTCGCCGCGCTCGTCGTGCTCGGGCCGTTCCTCGGCGGGCCGCCCCCGGTGCCGGCCCTTGCCGGACCGGTCCGAGTCGGACGGGGACTTGAGCCGGTTCGGGCTCGACGGGCCGAGGTCGGACCAGCCGGAGGTGTCGCCGGCGGAGTCGGAGCCGGTGTCGGTGTCCGGCGACCCGGGCTCGGAGGCTCCGGAGCCGGGCGCGTCGGACGTGCTCTCGTCGGACGGCGGCTGCGGCGTGCCGGACTCCCCGCTCTCCGGCTCCCCGGAGCCCCGGTCGGAGTCCGCGCCCTCGTCCGCGCCGCCGTCGTCGGTGTCCTTGTGGCCCTTGTCGCCCTTGCCGTCGTTGTCCGTGGGCGACTCGCTCGCGTCCGGCGACGGGTCCGTCTCCGGGTGCTGCGCGTCGGGCGCGCCGGACTTCCCGGCGTCGTCGGGCTTGCCGGAGGGGTCGGACTTCCCGGCGGAGTCGGCCGGGTTCTGCGGCGGCTTACCGGACGGGTCGGCGTCCTCGTCCGAGCCGGGGATCTCGAGCTTCAGGTCGCCGCCGCACTGTGGGAAGGCGCGCGGACCCTCGGACTGGAGGATCTTCTCGCCGACGGCGATCTGCTGGCTGCGGGTGGCCAGGTCCGGCCGCTCGGCGTACATCGTGCCGCCGTAGTACTTCCAGGTGTCCAGGTCCAACTGGAGCCCGCCGTAGTACCCGTTGGAGTCGTTGGCGCTCCAGGCGCCGCCGCTCTCGCAGTCCGCGACGCGGTCCCAGGGCTGGGCGTCGGCGGCGTGTGCGCCGGTGGCACCGAGCAGCGGAAGTGCGATTCCGGCACCTGTGACCCCGGCGGCGACGAACAGTGCGGGGGCTTGGCGGGGGCGGCGGTGCCGACCATTCCCGGAGCGCATGGTTGACCTCTCGTGGGGGACGAACGGGACGACGACCGAAGTCGATGACAACAGTCGATGACCGAAGCCGGTGACCGAACGTAGCTGCGAAGTCCGACAGTCACAAGCCAATGTCGCCCACATCACGCCGCGGTCACATAAGTGAGGGGCCGTCACACCGGCTCCCCGCGCAGGTCATCCGCCCTCGGCCGCGGTGAACTCCACCGGCAGCGTCCGCAGCCCGCGCATGATGAGTCCGCCGCGCCGGTGCAGGGTGTCGGGGTCGGCGGCCAGCCGCAGATCGGGGAGCCGGTGCAGCAGGGTGGCCAGCGCCGTCCGCCCCTCCAGCCGGGCCAGCGGGGCACCCAGGCAGTAGTGGATGCCGTGCCCGTACCCGAGGTGCTGGTTGTCCTGCCGCGCCAGGTCCAGGGTGTCGGGTGCGGCGAACTTGGCCGGATCCCGGTCCGCCGCCGCCAGGACGACCAGCACCGCTTCGCCCTCCCGCACCCGCTGTCCGCCCAGCACCAGGTCGCGGATGGCGAAGCGCCAGGTCGCCAGTTCGACCGGGCCGTCGTAGCGGAGCAACTCCTCGACGGCGCCGCCGAGCAGCTTCTCGTCCCCCGCCGCGACGGCGCGCTGCAGCACGGCACGCTGCTCGGGGTGGCGCAGCAGTGCGAAGGTGCCGTTCCCGATGAGGTTGACGGTCGTCTCGAACCCGGCGAACAGCAGGATGAAGGCCATCGCGGCGGCCTCGTTCTCGGTGAGGTGCTCGCCGTGGTCGGAGGCGCGGATGAGGCCGGAGATCAGGTCGCCGCCTCCGTCGGCGGTGTCCGCCTCCGCGCGCTTGCGGTGGATGAGTTCGGCCAGGTAGCCGCGCATCCGCTTGACGGCCCGGCCAACACCGCCGCGCGGGCTGCCGGGCTGATGGATCATCATGCCCGCCCAGGTGCGGAAGTCCTCCTGGTCCTCCTGCGGGACGCCGAGCATGTCGCAGATGGCGTAGATCGGCAGCGGGAACGCGTACTCGTGGATCAGGTCCGCTTCACCGCGCGGCGCGAAGGAGTCGATGAGGCCGTCCGCGAGTTCCCGTACCCGGGGTGCGAAGGCGGCGACCCGGCGCGGGGTGAACGCGGTGGAGACCAGGCGGCGCAGCCGGGTGTGGTCGGGCGGATCGATGTTGAGCAGATGCGTCATCAGGTTCGCACTGCGCTCGCCCGGGATGCCGACCTTGCCCTTGCCGTGGGTGCCCTGTTCGCCGTGCCGGCGCGGGTCCTTGCTCAGCCGCGGGTCGGCGAGCGCCTCCCGGGCGTCCGCGTACCGGGTCACCAGCCACGCCTCCACCCCGCTGGGCAGCCGGGTCCGCCGGACCGGCGCGTGCTCGCGCAGCCAGGCGTACGCGGGGTAGGGGTCGAGGGCGAACTGCCGGTCGAAGAGCGGCGGCATGGGAGGCGGGGGGCCGGGGTGGTCCGGGCTGGTCGGGTCGTGCACGGCTACGACGGTATGCGCTCGGGGCGGCGCGGGCTCAGGACGGGGCGCGCTCCAGCCAGCCCTCGGTGATCAGGTACTGCCCCAGCAGGTACCCGGCCATGATCAGCACTTCCTGGGAGGGGAACTCGTGTCGCGCGGCCTGCATGCCGATCAGCGCGTCGGAGGCGATGAAGGCCACCGCGCCGGTGGCGACCTTGCCCCCGACGCCGAGCGCGGCGGCGCCCATCGCGGTGAGCGCCAGGCTGTAGCCGGCCACCGGGAGGCGCAGGCGCCGCTCCAGCGTGGGCGCGAGCACCGCGTTGACGGCGCCCCAGGCGGCGACCGCCGCGAGCGCGCGCCGGGGCCGGGCGCGCAGTCCGCGGACGGCGCCGAGCCGGGCCGTCATGCCCGCGGTGTAGCTGACCTGGGTGCCGAGGAAGGCGGCCATACCGGTCAGCAGGGCGCGCTGGTGGCGGTCCCACAGCAGGGCGGTGTCGCCCGCTGTGGCGCAGGCGAGCCCGGCCAGCAGGGCGGCGGGCGGACGCCCGGGCTGCGCGGCGTCGCGGGCGTGGGCGGCGAGCGCGGGCATCAGGAAGGGCTTCGCGGCGCGGGCCGGGCCGCGTGGGGACTTCGCGGTGGCGTACAGGTCCGCGGCGGCCAGCGCGGCGAACGCGGCTGTGCTCCTGCCCTTGCCCTTGGTGATCGCCATCCGGGCAGTGTTACCGCCCAGTACGACACCGTCAACCCTTCGGTGGCGGGCAGTCGCGCCCAGGCGGGGCCCGGCGGTGGGTCCACTCGGGGCGGCCCCAAGACTCTCAGTTGAGCGGGCCGGTACTCGGCTGATAGTTGTGAAGCGCCCCTCGCGGTGCCCTGTGCGCGCCCGGGCGGACGAGTTTCGTGAATTGATTCACATGAGAAAGGGCCCGGTGAGCCCCGGTTCTCCCGTTGGAGGGCGCGGTTCCGGATGTGTCGCCGTCGCGCCGGATGCGCGCGGTTCCACCGCCGCGCGGGGCTTCCCTTCAAGGGGCGCTGATCCCCGCAGCTCAAGAGGCGTGTCAACGGTTCACGCGGTGCGGGGGTTCCACGGATGGCCTGTGGGCTCGATCACGGGCGGCGCAGTGTAGCAGAGGGTCCACCGATCCTTGTGAAGGCCCTCACGAAGTGACCCCCCGGGATGGGTGGATACTCGATCCCATGAGCACCACGGAGCGTCCCCGAATCCTCGTAGTGGGTGGCGGGTACGTCGGTCTGTACGCAGCGCGGCGCATCCTCAAGAAGATGCGCTACGGCGAGGCGACCGTCACGGTCGTCGACCCGCGGTCGTACATGACGTACCAGCCCTTCCTCCCCGAAGCCGCCGCCGGCAGCATCTCACCCCGCCACGTCGTGGTCCCCCTGCGACGCGTGCTCCCCAAGGCGGAGGTCCTCACCGGCCGGGTCACCTCGATCGACCAGGACCGCAAGGTCGCCAGTGTGTCGCCGCTGGTCGGCGACGCCTACGAGCTGCCGTTCGACTACCTGGTCATCGCGATGGGCGCCGTCTCGCGCACCTTCCCGGTGCCGGGACTGGCGGAGAACGGCATCGGCATGAAGGGCGTGGAGGAGGCCATCGGCCTGCGCAACCACGTCCTGGAGCAGTTCGACAAGGCGGACTCCACCCAGGACGAGGACGCCCGCCGCAAGGCGCTCACCTTCGTCTTCATCGGCGGCGGATTCGCCGGAGCCGAGACCATCGGCGAGGTCGAGGACATGGCCCGGGACGCCGCCAAGTACTACCCCAACGTCAAGCGCGAGGACATGCGGTTCGTCCTCGTCGACGCGGCCCCCGGGATCCTGCCCGAGGTCGGCCCGAAGCTGGGCGAGTGGGGCCTGGAGCACCTCAAGAAGCGCGGCGTCGAGGTCTACCTGAACACCTCGATGGAGTCCTGCGTGGACGGCCACGTGGTACTCAAGAACGGCCTGGAGGTCGACTCCAGCACCATCGTGTGGACCGCGGGCGTCAAGCCCAACCCGGTGCTCTCCCGCTTCGGCCTGCCCCTGGGGCCCAAGGGCCATGTGGACGTGGACGCCGGTATGCAGGTCAAGGGCATGGACTACGCCTGGGCCGCGGGTGACAACGCGCAGGTCCCGGACCTGGCCGCCGGCAAGGAAGGCGCCTTCTGCCCGCCCAACGCGCAGCACGCGCTGCGCCAGTCCAAGGTGCTCGGGGACAACGTCATCTCCGGCATGCGCGGCTTCCCGCAGGGCAAGTACAAGCACGCCAACAAGGGCGCCGTGGCGGGTCTCGGCCTGCACAAGGGCGTCGCGATGATCGTCTTCGGCAAGACGCGGATCAAGCTGCGCGGCCGACTGGCCTGGTACTTCCACCGTGCCTACCACGGCATGGCGGTGCCCACCTGGAACCGCAAGATCCGGGTCTTCGCCGACTGGACGCTCGGCATGTTCCTCAAGCGCGAGGTCGTCTCGCTGGGGGCCATGGAGCACCCGCGGGGTGAGTTCTACGAGGCGGCGGCGCCGGTGACCGCGGCAGCCCTCGCCAAGGCGGAGGCGTCCGCGTCCGCCGACACCAGCAAGGCGTCGGCCGACAGCCGCCCCGACAGCCCGGTCGGGGACAGGAACGAGAAGGCGGCCGCCTCCTCCTGATCCGGGAACCGGCCGGCCCCGCAGCGGGTCGGTCGGCACCGGCCGCGGACCCGGTCCGCGGCCTCCGTGCACGTCCGAGAGGGGCGTGAGCCATCCGTGGGGCTCACGCCCCTCTCGCCGTTTCCGCCGCGGTCGAACCGCCGGTCCGTTGGGCACAGTGGGCATACACCCACCCCCGCGCGCGTTAGATGTACGGGGAATCCACCCCTTCCTGACACGGAGGTGTGCTCTATGGCCGGTGCCGCTGAACGGATCGTCGCGCTCGCGGAGCAACTGCTCGGGGTCCCGCTCCCGGTCCGGGTGCGGGCGTGGGATCGCAGTGAGGCCGGCCCGCCCGATGCGCCCGTCCTGATCGTCCGCAGCCGGCGGGCGCTGCGCCGGGTGCTGTGGCGGCCGGGCGAGCTGGGACTGGCCCGCGCCTGGGTGGCCGGCGACCTCGATGTCGAGGGCGACCTCTACCAGGCGCTCGACCTGCTGGCCGGCCTCATCTGGGAGCGGGACGAGCAGGGCGCGCTGACCTCCGGAACCGACGAGGCGCCCGCCTTCGGCACCGGCTGGGCGGGCGGCGCGCTGTCCCTGGCACGCGACCCGGCGGCCCGGCGGGCCGCCGCCGAACTGCTGCGGCTGGCCGGCCCCGGACTGCCGCCCCCGCCCCCCGCCGAGGAGGCCCGGCACCGCACCGGCCTGCGCCACACCCTCGGCCGGGACCGCAAGGCCATCAGCCACCACTACGACGTCGGCAACGACTTCTACGCGCTGGTGCTGGGGCCCAGCATGGTCTACTCCTGCGCCTACTGGCAGCCTGACGGCACGTTGGAGGAGGCCCAGCGCGACAAGATCGACCTGATCTGCCGCAAGCTCGCGCTGCGCCCGGGCGAGCGGCTGCTGGACGTCGGCGGCGGCTGGGGGTCGCTCGTCCTGCACGCCGCGCGCGAGTACGGCGTGCGCGCCGTCGCCGTCACCCTCTCCCGCGAACAGGCCGCCTACGGCCGCAAGCGGATCGCCGAAGAGGGGCTGACGGACCGGGTCGAGATCCGGGTCCAGGACTACCGCGAGATCGACGACGGCCCCTACGACGCCGTGTCCTCCGTCGGGATGGCCGAACACGTCGGCTCCGCCCGCTACCGCGAGTACGCCGACGATCTGCGCGCCCTCCTGCGGCCGGGCGGACGGCTGCTCAACCACCAGATCGCCCGGCGCCCGCTCGCCGACGAAGAGGTCTACGCGGTGGACCCGTTCATCGACGCCTACGTCTTCCCCGACGGGGAGCTCGCCCCGCTCGGGCGCACCGTGGGGCTGCTGGAGCGGGCCGGTTTCGAGGTGCGGGACGTCGAGTCGCTGCGCGAGCACTACGCGCTGACACTGCGCGCCTGGGTGCGGAACCTGGAGGCGGACTTCGCCCGCGCGACCCGGCTCACCACCCCGGGGCGGGCCCGGGTGTGGCGGCTCTACATGGCCGCTTCGGCCCTCGCCTTCGAGCGCAACCGCATCGGCGTCAACCAGGTGCTGGCCGTACGGACCCCGGAGTCCGGCGCGTCCGGTCTGCCGCTGCGCACCCGGCGGTGGACGGCCGACGCGGAGGCCCGGGGCTGACGGCTGCTCCGGGGGCGGTCGGACGGCTGTTCCGGGGGCAACTCCGACGGCAGTCCCGGTACGGGGCCGGCGGGGGTCCCGGGGCGGGACCCCCGGTCCGGTGGCGTCCGGGGCGCCCGCCGCCGTGACCCACGCGGACCGCACATGCGTGCGCCCCCTCCGACCCGGAGGGGGCGCACGGACGACGCGGTGTCGGTCTCCCGGCGGGGCCGGGAGCCGTCCCGGTCACTCCGTCTTGATGGCCTCCAGCATGTTGAGCCGGGCCGCGCGCCGGGCGGGCCAGAGCGCGGCGAGGACGCCCACCAGCGCGGCCAGCGCGAGGAAGATGCCCATCCGTCCCCAGGGCAGGACGAGGGAGTAGGTCTCCAGCGAACCGGAGATCAGCTCGCCGGCCGCCCAGCCGAAGAACACGCCCAGTCCGATCCCGAGGACACCGCCGAAGAGCGAGATGACGAGCGACTCCAGCCGCACCATTCGCTTGATCCCGCGCCGGTCGAGGCCGATGGCGCGCAGCATCCCGATCTCCTGGCCGCGTTCGAAGACCGACATGGCCAGTGTGTTGACCACGCCGAGGACGGCGACGATGACGGCCATGGCGAGCAGCCCGTACAGCATGTTCAGCAGGATGTTGATCATCTGCGCGATGCCGTCGGAGATGTCCTTCTTGTCCTGCACGAGGACCGCCGGGTTGTCGCCGAGCTGCTTCTCCAGCGACCTCTTGACCTCGTCCGTCGCGCCGTCCTTCGTCTTGGCGAGGACCTGCATGTCGGCGACCTTGGTCAAGTGCGGGGTCACGGCCTTGTTGTCGACCATGATGCCCTTGATCATCTGGTTGCCGTGGTAGACGCCCGCGACGGAGAACCGGCCCTTCTCGCCGTCCTGGTAGGTCACCTCGAACCGGGACCCGGGCTTCCAGCCCCGCTGCTTCGCGGTGTCCTCGTCCACGACGGCCTGCTTGCCGCTGCTGACACCGGACCAGCCGCCCGCGGTGAAGTCGATCGAGGTGAGCTGCGCGATGGTGGAGCCGTTGACGCCCGTCAGGTACTCGGTTTCGCCGTCGATCTTCGACCGCGCGTTGCGCAGCGGCGAGGTCGCGGTGACCTCGTCCGAACGGGCCAGCTTCTTCTCCACCTCGGGGGAGAGCGGCGTGTAGTTGGCCATCGAGACCGTGTAGTCGGCCTTCAGCGAGCCGGACGCCATCTTCTCGATCGCCTGCTGCACCCCGCCGGCGATCACCGTCAGACCCGTGATCAGCGTCAGCCCGACCATCAGCGCGGAGGCGGTGGCGGCCGTGCGCCGCGGGTTGCGCACCGCGTTCTGCCGCGCCAGCTTGCCGCTGACCTTGAAGAGCCGCAGCACCGGGGCCGCCGCCGCGATCAGTGGGCGGGACAGCAGCGGGGTGAGCACGAAGACGCCGATCAGCAGCAGCGCGGCACCGCCGCCCATCGGGGCCTTGCCGTCGTCCATCTCGGTCGCCGCCAGCACCAGGGCCGCGCCGGCGGCCGACAGCAGCGCGCCGATGGTGTTGCGGACGATCAGCGAGCGGGTCGTCGACGGGGCGTGGACACTGCCCATCGCCGCCACCGGCGGGATCTTGGCCGCGCGCCGTGCGGGCAGCCAGGCCGCCAGGACGGTGACCACGACACCGACGACCAGCGAGACGACGACCGTGGACGGCTCGACCACCAGCGGCCCGTCGGGCATGGTGCCCATCCTGCCCACCAGGGAGCGCAGTCCGGCGCCGATGCCGACTCCGGCCGCCATGCCGGCCAGCCCCGCGACCGTGCCCACGACCAGCGCCTCGATCAGCACCGAGCGGGTGACCTGGCGGCGGCTGGCGCCCACCGCGCGCAGCAGCGCCAGTTCCTTGGTGCGCTGCGCGACCAGCATGGTGAAGGTGTTGGCGATGATGAAGATGCCGACGAACAGCGCGATCCCGGCGAAGACCAGCAGGCTCGTCTTCATGCCCGACATGCCCTGCTCGATCTGCTTGGACTCCTCGTCGGCGAGCTTCTTGCCGGTGACGGCCTCGGTGCCGGACGGCAGGATGCCGGCGGCCTGCTTCTTGAGTTCCGTCTGCGAGACGCCCTGGTCGGCCCGCATCGAGATCTCGGTGTACTCACCGGGCTTGGCGAACAGCTTCTGCGCGGTGGCGTTGTCGAACAGCACCAGAGTGCCGCCCGCGGCGACGTTGCCGTCGTCGGTGGTGAAGATGCCGGTGACCTTCTCGGTGCGCACCGGGCCGTTCACCGACATCCGGACGGTGTCGCCGACCTGGTATCCGGTGCGCTCGGCGGTCTTGGCGTCCAGCGCGATCTGGCCGGGGGCGCGCGGTGCCGCGCCGTCCTTCATCGGGTAGCGCGGGTCGCTGCCCTTGCCGTCCCGGCCGCCGTAGTAGTTGGCGCCCTGGCTGGAGAAGCCGTCGCCGACGAGCTTGCCGTCCTTGTCGGAGAGCGCGGCGAAGCCGGAGACCACGCCGGTCGCGGACTTGGCGCCGGGCAGGTCCGCGGCCTTGTCGAGGGTGCGCTCGTCGAGCGTGGAGAGCGAGTCCCGGCCCTCGGGCGCGTCGTTCCCGTCCTGGCGTATCGAGACGTCGACGTGCGCGTAGCCCTTCTCGGAGCTCTTGTGGAACGCGTCGGAAATGGTCGAGGTGAAGACCAGGGTGCCGGAGACGAAGGCCACGCCGAGCAGTACGGCGAGCATCGTCATCAGCAGCCGGGCCTTGTGCGCGAAGACGTTGCGCAAGGCGGTACGGAGCATGGGGAAGTCCTGGAGGGTCCTTCTGCGAGTGGGCTGGACGGGCGGTGGGAGCGCGGGACGGGAGCGTGGGGCGGAGGCGACCCGGACCGGTTCGGCCGGGTGCGCGCCGGGCTCAGCTCGTCCGGGCCTTGGCGTCGAAGGACTTCATCCGCTCCAGCACGCCGTCGGCGGTCGGCGCGGCCATGTCGTCGACGATGCGGCCGTCGGCGAGGAAGACCACCCGGTCCGCGTAGGCGGCGGCCACCGGGTCGTGGGTGACCATCACGACGGTCTGGCCCAGTTCGCGCACGGAGTTGCGCAGGAAGCCGAGGACCTCGGCGCCCGCGCGGGAGTCGAGGTTGCCGGTGGGCTCGTCACCGAAAATGATCTCCGGGCGGGAGGCGAGGGCGCGGGCGACGGCCACCCGCTGCTGCTGGCCGCCGGAGAGCTGGTTGGGCCGGTGCTTGAGCCGGTCGGTGAGGCCGACGGTCCGGATGACGCGGTCCAGCCACTCCTTGTCCGGCTTGCGCCCCGCGATGTCCATCGGCAGCGTGATGTTCTCCAGGCCGGTGAGCGTCGGCAGCAGGTTGAACGCCTGGAAGATGAAGCCGATGCGGTCGCGCCGCAGTTGGGTCAGCTTCTTGTCCTTGAGCTTGGTCAGCTCGGTGTCGCCGATGCGGGCGCTGCCGCTGGAGATCGAGTCCAGTCCGGCCATGCAGTGCATGAGCGTGGACTTGCCGGAGCCCGAAGGGCCCATGATCGCGGTGAACTCGGCCTGCCGGAAGTCGACCGTTATCCGGTCGAGCGCGACGACCTGGGTCTCGCCCTGGCCGTAGACCTTGGACAGATCGGTGGCGCGCGCCGCGGCGACGCCGGCGTGCGCATGGTCGGCGGGGGCTCCGGAGTGCGGGCCACCCGCGGTGTGCTGCTGACGGGTACTGGTCGTCACGGCGCGGGGCTCCTGTCGGACGTCGAAGGTGAGTGACGGAACTTTCCGTCTGCCCCTATCGTTCCGTCCCATCCGCGCGCAGGGATCCGCCGCGGCTCTTGGTTCCGGGACAGCCTTCGGAGGTAGAACCCGGCCCGCCGGTCATCCTTGGGTATGACGGACGACCCTGAGACGGGTGCGGCACTCGTGGCCGCAAACCCCCTTGTCATATGCCGCTGGTCGGCATGGGACGTACGCACCCGTGACCGACCGGCGACTTTCCGTCATTTCTGGCGACCCGGGCGCAGCGGGGAGACCGCTGCGAAGTGGCGCATGTGACACTGATGCCCCGTCAGTTGCCAATAAAATAAGACAACATCGCTCCGTCCATCCGCTGTTCAGGGGAAGACCCTGGATAGGCTCGTCCCACGCCCTGGGGAGGGGCGTCTGCGCCCGGCGGCGTACGACGCGGTCCAGGAGCCGGTGCCCGGATGGTGGAATGCAGACACGACGAGCTTAAACCTCGTTGGCCCTCGGCGGCCGTGCCGGTTCAAGTCCGGCTCCGGGCACCACCTGCCCACCTGTCGTGACCTGCGGTGACGACAGGATTTCGAGCAGTCGGCGAGCCTGGGTGCACCACTGACGCACGGGTGAGCCCGACCCCGCGCCCCCGGCCCCCATCGCCTGAGGAGCAAGGCCGGCGAGGGCGCCGGACGCATGGTGTCCCGACTGCGGTGATGTCCGGGCCGTCAGCGGGTCTCCAGTCGGAGGCGGAGCTGTTTCTCCTGGTCACCGGCGACCTCCAGCACCTCCACCACGCCGAACGCCTCCAGCAGTACCCGGTGCAGCCGCTCCACCGCCTGCGGGGTGCCCTGGAGTTCCGCCGTCACCTGCGCGCCGAGCGTCACCGCGTCCGGCCGCCCGCTGTCGCGTGTGACATCGAAGCGCGACAGCCACACGTTGGCCTTGCGGCCCTCGGGCTGCAGCTCCGCCCAGTCCGAGGGGTACAGCCCGCTCAGCACCCGGAAGACCGCCTCGGCGTCCTCGCAGGCGCAGCCGCTCAGCTCCAGGGACACCTCCATCTCCCCTTCGGACATCTCCGCCGTCATCGCCCGGGCCTCCCTCTCTCGTGTTCGCGCACTTTCGCTCCAGGCCCAATATCGGCCCGCGGGCCGCTGTGCTGTGTGACCGTGCCTCCGACCGGCGATTCGCCTCCTCGGTGTGGCGCGCACGCCGCGGCGCCGCGGCGGGGCGCAATGGAGGGTCCGAAGCACACACGAACCCGCATGTATCCCGGAGGTACCCATGACCGTCGGCCGTACGCTCGCACCGGTCACCGTCAGTCTGCCCGTCGCCGACCGGATGGCGGCCTACACCTTCTATCGCGACGGGCTGGGCCTGGCGGCGGTGGGGAAGCTCGCCGAGGACGGGGTACCCGAGCCGCTGCGGTTCGTCGTCAACGACGGGCTGCGACTGATGCTGATCCCCGCGGACGGCTTCGACTGGATCACCGGCGACCACACCGTCGCCGATCCCGGGCACAGCGAGTGCGTCCTGGCGGTCCCCGTCGGCGCGGAGCACGAGGTGGACGAGACGATCGCCCGCGCCGTCCGCGCCGGGGCCCGGACGGTCAGCGAGCCGGACCACCGGCCCTGGGGGTACGCGGGCGCCTTCGCCGACCCGGACGGTCATCTCTGGCTGATCCGGGCGGAGCAGGACGGGGGAGGGGAGCGGGCCGGCTGAGGCGTGTGGAGCCCGCCGGGGGGAACGGGCGGGGCCGCCCGCATACCGGAATCCGCTGGGGAGGTGCCGGGCGTCGCTTCTAGGCTGCGGGGATGACTCCCAGTACGTCCGCGGGACCGGTTCCCGCCCCCGCGCCTCCGCCCGCCGCCCGCGCCGCCTCGGTCGGCTCCTCCCCGGTACGGGAGATCCTGGCGCTGACCGAGCGGCCCGAGGTCATCTCCTTCGCCGGGGGGCTCCCGGCGCCCGAGCTGTTCGCCGCGGAGGAGATACGGGCCGCCTACGACCGGGTGCTCGCCGACGAGCCGCGCCGGGTGCTGCAGTACTCGACCACCGAGGGGGACCCGGTGCTGCGCGCCGCGGTGGCCGGACGGCTGGCGGCGCGGGGTCTGCCGACGGTCCCGGACGAACTGGTGGTGACGACCGGCTCCCAGCAGGCCCTCACGCTGCTGGCGACCGCGCTGCTGGAGCCGGGCGACACCGTCCTGGTGGAGGACCCCACCTATCTGGCGGCCCTGCAGTGCTTCGGGTTCGCCGGGGCGCGCGTGGTGCCCGTCCGCTCCGACGAGGCGGGCCTCGATCCGGAGGCGCTGGCGGAGGCCGTGGAGCGCGAGCGGCCCAAGCTGCTCTACCTGATCCCCACCTTCCAGAACCCCACCGGCCGTACCCTCCCGCTGGAGCGCCGCCGCGCCGTCGCCGAGATCGCCGCACGGTACGGGATGTGGATCGTGGAGGACGATCCGTACGGCGAACTCCGGTTCGAGGGCGAGCCCGAGCCGTGGGTCGCCGCGCTGCCGCAGGCCGCCGACCGCACGGTGCTGCTCGGCAGCTTCTCCAAGGTGCTGGCGCCCGGGCTGCGGCTCGGCTGGCTGCGCGCGCCCGCCGCGCTGCGCCGCGCCTGCGTCGTCGTCAAGCAGTCGCTCGATCTGCACTGCTCGACCGTCGACCAGGCGGCGGCCGCCCGCTACCTGGCGGACAACGACCTGGACGCGCACCTGGCCCGGGTCCGGGACGCCTACCGGGAGCGCCGCGACGCGCTGCTGGACGGCCTGGCCGCCGCGCTGCCACCCGGCAGCACCTGGAACCGCCCGCAGGGCGGGATGTTCGTCTGGGCGCGGCTTCCGGAGGGCCGGGACGCCACGGAACTGCTGCACGACGCGGTCGCCCGGGATGTGGCTTACGTCCCAGGGGCGCCGTTCTTCGCCGGCCCCGGCGACCCGGCGTCGCTGCGCCTGTCGTTCACCACGCACTCCCCGGAGGAGATCCGCGAAGGGCTGCGGCGGCTGGGCGGGGCGCTGCGGGCCGGGGTGCGGTAGCAGGCCGGGACGTCGGAAGTCGGCCGGTTCGGCGAGCGGCTTGCCCCGGCGGAGGGCGGACGGTTGAATGGGCGACCGTGCCGCGTGTCGCTGCCGCCGTGTACGGCAGCGCCATGGAGGCACCCTGACGTGAGGAGTGCATCGTGGGTACACACACCGCCGGGCTCGTCTGACACGTGAGAGCTGACGGCACGCGCGCAGCGCGGTTGCCGTCCCGCGCCGCCGGCTGACCGGGCGAGCGCCTCTCCGTTCCCTTCCGCGCCGTCCTTCTTCCACCGGGCCCTTCCCTGCCCGGGTGCACCGGCGGCCGGGCTGTCCGCGCCGCCGGTTCCCCCGGCGTGCGCGGCGCGCCCGTGCGCGCGCATTCGCGCCGTACGCGTGCTCCCCTGCGGGCCCTTCTCCCGAGGAGCTGTTTTCTTGACCCCTGCACCCAACCCGTCCGTCCCGCCCCGCGTGGCGGACTTCAACCGCGCGGTCGTCGAGGAGTTCCGCGCCAACGCCGGGCAGGTCGGCGGACCCTTCGCCGGGGGCGATCTGCTGCTGCTGACCACCACCGGCGCCCGTACCGGTACGGAGCAGACCTCGCCGCTCGGGTTCGTCCGCGACGAGGACGGCGCGCTGCTCGTCGTCGCCTCCGCGGGCGGTGCGCCCCGGCACCCCGCCTGGTACCGCAACCTTCTCGCGCACCCCATGGTCCGCGTGGAGGTGGGGACAGAGACGTTCGGCGCGGTGGCGGTTCCCGCCGAGGAGGCCGAACGCGAGCGGCTGTTCGCATATGTGTCCGGGCAGCAGCCCGGATACGCCGACTACCAGGCACGGACGGACCGGCGGCTACCGGTGGTGCGGCTGGAGCGCTCCTACCCGGACGCGCCGTTCACCGGCCTCGTCGACAAGCTGCTGGAGGTGCACACCTGGCTGCGCGGGCAGCTGCGCCGGGTGGCGGCCGAGGCTGAGGCGTACTTCGCAGCTCGCGCGCCGGGTGCGGACGGCGCCGGCGCGCTTCCGCTCGGGCTCCAGCTCCGGCAGCACTGCCTGGCCTTCTGCGAGTCCCTGCACGTCCACCACACCTCCGAGGACCAGGGTGCCTTCCCGGTCCTGGAGGAGAAGTACCCGCGATTGGCCCCGGCCCTCGCCCGTCTGCGCGCCGAGCACCGGACGGTCGAGCGGATCCGGGGTGAGCTGGAGTCGCTGCTGGCCGCGCTGCCCTCGGCGGACCCGGACCGCTTCCGGTCCGAACTGGCCCGGATGACGGAGGAGCTGGAGGCACACCTCGATTACGAGGAGGAGGTGCTGATCCCGCCGCTGTCCGAGCTGCCGGCGCCCTGATCCGGGGGACGCAGCCGCTGCCCGACCCGGCCGAGGGCGCGGGCGACGACGTCGAGCTCGTCCGGCTCCAGCACGTCGATCAGGGCGGCCCGTACTGCGGCCACATGACCGGGGGCCGCGGCACGCAGCACGCCGCGGCCCTCCGGGGTGAGCGCGGCCAGGACGCCGCGGACGTCGGTGGGGCAGGAGTGCCGTTCGACCAGGCCGCGCTTCTCCAGCTGGCCCACCTGGTAGGTGAGGCCGCTCTTGGAGGTGAACAGTCCTTCTGCCAGGTCGGTCATCCGCACCTCGCCGTCGGGCGCCGCGGCGAGGCGGACGAGGATCTCGTAGTGCGGGTGGGAGAGTCCCGCGTCCTCCTTGAGTTGCTGCTCGAGATGGCGGGAGACCCGGCTGGTGGCTTCCAGGAAGCCCTGCCAGGCCGCCATTTCCCGCTCATCGAGCCACCTGGTTCCGGTCATGGTGTCCATTCTACTCGGTTGTTCAAATTCGAACCTCCTTGTTACGGTCGGCGAGTAGTCATTCAAATCTGAACAACCAGACCGGTCCCGTCCCGGGCCGGTCGCTCCCAGGAGGCTCCGCTCATGCCGTCCCCCCACGCTCCCGAGACCGCCGACAGTGCGTCCCGCGACCACCGAACCGCCGAGGCCCCCCGCTTCCCCGCGGGCGCCGGGGCCGCGGGGGCCGCTCCCGCCGAACAGTCCGGGCACGACGCGGGGCTGCTCGTGCTGCGCCTCGTGATCGGTCTCACGATGGCGGCGCACGGCAGCCAGAAGCTGTTCGGGTGGTTCGAGGGCGGCGGACTCGACGGCACCGCGCAGTTCTTCGCGTCGTCCGGCTACCCGGCCGCCCGCACCATGGCCCTGGTGGCCGGGCTCACCGAGGTGCTCGGCGGACTCGGGCTCGCGCTGGGGCTGCTGACCCCCCTCGCGGGCGCCGCCGTGTTCGGCACCCTGCTCAACGCGCTCGCCGTGAAGTGGGGCGGCGGCTTCTTCGCGCCGCAGGGCGTGGAGTACGAACTGCTGCTCGCCGCGGGTGCCGCGGCGCTCACCCTGACCGGCCCCGGACGGCTGGCGGCCGACCGGGTGCTGCCGCTGCCCCGTCCGCACCGGCTCGTGCACGGCGCGGGGGCACTGGCGCTGGGCGCCGTCCTGGCCGTTGCGGTGCTCCTCTCGCGCTCCTGACCCGCCGGGTGTGCGCCAGTGGCATGCCGCACCCCCGCGCGCACCCGCCCGGGTGAGGTCGGGGATCTGTAAGGGAAGTGGAACAATCGACAGCTTTCCTTCGTTCTTGACTCTGCACTAGCGTGCTGTTTTTGCTAACGCATTACGCTGGACGGCAAGGCCGCGCAGTGTGGCCATGGAGGAGTGAGATGAGGAGTAGTAACCCGGTCTTCTCGCGACGGGGGTTCAGCCGCAACAACGGCTATGCCGGTTTCGACGCTCAGCAGCAGCCGCCGCAGGCCGGGAACCCGTACGCGACGAACCCCTACGCCGGAAACCCGTACGGCCGGCAGACCCAGGCCCCCGGTCAGCCGTACGCGCCTCCGGCCGCACCGCCGTCCGCCGGGCGGATGACGATCGACGACGTCGTCGCCCGGACGGGGATGACCCTCGGTCTCGTCATCGCGATGGCAGCCGTCGCCTGGATCACCGGGCTGTCGCTGCCGCTCGCCATCGGTGCCGGGCTCATCGCCATGGTGCTGTCGTTCGTGCAGGTGTTCAAGCGCAAGGCGTCGCCCGCGCTGATCCTGGCGTACGCCGCATTCGAGGGGCTCTTCCTCGGCGCCCTGAGCAACTTCGTCAACCAGTTCGTGGACGGCGCCGCCATGCAGGCGGTGCTCGGCACACTGGCGGTCTTCACCGCCGTCCTGGTGCTCTACAAGACCCGCGTCATCCGCGTCACCCAGCGGTTCTACCGGTTCGTGATGGCTGCCGCGATCGGCTTCGTGCTGCTCATGGCCGTCAACATGCTCTTCGCCGTCTTCGGCGGCGGTGACGGGCTCGGCTTCCGCAGCGGCGGCCTGGGCATCCTCTTCGGCGTGGTCGGCGTCGTGCTCGGCGCGCTCTTCCTCGCCCTGGACTTCAAGCAGGTCGAGGACGGCATCGCCTACGGCGCCCCCAAGGAGGAGGCGTGGCTCGCCGCGTTCGGGCTGACGCTGACCCTGGTGTGGATCTACCTGGAGTTCCTGCGCCTGATCGCCATCCTGCAAGGCGACTGAGCGGCACCGGCGGCAGCCGGAGCCGCACCCGCGGCGGACTCGCCGAGGGCCCGGGAGGTGAACCACCTCCCGGGCCCTCGGCGTGTCCGCGTCTTTCGCGTCCTACGCGTTTTCGCGTCCTAAGCGATCCTTCGTGTCCTAGGGTCTTCGCTTCGTCTGTCCAGGCCGGGGAACGAGGCCCTGCCTAGCGGTGGCGCGCGGCGCGCCGCAGGTCGTGTTCGTGGATGATCGCTTTGGCGTGCCCGTAGGCGAGGTTGTGCTCACCGCGGAGCCAGCTCACCTTCTCCTCGAAACGGAGCAGGGCGGGGCCCTCGTCGACCGCGTGGAGCCATTCGGAGACTTCACGACCAGTGCACTGGGGAATGCGGGACAGCATGTTCCGGTGGGTCTCTTCGGAGAAGACTTGGGACATCGGCGCCTCCGGACGCTTCTGCAGTGAGTCCTTGCCGACACGTTGCCTGAGGGCGCGCGCGTTGGCAACAGTGCGGAAGGCCCGGAGCAGCGCACCGGCGCATATGCTGGGGGCGTGCCCCGGCCCGACACCCGCCCCCTGACCGACGCCGTCGAACGGTTCGCCGACCGGCTGCGCAGCCTGCCGCAGAGCACCCTGGAGCGGGGCGCCGCCGCGGACGGACTCGCGCTCGCCCGGGAGTTGGCCCTGCTGGCCCAGCGCCTCGAATTCCCCGAGGGCGGGATGTCGCGGGTGCTGCCGGACGCCGGTGTCTTCGCCGTCGGCGATCAACTCGCCGTCGCGGGGCACGACGTGGTCGCGGCCCTGGAGACGACGCCCGCCCACCTCGCGGAACCCGCGCTGCGGGAAGCCCTCCAACTGCTGGAGGGCTCACCGCTGTCCCCGCGGAGCGGCACCGCGCGGGGCGTTACAGGGGCGTGATGACGCGGTCCGCCAGCAGGTAGGCGGTGCTCCCGTCGGGGAAGGCGAAGGTGAGCGCGTAGGAGCCGGCGATCCCGGAGCCGCCCATCAGCACCGGGGCCTGACCGCGGCGCACGCCGTCGGCCAGCGCCTCGCTCGTGGCACGGTGGCCCGGCGCCAGGCACACCGTCGTACCGTCCTCGAAGACGTAGACGTCCAGCGTGCCCAGCGGACCCGGGCGCACATCGGCCAGCGGGGTGCGCGCCTCGGCGAGTTCGGTCAGCCGCTCGACGGTGCGCTCGTGGTACGTGACGGTGGGGGCCGCGGGCGCCGGTGCGGGACCGGGCACGATCGGCTCGCCGTCGAGGGTGTAGTCCGGCTGGGACGGGTGGCGGCGGCGGGCCGCGGCCAGACCCGGGGGTTCGTCCTCCGGAGCGGCGTCCGCGTCGCGGAAGCAGACCCCCTCGGCGGTGCGGCGGTACTCCTCCACGCCGCGCTCGTCGTCCGCGCGGGTGTAGGGGGCCACGTCCAGCTCGAGGTCCAGGTCCGCGAGGTTCAGGTCCGCGTCGTCGGTGTCGGCCGTGTGGTCCGCGTAGTCCGTGTCCGCGTGGTCCGCGTCGCCTGTGTCCTCGGGCCCCGGCTGGCGGGGGATGAACAAGCCGTCGGTGTCGGCCTCCAGCAGGGCGTCGAGTTCCTCCGCGAGGCCGTCCGCCTCGACCTCGTACGCGTACTCCGTGCCGTGACCGGCCAGCAGCGAGCCGGCTCCGGAGTCCGCGCCGCGCGCCTCCTGGGCGGCCCAGAAGGCGCGGGCCTCGGCGAGCTCCCGCTCCCGCTCGTCGGCCAGCGCGGCGGCGACGGCGGTACGGATCTCCTGCGAGAACGCGTCGGTCCTCGGCGGGAGCGTGTCGGGGGCGGCTTCGCCGCCCCGGTGGGCCGCGTCGCGGGCCCGCGGGAGCGCGGCGCCCGGGGCCGCCGCCGGTGCTGTCTCCAGCTGGGCGCGCAGCGCCGTCAACTGGCCGCGCAGGCCGCGCGCCGTGTGCAGTGCCGCACCGCCCAGCGCGGTGGCCGTGGTCGCCGCACACAGCAGGATGAGGGATATGGCGCTCACTGACTTGACTCCCGGTTCCGGTTCGGTCCCCTGATGCGGTTCCCCCCGGTCGTTGCCCCTTGAATTCCTACTACAGCGCTGTATTCCTACAACAGCGTCGGCTCGAAGGTTGTTCAAGGTTCTTCGACCGTAGTGCAAATCCCGTCGAACTGGACAGGGGTAGTCCGGAGCCGGTTTGATGCGTACCGCCATGACCTGCGGGAATACCGTGCCTCCAGGGCATATGTCACATCCTGGGGGCGCTTCGGTCTCGCCGCTGTATACCCGGTGCCCGGCGGCCTTCGCGCACCGGTTCGCCGGGCCCGGAGCGGTCGCCGGGCGGAGCGCCGGGACGAGCGCCGGGGCCGCTGCCGGGACGCGCGGCTGCGGTCCCGGCTGCGGCCCCGGCGCACGCGGCTCAGGCGAGCCGCTCCAGCACCATGGCCATGCCCTGGCCGCCGCCCACGCACATGGTCTCCAGGCCGAACTGCTTGTCGTGCCACTGGAGCGAGTTGAGCAGCGTGGTGGTGATGCGGGCTCCGGTCATACCGAACGGGTGTCCCACGGCGATGGCGCCGCCATTGACGTTGAGCTTGTCCAGGTCGATGCCGAGGTCCTGGTAGGAGGGGATGACCTGGGCCGCGAACGCCTCGTTGATCTCCACCAGGTCGATGTCGCCGACCGACATGCCGGCCCGGGCCAGCGCCTGCTTGCTGGCCTCGACGGGACCGTAGCCCATGATCTCGGGCGAGAGACCGGACACTCCCGTGGAGACGATCCGGGCCAGCGGCGTCAGGCCCAGCTCGCGCGCCTTGGTGTCGGACATCACGACGAGCGCGGCGGCGCCGTCGTTGAGCGGGCAGCAGTTGCCCGCGGTGATCAGCCCGTCCGGGCGGAAGACGGGCTTGAGTCCCTCGACCCCCTCCAGCGTGACGCCCGCGCGCGGCCCGTCGTCCTTGCTGACGACCGTGCCGTCCGGGGTGGTGACGGGGGTGATCTCGCGCTCCCAGAAGCCGTCCCCGAGCGCCTTCTCGGCGAGGTTCTGCGAGCGCACGCCGAACTCGTCCATCTCACGCCGCGTGATGCCCTTGTGGCGGGCCAGGTTCTCCGCGGTCTGGCCCATGGCCATGTAGACGTCCGGGGCGCCGCCCTCCGCGCGCGGGTCGGTCCAGCCCTCGCCGCCCTGCTCGGCGCGGGCCGCGGTGCGGGCCTCGGCCTCGGCGAAGAGCGGGTTGTGGGTGTCGGGCATCCCGTCGGAGGAGCCCTTGACCGAGCGGGAGACCGCCTCGACGCCCGCCGAGATGAACACGTCGCCCTCGCCCGCCTTGATCGCGTGCAGCGCCATCCGGGTCGTCTGCAGGGACGAGGAGCAGTACCGCGTGATGGTGCAGCCCGGCAGGTGGTCCATGCCCAGTTGGACGGCGACGACGCGCCCGAGGTTGTGGCCCTGCTCGCCCCCGGGCAGTCCGCAGCCCAGCATCAGGTCGTCGATGTCCGTCGGGTCCAGCTCCGGGACCTTGGCGAGCGCCGTCCTGACGATCTCGGCGGTCAGGTCGTCCGGGCGGATGTCCTTGAGGGAGCCCTTGAAGGCGCGGCCGATGGGGGAGCGGGCGGTGGAGACGATCACTGCTTCAGGCATCAGGGCTCCAGAGAGGGTCGGCGAGTGGCTACGCAGCGGAAGCTACCCGCCCGTAGGGTGCGGGTCACGGTCCCGGGGATGTGACGCGGGCCTCTTCTAAGCGTTCGCTTTTTCCGTCCCGCGGTCAAGGTTCCGCAGCCGGTCCGTGCCCCCCGCGGCCGCCGCGGCGGGCCCGCCGTGCCCGCGGTCCGGCCTCGGTCCCCCCGTCGTCGGCCTGCCCCGGCCCCCCGTCGGCCCGGCCCCGGCCCTGTGCGGTCCGGTGCGGGCCGCCGGCCGGGTCAGCGGTTCTCGGCGACGTCCTCGGCGCGGTCCTCGGTGTACCTGGGGCCCATCTCCCCGGGAGGCGGCAGCCGGCGCCGGCGGCGGTGCTTGAGGAGCGCCCAGGGGCCGCGCATCCCGGCGACCTCCGTACCGCCCTCGGCCGCCGCCTCCGCGGCGGCCCGCGCCACCGGGAGGATGCCCTCGCGCCGCCGCGCGTCCGGCCGCTCGTCCTCCGTCGGCCACAGGCCCAGCGCCGCGCACAGGGTGGGCAGTATGGCCATCGCCGCAGTGGCGTACCCCTCGGCCGAGGGGTGGTAGTTGTCGGGTCCGAACAGTTCGCGCGGGTTCGCGGAGAACTCCGGGCCGAGCAGGTCGCCCAACGAGACCGTACGGCCGCCCTCCTCGACCACGGCGATGGTCTGAGCCGCCGCGAGCTGGCGCGAGAGCCGCCGGGCGATCCAGCGCAGCGGCTGCCCGACCGGCTCGACACTGCCCAGGTCCGGGCAGGTGCCGACGACCACTTCGCAGCCCGCCGTCCGCAGCCGCGCCACCGCGTCCGAGAGGTGGCGGACCGAGCGTGCCGGGGACATCCGGTGGGTCACGTCGTTGGCGCCGACCATGATGACGCACACGTCGGGGGCCTCGGCCAGGTCCCGTTCGCTCAGCAGCAGTGTGATCTGCCGCTCCAGGTCGTCGGACATGGCGCCGGAGAGGGCCACGTTGCGCAGTTCGACGGGGCGTTCGGCGACCGCCGCGAGCGCCGAGGCGAGCAGCGCCCCGGGGGTCTGGCGGGGCCGGTGCACGCCCTGGCCCGCCGCGGTGGAGTCGCCGAGGAAGGCGAGGCGCAGCGGCTGCCCGTCGTAGAGCCTGCCGAAGGCGCTGCCGTACGATCCGTCGGCCTCGGGCGGCTCGTCGTCGGAGCCGCCGATATGGTGTTTCGCCAGTTGGAGTTCGGTGAAGAGCAGCCCGACCGCCGCTCCACCGACCAGGCCGAGTCCGCCGCCTCCATAGGCGGCCGCGGTCGCGATCCGTCGGGCCACTCTCGCGCTCGACGCCTTCGACATCGGCATTGTCCTCTTCCGCCTCCCGAGTTCCCGATCATGGGCTCATGTAGTGGTGCGTCCGTTCGTGGGGGAGCGGGCGCCTGTTCCTGTGCGTTCGGGGGCTGTTGTGCGCCGGTGTGCGCACTGTTGTCCGAACGCCGGGGGTCCGCGACCTCCAAGACTGTGTTGCCCCGTGCGGCCCGCCCTGCAACGCACCTGGGGTGTGCACGTGTTGCCCCATAAGGTGTCGGCACGGGCTCGCGACCCCGCGGCCCTGCGACCACGACTACGCGCGGAGACCACGGTGCAGTATCACGAGTCGATGATCGAGCTTGTCGGCAACACCCCGCTGCTCAAGCTCAACAGTGTCACGGACGGTATCCAGGCCACCGTCCTTGCCAAGGTCGAGTACTTCAATCCAGGCGGGTCCGTGAAGGACCGGATCGCGCTGCGCATGATCGAGGCGGCAGAGCAGTCCGGCGAGCTCCGGCCCGGCGGGGTGATCGTGGAGCCCACCTCGGGCAACACCGGTGTCGGACTGGCCATCGTGGCGCAGCAGAAGGGGTACCGGTGCCTCTTCGTCTGCCCCGACAAGGTCTCCATGGACAAGATCAATGTGCTGCGGGCCTACGGAGCCGAGGTCGTGGTCTGCCCCACGGCCGTCGATCCCGAACATCCCGACTCTTACTACAACGTTTCCGACAGGCTCGTGCGCGAAACCCCGGGCGCCTGGAAGCCCGACCAGTACAGCAACCCCAACAACCCCCGCTCGCACCACGAGACGACGGGCCCCGAGCTGTGGGAGCAGACCGACGGCCGGATCACCCACTTCGTGGCGGGCATCGGCACCGGCGGCACCATCAGCGGCACCGGCCGCTATCTGAAGGAAGTCAGCGACGGCCGGGTGCGGATCGTGGGGGCCGACCCCGAGGGCTCGGTCTACTCCGGCGGTTCGGGCCGCCCGTACCTCGTCGAGGGCGTGGGCGAGGACTTCTGGCCGGACGCCTACGACCGCGGCGTCACCGACGAGATCGTGGCCGTCTCGGACAAGGACTCCTTCCAGATGACGCGGCGGCTGGCCAAGGAGGAGGGGCTGCTGGTCGGCGGGTCCTGCGGGATGGCCGTGGTCGGCGCGCTGGAGGTGGCCAGGCGGCTCGGCCCGGACGCTGAGGACGCGGTGGTGGTCGTGCTGCTGCCGGACGGCGGACGCGGCTACCTGAGCAAGATCTTCAACGACGAGTGGATGAACGACTACGGCTTCCTGGAGGAGGGCGGCAGCACCGGCGCCCGGGTCGGCGAAGTGCTGCGCTTCAAGGAGGGCCCGATCCCCTCGCTCGTGCACATGCACCCGGAGGAGAAGGTCGGCGAGGCCATCGAGGTGCTGCGCGAGTACGGCGTCTCGCAGATGCCCGTGGTCAAGCGCGGTGCCGGGCACCCGGACGTGATGGCCGCCGAGGTGATCGGTTCGGTCGTCGAACGCGAGCTGCTCGACGCGCTGTTCGCGCAGCGCGCCTCCCTCGGGGACCCGCTGGAGAAGCACATGAGCGCACCCCTGCCGCACGTGGGCGCCGGGGAGAGCGTGGCCGACCTGATGGCCGTGCTGGAGGGCGCCGACGCGGCGGTCGTCCTCGCGGAGGGCAAGCCGAGCGGCGTCGTGAGCCGTCAGGACCTGCTGGCCTTCCTCGCACACGAGGGCCGCTGACGCGTGCTCGCGGGGTGCTGAGCCCCCGGTGGCCGACGGCGGTTCCGCCCGGCCGGAACCCCGGCCGCCCCGGCCCGGGCGGCCGGGGCGGAGCCGCCGCCGTCGGACCGTTGCGGCCGGCGGGGTTCCGCGGCCCGCGGGAGGTCGTCGCCCGCGGGGTCGGCCGGCCCGGGACCGGTACGTGCTCAGTCGGAGGTGCGGGTGCCGCCGCCGCGGGAGAACCAGGAGCGGCTGGCCTGTAGGCCGTTCACCGCGACGATGCCCGCCCAGCAGGTGACCAGGCCGGTCAGGCCGGCGTTCGCCACCGCGATCGCCGAGAGCGGGATCGCCAGCACCAGGGAGGCCACCGCCAGGCCCAGCCGGGCGCCGAGCCCGTCCGGCAGGCCGGACGCGGGCTGCGGCTGCGGCGCGGTGCCGACGCTGCTGCCCCGGGCGGCGACCATCTGCTCCTCGGCCATCCGGCGCCGCACCTGCTTGTCGACCACGGTGTCGAGTCGCTGCTCCACCTTTTCGAGGAACGAGTCGAGCAGTTCGTTCTCGTAGTCGGGGCCCAGCTCCCGGCGCGTCTGCAACGTCGCGTCGAGTTCTTTCCTCAGCTCATGGTCGGCTCCGCTCATGTCCGCCAGCTTACGGGCGCCGCGGGCGCCGAGCAGTGGTGCTAGCCCCCCTCATCGCGGGGGCCCGCCCTTGCGCGGGTGGCGCCCCTCCGGCGGCAGCCGCCTTCGGGCGACCGGCGCGGCTCCGTCTTGCCGGGGACCGCCGCTGCTGCATAGGGTTATGCAAGGGAGGAGTGGGCTGAATGAGAGGTGCGGGATGGGCAGCGCGAGCGCGCGGTTGCTGAAGCTCTTCGAAGGGCACCGGCTGACCCCGACCCAGCGCCGTATCGCGCACTGCATGGTCCGCAGGGCGGGCGACGCCCCGTTCCTCTCCAGCGTCGAACTGGCCGAGCTGGCCGGAGTCAGCCAGCCCTCCGTCACCCGGTTCGCGGTGGCGCTCGGTTTCGACGGCTACCCGGCGCTCCGTCGCCACCTGCGCGAGAGCGAGCCGCCCGCGGAAGCCGAGTCCGCCGCGGAGGGCGAGGGGGCCACCGGGCTCAGCGAGTACCAGCAGGCCGTGCACGCCGAGATCGAGAACCTGCGGCACCTGGCCGCACTGCTGGAGGACCCGGCGCCGGTCGAGCGCGCCGGCGCGCTGCTGGCCGCCTCCCGCCCGCTGCCCGTGCTCGGACTCCGGGCCGCGGCCGCACAGGCGACCGGCTTCGCGTACTTCGCGGCCAAGGTCCATCCCGATGTCCGGCTGCTCACCGAGGGCGGCTCCATGCTCCTGGACCGCATCGACGGCTGCGTACGCGCCGGAGCCCGGACGCTGCTGTGCTTCGCGCTGCCCCGCCATCCGCGCGAGACCGTGGAGGCGCTGGAGAGCGCGCGGGAGGCGGGGCTGTCGATCGTCACCGTCGCCGACAGCGCCTTCGCGCCGGTCGCCCACCCCGAGGACCTGCTGCTGCCCGCGGCCGTCGGTACGGGCCTGGCCTTCGACACGGCCTGCGCACCCATGCTGCTGGGCCGGGTGCTGCTGGAGGCGATGTGCGACGGGCTGCCGGACGCGCAGGCACGCCTGGAGGAGTTCGACACGCGAGCCGGAGAGCGCGGCCTGTTCGCCGAGTGAGAGCGGGTGTCGCCACCGGGCCGCCGCCCCCGGGCTCACCGCCACGGGTCCCCTCACCGGCCGTCCGGATCACCCGGGGTCGCGCCCGAGGAGGGCCAGCAGCCGGTCCCCGGGCGGGGCGCCGGGCGCGAGGTGTACCTCCGGCCCGAACAGCGGCCGCCGGGCTTCCGCGTGCGGCACCAGGTGCCGGGCCACCGGCAGCAGCCGGGCCGCCAGCGGCGCGGGAACGGGGCAGGCGGTCCGGTCGGTGGCCCGGGCGATGTCCCAGCCGTGCACCGCGATCTCCACCGCGCCCGTCAGCGCCAGGGCGGTCGCCGTCAGCGGTGCGTCGGCCACCGCGACCGGCCGGTGCCGAGGACCGTCGCGGGTCCAGACGCCCAGCAGCCGCGCGGCGCGCAGCCGGAAGGCCGCCGCGGGGTCCGCCCCGCCCGCCCCGCCACCCGCCGGACCTGCCGGACCCATCGGGTCCGCCGGGCCTCCCGTGCCGTTCCCGGGCTCCGGGTACAGCGCGACGGTGCCCTCGGTGAGGCCCTGGTGCAGCGCCCGCAGCGAGTCGTCCGCGTGCGCCATCAGCCTGCCCAGGTCCCATCGCGCGCAGGGGGTCGGCCGATCCAGCAGAGCGGGGGTCACCGGCTGCGCGGTGCCCAGCGCGTAGCCGACGGCCCGCCGCAGCAGCTCCGCCGCCCGCTCGGCGGAGTCCGCCGCGGATGCGGCGTCGCCGAAGTCCCCGCCGTCCGCCGCGCCCCCCGCGTCGGACGGGTTCGGCTCCGGTGCCGCGCGAGGTGCGCCCGCGGCTCCGTACCACGCCCGCGGACGCCGTGCAGGGGTACTGTCCGACGCTGTGCCGCCCGTCGTGCTCCCACTCGCCTCCACCATGGTCTCCCGCCTCTCGGTGCCCTGCGCCGGGGCGCGCCGCTCCGGCGTTCCCGGGAAGACGGACCGGGTGCGGAGCGCGAACTCATCGCTGCACCCGACGGTCGGCCGTCTGTCCGGGGCCCACGGCCCGGATCCGTGCATCTCCCGCGGCGCGGAGGGGAACGCGACCGGACCGGTCCGGATGTGTCTGCGATAGGTTCCTTCACGGGACTCTTCCGGAACGGCTGAACCCGTGCGATCCCAGCGGCAGCGGGGTCATCGTCAGCCCCGCACAGAACCAGGACCGCTCGTGGACAGATTCGCTACCCTGCAGCAGGCGCTGCGCTCCGCACCGCCGCACGCGCTCGCCCGGGTCGTCACCGAGGAGCTGCGGGGCCGGTACGGCGCCGGGCGTGTCGAGCTCCGCATGGTCGACTACGGCATGACGTCGCTGCAGTCGGTCGACGGTCAGACTGCCGACGCCGAGCCGGTGTCCGTGCACGACAGCCCGCAGGGCCGGGCCTTCGGCTCCCAGCAGCCCTTCACGGTCCAGCAGCCCGACGGCGGAGCCGTCGTCCATCTGCCGGTCACCCTCCGGGGCGACCGGCTGGGCACGCTCTCGGTCGGGCTGCCGTCCGCTGCCGATCCCGACGGGATGCTGCCCGCGCTGCAGCAGGTGTGCGAGGCGCTGGGACACGAGATCCTGGTCGCCGAGCGGGACACGGATGTGTTCCTGCTGGCCCGCCGCGTCTCCCGGCTGACCCTGGCCGCGGAGATGCAGTGGCAGTTGCTGCCCGGTCGCACCTGTGTCCGCGACGAGTTCGAGGTCGGTGCCCATCTGGAGCCCGCGTACGCCATCCACGGCGACAGCTTCGACTGGGAGGCGTCGGAGCGGTATCTGACTCTCGCCGTCACCAACGGCATGGGCGAGGGGATAGAGGCTGCGCTGCTGACCAACCTCGCCACCAACGCGCTGCGCAACGCGCGCCGGGCCGGACTGGACCTGGCGGGACAGGCGACACTGGCTGACCAGGCGGTCTACGCGCAGTACCGGGGCGCGGCCTACGTGTCCGTGCTGCTGCTGCGGTTCGAGCTGTCGACCGGCCGGGTGGCGGTCGTGGACGCGGGTTCCCCGAAGATGTGGCGGATCCGCGGCCGGGACGTGGCGGCGGTCCCCTTCGACCATCAGCTGCCGCTGGGCATGTTCGAGGACACGGTCTACGTGGAGGAGTCCTTCACGGTGCAATCCGGCGACCGCCTGCTGATCGGCAGCGACGGCGTCTACGACACGCCCTTGGGGCCGGCGGGGGAGGCGTCGCCGGGCCGGGAACGCGAGAAGTACGGCGAGCGCGCACTCGCCCGCTCGCTGCCGGGGCACCGGCTGCTGCCGGCCGGTCTGGTCCCCGCCGCGGTCCTCCGGGAGCTGGCGAACTACCGGGGCGAGGCCCCGCTTCAGGACGACGCGCTGGTGATGTGCGTGGACTGGCACGGCAGCCCCACAAGCCCGGGCTGAGCCCGGCGGCGCTCCCGCCGGAGACCCGCCGGATTCCTCCCGGCTCCTGGGGACTCCGGCCCACCGCGCCCCGGCCCCTTCCGGACCGCACCCGTCCGGGGCCGGAGCCGCCGGGGCCCGGTATCCGGGGCACGGTGCGCGGACTCAGCCGAGCATCTTGATCAGCTCGGCGGCCACCGGTCCGGCCGAGGCGGGGTTCTGGCCGGTCACCAGGTTGTGGTCGACCACCACGTGCGGGGCCCACGGTTCGCCCGCGTCGAAGTGCGCCCCGGCCTCGACCAGCCGGTCCTGGAGCAGCCACTTGGCCTTGTCGGCCAGCCCCGTCATGCGCTCCTCCGCGTTGGTGAAGCCGGTGAGCCGGTAGCCGTGCACGGCGTTGGCGCCCTCCTGGGTGTGGGCGGCCAGCAGCGCGGCGGGGCCGTGGCAGACCACGCCGAGCGGCCTGCCGGAGGCCAGGGTGCGCACCAGCAGCGTGCCGGAGTCCGAGTCGGTCGCCAGGTCCTCCATCGGGCCGTGCCCGCCGGGGTAGAAGACGGCGTCGAACCCGGCCGGGCCGCCGGCGCTGTCGATCCGTACATCCTCGATGCTCAGCGGGTTGCCCAGCGCGGTGAAGGACTCCAGCCCGGCCTTGACCCGGTCGGCGTTGTCCTGTCCGCCGTTCGCTTCGGCGGACAGGCTGGCCTCGTCGACGGCGGGCACGACCCCGCCGGGGGTGGCGACGACGACCTCGTGGCCCACCGTCGTGAACGCCTCGTAGGGGGTGACGGCCTCGTCGGCCCAGAAGCCGGTGGGGTGCCGGGTGCCGTCGTCGAGCGTCCAGTGCCGGGCGCCGGTCAGCACGAAAAGGATCTGCGTCATGTCGTTCTCCGGGGGTGCGGGGGAGGGCTACGGGACGACCGTAGGCCGCTCCGGGCCGCCATGGCCGCTGACGCCACCGGGCGAGCCCGTCCCGTCCCCTGGCCGCCGCAGTCGTCCGCCGCGGTCCGTGGGCGGCCGAGGAGGCGGGGCGGACCCCGGTCGGCCGGGCGCACCGTTGACTAGAACTATTCAATGCGTATCGTTGGTGAATAGATTCGATACGCGACCACTGAGTGCGCGTACGCCCCCGGAGTGCGTGGCACGCCCGGCGCGCGCGTACGCCGCGAGTCGAGGAGGCAGGGCCACATGACCAGCACCGCAGGACCGCGCCCGGTCAGGGCACCGCGCGGCAGCGAGCTGAGCGCGCTCGGATGGCAGCAGGAGGCCGCGCTGCGGATGCTGCAGAACAACCTCGACCCCGAGGTCGCCGAGCACCCCGACGAACTCGTCGTCTACGGCGGCACCGGCAAGGCCGCCCGCGACTGGACGTCCTTCGACGCGATGCTCCGCACTCTGCGCACCCTCCGCGGCGACGAGACGATGCTCGTCCAGTCCGGGCGCCCCGTCGGGGTGATGACCACCCACGAGTGGGCCCCGCGCGTACTGATCGCCAACTCCAACCTGGTCGGCGACTGGGCCAACTGGGAGGAGTTCCGGCGGCTGGAGCAGCTCGGCCTGACCATGTACGGCCAGATGACCGCCGGTTCGTGGATCTACATCGGCACCCAGGGCATCCTCCAGGGCACCTACGAGACGTTCGCGGCGGTCGCGGCGAAGAAGTTCGGCGGCACGCTCGCCGGAACCATCACCCTCACCGCCGGGCTCGGCGGGATGGGCGGTGCCCAGCCGCTCGCCGTCACCATGAACGACGGTGTCGCCGTGGTCGTCGAGTGCGACCCCTCGCGGATCGCCCGCCGCATCGAACACGGCTACCTCGACGTCCGTGCCGAGAACGCCGCGGACGCGCTGCGGCTCGCCGTCGAGGCCCGGGACGCACGCCGCCCGCTCTCCATCGGCCTGCTCGGCAACGCGGCCGAGGTACTGCCCCGGATGCTCGCCGACGGCGCTCCGATCGACATCGTCACCGACCAGACCTCCGCGCACGACCCGCTCGCCTACCTGCCCGCCGGTGTCGACTTCGCCGACATGGCCGCGTACGCCGCCGAGAAGCCCGCCGACTTCACCCTCCGGGCACGCGAGTCGATGGCCGCGCACGTGGCGGCGATGGTCGGCTTCCAGGACGCGGGCGCCGAGGTCTTCGACTACGGCAACTCCCTGCGCGGCGAGGCCCAGCTCGCCGGGTACGCGCGCGCGTTCGACTTCCCCGGCTTCGTCCCCGCCTACATCCGGCCCCTCTTCTGCGAGGGCAAGGGACCCTTCCGCTGGGCCGCCCTCTCCGGCGACCCCGCCGACATCGCCGCCACCGACCGGGCCCTGCTCGACCTCTTCCCGGAGAACACCTCCCTCGCCCGCTGGCTGAAGCTGGCCGGCGAACGCGTGCACTACCAGGGCCTCCCGGCGCGGATCTGCTGGCTCGGCTACGGCGAGCGGGCCGCGGCCGGCGAGCGCTTCAACGACATGGTCGCCGCCGGGGAACTGGCGGCGCCGCTCGTACTCGGCCGCGACCACCTGGACTGCGGCTCGGTGGCCTCGCCGTACCGCGAGACCGAGGCCATGCGCGACGGCTCCGACGCCATCGCCGACTGGCCCATGCTCAACGCCATGCTCAACGTCGCCTCCGGCGCCACCTGGGTCTCCCTGCACCACGGGGGCGGGGTCGGCATGGGCCGCTCGCTGCACGCCGGCCAGGTCACCGTCGCCGACGGCACGGCGCTCGCGGGCGAGAAGCTGCGCCGGGTCCTGACCAACGACCCCGGCACCGGAGTGATCCGGCACGTCGACGCCGGGTACCCGGAGGCGGAGGCCGTCGCCGAGGACCGCGGCGTCCGCATTCCGATGCGCGAGGGGGATGTCTGATGGAGGCCCACGAGGGGGCCGCCGGGCCCGGGCCGCGGCCGCAGCCGGCGGGGGACGGCGGCCCGCCGCCCTCGTTCCGGCAGATGTGGCGGGAGCTGCTGCCGCTGGGCCGGTCCGCGGGCGGCGGGTACCGCCGCTTCGCGTGGACGGGACCCGACCTGGAGTGCCGGCAGTGGTTCCGGGAGCAGGCCGCGGTCCGGGGACTGGCCTACGAGGTCGACCGGAACGGCAACCAGTGGGCCTGGGCCGGGCCCGACGCCGAGGGGACCGGCGGCCCCGGTGCCGGGCCCGCAGCCGACGGGTCCGCAGGTGACGCGGTCGTGACCGGGTCGCATCTGGACTCCGTCCCCGACGGCGGCGCCTTCGACGGCCCGCTGGGGGTGCTGTCGGCCCTCGCCGCGCACGACGAGCTCCGCGCCCGCGGCACCGCCTTCACCCGTCCGCTGGCCATCGTCAACTTCGCCGACGAGGAAGGGGCCCGCTTCGGACTGGCCTGCGTGGGCTCCCGCCTGGCGAGCGGCGCGCTGACCCGGCAGGACGCCCACGCGTTGCGGGACGCCGAGGGGGTGACCCTCGCGCAGGCCATGGAAGCCGCCGGGCAGGACCCCGGGACGCTCGGCCCCGACCCCGAGCGCCTGGCGCGGATCGGCGCGTTCGTCGAACTGCACATCGAGCAGGGCCGGGCGCTGGCCGAAACCGCGCACCCGGTGGCCGTCGCGTCGGCGATCTGGCCGCACGGCCGCTGGCGGTTCGACTTCCGGGGCGAGGCCAACCACGCGGGCACCACCCGGCTGGAGGACCGCCGCGATCCGATGCTCACCTACGCCAACACCGTCCTGGCGGCCCGCAAGAAGGCGCGGCTGGCGGGTGCGCTGGCCACCTTCGGCCGGGTGGCGGTGCAGCCGAACGGGGTGAACGCCATCCCGTCACAGGTCAGCGGCTGGCTCGACGCGCGGGCCCCGGACGCGGGAACGCTGGAGGGTGTCGTCGCCGAGATCGAACGCGCCGCCGGGGAGCGGGGCGGGCGGGACGGCGTGCACGTCGAGGTCACCGGGGAGTCGGCGACGCCGCTGGTCGAGTTCGACCACGCGCTGCGCGACCGGGTCCGCGCGCTGCTCGGCGGCGAGGTGCCGGTGCTGCCCACCGGCGCCGGACACGACGCGGGTATTTTGTCCGCTTCGGTGCCCACGGCCATGCTGTATGTCCGCAACCCGACCGGTGTCTCGCACTCGCCGGCCGAGTTCGCGGAGGAGGACGACTGCGCGGCGGGCGTGACCGCGCTCGCCGATGTACTGGAAGGTCTGATGTGACGACCGAGACGCCGACGCCGCCGACCCGGACGCGCACGGCGCCGACCGGCGCGGGACGACCCGGGAGCCGAACCGCCGGGAAGGGGCCGGCCGGGGCGGGACCCGCGGCCACGGGGAAGACCGAGGCCGGGGCGACCGCGTCGCGCAGGACCGCCGCGACGCCGGCCGCGGCCGCCGGGCCGCACCCCGGATCGACCGGCCCCGAACCCGGCGGTGCGCCCGCCGCGAAGGTCTACTGGTGCGAGAACGCCTGGCTCAACGGCACCGTCGAGCCGCACGTCGTCCTGGAGGTGACCGCGCAGGGCCGGTTCGGCGCCGTCCGCACCGACGTCCCCGCGCCGCCCCCCGGGGCCGTCGTCCTGCACGGACTGACCCTGCCCGGGCTGGCGAACGCCCACTCGCACGCGTTCCACCGCGCCCTGCGCGGCACCGTCCAGGTCGGCTCGGGCACCTTCTGGACGTGGCGCGACACCATGTACCGGACGGCGGCGCTGCTCACCCCGGACAGCTACTACACGCTGGCCCGGGCCGTGTACGCCGAGATGGCGCTCGCCGGGATCACCTGCGTGGGCGAGTTCCACTACCTGCACCACGCGCCGGGCGGCGCACGCTACGACGACCCCAACGCCATGAGCCACGCGCTGGTCGCGGCCGCGGCCGACGCGGGCATCCGCATCACCCTGCTGGACACCGCCTACCTCGCCGCCGGAATCGGCAAGGACGGCCGCGGCGAACCGCCCACCCGGCAGCAGCAGCGGTTCAGCGACGGCAGCGCGGAGGCGTGGGCCGAACGCGCGGCCGCCTTCACCCCGCAGGGCGACCACGCGCGGGTCGGCGCCGCGGTGCACTCGGTGCGGGCCGTGCCCGCCCGGGAGTTGCACACCGTCGCCGAGTGGGCCCGGCGGCGGGACGCGCCGCTGCACGTCCACCTGTCCGAGCAGGTCGCCGAGAACGAGGCGTGCCGCGGCGCCCACGACCGCACCCCGACCGCGCTGCTCGACGAGCACGGGGTGCTGGGCGCGCGGACCACCGCCGTGCACGCCACCCATCTGACGCCGGACGACGTCCGCCTGCTCGGCGGCTCCCGCACCGGCGTGTGCATGTGCCCGACCACCGAACGCGACCTCGCCGACGGCATCGGACCGGCCCCCGCCCTCGAACGTGCCGGGTGCGCACTCTCGTTGGGCAGCGACAGCCATGCCGTGATCGACTTGTTCGAGGAGGCCCGCGCGCTGGAACTGGACGAGCGGCTCGCCAGCCGCACCCGCGGCCACTGGACGGCGGGCCAACTGCTGCGGGCCGCCACCGCGGGCGGGCACACCGCCCTCGGCCGGCCGGAGGCGGGCCGCCTGGAGAGCGGGGCACCGGCGGACTTCACCACCGTCGCGCTCGACTCGGTGCGCACGGCCGGGCCGGTGGCCCGGCTGGCCGCCGAGACGACCGTGTTCGCCGCCACCTCCGCCGACGTCCGCCACACGGTGGTCGGCGGCCGGCAGGTGGTGCGGGACGGTGCGCACACCCTCGTGGACTCCGTGCCCGAAGCCCTCGCCCGGGCCGTCGCCGCCCTCCGCCCCTGACCGCCACCCGCCGCCCGTGACAGCCGCGCACCGCGGCCCCCTCCGTGCCCGTGCCTCCCGCGACCAAGGACCGACCCTCATGAGCCGACGGCCTGCCACCTTCTCCCTCACCAACCTCGCCACCCTCGTCACCAACGACCCCGCACAGGGCGACGGAAGCCCGCTCGGGCTCATCGAGAACGCGGCCCTGGTCGTCGAGGACGGTCACATCGCCTGGGTGGGACCCACCGGCGAGGCCCCCGCCGCCGACGAGACCGTGGACGCGGGCGGCCGGGCCGCCGTCCCCGGGTTCGTCGACAGCCACTCCCATCTGCTCTACGCGGGCGACCGCACCCAGGAGTTCAACGCCCGGATGTCGGGCCGTCCCTACACCGCCGGCGGTATCCGCACCACCGTGCAGGCGACCCGCGCGGCGTCCGACGCGGACCTGGCGGCCACCCTGGAGGCGCATCTGGCGGAGCTGGCCGCCCAGGGCACGACGACCGTCGAGACGAAGTCCGGATACGGGCTGACGGCCGAGCACGAGGCCCGTGCCCTGGCGGTGGCGGCCGAGGCCGGCGTCGAGGAGGTCACCTACCTCGGCGCCCACATCGTGCCGCCGGAGTACGCCGACGATCCCGACGCCTACACCGCGCTCGTCGCCGGGGAGATGCTCGACGCGTGCGCCCCCCACGCGCGCTGGGTGGACGTCTTCTGCGAGGAGGGCGCCTTCGACGAGGACCAGTCACGCGCCATCCTCACCGCCGGCCGGGCCAAGGGGCTGGTGCCCCGGGTGCACGCCAACCAGTTGACGCACGGCCCCGGGGTGCGGCTCGCCGTCGAGCTGGAGGCGGCCTCCGCCGACCACTGCACCCACCTGAACAGCGCGGACATCGACGCGCTGGCCCAGGGCAGCACGGTGGCCACGCTGCTGCCGGGGTGCGAGTTCTCCACCCGCGCCGTCTACCCCGACGCGCGCCGGCTGCTGGACGCGGGCGTCACCGTCGCGCTGTCCACCGACTGCAACCCCGGCTCCTCGTACACCTCCTCGATGCCGTTCTGCATCGCGGTGGCGGTACGGGAGATGAACATGACGCCCGACGAAGCCCTCTGGTCGGCGACCGCCGGCGGCGCCCGCGCCCTGCGCCGCACCGACGTCGGACGGCTCTCCCCCGGGGCCCGCGCCGACCTCGCCCTGCTCGACGCCCCCTCGCACGTCCACCTCTCCTACCGGCCGGGCGTCCCCCTCGTCTCCGACGTCTGGCGGCGCGGCGTGCGCCACGTGCGCGGCAACCGGTAGGTACCCGGCGCGGGCAGCTGAGTATCCGCACTCATGCCCGCGCCCGCCCCGGCTTCCTAGCCTCCCGGGCATGGGGATACACAGCACCTTCGCCGACCGGCCCGCCGCGGCAACGGGCGTGGGTATCACGGGGGTCGGTTCGGCGCTGCCGGAGCGGATCGTGGACTCCGAGCAGCTCCGGCGGACCGTCGTCGAGCGCAGCGGCCTGCCGATTCCACCGCGGATGATCGAGCGGGCCACCGGCGTCCGGACCCGCCGCGTCGCCGCCGACGGCGAGTACGCCTCCACGCTGGCCGTCCGCGCCGCCCGGACGGCGCTGGACCGGGCCGGACTCGCCCCGCCGGACATCGACCTGCTCCTGTTCGCCTCCGCCACCCGTGACGTGGCCGAACCCGCCACCGCGCACATCGTGCAGCACGCGCTGGGCTCCCGGGCCCACGCGCTCGACGTCACCAACGCCTGCAACAGCTTCGTCGGCGGGATCGACCTCGCCCGCGGCATGCTGCTGGCCGGCCGGGCGCGCCGGGCCCTCGTCGTCACGGGGGAGACGCCCAGCCGCGCCGTGCAGCACGCCCCCGCCGACCTCGACCGGTTCCGGGAGGTGTTCGCCGGATACACCTTCGGCGACGCCGGAGCGGCCGTGGTGCTGGAGTCCGTGCCCGGCGGCGGCATCCTCGACGTCGGCACCGAGACCCGCTCCGAACACTGGGACGTCGGCGGGATACCCGGCGGCGGATCCCGCCATCCGCGCGGCGACGAGTACACCTGGTTCCACGGCGACGGCGCCGAACTGCGCGACGTGTTCGAGAAGGTCGGTACCTCGGTGCTGGACCGGATGCGGCACCGCACCGGACTGGAGTGGCAGGACTTCCGGCACATCCTCGTCCACCAGGTGACGCTGCCGTACCTGGAGCGCTTCGTGGAGCTGACCGGGGTGCCCCGGGACCGCCTGGTGGTGACCGTGCCCGAACTCGGCAACCTCGCCAGCGCCACCCTGGGGGTCCAACTGGACCTGATCCACGACCGGCTGGAGCCCGGCGACCGCGTACTGCTCGTCGGCCTCGGCGGCGGCGTCAGCCTCATGACGATGGTCTGGGAGAAGGCATGACACCGGTCCTCCCCTCCCCGGCCCCCGCACCGTCCGCCCGGGCGGCCACGGCAGCGGCCCGGCCCGCCGGAGCCCTGTGGGTCGTCGTCCCCGCCCACCAGGAGGCCGCGCGGCTGCCCGGCACCCTGGCCGCGCTCGCCGCCCAGAACGACCGGGACTTCACCCTCCTGGTCGTCGACAACGCCTCCACCGACGGCACCGCCGGCCTCGCCCGCGACTTCGCCCGGCGGGCGCCGTTCCCCGTGCACGTCGTCACCGAGCCGCAGAAAGGCGTCGGCTGTGCCGTGGACACCGGCTTCCGGTACGCCATCGCGCACGGCGCCGCGCTCCTCGCCCGCACCGACGCAGACTGCCTGCCACAGCCCGGCTGGACCGCCGCCGCGCGCGCCGCGCTCGACGCCGGAGCCGGACTGGTCTGCGGCCGCATCACGGCCCGCCCGGACGAGCACGGACCGGCGGGCCGCGCCGCCTTCCGGCTCCTGGTCGCCCTCGCGGCACTCTTCGGACGGCTGCGCCCCGCACACCGGCGCAGCCGCGGCTACCTGGTGCCCTACCGGATGCACGCGGGCAACAACATGGCCCTCACCGCCCGGCTCTACCAGGACGCCGGCGGCATGCCGCGCCGCCCCTCACCCACCGACCGGCTCTTCCTCAACCGGGTCCGCCGCACCACCGCAGCCGTCGTCCGGGAGCGCCGCATGGTCGTGGCCAACTCCACCCGGCGGCTGCGCGCCTACGGACTGCTGACGACCGCACGCTGGTACCTCGACAAGGGGCCGGGCCGACACGGAGAGGACCCCCGCTGATGCTCGACACCCTGCACGCCGCACTGCGCCGCGACCCGCACCTGCCCGCCGTCCTGGACGCCGGTCCCACCGGCCGCACCCGGGTCCGGGCCACCCGCGGCGACCTCGCCGACCTGGCGGACCACTACGCGGCCGCCCTCCACCACCGCGGCCTGCGGCCCGGCGCCACCCTCGGCGTCGCCGTACGGCCCGGACCCCGCGCCCTGGCCGTGCTGCTGGCCGGCTGGCGGCTCGGGCTGCGCGCCGCCGTACTCGACCCCGGCGCGGGCCCCGACGTGCTGCGCGCCCGGCTCGCCCTGGCCCGGCCCGACCTGGTGCTCGCCGACGCCGCGGCGCAGGCCGTCGCCGGGTGGGCGCGCCCGCTGGCCCGCCGCGCCCGGCTCGCTCTCCCCGACCTCGCCGGACTCGGCGGCCCGGTGGCGACGCTCGGGCCCCGGCTGCCCGGCTGCGCCCCCGCCCTGCGGCGCGGCCCGCACCCGGCCCCCCGGGGCGCGGACCACGACGGGGACGCCGTCGTCGTCTTCACCTCCGGCACCACCTCCCATCCCCGGGCCGTCGTCCACTCCCGTGCCTCCCTCGCCGCCGGGATGGCGACGGTCGCCGACCTGGTACGGCCCACGGCCGGGCGGCCCGTGCTCGGCGGCACCTTCTTCGTCCTGGTCCCCGCGCTGACCGCCGGCGCCCCCGTCGCGCTGCCCGCCCGCGCACCCCGCGTCCTGGCCCGGCAACTCGACCGGCTGCGCCCCCAGGCGAGCTACCTGACGCCCCCTCGGCTGCGGGCCGCGCTCACCGCCGGTGCCCGCTTCACCGGACGCGTGTGGACCGGCTCGGCGCCCGCGAGCGCGGCCCTCCTCACCCGGGTCAAGCAGGCCGGTGCCGCCGAGGCGTGGGGCGTGTACGCGCTGACCGAACTCTTCCCCGCCGCAGCCGTCGAACAGGAAGCCAAGGCGGCGTACGAGGGAGCCGGTGACCTGCTGGGCGCGCCGCTGCCCGGCGTCGCCGCGCGCACCGCGGACAGCGGGGAACTCCTCCTCACCGGCCCCGGCGCCCGGCATCGCTGCCTCGGCGAGGAGCCCGACCCGTGGATCGCCACCGGCGACCGCGCCCACCTGGACGGCCGGGGCCGGCTCGTGCTCGAAGGGCGGATGAAGGACATGGTGCTGCGCCGCGCGGAGAACATCTACCCGGGGCTGTACGAGCCCGCGCTGCACGTGCCCGGTGTCGACCTCGCGCTGCTGGTCGGTGTTCCGGCGCCGGACGGCGACGAACAGCTCGTCGCCGTCGTCCAGCCCAGCCCCGGCACCGACCGGCGGCGGTTGCGCGGAGCGCTGGAGGGGCCGCTGCGCCGCATGGGCACGGCCCGCCCGGACGCGGTGCTGCTCGCCGACATCCCGCTGTCCGGCCGCTCCCGCAAGCCCGACCGCGCCGCGACCGCGCTGCTGGCCGCGGGGCGACGCCGGGAGACGGCGGGCCGGGCCACGGTGGGCCGATGAGCGGCGAGGGCGTGCGGACCGCGGCGCGGGGGGCTTCGGCGTCGCGGGCCCGGCCGCCCGGTGCGCGTGCGGCCCGCCGCCGGGACCGCCGCGTCTACACCCGTGGCCACCCGGTGCTCTTCGCCCTGCTGGCGGCCACCCGCCGCGGCCCCGTGGTCCGGCTCGGCCGCACCGTGCTGGTGCACGGCACGGACGCCTACCGGCAGGCCCTCACCCGGCTGCCGCTGGATCGTACGGCACCCGGGACCACGGGCGGCGCCGCCCGCGAACTCTGCGGCGGGGGCGCCCTGTTCGACCAGGAGGGCAGCGGCCACCGCGGCTCCCGCCGGTCCCTCGCCGAGGACCTCGGCACGGCGGGCACGGAGCGGCTGCGCCCGGTGTGGCAGGAGATCCTCGCCCGCCGTCTCGCCCCGCTGGCGGACGGCCGCGAGGTGGAGACGGTCACCTTGGCCCGGGAGATGGCGGGCGCCACGGTCTGCGCTCTGCTGGGCACCACCGCCGACCCGGCCGCCGTCGCGCGGGCCGCGGCCGACGCCGCGGCGGCCGCCGTCCGCGACCATCTCCCCGGTCCGCGCCGCCCCGGCACCGCCCGGGCGGCCGCCCGCGCCACGGCCCGGCTGGAGGAACTGCTGCGGGACCGGGCCGGGACCGCCGCCGGTGCCGGTGCCGGGGCGGCGCTGCGGGCCGTGGTGGCGGTCGCCGCGGTCGCCACCACCGCGGCGGCGCTGCCCCGGGCCGTGGCCTGGTGCGCGGACGCCGGACTGTGGACGCAGGCCGCCGATCCGGCAGCCCGCGAAACCCTGGTCGATGAACTGCTGCGGGTGACGGCACCCTCGCCGGTACTGCCCCGCCGGGCAGCCGCCCCCGGAACGCTGGGCGGCTGCCCGGTGCGGCGCGGCGACCGGCTGGTGCTGGTCGCGCGGCACGCGGTCGGCGCCCACCGGGACGCGCCCCGCTGCCCCGCACCGGTACCCGCCGCCGTCGCCCGGCTCGTCTTCGGCGCGGGGCCGCACACCTGCCCCGGAGCCCGGCTCGCGCGGACCCAGCTCGCCGACCTGCTGGCCGAGCTCGCCCCGCACCGGCCCGTCGTCGTCCGCGCCCGCGCCGACCGCCGCGCGGTCCTGCCCGCCTGGCGCACGCTCACCGTCCGGCCGGGCCCCGCGCCACCGGCACCGCGGGGCAGGCACCGGGACGAGGAGCGAAGCACCCACCACAACGGGGAGGCGCCATGACCACGATCGCCGTCACCGGCGCGAGCGGCTTCTGCGGCTCCTACGTCGCACGGGCCGCCGCCGTACGGGGGGCCGAAGTGCGGTGTGTGGGGCGGCGGCCCGGCCCGGTCGGCCGTCACCTGCGCTGGGACGCCGCCTCGGACGAGGTGCCGGACCTGGGCGGGGCCGACGTGGTGGTGCACTGCGCGGCGGCGGTGGGGGATCCGGCCGCCGGCTCGGCGGCCGAGGCGGCGATGCGGGCCGTGAACGTCACCGGAACGGCCCGGCTGCTGGAGGCGGCGGCGGGGCGGCCGGTGGTGTGGGTCAGCAGCGCCAGCGTGTACGCGCCGGGCCCCGGACGGGCCCGGATCCGGGAGGAGCACCCGATCGGCGCGCAACTGAACGCCTACGGCCGGACCAAAGCGGAGGGCGAGGCCCTGGCGATGGCCGCCGGAGCCGTGGTGCTGCGACCCCGCGCGGTCTACGGCGTCGGCGACCCGCACCTGGTGCCGCGGCTGCTGGGCCGGGTGCGGCGCGGACTGCTGCTGCTCCCGGGGCGCGACGTGCGGCTCAGTCTGACCGCGGTGGAGAACCTCGCCGACGCGTGCCTGGCCGCGGCGGACGGCGGATGGCCGCCCGGTGCCTACAACATCGCCGACCCCGTGCCCTATCGCCGGGACGAGGCAGTGCGCACGGTACTGGCGGCGCACGGGGTGCACGCCCGGGTCGAACACCTCCCGGTGCCGCTCGCCCGGGCGGCGGGGGCTGCCGCGGAGCAGCTCTGGCGGCTGCGCCCGCGGACCGAGCCGCCGCTGACCCGGTACGCCGTCGACCAGCTCGCGCACAGCGTCGTGCTCGACGTCACCCGGGCCCGCCGCCAGGGCTGGCGGGCTCCGCGCACCCTGGCCGACTACGCCGGCGCGGTGGCGTCGGTGGTGGAGCGCCGGCCCTCAGCGCGACCGGCGCGCCTCCGACGGGGGAACCGCTGAGGGGCCGAACGCGGCAGCGAGCAGCCGCTCCCCGACCGGGTTCATGGTCGGCCCCTTGGCATCGGTCGAGTTGAGGCTGTAGACGAGGGTCCGGGACAGATCACGGGTGCCGACCAGCAGCGTGTTGTAGCCGGGGCGGGCTCCGCTCTTGCCCCACAGGACCAGGCCGTCGCCCGCGTCGTACCGCTGGAGTCCGGCGCTCATGGTGGCGCCGTCGATGTCCGGCACGGTGAACATCTCCCGCTCAAGCAGCGGCTGGGGCACGATCTCGCCGCGGAAGAGGGCGAACAGGAGGCGTTCCAGATCGGCCGTGGTGGAGATCATGTCACCGGCCGCCCAGCGGTCGGACATGTTCCACTCGGTGGCGTCCACCAGGCGGCCGTCGTCGAGGCGCTGGTATCCGCGGTTGTGCGCGCCGTGGATCCGCGGGTCGGCGCCGCGCGGGAAGGACGTGTGCCGCATCCCGGCCGGACGCAGCACGTGCAGCCACGCCTGGTGCGCGTAGGAGTCGTGGGTGACCTTCTCGACGAGGAGCCCCAGAACGGTGTAGTCGATGTTGGCGTACCGCTGCTTCCTGCCGGGCCCCTCGCCCTCTCCCCGGTAGGGCCCCTTGGCGACCGACGAGGCGACCACCTGCTCGGGAGTGAGGGTCTTGAAGCGGTTCTCGTACCCTTCCCCCGAAACCGGGCCGAGGCCGTCGCCCGGCTTGAGCCCGCTGGTGAAGGTGAGCAACTGCCGCACGGTGATGGGCTCGAACGCGTCGGTCAGCAGCCCGGGCAGGTAGTGCTGCACCGTACCGTCGAGGTCGATGCGGCCCTGCGAGGCGAGCTTCAGCACCAGCGCCGCGGTCACCACCTTGGTGGTGGACCCGGCCCGGAACCGGGCGTGCTCCAGGGCCTTCCGGCCGCTGCGCAGGTCCCGCACGCCGGAACTGCCGTGCCAGTCCCCCTTCCCGCCGACGCGGGCGAGGGCCGCGGTGGTCGTCTCGTCCGGCAGTCCCCGCAGCGCCTTGTCCAACGCGGCGGTGTCGGGGCCGTCGTCCTGCTGCCGCGTCACCTCCGCCGTCACGCCGGGCTGTTGGGCGAGGGCGGGCGCCGCCGCGGGGCCGGTGAGTCCGGCGACCACGAGCGCCGCCAGGAGGGTGTTCCGCAGACGTATGGGCACGATGCACTCCGCAGGGGAAGGGATCCGGTACGTGGAGGATCCTTCCGCCGGGGGCCGGACCCCGGATCGCCGTCGCGGAGGATGTGCTCCCTGACGGCGCCCTGCCCCCGTGCCGGGGCCGGGTCGGGACGTGACGGGGATCGTCCCTAGGGCCGCTCGCGGTGGATCACCGGCGGGAGGGGCGGCGAGGCGGTCGCGGGCCGGCGGCTCCGCGGCGTGACCTGTCGGAAGCGTCGGCAGCCCACACCCGGAGGCGGTCGGGTTCGTCAGCGGCCAGGAGGTGATTATACAGTCACAACTGTTGTATTCGTATAAGCGATGGGGGCTGCTGTGTCCGACGCCGAACTCCCGCCGCGCCGCCGGCAGCTCGTGCTGGCGATCTGCTGCATGTCGCTGCTGATCGTCAGCCTCGACACGACGGCGCTCAACGTGGCGCTGCCCGACATCCGCGCGGACCTGGGCGCCTCGGTGTCCGGCCTGCAATGGGTGGTCGACGCCTACACCCTCGTCCTGGCCGCGCTGCTGATGCTGTCCGGCTCGACGGCGGACCGGCTGGGGCGCCGGCGGATCTTCCGCTGGGGGCTGCTGCTGTTCGTCCTGGGCTCGCTGCTGTGCAGCCTGGCACCGGGGCTCGGCTGGCTGGTGGCGGCCCGCGCCCTGCAAGCGGTGGGCGGCTCGATGCTCAACCCCGTCGCGATGTCGATCATCACCAACACCTTCACCGAACCCCGCGAGCGGGCCCGCGCGATCGGCGTGTGGGGCGGGGTCGTCGGTATCAGCATGGCGGCCGGCCCCCTGCTCGGCGGGCTGCTCGTCGACGTCAGCGGCTGGCAGGCGATCTTCTGGGTGAACGTGCCGGTCGGCCTGGCCGCCTGGCTGCTGACGACCCGGTACATCCCCGAGTCCCGCGCGCCCCGGGCCCGCAGGGCCGACCCGGTGGGCCAGCTCCTGGTGATCGTCCTGCTCGGCACCCTCACCTACGGCATCATCGAGAGCCCGCAGCACGGCTTCGGCTCGCCGCTGGTACTCGGTTGCCTGGCCGCCGCGCTCGGCGCGCTGGCCGGGCTGGTGGCCTACGAATCGCGCCGCGCCGAACCCCTCGTCGACCCGCGCTTCTTCCGCAGCCTGCCGTTCACGGGTGCGGTCGCGACAGCGGTGTGCGCGTTCGCGGCGCTGGGCGGCTTCCTCTTCGTCACGTCGCTCTACCTCCAGGAGGTCCGGCAGCTGAGCGCGCTGCGGGCCGGACTGTGCATGCTGCCGATGGCGCTGATGACGCTGGTCTGCGCGCCGCTCTCCGGCCGCCTGGTGGGCTCCCGCGGCCCGCGGCTGCCGCTGGTGGCGGCGGGCGCCGGGATGACCGCCGCGGGGATACTGCTGGCCTGCACGGTCTCGGCCGACCTGCCGCTGGGGGTGCTCTTCACCGGCTACGTGCTCTTCGGCATCGGCTTCGGCCTCGTCAACGCGCCGATCACCAACACCGCCGTCTCGGGCATGCCCCGAGCGCAGGCGGGTGTCGCCGCCGCGGTCGCCTCGACCAGCCGGCAGGTCGGCTCCTCCCTGGGAGTGGCCGTCATCGGCGCGGTCATGGCCGCGGGCGGCTTCGGCGCGGGTGGCGGCCTCCAGCAGGCCGCCGGGTTCCAGGAGACCGAACGGACCGCCTGGTGGATCGTCTCCGTCTGCGGGCTGGCCGTGCTCGCGCTCGGTATCCTCTCCACCGGCCACCGGGCCCGGGAGACGGCACGCCGCGCGGCCCATCTGCTGGACGGGAGCGACGCGGGCGACGGGGGTGACCAGGCGGCGCGGCGTCCGGCCGCGGGGCGTACGAGCAGCGAGGCAGCGGGATGAACAGCACGGAGTCCGCGCACGGCGGACCGGAGGGCACCGAGTCCGAGTCCGGGGTGTGCGAGGGAAGCGGCGCGGGCTCGCCCGGATCCGACGCCGTCGGGCAGGAGGCCGTCCGGGTCTGGCGCGGCATGCGCACCCTCGTCCTGGAGACCGCGGACGTGCGGCCCCGAGTCGTCGAGGCGCTGGGGATGAGCTACTTCCGCGCCAAGGCGCTGCGTTACGTCGCGGACCAGGGCCCGCTCACGCTCAGCGCGCTGGCCGCCGCCCTGTTCGCCGACGCGCCCTACACCACGCTCTCCATCGACTACCTGGTCCGGCGCGGACTGGTCACGCGGGAGCCGAATCCGGCCGACCGCCGCTCCAAACTGGTCGAGGTCACCGAGGCGGGAGCCGAGGCGGCGGCCGAGATGGCGCGGATCACCGACAACCCGCCCCCGGCCCTCCGCGGCCTGGCGGCGGCGGATCTGGCGGCTCTGGCCCGCATTCTGGACCGGGCGCTGCACACCGGCCCCGCGGACGGGCGTTCCGGATCCTGAAGTGCCGGGTGCCGGGTGCCGGATCAGGACGGCGGTACCCGCTCCGGCCGGGGCCCGGCCCCGGACCCGGCTTCCCCGCCGCGGACAGGCCGAGGGCCCGGCCGGACTGCGTCGTCCGGCCGGGCCCTCGGCACACGGAGCGGGCCGCACCTCGTGGGGCGGCACCCCGCGTCACTCTTCGACCATCAGCCCCTTGCGGAGCTTGCTCAGGGTGCGGGAGAGCAGCCGGGAGACGTGCATCTGCGAGATGCCGAGCTCCTCACCGATCTCCGACTGGGTCATGTTCGCCACGAAGCGCAGCGAGAGGATCCGGCGGTCCCGCGGGGGGAGTTCGGCGATCAGCGGCTTCAGGGACTCCACGTACTCGATGCCCTCGAGCCCGTGGTCCTCGTAGCCGATCCGGTCGGCCAGCGCGCCCTCGGTGTCGTCCTCCTCGGGCTGTGCGTCCAGCGAGCTGGCGGTGTAGGCGTTGCTCGCCGCCATGCCCTCGATGACTTCCTCGCTGGAGATGTTCAGCCGCTTGGCCAACTCCTCCGCGGTCGGCGCCCGGTCCAGCTTCTGGGCGAGTTCGTCGCCCGCCTTGGCCAGGTCGAGCCGCAGTTCCTGGAGGCGCCGGGGTACCCGCACCGACCAGGACGTGTCGCGGAAGAAGCGCTTGATCTCGCCGACGATCGTCGGCATCGCGAAGGTGGGGAACTCGACGCCGCGGTTCAGCTCGAAGCGGTCGATCGCCTTGATGAGACCGATGGTGCCGACCTGGACGATGTCCTCCATGGGCTCGCTGCGGGAGCGGAACCGGGAGGCCGCGAACTTCACCAGCGCGAGGTTGAGCTCGACCAGGGTGTTGCGGACGTACGCGTACTCGTGGGTGCCCTCGTCGAGGTTCTCCAGCCGCTCGAACAGCGTCTTGGACAGGGCCCGCGCGTCCAGCGGGCCGACCTCGTCATAGGGTGGGATCTCGGGGAGCTGGAGCTGGTCGAAGAGGTCGGCTTCCACCGCCTCCGCGATCTGCTCGGCGCTCGCCGGGTCGCCGAGGGTTTCGGGGGTCAGGGACCGGGAATCCGGCAGCCGAGCCGTGCTGCGCTGCTCCGGAACGGCGGGAAGGGCCTCGACCTGCGCGTGCGCGGGGTCGGATATCCCATTGTCGAGCCGGGGTGACATGGCTGTCCTCCATGGTTTCTCGGCATATGGCTGCCGAAGCCGTGACGTGCACTACGGGGTGCGGCGCCTCCAGGGCCGACGTGTTTCGGTATCCCTACTAGACCTACCTGTTCCTGCACAGCGAGGGCAAGCTCCTTATGTCCGTCTGTGACCAATCTGTCCGATGTTCGGCTACCGGTAGGGCCGTCGAAGGCGTAGGGTTGCGAACCGCTCGACGGGGGAAGCAGTGAAGGCCCTCACATGAATCAGAAGGGGTGTGCATGGACCGCGGGATGCCCGGCAGCACGAGCCAGGGTCGGCTGACGGTCGAGGTACGGCACGAGGGAATCAGTGCCGTGGTGACCCCTGAAGGTGAGCTCGATCACCACACCGCCGAGCTGTTGCGCGAGCCGCTGGAGCGGAGCGTCGAGGAGGGCTACAGCCGCCTCGTCGTGGACTGCTCGCGGCTCGAGTTCTGCGACTCGACGGGGCTGAACGTGCTGCTCGCCGCCCGCCTGAAGGCGGAGGAGGCCGACGGCGGCGTCCACCTGGCGGGAATGCTCCCCGTGGTGGCACGCGTCTTCGAGATCACCGGCGCCAGCGCGGTCTTCACCGTGCACGACACCCTCGAATCCGCGCTCCGGACCCCCTCGGGAACGGAACAGCAGCCCGAGTCGTAATCAGGGCGTTACGCGCATCACACAGGTCCGGCCGAATCCGTAAGTGTTCTCACGGTGCGTCCGGGCAGGAGTCCATCGAATCTGTCAGACATTCGTGTACAGCGCGTCACGGTCCCGCACTGCTGCGGGGCGGCGCGGGACGGCGAAACGCAACCGGTGATCGGTGAGGTGAACCACTGATGAGCACCACCCGGCCGCAACCGGCGGGCGACCGCGGTCCGGAGCCCGAGGGCACTCCGGCGACCGCGGGCCCGGGGTGCGGTGCCGCCGGGAGTGCTGACGCACGGGTGCGTACCGGTACGGACGCGGGGCGTGAGCAGCTCTCGGGAGCCTCCGGCTCCGGGGCCGCCGGGCCGTCCGCACCCGAACCCGAAGGGGGGAGTGGCGCCATGGGGACCGCTGCGGAGAGCACGGCCTCGGCCGCGACAGGGGCCGCACGCCGGGCGGGGCAGCCGATGCGGCAGGTCCGCAGGCTGCGGCTGGTCGGCGCCAGCGGAGCCGTGCCGCGGGCCCGGGACTTCACCCGTCGGGCCCTGCAGGACTGGGGCTGGCTGCCCGCCGCCACCGCGGACCAGCGCGCGGCGGCCGAGGACGTCCTGCTCGTCGTCTCGGAGTTGGTCACCAACGCGTGCCTGCACGCCGACGGCCCCGAAGAGCTGCGGGTGGGCGCCAACGCGAAGGTGCTGCGCCTGGAGATCGTCGACCCCGGCAGCGGCTCCCCGTCCCCGCGCACCCCGCACCGCGCCGGACGGCCCGGCGGGCACGGGATGTTCATCGTCCAGCGGCTGTGCCTGGACTGGGGCGTCGTCCGCAACTCCGAGGGCTCGGGCAAGACCGTGTGGGCCGAACTCGCCGCCCCGCACTGAAGCGGCCCGCTGCGGCGCCCTGCGGCGCCCTTCCACTCTTCTCTCTTTCCGCCGGCCCGTGCCGCCCGAACCTCCCGGCGGGCGGTGCCGATCACGCCGGTCGCTCCGGCCACGGAGTCCCACTTCCCGGCCCGCGGGGCCGCGATGCGTCCCGCGGCCCGTCCGAACGCCGTCGGACCCCGCCGCGGCTGCGCGGCGGAGTCCGACGGATCAGGGGTCCGGCAGGTCCGGACGGATCCGGACGCGGGGCACTACTGGACTTCGTCCATCGTGGCCGCGATCTGCCGCCGGTACATGTAGATGGCGAAGCCCGCCAGGGCGGAGAGGGTGGCCTCGACGGCGACGACGCCGGTGGTGCTGAGGTCGGCGCCGCCGATGGACAGCAGGCCGGTGATGCTGTCGCCCGCCGTCACGGCGAGGAACCAGACACCCATCAGCTGGCTCGCGTACTTGGCGGGGGCCAGCTTGGTGGTCACCGAGAGGCCCACCGGCGAGAGGCACAGCTCCGCGATCGTGTGCAGCAGGAAGATGAGGACCAGCCACATCGGGCTCACCTTCGTCCCGCCGGAGGCCATGCCCATCGGGATGACGAAGACGTAGAACGACAGGCCCATCACGACCAGCGAGAAGGCGAACTTCACGGTGGTCGACGGCTCCTTGCCGCGCCGGTTCAGCGACAGCCACAGCGCGGCGAAGAGCGGCGCGAGCAGGATGATGAAGAGCGGGTTGATCGACTGGAACCAGGTCGAGGGGAAGTGCCAGCCCAGCACCTGCGTGGTGGTCTTGGCGTCGCCGAACGCCTGCACGGTGGAGGCGCCCTGGTCGTAGATCATCCAGAAGATCGCCGCCGCGGCGAAGAACCAGATGTAGCCGGTCATCCGGCCCTGCTCGGCCCGGGTGAGGTCCTTGTCGCGCTTGATCCGTACCAGCATGCCGAGCGGGATGAGCAGGCCCAGGACGGTGAGCGGGATCATCGCCCAGTTCAGGGTGAAGGTGCCGGTGGCCACCACGACGCCGTAGAAGAGGACGGCGACGATCAGCCACAGCAGCGCCTTGCGCAGTACGGCCGACTTCTCCTGTGCCGAGAGCGGCGAGGGGATCTGGCTGCTGCGGGGGTCCAGGTGGCGCGAGCCGACGAGGAACTGGATCAGGCCGAGGCCCATGCCGACGGCGGCCATGCCGAAGCCCAGGTGCCAGTTGACGGTCTGGCCGACGGTGCCGATGGCGAACGGGGCGAGGAAGGAGCCCGCGTTGATGCCCATGTAGAAGACCGTGAAGCCGCCGTCCCGTCGCGGGTCGTCGGGGCCGTTGTAGAGGTCGCCGACCATCTTGGAGATGTTGGCCTTCAGCAGCCCGGAGCCGGTGGCCACGCACGCGAGGCCGACGAAGAAGGATCCCTCGCCCGGCACCGCCAGGGTGAGGTGGCCGAGCATGATGATCCCGGCGCCGACGGTGACCGTCTTGCGGGGTCCCCAGAGCCGGTCGCCGAACCAGCCGCCCGGCATGGTCAGCAGGTAGACCATGGCGTTGTAGACGGAGTAGATCGCGGTGGCGGTCGCCAGGTCCATGGCGAGGCCGCCGCCCTGGTGGCCCGCGCCGCCCTCGCCCGCGTCCGGCCCGCCGGCCACGAGGTAGACGACGAGCAGGGCGCGAAGGCCGTAGAAGCTGAAGCGCTCCCACATCTCCGTCATGAAGAGCGTGGCCAGACCTCGTGGGTGGCCGAAGAAGGTCCTGCCGCCGGTGTTGCCGGGGGCGTCCTTCGTCAGGCTGGGCGCCATAATCGGTGTTCCTTGCCGTTGCGCTGCGGGGCCGCGCTGACCAGCGGCGTTGCTCGCAAGCGGGGCCCGTACACGGAGAAGGACCCCTGGCCGTGGTGCTGTGGCGCCAGGAGTCCTCGACGTTCACTACATAAGTGCATTCACCATAGGTCACGGTCTGCGGCCCGAGGGAAGGGCTTGCGAGACAGATCACAGGTGAACCGTGCAACCCTCCCGCTGTTTCGACGGTGTCGTGTTCATATCACCTGGGGATCGTCAGTGGCGGCAGAGGGAACGCGCCAGGTCCCCACAGGCGCTCCGCCACGCGGATTACCATCGGTGCATGACCCGTGTACTGCTCGCCGAGGATGACGCATCGATCTCGGAGCCCCTGGCCCGCGCCCTGCGTCGGGAGGGATACGAGGTCGAGGTCCGCGAGGACGGTCCCGCTGCGCTCGACGCGGGACTGAGCGAGGGAATCGACCTGGTCGTGCTCGATCTGGGGCTGCCCGGCATGGACGGCCTGGAGGTGTGCCGCAGGCTGCGCAACGAGGGCCATGTCTTCCCCGTCCTCGTGCTGACCGCGCGCGCCGACGAGGTGGACACCGTCGTCGGCCTCGACGCGGGCGCCGACGACTACGTCACCAAGCCCTTCCGGCTCGCCGAGCTGCTCGCACGTGTACGGGCCCTGCTGCGCCGCGGCACGCCAGCAGAGCCCGCCCAGCCCCCCGCCACCCACGGCGTGCGGATCGACGTCGAGTCCCACCGCGCCTGGATGGGTGAGGAGGAGCTCCAGCTCACCGCAAAGGAGTTCGACCTGCTGCGGGTGCTGGTCCGGGACGCGGGCCGGGTGGTCACCCGGGACCAGCTCATGCGCGAGGTGTGGGACACCACCTGGTGGTCCTCGACCAAAACGCTCGACATGCACATCTCCTGGCTGCGCAAGAAACTCGGCGACGACGCGGCCAACCCGCGCTACATCGCCACCGTGCGGGGCGTCGGCTTCCGCTTCGAGAAGAGCTGACGCCCTCCGGTCCGCGAGGGAGCCGGGGGCCGCCGCGAAGGGCCGGCCCGGCCGGGGCCCTCCGGACGGACCGGGAGACCCCCCCCGACCCGGAGGCGCCCCGCACACCGCCCCCCAGCCCCCGGAACAGCTAGGAAAGAAGCCAGCACGTGCGCCGTCGGCTCATCCTGTCCATCCTCTCCGTCGTCCTGGTGGTCGTCGCGGTCTTCGGGATCTCGCTCGTCATCGTCGAGTCCCGCACGATCGAGAACAGCACCGAGGAGAACGTCCGCTCCGAAGCGGTCCGGCTGGTCTCCACCGTGGAGAGCCGGCTGGTGGCCGGGGAGCGGGTGACCGAGGAGTCCATCGGCGTCACCACCTCCAAGGACCGCTACGTCCGCTACATCCGTGTCGAACTGCCCGGCCGCCGTCCCATCGAGGTCGGCGACAAGCCCTCCGGCGAGGTCGTCGAGTCCCGGCAGACCGGCGCGCACGGCGAACGCATCACGGTCCAGGCGTCCCGGGCGGCGGTGCGCGCCGAGGTCGGCCGCACGCTGCTGATCATCCTCGCGGTGGCACTGCTGGCGGTGATCGCCGCGGCCGTGCTCGCCGTCCGCCAGGCGCACCGGGTGGCGGCCCCGCTCACCGACCTGGCCGAGACCGCCGAGCGCCTCGGCTCCGGCGACCCGCGGCCCCGGCACCGGCGCTACGGGGTACCGGAGCTGGACCGGGTCGCGGACGTGCTGGACGGCAGTGCGGACCGGATCGGGCGGATGCTGACCGCCGAGCGCCGACTGGCGGCGGACGCCTCGCACCAGCTTCGGACGCCGCTGACCGCGCTGTCCATGCGGCTGGAGGAGATCATCGCGATGGCCGAGGGCGACGAGCCCGAGGACCGCGCCGTGGTCAAGGAGGAGGCGACCATCGCGCTCGCCCAGGTCGAGCGGCTCACCGACGTGGTGCAGCGGCTGCTGACCAACTCCCGTGACCCGCGTACCGGCTCGGCGGTCAGCTTCGACCTGGACGAGGTGGTCAAGCAGCAGATAGAGGAGTGGAAGCCCGCCTACCGCAGCGCGGGCCGGGCCATCGTGCGCTCGGGCAAGACGGGGCTGCGGACCGTGGGCACGCCGGGTGCGGTGGCGCAGGTGCTGGCGACGCTGATCGAGAACTCGCTGATGCACGGCGCCGGGACGGTCGCGCTGCGCACCCGGGTGACCGGGAACCAGGTGGTCGTGGAGGTCACGGACGAGGGTCCCGGGGTGGACGAGGCGCTCGGCTCGCGGGTCTTCGAGCGGACGGTGAGCGGGCACAACTCCACCGGCCTGGGCCTCGCGGTGGCGCGGGACCTCGCGGAGGCGGACGGTGGGCGGCTGGAGCTACTTCAGCAGTTGCCGCCGGTCTTCGCGCTGTTCCTCAGCCGCGAGGCCGCCGACCTCGATGCGTCCGGCTCCGGCTGAGGCAGCCGGACCGACGGCCAGTCGCACTCCTGCCGGGGCGTCGTCCCGCAGCGCAGCCGCCTCGCCGACTCCTGCGGCCCTGCCGCTCGCGGGTCCGTCCGCGGCGCCGCCCTGCTCCGGGGCCGGGCCGTCGGTCGTCGGTCCCGCTGCGTCGGCCCCGCGGGTCCGCGCGGGCGCCTTGGTGCGCGCCCGGAAGACCCAGGTGCGGTACGCCCAGAAGCGGAAGGCGGTGCCGACGGCGAGCCCGATGACGTTCTTGGCGATGTTGTCCGCGAGCGTCGAGGTGTAGCCGAAGCCGTAGTGCGAGAGGGCGAGGATGCCGTTCTCCAGCACCAGCCCGGCCCCGCTGAAGAGGAAGAAGAGGACCGTCTCGCGGTGGATCCGGTTCTTGTCGGTGTGCCGGTAGGTCCAGTAGCGGTTGCCCAGGTAGTTGGTGCCGATCGCGACGACCTGCGCGATGACGCCGGAGCGGATGGGTGCGAGCTGGAACGTGTGGATGCACAGATTGAAGATCGCGACGTTCACCAGGAAGCCCAGCGCACCGACGGCGCCGAACTTGCCCAGTTCGCGCACAAGCCGTTCCAGTCCCGGGCGCATCGTGCGCCATTCACCCATAGCGATACTGCGCCCCGTTTCGGTCGGTGTCGAAGCTGCCCCATGCTAACCAGGCGTGCGTTCGCCCTGTAGGGCGATTGACGCACACAGGGGCGCCGAGGGTTGCGCCGCGGCGGCCGGTTTCCGGACGCGGTGCCGGCCGGTGAGCGGCCCGGTCACGGTCGGTCCACGACCGTGACCCGGAAGGTGACGTCCCGGACGGGACGGTCCCCGCCCGGGACGTCACCTTCCGGGCGCCCGGCCCCGCACCCGAAGCACTCCCGCAGTGTGAACTCCGTGCTGCCGTGCCGCTCGGCCCGGAAGGTGTACCAGCGCTCGCCGCGGTCGCCCGGCCGGTCCGGGGTGAAGCCGTGGCTGGTGGTGCTCAGCCGGGTGAGGATCCGCCGATCGGGCCGTTTCCCGCGGACGACCCAGCCGTACCCCTCCGAGGGCCGGTAGGGGACCTTCAGTACGAACGTCTCGTGTGGGCCGACCCGCACCCGGGTCCGGTCGGTACCGAACTCGCGCGGCCGCGGGACGCCGGTCCCGCCGTCGTCACCGCCGCTGCCACCGCCTCCGCCGCAGGCCGTGGCGGCCAGCAGGACGGACAGCGCCAGTGTGGCTGGTTTCATACGCCGCAATCCGGCCCCCGTTTTCCGCAGGTCCCTGTCAGGACCGACCGGCGCCGAGCATAGGGCAGCGGGGGTGCCGGGGCCCGGGCGGACCGGGCGCCCTCCGGTGCGCCGTACCCTGGAGCCGTGACATTCCCGGTGGTCGGCATGGTCGGCGGTGGCCAGCTCGCTCGTATGACCCACGAGGCGGGCATCCCGCTCGGCATCAGGTTCAAGCTTCTCTCCGATACGGCGCAGGACTCGGCGGCACAAGTCGTCAACGACGTTGTCGTTGGCGACTACCGAGATCTGGACACGCTGCGGCGCTTCGCCGAAGGCTGCGACGTGATCACTTTCGATCACGAACACGTGCCCACCGAGCACCTCCGCGCCCTGGAGGCGGACGGCATCCCCGTCCGCCCCGGGCCGGACACGCTCGTGCACGCGCAGGACAAGGGCGTGATGCGCGCCCGGCTCGCCGGACTCGGTGTGCCCGCGCCGCGCAACCGCCTGGTGAGCGACCCCCGGGATGTCGCCGCCTTCGCCGCGGAGGGGGCCGCCCCCGGCGCCGGCGACGGCTTCCCCGTCGTCCTCAAGACGGTGCGCGGCGGCTACGACGGCAAGGGCGTGTGGGTCGTGCGCGGCGCCGACGACCCGAACGCGGCCGAGCCCTTCAAGGCGGGCGTCGCCGTGCTCGCCGAGGAGAAGGTCGACTTCGCGCGGGAGCTGGCGGCGAACGTCGTGCGCTCCCCGCACGGGCAGGCCGTCGCCTACCCGGTCGTGGAGTCCGTCCAGGTCGACGGGGTCTGCGACACAGTGATCGCCCCCGCCCCCGAGCTGGCCGAGGACCTCGCGATGGGCGCCCAGCAGATCGCGCTGAAGGTGGCGCACGAGCTGGGTGTCGTCGGGCATCTGGCCGTGGAGCTGTTCGAGACCGCCGACGGACGGCTGCTCGTCAACGAGCTGGCCATGCGGCCGCACAACTCCGGCCACTGGACCCAGGACGGCGCCGTCACCTCGCAGTTCGCCAACCACGTGCGCGCCGTGCTCGACCTGCCGCTGGGCGACCCGCGCTGCCGGGAGCGGTGGACGGTGATGGCCAACGTGCTGGGCGGCGACTACCCCGACATGTACGCGGCGTACCTGCACTGCATGGCCCGCGACCCGCAGCTCAAGATCCATATGTACGGGAAGGACGTGAAGCCCGGCCGCAAGGTGGGGCATGTCAACGTCTACGGTGACGATCTCGCCGAAGTGCGGGAGCGCGCCGCGCACGCCGCCGGATATCTGCGCGGCACCGTCGTGGAGTGAGCCCGCGGGCAGCGCGCACCGCAGGGCGGCGCGCGGTCGGCGAGCCGGTCCGGACCAGCTATCTAGGAGCCGTATGAGCACTGCTGCCAGCCCCCTCGTGGGCATCGTCATGGGGTCCGACTCGGACTGGCCCGTCATGGAGGGGGCCGCCAAGGCGCTGGAGGAGTTCTCGGTGCCCTACGAGGTGGACGTCGTCTCCGCACACCGGATGCCCCGCGAGATGATCGCCTACGGCGAGGACGCCGCCGACCGCGGTCTGAAGGCGGTCATCGCGGGCGCGGGCGGCGCGGCGCACCTGCCGGGCATGCTCGCGTCGGTCACCCCGCTGCCGGTGATCGGCGTACCCGTACCGCTGAAGTATCTGGACGGCATGGACTCGCTGCTGTCCATCGTGCAGATGCCCGCGGGGGTCCCCGTCGCGACCGTCTCCGTCGGCGGGGCACGCAACGCCGGGCTGCTCGCCGTCCGGATGCTCGCCGCGCACGACGGCGAACTGCGCGAGAAGATGCGCGACTTCCAGCAGGAGCTCAACGAGCAGGCCACCGAGAAGGGCAAGCGGCTGCGGGCCAAGGCCGCCGGGGACACCGGCTTCGGCTTCGGCCAGGCGGGAGGCAACCGGTGACGCGGCCCGACAGCCCCCGCCTGGAGCACGCCCGCGCGCTGCTCACCGAGCACCCCGTCGTGGACGGGCACAACGACCTGCCCTGGGCGCTGCGCGAACAGGCGCACTACGACCTGGACAAGCTCGACATCGCACTCGACCAGCGCGAGAAGCTGCACACCGACCTGGCGCGGCTGCGCGCGGGCGGGGTCGGGGCGCAGTTCTGGTCCGTCTACGTGCCCGGCGAGCTGACCGGGGACGACGCGGTGAGCGCCACCCTGGAGCAGATCGACGCGGTACGGCTGCTGGCGGCGCGCTACCCGCGGGACCTCCAACTGGCCTTCACCGCCGAGGACGTGGAGGCGGCGCACGCGCAGCGGCGCATCGCCTCGCTGATGGGCGCCGAGGGCGGGCACTCCATCAACAACTCGCTGGCCGCGCTGCGTGCCCTCTACCAGCTCGGGGTGCGCTATCTGACGCTCACCCACAACAACTCGCTGGACTGGGCCGACTCGGCCACCGACGAGCCGCGTGCGGGCGGTCTGAGCCGCTTCGGCGAAGAGGTCGTCCGGGAGATGAACCGGCTCGGCATGCTGGTCGACCTCTCGCACGTGGCGGCCGAGACGATGCGCGACGCGCTGCGGGTCACCGAGGCGCCCGTCATCTTCTCGCACTCCTCCGCGCGCGCCGTCTGCGACCATCCGCGCAACATCCCGGACGATGTGCTCGCCCAGCTCCCCGCCAACGGGGGCGTGGCGATGGCCACCTTCGTGCCGAAGTTCATCCTCCCCGAGGCGGTGGCCTGGACCCGGTCGGCCGACGAGAACATGCGGGCGCACGGCCTCGACCACCTCGACCTGTCCGACGAGGGCCGCGCGGTGCAGCGCGAGTTCGAGCGCGCCAACCCGCGGCCGGTCCCGGACGCGGGCACCGTCGCCGACCACCTCGACCACATGCGCGAGGTCGCGGGCATCGACCACATCGGCATCGGCGGCGACTTCGACGGCACGGCCTTCACCCCGGCCCAGCTCTCGGACGTCGCCGGCTACCCGCACCTGGTGGCCGAACTGCTGGACCGCAACTGGTCCGAGGCCGATCTGGCCAAGCTGACCTGGTCCAACGCCCTGCGCGTGCTGCGCGAGGCGGAGGAGGTGGCCCGGGCGCTGCAGACGCAGCGCGGGCCCTCGATCGCCACGATCGGCCAGTTGGACGGTGCCCGGCGCGCGGACTGACCGGCCCGGCACCGTTCCGCGCGGGCGGGCGGCGCGCCCGGCGCGCCGAGCGCCGCCCCGGGCGCGCACCGGAACCGGCCGGGGCCCCGGGGGAAGCACCATGTGCTGCCCCGGGGCCCCGGCCCGGCCTCCCGGCCGCCGCCGACCCGCGGAGGCCGCTACGGCAGGTTCCGCGCCATCACGATGCGCTGCACCTGGTTGGTGCCCTCGTAGATCTGGGTGATCTTCGCGTCCCGCATCATCCGCTCGACGGGGTAGTCGCGGGTGTAGCCGTAGCCGCCGAGGAGCTGGACGGCGTCGGTGGTGATCTCCATGGCGGCGTCCGAGGCGTAGCACTTGGCGGCGGCGCCGAAGAAGGTCAGATCCTCCTTCTCGCTGCCTTCCGAGACCCGCTCGGAGCGCGCGGCGGCCGCGTAGGTGAGCTGCCGGGCCGCCTCGATCTTCATGGCCATGTCGGCCAGCATGAACTGGACGCCCTGGAAGTCGCCGATGGGCTTGCCGAACTGCTTGCGCTCCTGGACGTACCCCTTCGCGTAGTCCAGCGCCCCCTGAGCGATGCCCAGGGCCTGTGCGGCGATGGTGATGCGGGTGTGGTCGAGGGTCTTCATGGCGGTGGCGAAGCCGGTGCCCTCGGCGCCGATCATCCGGTCGGCCGGGACGCGCACGTTGTCCAGGTAGACCTCCCGGGTGGGGGATCCCTTGATGCCCAGCTTCTTCTCCGGGGCGCCGAAGGAGACGCCCGGGTCGTCCTTCTCCACCACGAACGCGGAGATGCCCTTGGTGCGCTTCTCGGCGTCGGTGACGGCCATCACCGTGTAGTAGTCGGAGACCCCGGCGTTGGTGATCCAGCGCTTGACGCCGTCGAGGACCCAGTGGTCACCGTCCCGCACGGCCTTGGTCTTCATGCCGCCCGCGTCGGAACCGGCGTCCGGCTCGCTCAGGCAGTAGGAGAACATCGCGTCGCCCTTGGCCAGCGGCGTCAGGTAGCGCTTCTTGAGCTCTTCCGAGGCGGAGAGGATCACCGGCAGCGAGCCGAGCTTGTTGACGGCCGGGATGAGGGAGGAGGAGCCGCAGACCCGGGCGACCTCCTCGATGACGATGACGGTGGCCAGCGCGTCGGCGCCGGCACCGCCGTAGGACTCGGGTACGTGCACCGCGTGCAGGTCGTTGGCGACCAGGGCGTCCCGGGCCTCCTGCGGGAACCGCGCCTCCTCGTCCACTTCGGCGGCGTGCGGCGCGATCTTCGCCTCGGCGAGCGCGCGCACCGAGTCACGGAGCATCTCGTGCTCCTCGGACGGCCGGTAGAGGTCGAAATCAGACGCCAAGGTGTCTCACTCCTTCGAGAGGATGCGGAATGCCTGGGGTGCCACGGGCTGCTGGTTGCCTCGGTTGTCGTGCCGGGTGCCCCGGGATTGCTAATTACCGTTAAGTAACCCCAATTTTAGTGGCCGCCGGCTCCTCGGGGGTACGTGAGGTTCGCGACAGGAGGGGCCCCGTTATGCTCGCGGGCAGCGTTCTGCCGTCCCAAGGAGCTCATCGCATGGCCTCGCCCAAGATCACCGTGATCGGCCTCGGCTACCTCGGCGCCACCCACGCGGCCGCCATGGCCGAACTGGGGTTCGAGGTGCTGGGGCTGGACGTCGTCCCGGAGAAGATGCGCAAGCTGGAGCAGGGCCAAGCACCCATGTTCGAGCCGGGCCTGGAAGACCTGCTGCGCGCACACGTCGCCGGGGTCGAGGGCTCCACCGGCCGGCTGCGGTTCACCGACTCCTGGGAGGAGCTGGGCGCCTTCGGCGACGTGCACTTCCTGTGCGTCAACACGCCGCAGAAGCACGGGGAGTTCGCCTGCGACATGAGCTACGTCGAGCGCGCCGTCGACTCCCTCGCGCCGCATCTGCACGGCCCCGCGCTCGTCGTCGGCAAGTCCACCGTCCCGGTCGGCAGCGCCGAGCGGCTCGCGACCCGGATCGCCGAGCTGGCGCCCGCCGGGCAGGAGGCCGAGCTGGCCTGGAACCCCGAGTTCCTGCGGGAGAGCTTCGCCGTCAAGGACACCCTCCACCCCGACCGCATCGTCGTCGGGGTCGGCGGGCCGCGCGGCGAGGGGCTGCTGCGCGAGGTGTACGCGCAGCCGGTCGCCGAGGGCACCCCCTTCCTGGTGACCGACTTCCCGACCGCCGAGCTGGTCAAGACCGCCGCCAACTCCTTCCTGGCCACGAAGATCTCCTTCATCAACGCCATGGCCGAGGTCTGCGAGGCCGCGAACGGCGACGTGGTCAAACTCGCCGAGGCCATCGGCCACGACGACCGCATCGGTCACAAGTTCCTCCGGGCCGGGATCGGCTTCGGCGGCGGCTGCCTGCCCAAGGACATCCGCGCCTTCATGGCCCGCGCCGGCGAGCTGGGCGCCTCCGAGGCGCTCACCTTCCTGCGCGAGGTCGACTCCATCAACATGCGGCGCCGCGCCCAGATGGTCGAGCTGGCCCGGGACGCGCTGGGCGGGGTACTGCTCGGCAAGCGGATCGCCGTGCTGGGCGCCACCTTCAAACCCGACTCCGACGACGTACGCGACTCGCCCGCGCTCAACGTCGCCGGGCAGCTGCACCTCCAGGGAGCCCAGGTGACGGTCTACGACCCGAAGGGCATGGAGAACGCGCGGGCCGTCTTCCCCACGCTGGGCTACGCGGACAGCGCGCTGGAGGCCGCGCGCGGCGCGGATGTGGTGCTGCATCTGACGGAGTGGCCGGAGTTCAAGGAGCTCGACCCCGCCGCGCTGGGCGACGTCGTCGCCTCCCGCCACCTCCTCGACGGCCGCAACACCCTGGACTCCGCGCTCTGGCGCAAGTCCGGCTGGCTCTTCCGCGCACTCGGCCGCCCCACCGCGTGACCCGGGCGGCCCGCACGACCTGATCGCCCTCCGGCCGGGCCGGTCGGGCGCCGCGGGCCGCTAGCTGCGCCGGGCGCGGTAGGTGCGCATCTTGGCGCGGCTCCCGCAGACGGCCATGCTGCACCAGCGGCTGCGCCCCGCCGGGCTGCGGTCGTAGTAGACCCAGCGGCAGTCGTGCGCCTCGCACGCCTTCAGCCGCTGCCAGGTGCCTTCGCCCGCCGCGGCGGCGATCCGGGCGGCCAGCTGAGCCGTGAGGGCGGGAAGGCCCGTGCGGCCGGGTGCGGGGCGCAGCACGGCTTCACCCCGGGATCCGAGCCGCAGCGCGAGCGGTGCCGCGTCCAGCAGCCGCTCCAGCGATGCTGCCGCCTCCGGCGGCACCGCCGTGCCCGTGTGTGCCGTACAGGCCGCGCGCAGCGCCTCCCGGAGCTCGCGGAGGTCCGCCAGGTCGGCCGGGCCGAGCCGGTATCGCGCCAGCCCGTGGTCGTCGGCGAATCGGGCCAGGTCCGCCGGGGAGGCCAGCCCGTCGGTGCCGGCTTCGATGTCGAGGGTGTTCACGAACTCCTGCACCAGACGGAGGGACTCGGGTGCTTCTCTGTCTCCCACTCTTGTGACGTTACCGGTCTTCACCCATCATGGGGTAACTCAAGCTGTTACCCCATGCAGACTTCTGGCGGTAACGGTCGGGCGGCGGCCGAGCGGCGCTCGCCGAGCAGCGGAGAGAGGAATCACGATGGCCATCCCCACGATGGGCGTAGTCGTACTCGACTGCCCCGACCCCCTGCGCCTGGCGGACTTCTACGCCCGGATGCTGGGCTGGACGGTGGATCCGGGCGGCGACAGCACGTGGGCCGAGGTGCGGGACACCGACGGCCGCAGGCGGCTGGCGTTTCAGGAGGCGTCCGGGTTCGTCCCACCGCAGTGGCCGAGCGGGGAGCACTCCCAGCAGCTCCATCTCGACCTCGACGTGCCACGGGCCCACCTGGAGGATGCCGAGCGGGAGGTGCTGGCGCTGGGCGCCCGGCTCATCCAGGACGACGCCGACGGTGCTCGGGATTTCCGCGTCTACCTCGACCCGGCGGGGCACCCCTTCTGCCTGTGCCTGTGCGACCACTGAGCGGCCGGGCGGCCGATCGCTGAGCCGCCCGGGGGAGCCTGCGGCGGCGCGCGGAAGGCGGAACGACGACGGCCAGGTCCCCTGCCGGGAGCCTGGCCGTCCTGCGTGCCGCGAGGTGACCGCCGCGGCGGTCACCTCAGGGGGTGCGCCTCAGCGGTCGGAGGTCACCGTCACCTTCTCGTCGTTGTTGAGCTGGCCGACGAGCTTCTTGACCTTGGCCTTGTCCCACTGCAGGTTGCCGTTCGGCGTCGAACCGGAGATCGGCATGTTCATGGAGGTGCCGTCGCCGCCGGAGACGCCCTTCATCGCCCAGAACATCGAGGCGACGTTCCACAGGCTCATGTCCTTGTCGACCTTGAGGGTGTCCAGACCCGCGCCCATCGTCGGGTAGAGCTTGAACGGGTTGAGCACGGTGCCGGGGGTCGCGGCCTGGTTCGCCAGTGCGGCGAGGAACTTCTGCTGGTTCTTGGTGCGGTCCAGGTCGCTGCCGGGCAGCGCGTACCGGGTGCGGACGAAGGCGAGCGCCTCCCGGCCGTCGAGGGTCTGCTTGCCCTTCTGGAAGTCGGCGCCGGACTTCTTGTCCTTGATGTCGCGGGGGATGTCCATCTCCACGCCGCCGACCGCGTCCACGATCTTGGCGAAGCCGCCGAAGCCGATCTCCGCGTAGTGGTCGATCCGCAGCCCGGTGTTGTGCTCGACGGTCCGGACCAGGAGCGTGGGCCCGTCCTCGGCGTAGGTCGCGTTGATCTTCGTCTGCCGGCCCTTGGCCGGGTACTTCTTGCCGGATTCGGACCCGGTGTAGGACGGCACCTCGACGTTGGAGTCACGCGGCAGCGAGATCATCGTGTTCCCGTTGCTGCCGACGTGCAGAATCATGATCGAGTCGGTGCGGCCGCCGTCGGTGGGCCCGCCGGTGTGCAGGTTCTTCCGCTCCTCGCCGCTCATGCCCTCGCGGCTGTCCGAGCCGACGATCAGATAGTTGGTGCCGTCGCCCGCGTCGGGGCGGTCCTCGACGATGCTGAGGTCCACCTCCCGGCGCAGCTTGGAGTCCGCCCAGAAGTAGGTGCCGACCGACCACACCAGCAGGACGACGACCAGGGTGAGCAGTGTCCACTTGGTGCGGCGGCGCCAGTCCGGCCGGGGACGGCCGCCGTAGTCACCGCCGCCGCCGCGGCCGCCGCCGTAGACCTGGCCCTCGCTGTAGCCGGAGTCGTAGCCGTCCTGCGGCTGTCCGTAGCGCGCGTCGTGGCCGCCCGGGCCGTACCCGGGGCCGCCCTGCCCGGAGCCCCGGGTCTGCGGGGGCACGCCGGGAGCCGATGTATGGGGCATGACACGTGTGGGGTCGGGCCGGGGCGCGCCGCGGCCACGACCTTCCCGGCCCCGCGAGCTGTCGGTCCAACCATCGGGCCACTGATTCATGTCCCGCAGTGTGCCTGCACTCCGAGGGGGGAACACAGGCCGGGTACCACTTCGGGGGAAGGCTGTAGCAGTTCTGATGCAGAATGCCGGGTTCTGAGGGGCTTCCTCCGCGCGCATAGGGTGGTGCACATGACCCACCAGGCGCACACGGCGCACGGCGAGCTCCCCGGCAAGCCGACGGCCGCCTCCCGTACCACGCTCTCCCACATCATGACGGCGGGTGACACCAACCTGCTCGGGACCGTGCACGGCGGGGTGATCATGAAGCTGGCCGACGACGCGGCCGGGGCCGTGGCCGGGCGCCACTCGGAGGGCCCTGCCGTCACCGCCTCCATGGACGAGATGGTCTTCCTCGAACCGGTCAGAGTCGGCGACCTCGTCCATGTGAAGGCCCAGGTCAACTGGGTCGGACGGACCTCCATGGAGGTCGGCGTACGGGTGCTGGCGGAGCGCTGGAACGAGTCGACGCCCGCCACCCAGGTCGGCTCCGCCTATCTGGTCTTCGCGGCGATCGACGAGGACGGCAAGCCGCGTTCCGTCCCGCCGGTGATCCCGGAGACCGAGCAGGACCGGCGCCGCTACCAGGAGGCGCAGATCCGCCGCACCCACCGGCTGGCACGCCGCCGCGCCATCAAGGAACTGCGCGCCAGCCGCTCCCCGGCCTGAGCCCGGCGCCCGGCACGCGCCCGGGACCGGTCCCGGGCAGCGGGCTCAGCTGCAGTCGGCCTCGTCCCCGCGCATCGGGGCCTCATCCGGGGTGCCGTGCGCGGCCGGGGCACGCACAGGCCGCACGTGCTGGTCCGGGTCGCCGATCGTGACCTTCATCCGCGCGCCGCGGTCCGGGTCCTTCACCAGCTTCGCCCCCGGCAGCGCCGCGGCCAGCGAGCGGGCCGAGCGGTCCCAGCGCGGGTCGTAGGCGACGGTCGTCCGGGCGTGCCCGGCGTGCCGTGCGTTGGAGGGCGCGCCGGTGGTGGCGAAACCGGTGCCGCGCAGCTCCCGGTCGATCCGTGCCCCGAGCCCTCGCCGGCCCGTGGCGTTCGCGACCTCGACGCGGATCTCGCGCGGGGCGACCTCGACCCGCGGTCCCCCGTCCGAGGCGGAGCCCCCTCGGTCGGAGCCGTCCCGCTCGGACGCCGCCGGACCGGACGCCGCCGGATCGGGTTCGGCCGGTGCGGAGAGCGGGCGGTCCGCGCGCAGGGCCGCGAACAGCTTCGCCGCCCTGGGCCGGTCCCATTCGACGGTGGAGCCCAGTCCGGGCACCCGGTGGTCGACGTCGGACAGCGGCACCGAGGCGAACTCCGAGGAGGCGAGCCTGAACCCGCGCATCGCCCGGCCCAGGGCCATCATCTGCTCGGTGCCGAATCCGGGATCGGCGCGGACCGACTCCAGCAGAGTGGCGGCCACCTTGTTGAAGCGCACGGGGTTCATCAGGACCCCGGTGTCCGTGGCCCGGGAGATGACCGAGGCGAGGAAGTGCTGCTGCCGCTTCATCCGGCTCAGGTCCGAGCCGCCGTCCAGGTGCCGGGCCCGCACGTACTGCAGCGCCTGGCCGCCGTTCAGTTTGGTGGTGCCCTTGGGCAGGTCGAGTCCCGAGTAGCTGTCCTTGAGCGGCTCGGTGGTGCAGACCGGAACGCCGCCCAGGACGTCCACCGTGCTCATGAAGCTGGTGAAGTCGACCTCCAGGTAGTGGTCGACGTGCACGTCGGTGAGTTTCTCCACCGCCCGCACGGTCAGCGGGGCGCCGCCCGCGGTATAGGCGGCGTTCAGTTTGGCCGGCCGCGCGGCCACCCGCTTGCCGGTCGCGCGGTCCTTGTGCGGCGGGAGCTCGGTGTAGGTGTCGCGGGGGAGGCTGACGACGCTGGCCCGGTCCCGGTCGCCGGAGAGGTGCACCAGCAGCATCGTGTCCGTGCAGTCGCAGGCCGAGCCGCCCAGGTTGTACCGCTCCTTCTGGGTCGCCGAGATCCCGTCCCGCCGGTCGGTCCCGACGACGAGGAAGTTGACGCCGTTGTCGCCCTTGGGGCGACTGTCGGTGTCGAGGTCGTCGAACGGGTCGACCCTGCGCACGTCCTCGCTCAGTCCGGTCACCATCGCATGGCCGACCCCGCCGGCGGCCAGCAGCAGCACGGAGACACCTGTGGCGATCCGCAGGCCCCAGCGCGGGCCCGGACGGCTCCAGCTCGGGCGGCGGCGGCCCCTGCCGGGACTCGTGCGGGTCCCCCGGGGGCTGCCGGGGCCATGGGGACCGCCATGAGGGGAGGAGGCGCGTCGAGGCAAGGTGGCCGCCTTCCGCGAGAGGAGGACAAACAGGAACAATACCTAGAGTGACAATAAGGTGACGTGAAGTTCCCACACTGTATGCCGGTACGATCTCCGGATCGTGCGTACACGCCGTCCCGGTCCGGGAGCCGCCTGCCGCGGGGTGCGTGCGTACGGATCGTTCGCCCGATCGCGGTAACGTGAGCGCCGTGACTCGCGAGAACCGACGTCCTTCCGCGGACGAAGCCCCGCCCCCCGTTTCCGTGATCATGCCGGTACTCGACGAGGAACGGCACCTGCGCAGCTCTGTGCGGCACATCCTGGAGCAGCGCTACGCGGGCGAGCTGGAAGTGATCATCGCACTGGGTCCGTCCACGGACCGCACGGACGAGATCGCCGCCGAGCTGGTCGCCGAGGACCCCCGCGTGCGCACGGTGCCCAACCCCACGGGCCGCACCCCCGCGGGGCTGAACGCCGCCATCGGGGCGTCCCGGCATCCGGTGGTGGTGCGGGTCGACGGGCACGGCATGCTCTCCGCCGACTACATCGCCACCGCCGTGCGGCTGCTGGAGGAGACCGGTGCGGCCAACGTCGGCGGCATCATGCACGCCGAGGGTGAGAACGCCTGGGAGCACGCCGTCGCCGCCGCGATGACCTCGAGGATCGGGGTGGGCAACGCCGCCTTCCACACCGGAGGCGCCGCCGGCGAGGCGGAGACGGTCTACCTGGGGGTCTTCCGCCGCGAGGTGCTGGAACAGCAGGGCGGGTACAACGAGGAATTCATCCGCGCCCAGGACTGGGAGCTGAACTTCCGCATCCGCTCCGCGGGTGGGCTGGTCTGGTTCTCGCCCGAGCTGCGGGTCTCCTACCGCCCCCGGCCCAGCGTGCGTGCCCTGGCCAAGCAGTACCGCAACTACGGCCGCTGGCGGCACGTCGTCGCCCGCTTTCACGCGGGCTCCATCAACCTGCGCTATCTGGCCCCGCCGGTCGCCCTGTGCGCCGTCGCGGCGGGTCTGGTGGCCGGTGCCGCCCTCACGCCCTGGGCGCTGGTGGTGCCCGGCGGCTACCTGGCGGCGATAGTGGCCGGTTCGCTGCCCGCGGGCCGGGGCCTCCCGCTCGCGGCGCGTGCGCAGATCCCGGTCGCGCTCGCCACCATGCACATGTCCTGGGGCTGGGGCTTTCTGACCAGCCCGAAGAAGCTGGCCCGCAAGGTCATCGCCAGCCGCCGCGAACCGGTTCCGGCGACGCGGTAGTGCGCGGCCGCGGGCGGCCGCGGCCCCGGTCGCCCACCGCGCGCGCCGGACCGCGCAGTCCGCGGTACACCGGCCCGCACAGCGCACGGTAAGGGGCGCCCTCCATGAGAGGACCGCCCCTTACTCGTGTGCGGTGTCCGGTGTCAGGTCCTCATCATGCGGTGTTCCGCGTCAGACCTCACCACGTGTAGTTCGGGTTGACGTCCATGCATTTCTTGTCGTCGCCCCGCAGCGCGTCCGCGCTGTCGGGCGCCTTGTGGTGGTCCTTGTCCGCGCCGCCGCCGTCGCTCTTCGGGTAGCTCGCGCCCTCCCGCCAGTCGGCACCGATCACGAGCGTGACCTGCTGCACGCCTGTGGAGTGCTTCACCAGCCGCTCGGGGACGCCGAGCGCCTCGGCGACCGCCAGCGCGTCGCCGCGCAGCTCCTCGCGCGGGTAGCGGACGGTGGTGTCGGCGCGGGACTGGGGCGTGGGGTCGGCCGCGGCCCGGCCGAAGCCCTTGCGGGTCAGGGTCTGCGCGACCTGACCCGCCCGGCCGGTGACCGGCCGCTGGAGGGAGGTGCCGGTCCCGTTCATCACACTCACCGGGAGGTCGGCCTTCGGCTGGGACGGCTCGGTCGGCTGCGCCGACTTGCTCGCCTCCGCCTTCTTCCGGTCCTTGCCGTCGAGCGCCACGTCGTTGCGCACGAGGGAGAAGACCTGGTCCGCGTCGCCCTTCTTCGGGACGACGTAGCTGCCGCCGCCCCCGTACTCCCACGGCATGGTGGCCATGGTTATCCGCTCGGTCGGCACCTGCTTGAGGTCGTTGCCCAGGTCGTAGAGCTTCTTGACGGTGCCGATCCCCTTGTCGACGGTGAGCGCCCTGGTGGCGGACTCCGCCAGGCCGCGCAGCTTGCCCGGGTCGCTCAGCTTCGTCCCGGACTTGAGCTGGCGCACCATCGCGTTCATGTACATGTGCTGGGCCCGCGCACGCCCTATGTCGGTGCCGTCGCCGAAGCCGTGCCGGGTCCGCAGCCAGCTCAGCGCCTGCTCCCCCTTGATGACAGAGGTTCCCTTCTCCAGCTTCAGCTTCGACTTCGGGTCGTGCACGTTCTCCTTGACACAGACCGGGACGCCGCCGACCGCGTCGGCCATGGAGACCACACCCGAGAAGTCGATCATCATGAAGTGGTCGACCGGGATGCCCGTCATCTCCTCCCAGGTCGCCACGGTGCACCCGGGGCCGCCGTGCTGGAGGCTGGTGTTGATCTTGTCCGTGGTCGTCGGATAGACCTTCCCGTCATCCGGGTCGGTGCACTTGGGAATCGTCGTCCTGGTGTCCCGCGGTATGGAGACGACGGACATGTTGCTGCGGTCCGCGGAGACGTGCAGCAGCATCTGCACGTCCGCCAGCGGCGGCCGGTCGCGGTCTGCGCGGGAGCCGCCGAGCCGGACGTTCTCCTCGGAGGCCCGCGAGTCGGAGCCCAGCAGCAGGATGTTCAGCGGGGTCTGCCCCGCGGCGTTCGGGTCCGAGTGGTGGAGCTTGTTGTCCCCGAGGTTGAGGTCGTCCTTGCTCAGGTTGCCGTTGAGGTGCTGGTAGTAGAAGTAGCCCGCCGCCGCGGTCGCGAGTATGAGCACCGAGAGGACGGCCACGGACCAGCGCAGCACGCGGCGGCCGCGGTTCCGCCGTGGCCGCAGCACGCGGCGGCCGCGGCTCCGCCGCGGAGCGCCGTTCACCGCCGGGCCCTCGCCGTCCGCCCCGGAGACGCCGCCGCCGTCCGGTCCGCTCCGCCCGCCGCCCGCACCGGGCGCGGGTGCCGCACCGGGCGTGGACGCGGCGGCGGAAGGGCGCCCGGAGCGGGGGCCGGGCTCTGCCGGGCGCTCCCCGTACAGGCTCTCGTCCCAACCGCGGTCGGCGGCTGTGGGAGCGCCGCGCCGCGTCTCTCCGCCGTCGGTGTCGTGGTGCCGCACGGGACCTCCCGGGGGTGTTCCTGTTGTGCTGCCCCCGGGCGTCCGGTGGGACGTGCCGGAGGGGTCTGCGTCATTTCGCGCACACGTTCTTGTCGTTGGCGTTGACCTTGTCGACCCCGGACGGTGCCTTGTCGGGTGCCCCGACCGACTTGCCCGGGGCGGTGAAGTCCTTGCCGAGGGTCAGCTTCATGCTGGGACCCGCTCCCTCGGTCTTCTTCAGCGCCGAGTCCGGCAGCTTCAGCAGGTCGGCCAGCCTGGCGGCCGCGCCCTCCTGGGAGGGGGCGAATTCCAGTCGCGTCCTGGAGAGCTGCTGCGGTGCGTTGCCACCGGAGACCGCCTTGCCCGCGCCCTTGTCCACCAGCCACTCCACCGTTCCGGCCGCCGCTCCCGAGGGGCCGCCGCCGTTGAGCACGGAGACGTCGACCTCGGACACCGGGGCCTTCTCCACCTTCGGCTTGTCCGACTTCTTCTTGTTCTTCCCGGTCAGGGACTTGTCCTCCTGGACCATCCTGAACAGCGGGTCGGCCTTGCTCTTGTTGAGGAGGACGGTGGCCTTGTTGTTCGGGTTGTCGACGACCGGGACCGTGGCGAAGGTGATGTTCTTGATGTTGACCCGCTTGAGGTCGTTCGCCAGGGCCATCAGCTTCTTGACGCTGCCGATGCCGGGGTCCACGGTCAGGGCCTTGGTCGTGGCGTCGCTCAGTTTGAACAGCTTGGAGGGGCTGCTGAGGGTGTCCCCGGACTTCATCTTGCGGATCATCGAGCTGAGGAACTGCTGCTGCAGCTTGATCCGGTCCAGGTCGCTGCCGAAGCCCACCGCGTGCCGGGTCCGGACGAACGCGAGCGCCTGCTCGCCCTGGACGGTGTGCTTGCCCGCTTTCAATTTCAGATGCGACTTGGGGTCGTTTATCGCCTTCTCGGTGCAGACCTCGACGCCGCCGACCGCCGTCGAGAGCTCCTTGACGGCGTTGAAGTCCGCCATCATGAAGTGGTCGATCTTCACCCCGACCAGCTCCTCGACCGTGTTCCAGGTGCAGGTCGGGTTCCTGTCCTCCTGGCCGAGGCTGGTGTTGAAGCGGACGTTCTGGTCCCCCCGGATGACCTTGGTGGAACCGTTCTCCTGCTTGATCTCGCAGTCCGGGATGTCGGTGATCATGTCGCGCGGGATGGACAGCGCGGTGGCGTTGGAGCGGTCCTCGGACACATGGAAGAGGAAGGTGGTGTCGGCGTGGCCGACGCTTCCGGCGTCGCCGTAGCCCGTGTTGCCCTTGCCCTCGCGGGCGTCGGTGCCGATCACCAGGATGTTGACGGGGCCGTCCTTGACCGCGGGGTTGTTCCTGCCGACGTCGACCTTGTTGATGTTGCCGTTGAGCCGCTGGTACCAGACGACGCCGCCGACGCAGCCCGCCACCATCAGGAGGCCGACCGTGCCGCCGCCGATCCGCAGCACCTTCTGCTTCCGGGAGAGCTGCCGCTTGGCCTTCCGGCGCCCCCGGCCGCCGCCCCTGCCCGGCGCCTCGCCGGAAGCGGTCCGCTCGGAGGCGCGGGCCCGGCGCTGAGCCGGCAGCCGTGCCTCGGCCCGCCGCGCGGAGCGGGACCCGGTGCCGTCGCCGCCCTCACCCGTGCGGGAGCGCTGACGGTCCCCACCGGAGCTCTCGGACCGCCTCCCGCCGCCGGAAGGGGCGGGCGCGTCCGTGCTCTCGTCCGGGGAGGCGCTTCTCTGGCGCGGGGCGGACGTGCGGCGGGAACCGGGCCGACGGGAAGAGTCGTCGGCTTCGGGGTTCAGTCGCAGTTCGTAGCTGCCGGTGCTCGGGTTGAACACCCACTGATCCGCGGGATCGACATTCCCCGCGTGCCCACGGCCTTGCGCGTCCACGATTGCGTAAGTCCTCCATAGAACCGGCTGCTGATGCCGCCCCGGGGCCGACCGGAGCGCTCACACTATCCGGCAGGTTCCGCCGCCAGCGACGGCGGTGACAAGTTCTGTGCAGCCGGAAACGGTCAATTCGCCTCAATCTCAGCGCGCTGTGTTCGCGCAGATGTCCAGGTCCGCCGTCGTTCCGCGGTACGACCCGTCCGTCTTCTCCTTTCCGTCCTTCTTCCCCGTTCCGCCTTCTCCGACGGCCACCGGGCTGTCCTCGCGCAGTTTGGTGAAGAGTTCGTCGGCGGCGGGCTGCACCAGCTCGTCCCGATTGATGTCCAGTTTGTACGACTGCCGGGGCACCGTAAGGAAACGGATGTGGTCTTCCGGGATATCGCGTACGCTCCGCACCAGTTCGTACAGTTCGGAGAGGGAATCAAGGCCGGAATCCGCGGTCAGCGACGAGGTCGCGGCATCCAGCACGGGATAGGCGCGCGTGGGGTTCAGCAGAACTCCCTTGCTGCGCACCTTCTTCACCAGAGATCCCAGAAATCGTTGCTGGCGCTCGATGCGCTGGGTGTCGCTGCCGTTTCCCAGACCGTGCCGGGCGCGGACGTAGCCGAGCGCGTCCTCCCCGTCGAGGGTCTGCCGCCCCGCGGGCAGATCGAGCTTCGCCTCCCGGTCGTGCACCGGCTCCGCCAGGCAGACCTCCACCCCGTCCACCGCGTCCACCAGCTTCTTGAAGCCTTTGAAGTCCACGACCAGGTGGTGGTCGACGCGGATACCGGTCAGCTTCTCCACCGTGCGGATGGTGCAGGCCGCGCCGCCCCGCTGGAACGCCCAGTTGAACTGCGCGAACTGCGGGGCGGTGGTGGAGCCGTCCGGCTTGCGGCAGTCGGGGATGTCCACCATCAGATCCCGCGGTATCGACATCCCCGTCGCGCCGCGCCCGTCGGCGGCTATGTGCAGCAGGATCGCGGTGTCCGAGCGCTGACTGCCCTCGTCGTGCCCGTAGGCGCCGTTGCCGTCGCCGCGGTTGTCCGAGCCGAGGACGAGGATGTTGCGTGCCTCCTGGGTGCCGCGCACCGGAGTGGGCCGCTCCTTCTCGTAGGGCGCCAGCGCCTGCGCGGTGCCCGCGTCGGTGCGGATGTTGCCGTCCAGTTTCCGGTAGAGGGACCAGCTGGTCGCCGCGGAGGCCAGGACGAGCACTGCGGCGCCCAGCGCCGCCCAGCGGGGCCAGCGGCGCCGGCGCGTCCGGATGGAAGCCGTACTGGACGCGCCGGAATCGGCATCGGTGGTGCCCGGATCGGTCACGAGTGTTCATCCCTCGGGTGGCGGCGACACCGGCGCACGCGGAGTACAAGGCGTACACCCGCACGGGTGCGCCGGTCATGAAGACAGACGCTCGAATCACTCGCAAGGTTGTACGGACCATCCGGCCCAGGTGTCCCGGGGAGGGCCGTGCCGGGTGCTCAGCCGGCGGTGTGCGTCACCCGCTCGTCCGCCGCGCGCTGCCGGCGGGCGGCGGCGTCCAGCTGATCGGCGCGGGGTGCGAGCACCACCGAACCGCCCACGGCCAGCGGTGCCAGCAGCCCCGCGCTGAGTCCGTCCCAGCCGTCCCACGGCAGCGCGGACAGCAGCCGGGCGCCGGGCTCCAGTCCCCGCGCGGTGGCGTCCGCCCGGGCGCGCTCGACGACCTGCGCGCCCGTCAGCTCGCCGCCGTCGGGCAGCGCCAGGCTCGAGGCGTCCGCGTCCACGGGTTCGTACGGGGCGAAGTGGTCGCCCTGGCCCGGCACCTCCACCGCGTAGTCGGCGAACCCCTCCGGCGGCTGGGGGAAGCGCCCGCCCATGGGGCGCAGGCTGAGTGCCACCCGCTCGCCGGAGCAGGCGCGGGCCGCCTCCAGGGTCTCCGGTCCCGCCACCACCAGGTCGGCGCGGTCGGGATCGCCGCCGAGATCGGCCGCGACCCCGACCGAGGAACAGGCCAGCAGCCAGACCGCCGTCTGCCAGTGCGCCGGGAGCAGCAGCGCGAGCCGGTCCCCGGGTTCGGCCGAGAGTTCGTCCTGGAGCAGGTTCGCGGTTTTCGCCACCCAGTTGGCGAACGTCGCCACCGAGAGCTCGACGCGCTCGCCCGTGGCGTCGTCGTAGTAGGTCAGCAGGGGGCGTGCCGGGTCGTCGGTCAGCGCGGTCCGCAGCAGGTCGGCGGGGGTGCGGTCGGAGGCGTTCATTCCTGCAAGCGTACGCGGGCGCCCAACTGGCGGTGCGTCAATGGACGGGAATGATCATATATGTCCATGATCTGAAGTATGCGTGCGAATCGTAGTCAAACGGTCGGTGTCGTGAGCGCGACGGCGCTGCTGCTGTCCCTCGCTCCCCTCGCCGCGGCAGCCACAGCGGCCCCGGCGGCCCCGGCGTTCCCGTCCTCGTTCTCCAAGGCACCCCAGTCCTCCGCGGCTTCCGCCTCCGCCGGGTCCGCGATTCCGGGCCGCACCCAGTCGCTCTCCTTCGCCGGGTCCTCGGAGGGAGATCCCGGTGCTCGCGCGGCGGAATCGCCCGACGCCGGGGTGCGGGTCCCGGCCCGCACCGTCCGCCCGTACTCCCTCCTGGGTGTGGTCTGGGACGGGGCCGGTACCCCGCTGCGCGCGCGGGTGCAGGTCCGCACCCGCGACGCGGACTCCGGACACTGGTCGGCGTGGCGGCACCTGGAGAACCATCCCGTGGACGCCCGAGGCGGCGCTCGCGGGCCGGCCCGCGGCGCCACGGCTCCGCTCTGGGTCGGCTCCTCCGACGGCGTCGAGGCGCGGGTGCTGCCGGAGCGCACGGAGCACGGCGGCTCTCTGCCCGACGGGCTCCGCCTGGAACTGGTCGACCCGGGCCCCGATCCGAGCCCGGCCCAGGGGAAGACTCCCGGCCACTCCGCGGTCCCCGGCCCGTCGGAGAAGCCCGCGGACGGTCAGCGGGACGACACGGCGGCGGGTGCGGCGGCGGAGGGGGCCGGAGCAGGCGCGGCGAAGGCGGAGCCCGCCGGGGCGGACTCCGCGGAGGGTGCCGGCGGCAGGGTGCTGCCCGCCCTCTCCCGGGAGGCGACCCGCTCCCAGTACCCGCAGGCCGGGTCGTTCACCGGCCCACGGCCGCGCATCGTGACCCGTGCGGGCTGGGGCGCCGACGAGAAGCTGCGGGAGGCGGAGTTCCGCTACACCGACACGGTCAAGGCCGCCTTCGTCCACCACACGGCCATGACCAACGACTACGCCTGCGACAAGGCGCCCTCCCTCATCCGTGCGATGTACCGCTACCACGTCAAGAGCAGCCATTGGCGGGACATCGGCTACAACTTCCTCGTGGACAAGTGCGGAAACATCTACGAGGGGCGGGCCGGGGGCGTGGCCAAGCCGGTGATGGGAGCGCATACCTACGGTTTCAACACCGACAGCACAGGCATCGCGGTCCTCGGCTCCTACGGCAAGCAGGAACCCTCCGAGCACGCCGTGGACGCACTCGCCCGGCTCACCGCGTGGAAGCTGGGGCTCTTCGGAGCCGACCCGGCCGGCAAGACCTGGCTGACGTCCGGTGGCGGCAAGTTCAAGAAGGGGCGGAAGATCCACTTCCACACGGTTTCCGGACACCGGGACGGATTCGTCACCGAGTGCCCCGGCGACCGGCTCTACGCGAAGCTCGGCGCCGTCCGCAGCGCTGCGGCCCGGTTGCAGGGCCGCTGATCCGGCGCCGGGCCGGTGATCCGCCGCGCGGCCGGCCACCTCGGGCCGGACCGCCGCAGCCCACCGCTGCACGCGGTGACCGCGGTGACCGCGCGAAGCGGAGCAACCGCTCAGCCCCCGGGCCGCGTCTGCCGGGGACGGCCGTACCGGGCCGCCCACGCGTCCGCACGCGTCTGAATAGACTGTCCGCCGGCCACCCGAAGGGCGGTCGGCGGACCCCGGCAGGAAGCAGAGACAACAGGTGACAGAAGCGATCCTTCTGGTCGGGGGCAAGGGCACCCGGCTGCGTCCGCTCACGGTGAACACCCCCAAGCCCATGGTCCCCGCCGCGGGCGTGCCCTTCCTCAGCCACCAGTTGGCCAGGGCCCGCGCCGCGGGCGTCGACCACGTGGTGATGGCCACCTCCTACCTCGCCGAGGTCTTCGAGCCGTACTTCGGCGACGGCTCCCAACTGGGCCTGCATCTGGAGTACGTCACCGAGGAGGAGCCGCTGGGCACCGGCGGCGCCATCCGCAACGTCGCCTCCCGGCTGCACTCGGGCCCCGACGAGCCGGTACTCGTCTTCAACGGCGACATCCTCTCCGGCCTCGACATCCGCGCCCTGGTCGACGAGCACTCCCGGGCCGCGGCCGATGTCTCGCTGCATCTGACCCGGGTGACCGACCCGCGGGCCTTCGGGCTCGTCCCCACGGACGGTTCGGGACGCGTGACGGCTTTCCTGGAGAAGCCGCAGACGCCCGAGGAGATCGTCACCGACCAGATCAACGCGGGTGCCTACGTGTTCACCCGCTCGGTCATCGACACCATCCCCGCGGGACGCCCCGTCTCGGTGGAGCGCGAGACCTTCCCCGGACTGCTGTCCGCCGGGGCGACGCTGCACGGTATGGTCGACTCCACCTACTGGCTCGACCTGGGCACCCCCGAGTCGTTCGTCCGCGGCTCCGCCGACCTCGTGCTGGGCCGCGCGCCCTCGCCCGCCGTACCGGGCCGCTGCGGGGAGCGGCTGATCCTGGAGAGCGCCGACGTGGCGCAGGACGCCAAGCTCACCGGCGGCACCGTCGCCGGAGCCGGGGCCGCGGTCGGCTCCGGCGCCCGGATCGACGGCAGCGCCCTGCTGGACGGCGCTGTGGTGGCGCCCGGCGCCCGGATCCGCGACTCGCTGATCGGCGCGGGCGCCCGCATCGGCGCCGACACCGTGCTGGACGGTGCGGTCATCGGCGACGGAGCCGTCGTCGGCGAGGGCAACGAGCTGCGCGGCGGCATCCGGGTGTGGTGCGACGCCCGGATACCGGCCGGCGCGGTGCGCTTCTCCTCGGACCAGTAGCCGCGCCGTCCCCCGGCGCTCCGGGTCTCGTTCCGCCGGCGCCCCTACCGGGCCGCCCGCCCGTCGGGCCGCCGCCGGGTCCGGCTGTCGGTGCCGGGCCGTAGTCTTGCTGCCCGTGTCACTCACCCGCTCCTGGACCCCGCCGGGCCCGTACGACCTGCACGGCAGCCTGCGCGTGCTGCGCCGGGGGCCGTACGACCCGACGTACCGCACCGAGGACGGTGCGATCTGGCGCGGCACCCGCACCCCCGACGGTCCCGCGACGCTGCGGCTGTCCCGTAGGCGGGAAGCCGACGGCGGCGCCGTGTGCGCCGAGGCGTGGGGGCCGGGGGCCGGGTGGCTGCTGGACGGGCTGCCCGCGCTGCTGGGCGCGGAGGACGACCCGGCCGCCTTCGTCCCGCACCACGCTGTCGCCCGGGAGGCGCACCGACGCCATCCCGGGCTGCGGCTCGTCCGCACGGGGCGGGTGCTGGAGTCGCTGATCCCCTCCGTGCTGGAGCAGAAGGTCACCGCCGAGGAGGCGTACCGCGCCTGGCGGCTGCTGGTCCGCAGATTCGGCGAACGCGCACCGGGGCCGCATCCGCACCTGTGGGTGATGCCCCACCCGCGCGACTGGCTGCGCATCCCCTCCTGGGAGTGGCACCGCGCCGGGGTCGACCAGAAGCGCTCCGCCGCCGTGCTGCGCGCCCTCCAGCGGGCCGGCCGGATGGAGGAGGCGGCCCACCTGGATCTGGACGCGGCACTGGCCCGGCTCCAGGCCATTCCGGGCATCGGCCCGTGGACGGCCGCCGAGGTCCTGCAGCGCTCGAACGGGGAGCCGGACGCCGTCACGGTGGGGGATCTGCACCTGCCGGGCCAGATCGGCTACGCCCTCACCGGCGCCCGCGGCACCGATGACGACGGCATGCTGGAACTCCTGGCTCCCTACGAGGGGCAGCGGCACCGCGCCAGCCGGCTCATCCTGCTGGGCGGCCCGCGGATGCCGCGCCGTGCTCCCCGCTTCCCGGTGGGGAACATAGCGCCGCTGTAGGGCGCGCGGGCACAGCGGTACCGGCGGCGCCGAGGGCGGTGGCGCCGCCCGGGACGGCCCTCAGCAGGCGGTCACCGCTCGACGACGAAGTCGGCCGCGGAGCGCGGCGGGCGCTCCCGGGGCGGGGCCGCCGGATGGCCGATGGCGACCGCGCCCATCGGGTCCCACCCCTCGGGCAGGTCCAGCACCTCGCGCACCACGTCCCGGCAGAACATGGTGGAGGAGATCCACGCGGACCCCAGCCGCTCCCCGGCCAGCGCGACGAGGAAGTTCTGGATGCCGGCGCCCGTCGCGACGACGAACATCTCCCGTTCGGCGGCGTTCCGCCGCGCGTCCGGGTAGGTGTGCGAGCCGTCCATCACCAGGCAGGGCACGGCCAGGCAGGGCGCGTTGCGCAGCACGTCGCCGCGCTTGACGCGCTTGGCGATGCTCTGCTCGCTCTTCTCGTCGCCGCGCAGGTCGGCGATCCAGGCGTCCCGCATGGCGTCCAGCAGCCGGATCCGCGACTCGGCGCTCTCCAGCAGCACGAACCGCCACGGTGTGGTGTGGTGCGGGGCCGGTGCGGTCACGGCGGCGGCGACCGCGCGCCGCACGGCCTGCCCGTCCACCGGCTCCGCGGTGAACTCCCGTACGGTGCGGCGCAGCGTCACCGCCTCGCGCACGGCCTCCGAGGTGCCCAGCCGGAACATGTCGGCGGCCGCGTCGCGCACCAGCGCGCGCGCCGTCGCCTCGCCCCCGGGCGACTCGGGGGACCCGTTGGACTCGTTGGACCCTGTGCCCGTCTCCGCGCTGCCGGGCGCGGGCAGCACGTGGTGGGCCAGTCCGCGCAGCACCGCGACCGGCAGCCCGCTCGCCTTGCGCTTGACCAGTTCGCCCGCTCCCGCCAGCTCGTCGCCGACGGCGGTGACGGTCACGCCCAGCGCGTTGCCGTACATGTCGACGCCGCCGCGCAGGTCCTCCAGGACCCGCACCCCGGCCGCGCCGATGGCCACGTCGGTCTGGCCCGTGCGCCAGGGCCGCCCGAAGGTGTCGGTGACGACGACGCCGACGGTGACGCCGAGCGCCTCCCGCACCCCGTCCCGCAGTCGCCGGGCCGTCGCGTCCGGGTCCTCGGGCAGCAGCAGCACGGTGCCCTCGGGGGTGTTGGAGGCGTCGACGCCGGCCGCGGCCATCACGAAGCCGTGCCGGGACTCCACGATCCGGGCCGGGCCGCGCCGCGCGACGACCCGCACGGTCTCCGCGTCGATGGCGGCCTCGCGGTCGTCGGCCCGGACGATGCGGCCCTCGGCCTTGCTGACGATCTTCGAGGTGACGACGAGCACGTCGCCGTCCGCCAGTCCCCGCCCGCCGGGCGCGGTCGCCGCGTCGACCAGGAGCCGGACCAGGTCGTCGCCGGGGCTTACGTCCGGGATGCCGGGCAGCGCCCAGACCTCGTAGGAGGTGCCGGGTCCGCTCCCGACCCGGTCCGCCCGCTCGGCTGCCGCGGCGCGGTCGGCCGCCGCGGGTGCCGTGGCCCGCGGGTTCTGCTCCTGCCCGGGCGCCCCGGTCGTCACCGCCGTCACGCGCGCACCTCCTCCGCCAGCGCCAGCGCCTGCCGGGCCATCTCCGCGGTGGTCTCCTCGTCGCTCATCAGCAGCGGCACGGCGCGGCAGCGGATGCCCGCGTCCTCGACGGCCCCCACGGTGTCGGCGTCCGCGGTGTCGACGAGCCAGCCGTCCAGCAGCCCCGAGCCGTAGTGCGCGGCGACGGCCGCCGCTGTGGTCTCGACTCCGACGGCGGCCAGCACCTTGTCGGCCATGCCGTGCACGGGGGCGTTCCCGATGATGGGCGAGAGGCCGACGACCGGTACCCCGGCGTCCGCGATGGCCTCCCGGATGCCGGGTACGGCCAGGATCGTGCCCACGCTGACGACGGGGTTGGAGGGCGGGAAGATGACGGTGTCCGCCGCGGCGACGGCCTCCAGCACACCCGGTGCGGGCCGGGCGGCGTCGGCGCCGACGGGCACCACGGCGTGCGCGTCCACGGAGGCCCGCAACCGCACCCAGTACTCCTGGAAGTGCACCGCCTTGCGTCCGGCCGTCCCGTCCCCGCCGTCCTCGCCCCGGCCGGAGTCCGCGGCGTCCGGGTCGTCGATCAGCACATGGGTCTCGACCCGGTCGTCCGTCATGGGCAGCAGCTTCACCCCGGGCTGCCAGCGGGCGCAGAGCGCCTCGGTGACGGCGCTGAGCGGATAGCCCGCGGAGATCATCTGGGTGCGGACGATGTGGGTGGCGAAGTCCCGGTCGCCCAGCCCGAACCACTCGGGGCCCACGCCGTAGGCGGCCAGTTCCTCCTTCACCGCGAAGGTCTCGTCTGCCCGCCCCCAGCCCTGTTCCTCGTGGATGCCACCGCCCAGGGTGTACATCACGGTGTCGAGGTCGGGGCAGACCTTCAGGCCGAACAGATGGATGTCGTCACCGGTGTTGCCGACGACGGTGATCTCCGCGTCGGGCACCGCGAACCGGAGCCCGCGCAGGAAACGGGCACCGCCGATGCCCCCGGCCAGAACCACAATGCGCTGCATGGGCACCAGTCTCGCAGCCCGCTGCCCGCCCCCGACATCAGGTGCCCCGCCCGGTGCCGGAGTGCCGCGTCCCCGGCGTCAGGCCGGCGACGCCTGCGCCGGATTCCGTGCGGCGCGGGGGCCGCTGGAGCAGTGCTGGGGCATCTCGGTCAGTCCGGGCGTGTAGATGTGCACACTCACGACGGGTTCCAGCCCGTCGTTGACCACTTCGTGCACATATCCGGGCGCGAAGACGCGCACCGTGCCGGTGCCGAGCACTCGGGTGCCGGGTCCGGCCGTGCCGCTCGTGCCGCGTCCGCCTCCGGTCGCGGCGTGCCCGTGCTCGGTCAGTTCACCCACGAGCACGCCGAACACGCCGGACGAGCGCCCGTGGTCGTGCCGGCCGCTGCCCTGCCCGGGCAGCCAGCTCAGCAGCCACATCTCGTAGCCCGGGCCGGTGCGCAACCGGTGGTACCAGCGCAGGGTCGGGTCGTAGCGCACCAGCGGCGCCCAGGCGGCCCGGTCGGCGGCCAGTGCGCTGATCAGCCCGGCGAAGTCCGCGACGGTGGCCGGGTGGGCCGGGGGAGCGGGGAGCAGATGGGGGACGGCGAGCGGGTCGCCCGCGATTTCGAGGTCGCTGTTCACGTGCGGAAGTGCCTTTGTGCGGGCCGACCGGAGCCGGGCGGCGGGCGGAGCCGCACCCGGTGCGAGCCGGGGCGGCGGGAAAGGGGGCGCGACAGGGCGTGCGGGGTGTGCGGAGGGGGGGAACGCACTCCGTCGGAGCGGCTGCTCGGTGGCGGGTCGCGGGTGCTCGGATCAGCGCGGGCCGGACCTCAGCGGCACCTCGGCGGCACCTCAGCGACAGGGTGTGTGGCAGCCGCGCGGACAGCGACAGCGGTGCGGCTCCAGGACATGAGAGGCGGCACGGAGGTGCGCGCGGGCACCTCCGGCAGACCGCATGGCGGGGGCGCCACCGGTCGTACGGGTCTCAGAGGTCACTGCCATGCGCTCCAGAACAGCGCCCCCGTGCCCCAGGTGTCAACCTGTTGTCGCGTTTGTGGCGAATGTTTCACCCCTTCCGGCGTCCTCGACCGGTGAAAGGTTTGCGCCCGCCCGCGCGGGAGACCTGGCGCAGTAGCCCGGCCTGCACGCCGTTGCGCCTTCGTGATCAGAGTGTGATCAGGGCCATCCGAGGGTTGGTGCGGAACGTGACCGCAGGTCATCGCGTTCTGAATACAGGAGCCGGGAAAACGCTCTGGCTCCGAGCACGAGTGTCATATTTCGTAGTGATTTGAACACTTACTGCGAAAGCTTGGTTCCGCCGGGTGAATAACGGGCTCAATAGCAGATCTCGGCTTGACTGCCCCGGATCGGCACACTTGTAATTTCACTCGTGTCGTTCATGAGGGTTCGATAACGACAGCATCACGGGGTCGAAGAGACGGATCGAGGGGCGCACATGACCGAGCTGTTCCAACAACTGCTGGTCGAAGAGGCGGACGAGGAGCTGGGTTGGCAGGAGCGCGCCCTGTGCGCGCAGACCGACCCGGAGTCGTTCTTCCCCGAGAAGGGCGGATCCACCCGCGAAGCGAAAAAGGTCTGCCTCGCGTGTGAAGTCCGCTCCGAATGCCTCGAATACGCCCTCGCCAATGACGAGCGTTTCGGTATTTGGGGCGGCCTGTCCGAGCGTGAACGGCGCCGACTGAAGAAAGCCGCTGTCTGACCCGGCCGCGCGCCGGACCGTCGAACAGCCGCACCCAGGAGGGGCCCGGACGACCGGGCCGGGCCGTGCACCGCGAGCCGGGCAACCAGCAGCCGGCCCCGGGCAGTTGCGCGGAGGCGCCGGGCGCGTGAGGGTGAGCCGTTAGTGTGGGGCCGTCCACGACGCACACCACCCTGGCAAGGGCGTGCGCTCACCGCTCCGATACGCGTCTTCCGGGGGCTTGCAGCCACACCGCGGCACCGCCGCGAGGCCCCGGCACCCCGGGGAGGGCCCCTACCTCGATGTCCGTGCACAGCCACATGGCGGCCCACTACGAGGCGGCCGCAGCAGGGTTGGCCACCTTGGAGCCGCCCGAGTCCCCCCGGCACGTCGTCACCGCCGTCCTCGTCGCCCACGACGGCGCCCGCTGGCTTCCCCGCGCACTGAGCGGACTGCTGGAACAGAACCGCCCCGTGCAGAACATCATCGCGGCCGACACCGGCAGCGCGGACGACACCGCCCGGCTGCTGACCGACGCGCTCGGCGCCGAGCGCGTCCTGCACATGGCGCGGCGCACCGGGTTCGGCACCGCCGTCGAGGAGGCCGCACGCACCGCGCGCCGGCTCACCCCCGAGGACCTGCCGTATCTCAAGCGGCCCAGCGGCTGGGACCCGGTCAACCGCACCTGGCGCGACGACACCTACGACCTGCCCGAGCTGCCCTACGGCGAGCCCGTGGAGTGGCTGTGGCTGCTGCACGACGACTGTGCCCCCGAACCGGACGCCCTGGCCCAGCTCCTGCGGGTCGTCGACGCGGACCCCTCCGTCGGCGTCGTCGGCCCCAAACTGCGCAGTTGGTACGACAAACGCCAGCTCCTGGAGGCCGGGGTCTCCATCGCGCACAGCGGACGGCGCTGGACCGGCATCGAGCGCCGCGAGCAGGACCAGGGCCAACACGACCAGGTGCGCCCCGTGCTGGCCGTCTCCACCGCCGGCATGCTCATCCGCCGCGACGTCTTCGACCAGCTCGGCGGATTCGACCGCCGGCTGCCCCTGATGCGTGACGACGTCGACCTGTGCTGGCGCGCCCAGTCCGCCGGGCACCGGGTGCTGACCGTCCCGGACGCCGTGCTGCGGCACGCCGAGGCCGCCTCCCGGGAACGCCGCCCGGTCGACTGCGTGGGGCGCTCCAGCAGCGGTGCCAGCCCGCACCGCGTGGACAAGGCGGGCGCCGTCTACACCCTGCTCGCCAACGTGCCCGGCACCCTGTTGCCGTGGGTGCTGCTGCGCCTGGTCGTCGGCACCGTGCTGCGCACCCTCGGCTATCTCATCGGCAAGGTGCCCGGACAGGCCCTGGACGAGATCACCGGCCTCTCCGGCACCCTGCTGCGCGGCGGCCGCGTCCTGGCGGCGCGCCGCCGACGGGGCAGACCCGCCGTGCCGCACAAGGAGCTGCGGCCGCTCTTCCCGCCCCCCGGGGCCACTCTGCGAGCCACCCTCGAACAGGCCACCAGCAGCCTTCCCGGACGCCCCGAACCGGACTCCTCCACCGCGGGCCGGCACGGCGCCGCCGAGTCGGGCCCCGGGGACGAGGACGCGGACTTCCTGGAGGTCGAACAGTTCGCACGCGTCAAGCGGCTCGGACAGAAGCCCGGGCCCGTCCTGTTCGCCGTCCTGCTGGGCGTCTCCCTGGTGGCCTGCCGGGCGCTGCTGGGCGGCGGCGAGCTGGCGGGCGGCGCGCTGCTGCCCGTGCCCGACGGGGTCTCGGAGCTGTGGGCGCGCTACGCGGAGGGATGGCATCCGGTGGGAACCGGCGGCACCGTAGCGGCACCTCCCTATCTCGCCGTCCTGGCCACGTTCGCCACCCTGCTGTTCGGCAGCACCGGATTCGCCCTGACCGTGCTGCTGGTCTGCTCGGTCCCGCTCGCCGGTGTCACCGCCTACTTCGCCTCCCGCCCCCTGGCCGACTCCCGCCTGGTGCGCGCCTGGGGAAGCGTCGCCTACGCGTTCCTGCCCGCCGCCACCGGCGCGCTCGCCCAGGGCCGCATCGGCACCGCCGTGCTCGCCGTACTGCTGCCGCTGCTGGCGCGGGCCGCCGTGGCGGCGAGCGGACTGCGCGGCAGGGGCGGCTGGCGCGCGGCCTGGGCCTATGCGCTGCTGCTGACGTTCACGACCGCGTTCACCCCCGTCGTGTGGCTGATCGCCGCCGTGCTGGCGGTCGCGGTGCTCGCCGTGCGCCGCGCGGACGGCGCCTCGCTCGGCGCGCTCCTCGCCCGGCTGGCCGCCGTCCTGGGGACGCCGCTGGTGCTGCTCGCGCCGTGGTCGCTGTCGCTGTTCACCAGCCCCGCGCAGTTCCTCGGCGAGGCCGGTCTGGAGTACGGCACCGGCGCGGCCTCCGCGTTCGACCTGCTGACCCTCTCCCCGGGCGGCCCGGGGACCACGGACGGGCTGTTCCTCGTCGGCCTCGTCCTGGCCGGGCTCGCCGCCCTGCTGCGCAGCGAGCGGCGGCTCGCCGTCTCCGCCGCGTGGGTCGCAGCGCTGGCCGGGCTGCTGGCGGCCGCGGTGTCCAACGGCTCCGCCTGGGCCGGCCCCGCCACGCTCGTCTACGGGCTCGCGCTGCTGTGCGCCGCCGCGGTCGGTGCCGAGGGCGCCAAGGAGCGGGTGGCTGCGCAGAGCTTCGGCTGGCGTCAGCCCGCCGCCGCCCTGGTCGCCGCCGCCTGCGTGCTCGCCCCGCTGGTCGCCGCCGGGGGATGGATGCTGGGCGGCGCCGACGGTCCGCTCTCGCGGCGCGACCCGGTACAGGTGCCCGCGTTCGTCGCCGAGGAGAGCACCACCAGCGACCAGGCCCGCACTCTGGTCCTGGACCAGCCCGAGGGCGCCACGGGCGTCACCTACACGCTCACCCGCGGCGCGGGCGCCCGGCTGGGCGACGCCGACCTGGCGGCGGCCGAGGGCGACGACGGGCGCCTGGACGGAGTGGTCTCCAATCTGGTGGCCGGCTCCGGCGCCGACCAGACCAGCCAACTGGGCGGCTACGCGGTCCGGTACGTGCTGCTGCGCGACGGCGCCGCGCGCCGGGTCAGCCGCACCCTGGACGCCACGCCCGGACTGACCCGGCTCAGCCAGGAGGACGGCAGCGCGCTGTGGCGCGTCGACCGCCAGGTGTCGCGCGTCTCGATCGTCCCGGGCGACCCGGACAACGGCGCCGGCGGCGCGGTGACCGCCCCGGTGGCCGTGCCGGCCGGTCCGGTCGCCTCGCACGCGACGCTGCCGTCCGGCCCCTCGGGACGGGTGCTGCGGCTCGCGGACCGTGCCGACGCCGGCTGGCAGGCCACCCTCGACGGCAGCCCGCTCAAGAGCGTCACGGTGGACGGCTGGGCGCAGGGCTTCGAACTGCCGACCAGCGGCGGCAAGCTGGAGCTCGACTATCGGACGCCCCTCTCGCACACCGTATGGGTGTGGGCGCAGGGCTTCCTGCTGCTGGTCGTCGTCGTCCTCGCACTGCCGGGCCGACGCCGGGACGTGGACGACGACCTGCCCGAGACCGAGCCGGCGGCGCCGGACCCGTCGGCGGCGGGAGAGGGCCGCAGGGCCCGCAGGCTCCGCGCCGCAGCAGAGGCCGCCGAGGCGTCCCCCGCGCAGTCCGCGCAGGAACAGCCCCCGATGCCGCCCGCCGACCCGGCGCCGCCGCAGCAGCCGATGCCGGACCAGCCCGAGTACGACCCGTACGGCCGGCAGCCGATGCCGGACCAGTCGGAGTACGACCCGTACGGCCGGCAGCCCTATGTGCCGCAGCAGTCCCCGTACGCCGACCCGGCGGGCTACGGACAGGGCGCTCCGTACGAGCAGCCCCCCTACGACGCCTACGGTGCGGCCCCCTACGGTCAGCTGCCGCAGCAGCCGTACGACCAGGGGCACCAGGAGCAGCAGTACTACGGCGCCCAGCCCGGCTACGACGCCTACCAGCAGCAGTCCTACGAGGAATGGCAGGCCCAGCAGTACGCGGCGCAGCAGTACGCCGCGCCGTACGACCACCCGCAGGGCCACGACCACGGCGGCGCGTACGGCCACGACAGCAGGTACGGCAACGGCGACGGGAGCGAGCAGCAGTGAACCGCACAGTCCTCAGCGTCGGAGCGGTCACCGTCGCGCTCGCCGCCGTGACCGGCGTCGCCGCGCTCACCGCCCCCGGAGAGGCGGCGAGCAGCGCCGAGAGCCTCGGGACGGCGGCCCGCAAGCCGGTGGAGCGCTCGACGCTGGTCTGCCCGTCACCGAGCACGTCCGATGTCGCGGAGACCACCTACGAGGCGTTCACACCCAAGGGCGGCCCCGGCAAGAAAGGCGGCGCGGCCCTGTACCCGGCCGAGCGCGCCGACCCGGAGGACCCGGCTGACGGCAAGGACGGCAAGGGCGACAAGGACGACAAGGGCTCCGAGGAGGGTGCGGGAGGCGAGGAGACCGCAGAGAAGGAGAAGGGGAACGGCAAGCCCTTCCTCTCCCTCAGCAGCCCAGGCACCCCGGTCGCGGCCGAGACGGACGACCCCGAGGCTCCCGCGCTGACCGGCACCGCCGACGGTCCTTTCGCGCCGGGCTGGACGGTGCAGCAGACGACGACCGTCGCCGCCGGAGCGGGGCGCGGTCTGCAGGGCACGTCCTGCTCGGTGCCGGACACCTCGTTCTGGTTCCCGGGCGCCAGTACGGCCGAGGGCCGGCAGGACTACGTCCACCTCACCAACCCGGACAGCACCCCCGCGGTCGTCGACCTGGAGCTGTACGGCAAGGAAGGCGAGGAGAAGGCGGAGCAGGCCGGACAGGGCAGCGGCGAGGGGATCACCGTCCCGCCGCACGCCACGGTTCCCGTACTGCTGTCCACTCTGACCCCCGAACCGGTCACCAACGTGACGCTGCACGTGGTCGCGCGGTCCGGCCGGGTGGGTGCCCAGGTCCAGTCCTCGGACCGCAAGCTGGGCGGTGACTGGCTGGCGCCCGCCGCCGACCCCGGGCCCGGTCAAGTACTGCCGGGCATCCCCGAGGACGCGACGGCCGTCCGGCTCTCGGTGCTCGCCCCCGGCGGCGCGGACGCGGACCTGAAGGTGCAGCTCGCGGGCAAGTCCGGGCGGATCAGCCCGGCCGGGCACGAGTCCCTGCACGTGAAGGCGGGCATGGTCACCACCGTCGACCTCAAGGGCCTGATCAAGGGCGAGGCCGGGTCGCTGGTGCTCTCCCCGGCCGAGGACGGCGAGGACGCCCCCGATGTGGTGGCGGCGGCGCGGGTGCTGCGCGGCAAGGGGAGCAAGCAGGAGACGGCGTTCGTCCCGGCGACGGTGCCGGTGCAGAAGCGGGCCACCGCCGCAGGCAACACCGCGCGCGGGACCACGCTGGCGCTCGCCGCCCCGGAGGGCGGCGCGAAGGTCCGGGTGACCGCGTCGCCCGGCAGCGGCGGCGGCAGCGCCAAGAGCACCACCGTGACGCTCAAGGCGCACACCACCAAGGCGTTCACCCCGCCCCGTCCCGCGGACGGCAAGGGCGGATACGCGGTGACGGTGGAGCGCCTCTCGGGCGGCCCGGTCTACGCCTCCCGCACGCTGGAGCGCGAGCAGTCCGGCGTTTCCGGATTCACGGTCCAGACACTCCCGGACGACCGGAGCACGGTCGCCGTACCCGAGTCGGCCCAGGACCTGTCGGTGCTCAACGACGACTGAGCGCGTGGAGCGGACGGGGGACCGGACCGTCCGCTCCCACCGGCGGGTCTAGTCCTGACCGTAGCGGGGGTCCACCGACTCGGGTTCCAGGCCCAGCAGTTCGGCCACCTGCTCGACCACCACCTCGTGCACCAGAAGGGCCCGCTCGTCCCTGCTCCGACTGCGGATCTCCACCGGGCGCCGGAAGACGATCACGCGGTCCGGGTGCTCGCCACTGCCCTCGGTGACCCGGCCCAGCGGCACGGCGTCGTCGCCCTCGCGCACCTCCCCGTTGTCCGACCGCGGCACCTCCTGGACGGCGAACTCGACGCCCGCCAGTTGCGGCCAGTGCCGCTCCAGGCGGGTCACCGAGTCGCGCACCAGGTCGTCGAACGCCTCTGCCCGGCTGATGGCGAGCGGTACTTGGGGAGGGGCGACGGGGCCGCGCATGCCGCGGCCGTGGCGGTCTCGGCGGCGCGGTCGGGAGTCCGCCCGGCGCGGCGGTACGGGGCTGTCCATCGCCCCCGAGCGTAGCCCGCCGCGGGGCCCGCGCGGGGCGCGACGGGCGGGTGCGGGCCGGCGGGGGAGGGGACGCCGAACCGCTCGGTCTGCCTTTCAGCAGATCAGACGTTTCCGGAGAACACGGACGACACGGCAGGGTGACGTCCTGGCGAGTCGTCGCAGCCCGCTCAAGAGTGCGGTACGGTCCAACGCTGTGAGCCCTGTACGTCGCTGTTCGCGCACCGCTTGCGGTCGTCCCGCCGTCGCGACGCTGACGTACGTCTACGCGGACTCCACCGCCGTCCTGGGCCCCCTCGCCACCTACGCCGAGCCGCACTGCTACGACCTGTGCGCCGAGCACTCCGAGCGGCTCACCGCACCGCGCGGCTGGGAGGTGGTGCGGCTCGCCGTCGACTCGGCCGCGGCCCGCCCCAGCGGCGACGATCTGGAAGCCCTGGCCGACGCCGTGCGGGAGGCGGCCCGGACACCGCGCCCCGACCCGCGGGGCCCGACCCCGCGCGGCGGACCCGAGGCGGCCGAGGCCGACGCGACGGAGGTCGCCCGGCGCGGCCATCTGAGGGTCCTGCGGTCCCCGGAGCCGTAGCGCACCGCGCTGCCGCACGGCGCCCTTCCGTCCCGCGGGTAGATTTGGGACCGTTTACGACCGACGACCCAGGAGAGGCTGGCCGTGGCTGATCTGTCTCAGATCGTGAAGGCGTACGACGTGCGCGGTGTGGTGCCGGACCAGTGGGACGAGGCGACAGCCGAGCTGTTCGGCGCCGCCTTCGTCCATGTCACCGGAGCTTCCGCACTCGTCGTCGGACACGACATGCGGCCCTCCTCGCCCGGTCTCGTCCGGGCGTTCGGCCGGGGCGCGGCCGGGCAGGGTGCCGACGTCACCGAGATCGGCCTGTGTTCGACCGACGAGCTGTACTTCGCCAGCGGCAAACTCGACCTGCCCGGCGCGATGTTCACCGCCAGCCACAACCCCGCCCGCTACAACGGCATCAAGATGTGCCGGGCGGGTGCGGCGCCGGTGGGCGAGGAGACCGGGCTGGCCGAGATCCGCACCCTGGTGGAGCGGTGGTCGGACAGCGGCGGCGCACCCGCCTCCGGCAAGCCCCAAGGCACCGTCACCCAGCGGGACATGCTCGCGGAGTACGCCGAGCACCTGCACTCCCTGGTCGACCTCTCGCAGATCCGCCGGCTCAAGGTGGTGGTCGACGCGGGCAACGGGATGGGCGGCCTGACCGTCCCCTTCGTGCTGGCCGGGCTGCCGCTAGAACTCCACGACATGTACTTCGAGCTGGACGGCACCTTCCCCAACCACGAAGCCAATCCGCTCGATCCGAAGAACATCGTCGACCTGCAGCACCGGGTCCGCGAGGTCGGCGCCGACCTCGGCCTGGCCTTCGACGGCGACGCCGACCGCTGCTTCGTGGTGGACGAGAAGGGCGACCCGGTCCCGCCGTCCGCGATCACCGCGCTGGTCGCCTCGCGCGAGCTGGCCAAGGCGCCCGGCTCCACCGTCATCCACAACCTGATCACCTCCTGGTCCGTCCCCGAGGTGATCAGGGAGAGCGGCGGGCAGCCGGTCCGCACCCGCGTCGGTCATTCCTTCATCAAGCAGGAGATGGCCAGGACGGGCGCCATTTTCGGCGGCGAGCACTCGGCCCACTACTACTTCCGCGACTTCTGGAACGCCGACACCGGCATGCTCGCCGCCCTCCATGTACTGGCCGCGCTCGGCGGACAGGACGGCACCCTCTCCCGCCTCGTCGCCCACTTCGACCGCTACGCCTCCTCGGGCGAGATCAACAGCACCGTCGAGGACCAGTTCAACCGCACAGCAGCTGTCAAGGCCGCCTTCGCGGGCCGCGAGAGCGTCACCATGGACGAGTTGGACGGCCTCACCGTCACCGGCGTCAACTGGTGGTTCAACCTGCGTCCCTCCAACACCGAACCGCTGCTGCGGCTGAACGTGGAGGCCCGTGACGCCGGCACGGTCGAGCGGGTCCGTGACGAGGTGCTGGCCATCGTGCGGGCGGAGGGCGAGCGGACCCTCACGGTCTGAGGACCGCCCCGGTACCGCCGACCGCACCCGGCGGTACCCTGACGGCACAGTCACCGCAGCCGCAACGCAGCCGCAGCCGCAGCCGCAGCGCACACCGCACCTGGAGGAAGACATGCCGCTCGAAGCCGGACTCCTGGAGATCCTCGCCTGTCCGGCGTGCCACGCGCCGCTGCGCGAGGAGGGCGACGAACTGCAGTGCACCGGGGACGCGGAGTGCGGCCTGGCCTACCCCGTACGCGACGGCATCCCGGTGCTCCTGGTGGACGAGGCCCGCCGGCCCGCCTGAGCCGTCACGCGGCGGCACGCGGCGCCCCCACCGGGACGCGCCGGCCCACCAGAGCCGGGAAGCGAGCCGCCGGAGCCGCCCAGCGGCCGCTGCCGCGGCGCGTAGCACCGGAAGCCGATCGGAGGCCACGGAAGATGCTCGACGAGACGCTCCTCGACGCCCCCGAGGACCTGGCCCGCGCCGACGTCCGCGGTCTGCTGCGCGGCGCCGCACAAGCCGGCGCGCACGTCCGCACCGGCATCCGGCAGGCAGCCGAGGCAGGCGTGGACACGCTCCGGCCGGAGGGCCGCCCCCGCGCGCTCCTGGTCGCCGGTCCGGGGGCCGCCACCGCGTGCGTCGCCGACCTGCTGGGCGCCCTCACCAACGGCTCTCTGCCCGTCACCGCTCTGCGCCCCACCGGCGCCCAGGCCGCGGGCGACGCACTGCGCTGGACCCTGCCGGGCTGGGCGGGCCCGCTGGACCTGCTGCTGCTCGTCACCCCGGACGGCACCGAACCCGGCCTCACGGCGCTGCTCGACCACGCGTACCGGCGCGGCTGCACCGTCGTCGCCGTCACCCCGCGCGGCACCCCGCTGACCGACGCGCTCGGTGAGACCCGCGGCCTCACCCTGCCCCCGGCCCCGGCCCCCCACGAGGTCCACTCCTCGCCGGACCGCCCCGAGCACCCGCTGGATCCGGCGGCCCCCGCGGCTCCGCCCGGCGGCGGACCCGGCACCTTCTGGAGCCTGCTCACCCCGCTGCTGCTGCTCTGCGACCGCCTCGGACTGACCCGCAGCGGCCCGGCGGACCTCGCCCGGCTCGCCGACCGGCTGGACGAGGTCGCCGAACGCTGCGGACCGGCCGTCCCGACCTACAGCAACCCCGGCAAGACCCTGGCCGTCGAACTGGCCGGCTCGCTGCCGCTGCTGTGGAGCGAGGGCGGCGTCGCGGGCGCCGCGGCGCGGCACTGGTCCGCGGTCCTGGCCGCGCTCTGCGGCCGCCCCGCGCTCGCGGCGGGCCTGCCCGAGGCCCTGACCGCCCACGGAGCGCTGCTGACCGGTCCCTTCGCCCCGGCCTCCGGCCAGGACGACTTCTTCCGCGACCGGGTCGAGGACGAGCAGACGACCCGCGTCCGCGTCGTCCTGCTACGTGAGGCGTCTCCCGGCGGCGAATCCGCGACCGTGCCGGCCCGCGACCTGGCCTACGCGCACGGAGCGGCGCTCAGCGAGCTGGAACCGGCCGAGGGCAGCGGTCCGCTGGAGGCGGCCGCCGAACTGATCGCCACCGCCGATTTCGCCGCCGTTCACCTCACGCTCGCCGACAGCGACTCCCCTTGGGCAGGACGCGACACTCGGGCGTGAGGCGGCACCCGGCATGACGCCGCGCCCGCCGCACCCCGCACGGAACCCCTCCCCGCACGACAGGAACAGCACCTCTCATGGACCGTCTGGAGAACTCCGTCAGGCCCTACGCCTGGGGCTCCACCACCGCCATCCCGGAACTGCTCGGTCAGGAGCCCACCGGCCGCCCGCAGGCCGAACTGTGGATGGGGGCACACCCCGGCGCACCCTCCCGCATCGACCGGGGCGCCGGACCGCGCCCGCTGTCCGAGGTGATCGACGCCGCTCCGGAGCGGGAACTGGGCACCCCGACGGTGCGCAGCTACGGCCCCCGGCTGCCTTTCCTGCTGAAGCTGCTGGCAGCCGCGGCCCCGCTCTCCCTCCAGGTGCACCCCGACAGCACGCAGGCTGCGCAGGGCTACGCCGACGAGGAGGCGCGCGGTATCCCGCTGGAGGCTCCTGAGCGCAACTACAAGGACGACAGCCACAAGCCCGAACTCCTCTGCGCCCTGACCCCGTTCGAGGGACTGTGCGGATTCCGGCACCCCGAGGAGGCCGCCGCGCTGCTGGACGGACTCGGCGTGCCCGGACTGAAGCCCTACGTCGACATCCTGCACGCCCGCCCCGGCGGCGAGGCACTGCGCGAAGTGCTCTCCGCCCTGCTGACGGCGGACCGGGACGCGATGCACGCCACCGTCTCCGCGGCCGCCGAAGCCGCCGCAGCCCGCCCCGAGTACGCGGTGTACGCGGACATCGCGCACCACTACCCGGGCGACCCCGGAGTGCTCGCCGCGATGCTCCTCAACCACGTCGTGCTGCGTCCCGGCGAGGCGCTGTACCTCGCCGCCGGGGTGCCGCACGCCTACCTCAGCGGTCTCGGCGTCGAGATCATGGCCGGCTCCGACAACGTGCTGCGCTGCGGCCTGACGCCCAAGCACGTGGACGTGCCCGAACTGCTGCGCATCGTGCGCTTCGAGCACACCGAGCCGGGCGTACTGCGGCCCGAGGCCGACGAGGCGAGCGGTGAGGAGGTCTACGAGACCCCCGCCGGAGAGTTCCGGCTCTCCCGCTTCGTCCTCGTCCCCGACGCCCCTGCGCACCCACTGGACCCGTCCGCCGCGCAGATCCTGCTGTGCACCGCGGGAGCCGTCGTTTTGCACGGCGGGGCCGACGGCAGGGCGGAACTCACCCTCGCACCCGGGCAGTCCGCCTACATCCCGGTGGACGAGGCGGTACGGATCTCGGGTGACGGTACGCTCTTCCGCGCCACCGCTGCCGTCTGATCGGACGGTCGCACAGCAGCAGGAAGGGACCTCTCACTCGTGAGTGCATCAGGCGGAACAAAGGCGATCGTCGCCGCGCTGGGCGCCAACCTGGCCATCGCCGTCGCCAAGTTCGTCGCGGCGGCCTTCAGCGGCTCGGCCTCCATGCTGGCCGAGGGCGTCCACTCCGTGGCCGACTCCGGGAACCAGGCCCTCCTGTTGCTGGGCGGCAAGAAGGCCAAGAAGGAAGCCAACGAGGAACACCCCTTCGGCTACGGCCGGGAGCGCTACATCTACGGCTTCCTGGTCTCCATCGTCCTGTTCACCGTCGGTGGCGTCTTCGCGCTCTACGAGGGCTACGAGAAGATCGCCCACCCGCACGAGATCGAGCACTGGTACTGGCCGGTCGGCGTGCTCGTCTTCGCCGTGGTGGCCGAGGGCTTCTCCTTCCGGACCGCCGTCCGGGAGTCCAACGAGATCCGCGGGAAGCAGAGCTGGACCCAGTTCGTACGCCGCGCCAAGGCGCCCGAACTGCCGGTCGTGCTGCTGGAGGACCTCGGCGCGCTCGTCGGCCTCCTCCTCGCCCTCGGCGGCGTCGGCCTCGCCCTGCTCACCGGCAACGGCGTCTGGGACGGTGTGGGCACCATGTGCATCGGTGCGCTGCTCGTCGTCATCGCACTGGTCCTCGCGGCGGAGACCAAGTCGCTGCTGCTGGGCGAGTCAGCCGCCCCGGCCGAACGGGACCGGATCCGCGCCGCGCTCGTCGACGGGGAGACGGTCACCCGCGTCATCCACATGCGCACCCTGCACCTGGGCCCCGAGGAGCTGCTGGTGGCCGCCAAGGTCGCCGTCCGGCACGACGACACGGCCGCACAGGTGGCCCGTGCCATCGACGCCGCGGAACACCGCGTCCGCGAAGCCGTCCCGATCGCCCGGGTCATCTACCTGGAGCCGGACGTCTACCGTGCGGAGCAGGACACCGGGCCGGAGCCGGCGGCGTCGGCGGCGGAACCGGCTGACGCGTCCGGTCGCGGCCCCGGCGCCTGACCGGGCCACCGGGCCGTCCGCCCTCCCGGTTGCGCCGGGCCCGCGCGGCCGCCGCGTGCGGCGCGAGGGCCCGCCCCGTGGGATCGTGGGCGGGCCCCCTCGTGGCGTCGGCACTGCCGCGGTGGGGTGCTGTCCCGGCGCCGACGGTGCGCCGGGCTCAGCCGATCTCGGCGAGCGCGGCCAGCACCGCGCCCTCGTCCGGAGCCGCCAGCAACCGGGCGCGGAACGCGGGATCCGTCAACTTCCGTGACAGCAGCGCCAGGATCCGCAGGTGTTCGTCGCCCGCCGCCGCCTCAGGGACCGCGATCATGAACACCAGCCGCGCCCTGGTCCCGTCCAGCGAGCCCCACTCGATGCCCTCGGCGGACCGCGCGAACCCGACGACCGGAGCGGTGACCGCGTCCGTCTTGGCATGCGGGACGGCGATCTCCTCGCCGAGCCCCGTCGTGCCCTGCTCCTCGCGGGCGAGCGCGGCTTGTACGAGCGCCTCGCTGTCGGCGACCGCGCCGCTGCGGCCCAACAGCTCGGCCATCTCCCGGACAGCGGCTTCCTTGCCGTCGGCCGCGAGCTGCTCGCGCACGGTCTCCGCTGACAGATAGCCGGAGAGCACCCCGGAGAACTCCGCGGCGGCCTCGGGCGCGGTGCCGCCTTCCGGGCCGGTGCCCGCGGCCCCGGGTGCGTCCTCGGCGGCCTGGGGCTCCCCGGCTGACGGGCCCGCCTCGGGCGCGGTGCCGCTCGCGCTGTGCGCCGCCACGCGCTGGGCCGGCACGGGACGCTCCGCGGCGTCCGCGCCGGGAGTGTCCTGCCCGGAACGCCGTGCTCCGAGCGTCGCCAGGCCGACCGTGGTGGCTGCCGTGACCGCGGCACCGATCAGCAGCGCCACGAAGAACATCGCCACACCGTCGACCGCGCCCAGCACCGCCACGATCGGCCCGCCGTGCGGCACGTTGTCCCCGACCGAGGCCAGCCCGGCGATGCCGCCCGCGACGGCGCCGCCGAGCATGTTCGCCGGGATCACCGTGGCGGGCCGCGCGGCGGCGAACGGGATGGCGCCCTCCGTGATGCCGAAGAAGCCCATGAACAGTGCGGCCAGGCCGGTCTCCCGCTCCTGGTCGGAGTAGAGCCTGCGGCGCAGCAGCGTCGCGAGTCCCTGTCCCAGCGGCGGCACCGGGATGGCCGCCGCGCACATCCCCATCACCTCGGGGCTCTTGGAGACCAGCCCGGCCCCGAACAGGAACGCGGTCTTGTTGACCGGGCCGCCCATGTCGAAGGCGATCATCAGCCCGAGCACCACGCCCAGCAGCGCGGCGCTGGTCCCGGTCATGCCGCCCAGGAAGTCGGTGAGGTTCTCGAAGACCCAGGAGATCGGCCTGCCGATGACGTAGATGAAGAACAGGCCGAGCGCGGAGGTCGCCACGATCGGGATCACGATGATCGGCATGATGGGCCGTACGAACCGCGAGACCGGTATCAGCTTGATCGAGCGCACCAAGTACCCGGCCAGGAACCCGGTGACGATCGCGCCGATGAAGCCCGCACCGGACTCGGAGTCGTACAGCTCGCCGGTGTTGGCGATCCAGCCGCCGATCATGCCGGGCACCAGCGCGGGACGGTCGCCGATCGCGTAGGCGATGTAGCCGGAGAGGATCGGCACCATCAGCGTGAACCCGATCACGCCGATGTCGTTCACGTGCTTCCAGAAGCTGCCGTCGGGGATCACCAGACCGCCGTCGGCCTGCGGATTCCCGCCCAGCGCGAGCGAGACCGCGATCAGCAGCCCGCCGACCACCACGAACGGGATCATGTACGAGACACCGTTCATCAGCGCCTTGTAGCCGGCACTGCGCTCCCGGCCCCTGGCCCCGGCCGGGCCGGGGCTGCCGTCGCTCCCGTCGCCGCTTCCGCCGCCGGTGTCGCCGACGCGGGCGTCTCCGGCCGGAGCCGAGGCCGCGCCGCCCGGGTGCACCGGGGCCTCGCGTACTCGGTCGAGGAGCCCGCCGGGGTCGCTGATGCCCTCCGCGACTCCCACGCAGAGCACCCGCTTGCCGCCGAACCGGCTGAGGTCCACGTCCTTGTCGGCGGCGACGATCACACCGTCCGCAGCGTTGACATCGTTGTCAGTCAGGACGTTCTCGGCGCCGATGGACCCCTGGGTCTCCACCTTCATGGCGATACCACGGGATTGTGCGGCCTGGGTCAGTTTTTCCGCCGCCATGTACGTATGGGCGATACCGGTCGGACACGCCGTCACAGCAAGCAGTTTCAGCCCCGGGTCGGCCGGGGGAGCCGCTCCGTCTCGGGGGTCGGCAGGACTGGTCACGTGGGAACTCCTAGCTCGGCCAAGGGGTGGAGGGATGCGTTCTCGCGCCATCGCAGTCGCAGTCGCAGAAGCCGCAGGGTGCACCGAACCAGCCGGACGGGCAAAAAAGCAAGCGGCCGAAAACCGACCCCGAGGCGCCCTTGCTGTCGGCGCCGCCCGTCTTGTCCCCTGGACGGGCGGTGTAGATTCGTAGAGCCAGACGTCGCTGCTGATGGCGGTCGGGAGGCCCGGACCCCGGGCCACCGAGGGAGAGAGGGCCTCCGACGGACTGAGCTGCGAGCAGGGGACGAGTGTGCCCGGTCACGATGCGCGCCTCCGCGCGACCGGCACCGCACCGCCCCGGCGCCGCAGCACGGACCAGCCAGCCTTATTTCTCGACACCGAGGAGCAGCTCGCAATGACGACGACCTCCACGACCGGCCAGGACTTCAAGGTCGCGGACCTCTCGCTGGCGGCCTTCGGCCGCAAGGAGATCAAGCTGGCCGAGCACGAGATGCCCGGCCTGATGGCGATCCGCAAGGAATACGCCGCCGACCAGCCGCTCGCGGGCGCCCGTGTCACCGGCTCCCTGCACATGACCGTCCAGACGGCGGTGCTCATCGAAACGCTGGTCGCCCTGGGGGCCGAGGTCCGCTGGGCCTCCTGCAACATCTTCTCCACCCAGGACCACGCCGCCGCGGCTGTCGCCGTCGGCCCCGACGGCACCCCGGAGAACCCGAAGGGCATCCCGGTCTTCGCCTGGAAGGGCGAGACCCTGGAGGAGTACTGGTGGTGCACGGAGCAGGCCCTCACCTGGCCGAACGCCAGCACCGGCGGCCCGAACATGATCCTCGACGACGGTGGTGACGCCACCCTCCTGGTGCACCAGGGCGTCGAGTGCGAGAAGGCCGGCTCCGCACCCTCGGTCGACACCGCCGAGAACGACGAGCACCGCGTCGTCCTCTCGGTGCTCAACCGCACCCTCGGCGAGAACCCGCAGAAGTGGACCCAGCTCGCCTCGGAGATCCGCGGCGTCACCGAGGAGACCACCACCGGCGTCCACCGCCTGTACGAGATGCACCAGGCGGGCACACTGCTCTTCCCGGCGATCAACGTCAACGACGCCGTCACCAAGTCGAAGTTCGACAACAAGTACGGCTGCCGCCACTCGCTGGTCGACGGCATCAACCGTGCAACCGACGTCCTCATCGGCGGCAAGACGGCCGTCGTGTGCGGCTACGGCGACGTCGGCAAGGGCTGCGCCGAGTCCCTGCGCGGCCAGGGCGCCCGGGTCATGATCACCGAGATCGACCCGATCTGCGCCCTGCAGGCCGCGATGGACGGCTACCAGGTGGTGACCCTGGACGACGTGGTCGAGACCGCCGACATCTTCATCACCACCACCGGCAACAAGGACATCATCATGGCCTCGGACATGGCCAAGATGAAGCACCAGGCCATCGTCGGCAACATCGGCCACTTCGACAACGAGATCGACATGGCGGGCCTCGCCGCCATCGACGGCATCGTCAAGGACGAGGTCAAGCCGCAGGTCCACACCTGGACCTTCAAGGACGGCAAGACCCTCATCATCCTCTCCGAGGGCCGCCTGCTGAACCTGGGCAACGCCACCGGCCACCCCTCGTTCGTGATGTCCAACAGCTTCGCCGACCAGACGATCGCCCAGATCGAACTGTTCACCAAGCCCGAGTCCTACCCGACCGACGTCTACGTCCTGCCCAAGCACCTCGACGAGAAGGTCGCCCGCCTCCACCTGGAGGCCCTGGGCGCCAAGCTGACCACACTCCGCCCGGAGCAGGCGTCCTACATCGGCGTTCCGGTCGAGGGCCCCTACAAGCCGGACCACTACCGCTACTGAGCACCGCAACCGGTCGGGCCGGTGCGGGCGGCGTACGCGACTGTGCGGAACCCGCGCGCCCGGCCCGTCCGGTACGCGCTGACGGATCTCCGGCGGTGCGCGCCGGAGATCCGCCGGTACGCGCCGATGTGCCGACAGCGGAAGGCCGTACGGTGGTACCGGGCCGAGTCCGGTACCACCCGGCCGAGCCGTCTCCGACACCTCCGGAGGGCGGTACGGTCCGCGCTTCAGCACGCACGGCCCTACGGGCCGCGCGCCGAGCCCGGCGGCAGCACCCCCGCCGGACCCGGACCTGCCTCGGACCGGCCCAGGCCCTCCGCCCCCGCGGGGACCTGCCCGTCACCGCACCGACCCCGGACACCGCCCATGCCCCGCGGCCGCTATTCGCTGCACGATCCGCACGACCACACCCTTCTCGGAGAAGAACACTTCCACTGCGCCACCGGCCCCTCCGGCTGGCGCTACGTCTCGCAGCTCACCGACCCCGCGGGTGAGCACAGCGGCTCCGTCGACCTCACCCTCGACGATCTCGGCCGCCCGATCCGGCTCGAACTCCGCGCCGCGAACTGGCGGATCCGCGGAGCGGCACTCGACGGCGTCACCTGGGTGCGTTCCGACCCCATGGGCGAGCACGCACAGGAAGGCAACGCCGCCGCGCACTCCTTCACCGGGGCTTCCCCCGCGTTCCTCATCGCGACCGCACGGCTGCTGCGCCCGGCTCTCGGTGACCGGGCGACCCGCGTGCGCCTCGTCGCGTTCACACCCCCCGTTCTCGCTCCCCGCACTCTGGACCAGTCCTGGGCGCTGTCCGACAGCGAAGCACACGCCACCGACAACGGCCCGCTCGTCGTGCACAGCTACCAGGTCAACGAAGTGGAGACGGGGGAGCAGCACGCTGTACACCTCGCCGGCGACGTCGTCCTGGCCGCCCCGGGCATCGAGTTGGAGGACCTGGAGTCACCCCCGTCGGTGTTCGACCAGGGATAGCGAGCGGAGGCCACGCGTGGGAATGAGCCCCCGTGCTCTGACGGGGTCCGGCTGCGGGAGCCCTTGCCCGGCCGGTCCGGCAGAGTGCCTAGGAAGGAGGCACGAAGCCCGTACGCGGAGCAGACGGTCCGTTCTCGCCCCCGTCCGAGGCCGAGCTCTCCCTCCCCGAGCCGGGCGGAGACGGCGTCGCCGTGGACGGTGACGGCTGGGGCTGGGGCTGGGGCGACGGCTGGGGCTGCGGCTCCGGCGACGAGGAATGCGGCATTCCTGGCGAACCGAAAGACCGCCGAGCCTCCCGCTCCCGCCGCTCCGCAGCGACCCCGGCCAGATAGCTGACGGCGGGCACCCCCTGCGGCACCGGTGCGCCGGTCCGCGCGATGACATCGTCCGCCAGCCGTTCCGCCATCGAGTGCCGCACAGCGGGATCCAACTGCTCGGCACGCAGCAGGAACT